>NZ_JBIPCS010000001.1:0-938728 GCF_044005985.1 Flavobacterium sp. FlaQc-49 | reverse complement strand
TAATGATTTGTGTGAAAATAGCAGAAGTATTTCCACAATCGTCATTAACCGTCCAAGTATTAGTATATGTTCCGGCATTAGCACAACCTTGAGAAGCTACAAAAGCACCGCTTACTTTTACAATGTTTGTCACATCTGTATCACAAGCGTCAGCAGCCACTGGGAATTGAGCTTGAGCATTAGCCAAAGCTGTTGCATCGCTACATTGAACCGTAGTATTTAATGTTCCGGCTTGAGTTGACCAAGTAGGAGCAGTAGTGTCTTCGATAGTAATGATTTGAGTGAAAATAGCAGAAGTATTTCCGCAATCATCATTAACCGTCCAAGTATTAGTATAGGTTCCGGCGTTAGCACAACCTTGAGAAGCTACAAAAGCACCGCTTACTTTTACAATGTTTGTCACATCCGTATCACAAGCATCAGTAGCTACTGGGAATTGCGCTTGAGCATTAGCCAAAGCTGTTGCATCACTACATTGAACCGTTGTATTTAATGTTCCGGCTTGAGTAGACCAAGTAGGAGCAGTAGTATCTTCGATAGTAATGATTTGAGTGAAAATAGCAGAAGTATTTCCGCAATCATCATTAACAGTCCAAGTATTAGTATATGTTCCGGCGTTAGCACAACCTTGCGAAGCTACAAAAGCACCGCTTACTTTTACAATGTTGGTCACATCCGTATCACAAGCATCAGAAGCCACTGGGAATTGCGCTTGAGCATTAGCTAAAGCTGTTGCATCACTACATTGAACAGTAGTATTTAATGTTCCGGCTTGAGTTGACCAAGTAGGAGCAGTAGTATCTTCGATGGTAATGATTTGTGTGAAAATAGCAGAAGTATTTCCACAATCGTCATTAACCGTCCAAGTATTAGTATATGTTCCGGCATTAGCACAACCTTGAGAAGCTACAAAAGCACCGCTTACTTTTACAATGTTGGTCACATCTGTATCACAAGCGTCAGTAGCTACTGGGAATTGAGCTTGAGCATTAGCCAAAGCTGTTGCATCACTACATTGAACCGTTGTATTTAATGTTCCGGCTTGAGTTGACCAAGTAGGAGCAGTGGTATCTTCGATGGTAATGATTTGCGTGAAAATAGCAGAAGTATTTCCACAATCGTCATTAACCGTCCAAGTATTAGTATATGTTCCGGCGTTAGCACAACCTTGAGAAGCTATAAAAGCACCGCTTACTTTTACAATGTTGGTCACATCCGTATCACAAGCGTCAGTTGCAATCGGGAATTGAGCTTGAGCATTAGCTAAACCTGCATTATTACTGCATTGTAAAGTTACATTAAGATTCGTTGGTGCAGTAGTCCAAGTAGGAGCTGTATTGTCTACAACATTTATTGTTTGACTTACTGGCAGTGAAGTGTTATTACAGGCATCTTTTGCTGTCCACGTTCTGGTAATTGAGTACTTACCAAGGCATGATCCGGGGGTATTTACATCAACGAATGTAAGCGAGGTGACTGTCCCACTGTTATCAGTAGCTGTTGCTTGATCAAATACAGGTGTGTTTGGACAATTAATCGTTGTAGGAGAAGGTAATGGAGCGATTATCGGTTTAATTGTATCTCCATTAGTTATTGTTACAGAAAGTTGTTTTGTACAGTTGTTGCTGTCCGTAACGGTAACAGTATAGGTTCCGGAGGTAACATTTGCTAAATCTTTTGTAGTAGCACCGGTACTCCATAGATACGTATAATTAGGTGTACCACCAGCGACATTTAATGTGATAGAAGAAGTACCCCCACTGCAACCTACATTAGTATGGGTTTCACTCAGCATTAGTTCAGTCGGCTCTATTATTTGAAGTGTATATGAATTTGATATGTTTTGGGAATCTATAACGGTTAATTTTGCCGTATTATTTGAAGTTGTATAAGTATAGGTTGGATTAGCTATAGTTGAATCGGGTGCCCCACCATCATTTTTGAAATCCCAAGCATAGGTATAAGGAGGTTTTCCCCCATTTGTTGTCGATGTAAAGTTAACCGTTGTATTTGTACCAACCTTACATGCTTTGTAACTGAACTGAACCGCTAAAGGTTTAGAAATAATAAATGAATTTGTAAAATCACATTGAGAATTTGAAAAACTACTACATTGATAGTTTGGTCCAGGATCATTATTACTATTCGTTTTCCAAGCTATTATTGTGTTTGTAAGGCTTAATTCGTCCCCACAAGTCCAGTTGAATGGACCATATAATAACTTTTTATTTGACCCAGGAACAATATCTCCTAATAAAACATTTAAAAAAGTGGTAGTTCCTGCAATAGTTAAATCGGAATTTAATCGTGCAAAGTGGATACTGGAATTTGAGTTGGAAGAGTAATTAAGATAAATATAAACCTGCTGTACTTGACCAATTGTGCAGGTTGTATTGGTAATGGGAACTCCATTTACATTGGAAAGACTTAGATACACATCTGTTAGCGTATAATTGTTTGATGTACAACTAAAACCACAGGTTCTTAAATCTACTTGAGAAAATGAAGAATAAATATTAAATATTAGAAGCAACGTTATGAAAACGTTTTTCAGGTTTTTAAAAAAAGAAGTAATGTTTTTCATAATCTCTTATTTTTAAAATTTGACAGGATGTACTATGAACTTTTTGCGTGTTTTTAATCAGTTTAAAGTTGATTAAAATTAAGGAGCGGTAATAAGTCGATATTAAGATTATCTTAAAAAATTAACATATTAATTACGAGATCAAAATTATAATGTTTATTTTGATTTGATTTTCTTTATCTTTGAATTACTTAAATACTCGTTGAAAAGTAGTTTTCAACTTAATAATCGCAAAAAAATGGTCTATTGTATTCAGAATAAGTCTTTATTTTGCAAATTATGAAATGATTTATTAAAGGATGCCAAAAAAAATCTGTCGCATTTTGGAATAACTTTTGTCTTTAGAATTTTAAACCGATCAAAAAATGAATACTAAAGGTTATTATTTTCCAAAATACATAATTCTTCAGTCAGTATATTTCAAATTAAAATTTACACTTAGTTATTGGGATGTTGAAGAAATAATGAAGATTAGAGGAGTGATTGTAGATCATGCCACGATTCAGCATTGGATTTAAAAGTTTGACTTTTGCTTGAGGCAGATATGAAGAAGAGAAAAGGTAGAGTGGAGGAGAGTTGTAGATTGGATAAGACCTATATCAAAGTAAAAGGTATTTGATGTTATTTATATATAGCGGTAGATAAATTAGGTAATACGGTAGGCTTTCTTTTGACCGGAAAAAATAGATAATGAGCGCTCAGTCATTTCTAATCCTTAAATTTTCAGATCTTCTCACAATTTTTGAGTCTCTTTGAAATAAAAAAAAGTCCTAATTTTTATTAGGACTTTTTTGGTGGGGAGAGCAGGATTCGAACCTGCGAAGTTCACACAGCAGATTTACAGTCTGCCCTCGTTGGCCGCTTGAGTATCTCCCCGAAGCTTGTTTTGTTGCGCTTTGCTGTGCTAAGCGGTTGCAAATATAGGAACGTTTTCTATGTTTACAAACAAAAACCGAACTTAATTTTAAGTTATTTTAAAGATGTTTTTTAACTCATTGGTGTTGAATAAAATAAAAAAGTATCAAACAATGATTTTTTTTACTTTGTTCCGAATATTGATGTCATTTAGTATAAAGCACCAGAGTTTTTGCTCTTAAGATGTGTCTTTTTTAGTTTGAGTAGTTGTTTTTTCTGATGAAAAGTGTGAAAGTAATAAAAAGACAAAGAGACAAAGAGACAAAGAGATAAAGAGATAAAGAGATAAAGAGATAAAGAGATAAAGAGATAAAGAGACAAAGCGGCAAGGTTTTGTTTAATAGCCTCCAGCTTTAGCTGGAGATAAAAAAAGGGATATAGAGAGGCTTTAGCCAAAACTATGTGTTTTCGCTTCTGAGAGGTTAGTTATTCTTCATATGATAAAGATTTTCGACAACAACGCACAATATTTAAATCTTAGTAGAGGATTACGATTAAAGACTAAGGTACTTTGAGAACAATAGTGCTTAAGTCGCGCGCTAAGAAATAAAAACGAACAGTCTTAGTGGAAATCTACAGAAAAAGAGTTTGTATCTCTAAGAGCTAAAAACAACACCCTTTGGATAAAATTGGTAGCTTTTACGTTTAACCAGTCAAAGTAAAATGAGAGAAGACGCTCCCAGTTTTAACCTGAAACCTGAAACCTGAAACCTGAAACCTGAAACCTGAAACCTGAAACTTGAAACGTGAAACTTTCAATCTGAAACAAAACCCCCAAGAAAACCCCTCACATAACAAAAAAATCTCCACTAAGGGAGATTTTTTTAAGGTATTCCGACGGCTGTTATTTAGCCAAAAGTTCTAAGATTTTTGCTCTTAATTCAGGGCCTCTTAAGTCTTGAGCAACTACTTTACCGGTTGCATCAAGTATAAAAGTAGCTGGAATCGATTCAACATTGTATTGTTTCGCGATTGGCTCTTCCCAGTATTTTAAGTTAGAAACCTGTGTCCATGTAAGGCCATCTTTTGCGATTGCTTCTTTCCATGCACCGGCTTCTTTGTCTAAAGAAACACCAACAATATTTAATCCTTTTGAATGTAGTTCTTTGTAAATAGCTACAACATTAGGATTTTCTTTTCTGCATGGGCCACACCAAGATGCCCAAAAGTCTACAATAGTTACTTTTCCTAAACTTTGTTTAAGCGAAATAACTTTTCCTTCCGGATTAGGCGCAGAAAAATCAGATCTTCATTTAGCGTTACCAACGGCAGGAGCTGTAGCACCAACTGCAGGCATTTTTGCTTGACCTATTTTTGTTTTGATTTCTTTACCAGGAATCGTGTTTTTTAAAGACTCATCTAAAGAGTTGTATAAAGCTTCAGCTTTTTTGATATCAGTTGATGGATCTCCTAACATACCTTGAATGATCAAAGCAGAGATGTAAGATTTTGGGTGACCTTCAGCATAAGCAACATATTTCTTTTTAGAATCTGCTTGTACTTCTGTTTGAATAGTCATGTATTGTTTCATCAAACCGTTGATAGTTGCTGTATCTTGAGCTTGTTGAGCTGCTTGCATTTTCTGAGTGTTGTTTTTCTGAAAATCAGCTAATCTTTTTTGAGTTTTAGTAAGTTCAGCATTAAATGTAGTATACTCATCATTATTGTAAGTACCTGACACTTTAGATTTGTGGATGCTGTCTTTATCAACTGCAACAAGAATCTCTCCTGTTTCTAAGATAAAAGGGATTGGATTGTTAGCTCCTTGAAGGATTAAAGTATGAAAAGCCGGTTCAGTTACTTTTCCTTTGATTTCGAATTTTCCGTTTTCAACTTTTACAGTGTCTAGAGCGACAGTCATTTTTGTTGCTGGGTCCTGACCTTGTAGGATGATCGTTTTTCCGTTTTCAATTCCTTTTGCGGTTCCTGTAATTAGGTATTCTCCGTCTTTAACTTTGCTGCATGAAATTATCGCTACAGAAGCAGTTAGTAAAAAAAGTATTTTTTTCATTATAAAAAATTAATTAGTTAATTGATTTGTGCAACAAAAGTATCTAAAAATATAAAATATAAAGAATTTTGTCGCCTAAAATTTTGTTATAGTTTTTTTAGGGTTAAATATCATGTTGTCAGGCTGTTTGTTTGTAAAAAAGACACTGAAACTTATAATGCTATTATTATTTCAAAGTAAATAGCGCAATTTTTTATTTTAAAAACATAAAAAAAGCATCCTGTTGCCAGAATGCTTATATAGATAGTTTGTGTGTAAATCTATTCTTGATTTGTTTTCTTTCTCCAAGTAAAAGAGTTCAAAATGTGTCTTTTTGCAAATCTTCCAGGAGAATCTGCGTTTACCATTTTTACATAAGTAGCTTTAGGAACACTGATGTATTCGTAAACACTTCCATTAGAGAAATCGATAATTAAACGTCCTTCAACAAATTTATAATCTGTAATTGAACAAGTCGAAATTGTTTCAGTGTATTCAGGTAAATTAGTTTTAATCGTTTCAGGATTAATACTTACCAAAAAGTGATAAGCTTCAATGATCGCTTTACTTTTCTCTTCTGCAGCTTTCAAACCAGCATCATCACCTTGAAATTTATCAGGATGAGATTCTTTCATCGCATTACGATAAATTGTTTTAAGATCTTTTAATTCTGCAGTTTTGTCTACATTTAATAACTTACGGTATTCAACTATTTTTTTCATAAATAAAAGGTAACTTCTTGTCTATTAGTTTGAAATGAATATTTAATACTTCAAAACGACAATTTTTTTGCAAAGGTACACTTTTTTTTAACTTTTTAGATTTCAGGGAAAAAATATTCAGAATTTTTAAAGTTCCGGGACTTGGTTTGCAGTCGTAGTACCAGTTTTCAGTCGTAGTACCAGTTTTCAGTCTCAGTCTCAGTTTTCAGTTTTCAGTCTCAGTCGCAAAGACAGTTGACGTCCAAGGAGCGACTGCGACTGAAGACTCTTTTTACTTATTCTCCGGCTTGTTATTCGCCTTATCGAAGTTTTTAGATTTTTTTGGATACTTATCGTAGCTAATATCGCTTGGATTTTCGATAATCGATTTGATCGTAATCATATCGCCAACAGTAAAATTAGTGTGGGCAATTTTGTAATCTAAAAGATATGCTCCACAAAAATAATTGTTGTTTTCATCTTTTTCTATAACGCCGGTATAAACTCCTTTTTGCATCATTTTATCGTGTGAGTCTTTAGACATAACTTTCTTTGTTTTTAAATTGAAGTTGCAAAGTTAATCAATATATCGTTTGGTTTAGGGAGTTCAGGACAATCTGAGTATATTTGCATATGCAAAAAAACTTTAGACCCCATCCCAATTCTTTTAAAAATACATTTTGTGTCTTTCAGGAAGTTTTACCGGATGCGATTACAGGTTTAAAAATTCAGTTCGAAAGTAAAGCCGGTAGTACCTATTATTATACCGAAAACGGAATGTACAGGATTTCGAATCATTGGGGAAGATTGGCTAACAGCAAATGGCGATTGGTAGCAATGGAGCAGGAAACAGTGTCAAAAACAAAAATAGGTTTTGCGGCCTGGAGCGAATTTTATCCTGACAATGCAATAGAAAAATTGTATTATATTCAGGCCGATTTTGATCAGAATACGGTCAATTATCAGCATAAAAACAATCCGGAGTATGATAAAAAAGCAATTTTGAGGACTAGTTTTGAAACCACAAAACGGATCAAACAAATTAGAAATCTGCAGCAATTGACTTCTTGGGCCAAACATTTTGAAGAAGATATAGACGTTTTGAGAGAGAAGATAATCACAGAATTGATTTTTACTGAAAAAACATTAGAAGAAATTAAAAGAGAAATATAATGGGACGCAACAACGAAAGGAATATCAAAAAGCACAATGACAAATTGCACAAAGCCCAAAACAAAGTGAAACAGGCTGAAATTGCGCGTAAAGAAAAGTTAAAAGAAATTATAAAAAAGTTCAACGAAGATAAGGCTACTGAGGAATAGTACGTTTGCCACGAATTTCACGAATTGTCACTAATTTTATACGCAATATTGGAAGACATTGGTTAATTAACTGAATTATGATGGCGACTATTTTTAAAAAGTTTTTTCAAAAGTAATTCGCGATAATTAGTGAAATTCGGGGCAGAAAAAATAAAAACAACATAAAATATGAATACAAAATTCGAAGATTTAAAAACAAGTGTACAAGAGATAATTGATTTAATAGCTGCCAAACAAGAGAAGGAAGCCAATAATAAATTACTGGAAGTAAGCGAAACTCTTGACGAATTGCTTGATTTTGCAGAAGAAGACGAAGAATTAAGAGAAATTAGCAGGTATCAGGTTTTATTAAATCAGCTGCATGTGAAAATCAATGGAGAAGAGCAGGTTGATGGAGAGTAAAAAATGCTTTTGTGATACCGGTTTGTTGTTTGATGAGTGTTGTGGATTGTATCTTGACAAGAATCAGCAAGCACCAACCGCACTGGCTCTGATGCGTTCCAGATATTCGGCCTACGCAACTCATAATGCCGATTATCTATTAGAAACAACCTATGTTTCGGAAAGACCGTATTATTCAAAAGCCGAAATACTGAATTGGGCGACTGCTAATGAATGGCAAAAATTAGAAATTATAAGTTTTGCCGAGACAACAGTCGAATTTAAAGCGTACTTTTTAGACAGCGAGCGTAAACCCCAAACGCATTACGAATTTTCTACTTTTAAATTCGAAAATAATAGCTGGTTTTATTTCGACGGAAAGTTTGAATAATATACAATTTCGGAGCTAATTTCGGACTATTTTCGGCGTTTTTTTTAACTAAAAATTAATAAGCGTTTCGTTTTTCATAATTCTAAAAAACCGTAATTTTAGAATTATGAAAAACGAATTTAAAAAAGGTTTTTACTTTAAGACATACGAAGCCCCATTTCAGTCTCCGTTTGAAAAGCTTTTCGGGATTTTCAAGGAGCTTATCACTCATACCTCAGGAGATTTTGATGAAGCAATAGACTGGCTTCGCGAATTGGATAAGGAATACAAACTCACCGATGAGCACTACACTATCGATGATTTTATTGAAGATCTGAAAAAGAAAGGTTATATAAAAGACGAAGCCAAAGAAGACGGTACTTCTGGTTTTGGAATAACAGCAAAAACAGAACGAGCCATCAGGCAACAAGCTTTGGATCAGATTTTCGGTAATTTGAAGCGTTCCGGTAACGGAAATCATAAAACCAAATACGCCGGTAACGGTGACGAACATACAGGCGAATTCCGTGAATTTAGTTTTGGAGACGGCCTGGAACGTATTTCTTTGACAGAAAGTTTAAGAAATGCTCAGATCAATAATGGTGTGGAAAGTTTTATGCTTACCGAAAATGATTTGGTGGTCGAAGAAACCCAATATAAAGCACAAATGAGTACCGTTCTGATGATTGATATCAGTCACAGTATGATTTTGTATGGGGAAGACCGCATTACACCGGCAAAAAAAGTAGCCATGGCATTGGCTGAATTAATCACAACACGATACCCAAAGGATACACTCGATATCTTGGTTTTTGGAAATGACGCCTGGACGATTCCAATCAAAGATTTACCGTATTTGCAAGTTGGTCCTTACCATACCAATACCGTTGCCGGTTTGCAATTGGCGATGGATATTTTGCGTAGAAAACGAAATACCAACAAACAAATTTTCATGATTACCGACGGAAAACCGAGTTGTGTTCGCGAGCGTGATGGTTCCTATTATATGAACAGTAACGGTTTGGACGAATATATCGTAGACAAATGTTATACACAAGCACAACAAGCCAGAAAATTACATATCCCGATTACGACCTTTATGATTGCAAATGATCCCTATTTGCAACGTTTTGTGAATCATTTCACGGAAGCCAATCAGGGTAAAGCATTTTATACCGGATTAAAAGGTCTGGGGGAAATGATTTTTGAAGATTATGAAACCAATAGAAAAAAACGGGTAAGGTAGAGACGCACTGCTGTGCGTCTCCACAAACGGCATTAGAGACGCACTGCTGTGCGTTTCCACCAAAATTTTAAATAAATAATATGAAAATAGAAAACATAAATACATTAGGTCAATTAAAAACATCAGGATATAAAACCAAATCGATCAAAGACGAATTGAGAGAAAATCTTAGAGAAAAAATTAAATCAGGACAGCCTGTTTTTGAAGGCGTTCATGGCTTTGAAAATACCGTAATTCCAGAGTTGGAACGCGCTATTTTGTCCCGTCATAATATTAATTTATTAGGACTTCGTGGTCAGGCAAAAACCAGATTAGCGCGTAAAATGATCGAATTGTTAGACGAATATATTCCGTTTGTCTCCGGTTCTGAAATAAACGACGATCCTTTAAATCCGATTTCCCGCTTCGCAAAAGATCTTATTTTGGAGAAAGGTGAAGAGACGCCAATTTCGTGGCTACACAGAAGCGATCGTTTTTTCGAAAAACTGGCCACTCCAGATGTTACTGTTGCAGATTTAATAGGTGATGTTGATCCGATAAAAGCGGCCAATTTAAAGTTATCTTATGCAGATGACCGCGTGATCCATTTTGGAATGATTCCGAGAGCAAATCGCTGTATTTTTGTAATAAACGAATTGCCTGATTTACAGGCCAGAATTCAGGTGGCTTTGTTTAATATTTTGCAGGAAGGAGATATTCAGATTAGAGGTTTTAAGTTGAGAATGCCGCTTGATATGCAGTTTGTTTTTACTGCAAATCCGGAAGATTATACCAATAGAGGAAGTATTGTTACACCGCTTAAAGACCGAATCGGTTCTCAGATTTTAACGCATTATCCGGAGACAGTAGAAATTGCCAGAACAATTACAGAACAAGAAGCGAAGTTAGACGAAAATCAAAGTGAAATTGTCTATGTACCAAGTCTGGCAAAAGACATTTTGGAACAAATAAGTTTTGAAGCGCGTGACAGCGAATACATTGACAATAAAAGTGGTGTAAGTGCCAGAATGAGTATTACAGCATTTGAGAATTTAATCAGTACTGCAGAACGTCGTGCTTTGATTGCAGGAGTTGATAAAACAACCTTGCGTTTGTCAGATTTTATAGGAGTGATTCCATCTATTACCGGAAAAGTAGAGTTGGTTTACGAAGGAGAGCAGGAGGGAGCAGCCGCTGTGGCTCAAAATCTGATCGGATTAGCCGTTCGTACTTTGTTTTCGCAACTTTTCCCTAAGATTGAAAAACTCGAAAAACCGGATGAGAAAACTCCGTATTCCGATATTATTGATTGGTTTTTTGCAGAGAGCGGATTTGAACTGTTAGACGATTGTTCAGATGCGGACTATCAAGGTATACTGGATGAAGTAATTCCTTTAGAGACTCTGGTAAAAAAATACCATCCGCAATTAGATAAAAAAGACAGGTATTTTGTAAAAGAATTTGTTTTATGGGGATTGGTAGAATATCGAAAACTAAGCAAAGATCGCTTCGCAAAAGGACATCAGTTTAAAGATATATACGGAAGTTATATTAGTAAATTTTAAATAATTTAAAAAAAAAACCGACAGGTTTCTAAAACCTGTCGGGTTTAATCTGTAGGTTATATCAGTAAATTTTAAATAATTTAAAAAACAAACCCGACAGGTTTTTAAAACCTGTCGGGTTTAATACGTAAGTTATATCAGTAAAATTTAAAAATAATAACAAACCTGAAAGATTTCAAAATCTGTTAATTCTGTAGAAAAACCGATTGCCAATTAAAGGCCATCGGTTTTTTTTATTTTGAAAATAAAGGCTTTACTAGTTTAAAATCATCTACCTTGTTCCGTTGGCTGTAATTGCAGTCTTTCCTAAAAATAAAATGGAAGATAGTTTTGAAGATTTAATTGCTTCGTATATTGAGAATAATGTTGGAATAGCGGAAGATTTTTTGAGTCCTGTATTAGCAAATCAGTTAAAACAAAATTTACTCGATTTAAATCAAAATAAAATGTTGTTAGCTGCCGGAATTGGAAATCATGAGAGACCAGCTTATGATGACGCCATAAGAAGTGATTCGATTTACTGGCTGGATAAAAAACATAATAATGTTTTTGAAAATGAGTTTTTTGCCAAGATTGACGCTTTTATACTTTATTTAAATGAAAGTTGTTATGCAGGAATTACCGGTTACGAATTTCATTATGCTTTATACGAAAAAGGAGATTTTTATCTCAAACACTTAGATCAGTTTAAAAATAATCCGAGCCGTAAGTATTCAATGATTTGTTATCTGAACGGCAATTGGCAGGAAGCTGATGGTGGAGAATTGTTAATTCATCAAGTAAATAATAATCAGAAAATTGCGCCGACACAAGGTAAAACTGTTTTCTTTAAAAGTGATGAATTGATACATGAAGTTTTGGTAACTCAGAATACTCGAATGAGTATTACGGGTTGGTTAAAGAGCGATTAATATTCTTTTTTGGAAGTTATAATAAGGATTAACGTTATTTTTGTCTGCAAAATCAAATAGTATGTTATTCCTTATTCTAAGTATATTTTGCAGTGTAATTGTTGGTGTTATTTTTAAAGTCACACGAAAATATGCGACCAATCCAACTCAGATTGTAGCTTTCAATTATGTATTTGCGTTATCACTTTGTTATATTACATTTAGTCCCGATCTAAGTGCGGTAAATTCAGCTGCACCTTGGGGAATTTACTTTTTAATTGGAGTTCTGTTGCCGGTAATTTTTCTTTTCCTGGTGGCTTCAATCCGACATATGGGAATTGTAAAAACAGATACTGCACAACGATTATCACTGTTTATTCCAATTCTTGCTGCTTGGTTTATTTTTAAGGAAGAATTTAACACCTATAAAGTTATCGGACTTATAATAGGCTTTTTGGCACTTTTGCTAATCTTAAAAAAACAAACTGAAAATACGGAGAACAAATGGATTTATCCAGCTGTTGTTTTACTTGGTTTTGGTGTTATCGATATTCTTTTTAAGCAAATAGCATTATACACAACTTTACCCTATACGACTTCTTTATTTGTTGTTTTTGCCATTGCATTGGTTGTTGCTCTGAGCATTGTAGGTTATGAAGTAGTAGTAAAAAGAGGAAAATTAGAATCTAAAAACATTCTTTTTGGAGCATTGGTTGGTCTTTTTAACTTCGGAAATATTTTGTTTTACCTGAAAGCACATCAAGCTTTTTCAGATAATCCTTCTACCGTTTTTGCCGGAATGAATATGGGCGTTATAATCCTGGGAAGCCTTATTGGTTTACTTTTTTTCAAAGAAAAATTATCGAAAATCAACTTTGTGGGGATCATTTTAGCATTAATTGCCATCATTTTGATTGTTATGTCGCAATTTTAGTTGTTTTTATAATATTGTAAACGCTTTATTTACAATGGTTTTTGTACTATTTTTCATTTTATTTGAAATTAATTCTACTAATTCTATGGAATATTGGAAGTAATTTATAAATTTGCAATAACAATGAAAAACTCTAGTCCAAATAATAGTCAGTTTATGCGCAGCTTAATGATGTGTTGCATGATGAATTGTGTTATGATATGGCGTTAATAGAAGATCTACTTGTTATTTTTTTTTTTTAGCCTTTCACGCACCATGAAAGGCTTTTTTTTAGAATTAGTAAAAAATAAAATATGAGACCGAATCGAAACAGAAATACAATGATGCAGTGCTGTCTGATAAAAATTCCATGCAGCAGTTGCAATCTTAACTAAACAGAGTAGCAAAAGAAATCACTTTCTGACTTTGAACACTTAAAGCAGGAAGGCATAACCCAAATAAAAAGATAAATAGCTATGAGCACAGAAATAATTAAACAGAATCCCTTTCAATCTATGATTGATCGATTTAATATTGCGGCCGATATTCTTAATTTAGAAGAATCGATCAGACAAAAATTGCAACGTCCGGAAAAGCAGATTGTTGTTAACTTTTCTATTGTTTTAGACAATGGAGAAGTCCAAAATTTTGAAGGTTATCGTGTAATTCACAATACAGCCTTAGGTCCGTCAAAAGGAGGAATACGTTATGATACCGCTGTAAACCTTGACGAAGTAAAGGCATTGGCAGCTTGGATGACCTGGAAATCTGCCGTAACGGGAATTCCGTTTGGAGGTGCTAAAGGCGGAATCATTTGTGATCCGAGAAAACATTCTAAAACAGAATTAGAGAAAATTACCAGAGCTTATACCAAAGCCTTATCCGATATTTTTGGACCTGATAAAGACGTTCCCGCACCCGATATGGGAACCGGTCCGGACGAAATGGGCTGGCTGATGGATGAATTTTCGCTGGTACACGGCAAAACAACTCACGCTGTAGTTACCGGAAAACATTTGCATTCCGGAGGTTCATTGGGTAGAGTAGAAGCAACCGGACGAGGTGTTAGTATCATTAGTTTACTGGCACTTCAGATATTAAAAATAAGACCGGCAAGAGCAAGTGCGGCAATTCAGGGTTTTGGAAATGTAGGTTTGCATTCGGCTTTGTTTTTATTCGAAAAAGGATTGAAAATAGTTGCGGTTAGTGATGTTTCAGAAGCTTTTTACAATCCGGATGGGATCAATATTCCTGAGCTTATTTTGTATTATAATTTGAACAATAAAAGCATAAAAGGGTATCCGAATTCAGTTGTGATTCAACACGAAGAGTTGTTGCTTTTGGATGTTGATGTCTTGATTCCAGCGGCAAAAGAGGACGTGATAACACAAAAAAATGCCAACGACATTCGTGCTAAAATTATAGTAGAGGGCGCAAATGGCCCGGTTTCTTCCGATGCAGATAAAATTTTACATGACAATAATGTTTTGGTTGTTCCGGATATTCTGGCCAAT
This sequence comes from Flavobacterium sp. FlaQc-49, assembly GCF_044005985.1. Taxonomy (NCBI): domain Bacteria; kingdom Pseudomonadati; phylum Bacteroidota; class Flavobacteriia; order Flavobacteriales; family Flavobacteriaceae; genus Flavobacterium; species Flavobacterium sp. FlaQc-49. Next base: position 924,358 of record NZ_JBIPCS010000001.1, on the reverse strand, counting down.
GCCGGTGGAGTTACCGTTTCGTATTTTGAATGGCTTCAGAATTCACTTTCAGAATCATGGAGAATGCATCAGATTAATACCCGTCTGGAGGTAATATTAGAGAAGAGTTTTGATACTGTTTTCAGAACAGCAAAGAAACACAACGTTACGCCACGTATTGCTGCTTATATTCTTGCCTTGCAAAAAGTAGCCGTAACGCAGTCGGTTAAAGAAGTTGCGTTGGATGCTTTGAAATATAAACAAAATTAAAAATTCGCTCTAAAATCAGCGTAAGATCATTTTCATCAATCGATGCCATTCTGTAGCTGGATGTTGCGTTGATTGGTGAAAATATTTTCTTTTTGAATTATTTATAAATGCAGTAAAGTAATTTTTAAAATGGAACATATTAATTTTCTTGCCTTCGCAATGCCTGCCTTTTTCCTTTTTTTATTTATTGAATATAAAATAGTGCAGCGAAAAAAAAGACCGGAAATTTTCAATTATGAAAGCTCAGTTTCGAATATTAGTATTGGTATAGCCGAAAGATTAATCAATTTATTTATTGCGGCAAGTTTTTACCAATTGTACGATTACATCTACGATCACTATCACATTTTTGATATCCCGTCAACTATTTTGGTTTGGTTCGGTTTAATTCTCGCAACCGATTTTGTATGGTATTGGTACCATCGATTAGGACATGAAGTCAATTTTTTCTGGGCGGCGCACATTGTGCATCATCATAGCGAAGAGTTTAATTTTACTGCAGCGGCGAGAATTACAACTTTTCAGGCCATTATCAGAACCGGATTTTGGTGTGTGCTTCCTTTTATAGGTTTTCGTCCTAAAATGGTCATTACGATGTTAATTGTTCATGGCGCCTATTCGTTTTTCACCCATACACAGCTTATTGGAAAGATAAAATGGCTGGAGTATATTTTTGTGACGCCTTCCGTACATGGGGTTCATCATGCCTCTGATGAGAAATATTTAGATAAAAACTATGGAGATATGTTCACCTTTTGGGACCATCTTTTCGGCACTTTCCAAACCGAAGAGGAAAAACCAAAATACGGATTAACACATCCACTCAAAAGCTATAGTTTTTTGTGGCAGCATTTTCACTACTATTTTGAAATTTACGAATTATGGAAACGTTCAAAAGGATTTAAAGAAAAGTGGAAAGCTGTGTTCGGAAGTCCGGCTCATATGGATCAGGACATACGTCCAATCTTAGAAAAACGTTTTCTACAGGACAAAGCCAATCCCAATCAGCGGCTTCGGTTTAAGAATTATCTGTACATTCAATTGGGAGTTTCAACTTTGATTCTGACTGCTTTTACGTATTATTTTGAGTTGTTAAGCGCCTTCGATAAGGTTTTTGTGTTGTTCTTTATACTTATTACGTTAGTGAATTGCGGTGCTTTATTAGAACAAAGAAAATGGATTTATTATCTTGAGTATGCCAGGATCTATATGGTTGCGGTCTATTTTTTATATGAGAAAAACTTAACTTCTTTTTTCTTTATTCCTTTAGCAATAATGATTTTTGCTGAGCAATTATTCTCACTTAGCAAGCGTTATCAGAATGTTGTTCTTCAGTTAGAAACTTCGGAATAGTTTTTTGTCGTCACGAATTTCACGAATCTATGCGAATTAATTTGTGCGAATTCGTGTAATTCGTGGCTTTTTTTTTGCCACAGATTAAATGATTTTAAATGATTTTTTAATCTGTGCGAATCGGTGTAATCTGTGGCATTTATTTGGGTTTAGTTTTTTGTTGCCACGAATTTCACGAATCTACGCGAATTAATTTGTGCGAATTCGTGTAATTCGCGGTGTTTTTTTTGCCACAGATTAAATGATTTTAAATGATTTTTTAATCTGTGCGAATCGGTATAATCTGTGGCATTTATTTGGGTTTATTTTTTTGCTGCCACGAATTAATTATCAATCGTCTCCCCGTTTGTCATTTTCGAGCGAAGTCGAGAAATCACAATCGCAAATCAACAAAGATTGGCGATTTTTTATGCAGAATTTCTGTCGTGATTTCTAGTACCGAAATGACATGATAACACACTCAAACCTCTGCAACTTTGTCCCTGAAAACTCAGAACCTCAGAACCTCAGAACCTCAGAACCTCAGAATCTCAGAATCTCAGAACCTCAGATAGTCTTAATCGCCATAATTTTCTCTTCAAAAGTATCCTTAAAGTCTGATTTACTTTTGATTCTGGTTTTGTACGTGTAGATTGTAGCTACAGAAAGTTCCAGGAATTCTGCCATCTGACTGCTGTCCTGAATTCCCAGTCGGTATAAAGCAAAAATTCGGAGTTCGGTATTCAGAAGTTCTCCTTTTTTTACAATCGATTTATGATCATTTGGAAATAAATGATTAAAATCAGTTACAAAAGTTGGGAACAATTTCAGAAAGATTTCATCAAACTGGTGGAATAAATTCTCGCGTTCCTCCTTTACATTATATCGTTTTAAACTCGCGATAACTTCATCTGTTTTTTTGGTAATGATTTTATGAAGCGTGCTTTTCTGGATATGGTCTATTTTATTGATGAAAGCTGAGGTTGCTTTAATAAAATAAGTGATATATTCCTCTTTAATCGCATTGGCTTCACTCAGGCTGATATTCATTTCCTGCAATTTACTATAGGAGTCGGCCATTATTTTTCTCGCCTTATTTCTTTCTTTTAATTGTTTGAAAATAATGATCGAAAATAAAATGATAATCACAGTAAGTATAGTCAACAGGATAATGATTCTTTCCAGTTTATCATTTTTTTCTTTGACATTATTGAGTTGTGCTTTTTCAATTATGGGGAGGATCATTGAAATCTCAATTTTGCGATGTCTGGCGTTGTAAAAAGTAGCATCATCCATGGCAATGTTGATGTACTCGTTTGCTTTGTCCAGATAACCCATTTTAAAGAGTTCGTTTGCTAAATTACGGAGTGCCACGGTCTCCTTTGTCGCATTTTTAACATCGGCAATGGCAGCAAGTGCGAGGTATTGAACAGCTTTTTTAGTATACCCTCTTTCCGAATAAATATAACCAAGACTTGAAGTAGCAATTCCATAATAATCAGGTGGCAGATCATAATTATTGATCCAATAACTAAAGGCAAATTCAGCACCGCGCCAGTCTTGTTGTTTTAATCGTTTTAGACTTTCTGCGCTCCAGTATTCGTTGGTATTGGTTGCGGTGAGTTCTAGAGCCTTTCTTAAAAAATGATTTCCCTGCTGTGTATAATGAATGCTATAACGCTGATCGTGGTTGTAATCCGATAGGTCGTAGTAAGCACGGGCTTTTATATTGTAATATTCAATTTTGTCTTTGAGATCCAGTTTTTTGTCATCAATAACATTTAGCGTATCAATTGCTTCTTTGAATAAGCCGGAAGAAAGTAATACGAAACCTTCCTTAACACGGCTTTTAGCGAGGTATTTAGGGTTTTTTAAAACAATGGCTTTGATCTTGGCTTCTTCTAAATAATAATATGCAGAATCATATTTAAAAGATTTGTATGCATCAAACAACGCCATATAACCGTTATAAAGCTCCTCATTGTTTTGGTTCAATGTGAATTTGGATATATTCTTTTTTAATACCCCAATTTTCTGATATTTCTTTTTGAGGTAAACTTCTTTTTTTAGAAGGACTTTATCTAATTCTTCGAGGACGGGATTGGTCTCTTTTGCAGTGAGAGAAAAACCTGCAATGAAAAAATATAGAATTAGTATTCTTTGCATGGTCATGTTTTGATTTAGGGTAAAATTAGTTTTTTGGGTTGGTGGTGTTAATTCGGTTTTACTTTTAAATAGGTTGGAGCATTTAGGTGCAGTAATTCTTCAAAAGTTAACAAATTTAGACGTAACACATTTAAAAACAGCTTGTAAATGTTAAAACAAGTCTAATAATTTACAATTATACAATAAAAAGCAATTATATATAGGTATAGTGAAAAAATTATAGACTTTAATTTTCATATTGTCATTTAGATGCCGTTTTTAATCTAAACAAAGTCTTGATTTTTACAAAACTACAATTTTTGTAAGTGTTTAGTTTTTAATTAGTTGTGTTGTTTTTGACTCAATTTTTATCTTGATTTTTCTTGGATATTTTTTTTAAGATTTATTTAACTTCTAGCTTCGCTCTGTCCTTTTTGGATAAAAAAAACTAACAATCAAACCACAAATTTATGAAATGTAAAAGTATGTATTGGTTGGCTGTCATGATAAGTTTATTAGCCATTGGCTGTGATACTATTGAAGACGGAAGCCATGTTGATCCGATTACCATTTATGAAAAAGTAAATGGCAATTGGGAATTAACAAACCTGAAAATGGTTGATGAATTTGCAAAAGCAAATAAAGTCGAACCAAGTGAAGAAAACTTGAGTACTTATTTTAATTACGAGGATTTTAAAATCAAATTCAACGTAGACGAAAAAAACAGACCTACAAGTTATGAGGTTACAGGTGATGTTCCCGCATTATTTGCGCCAAAAGGGTATTGGGCATTAAGCTCCGATTTTCAGCAGACGAATGCCAGTGCAGTCAGAATCCTTTTGTACAGTGATGCTCAAAAAACTCAAAAAACAGATGAACTCCGTGTGACTTCGGTTCCGGGTAAAAACAAGGAGATGCAACTACAGTTAATGCGTACTTCGGGTGGAGTTGATTTTGTGTCTTATGTCTTTAAATTGAATGCTATTAATTAAGAAAGGAATATGAAAAAAGTTATATATACAATTTTACTTGCCCTGTTTTTGGCACCTGGTTTTGTTCAGGCGCAAGATGCGGCAGGTGCTGTGGGACCGACGTCATCATTTCCGGTAGTGTACAAGTATGATGAAAAAGTGACGTGGTATTTTGATCTTTCAGGAACCACATTTGCAGAAACGGAAGATCTCTATATGTGGATTTGGTCGCCTTCTGAACCTGATGCAGGGAATTTTGAGAATTCATCAGATTTTGCAAAACTGAAATATGAAGGAAACAAAATTTGGAGCTTTACTTTAACACCGACTGTTTATTTTTCTAAAACTCCGGAAGAAATTGCAGCAAGTGCAGGATTCTGGTTTCGTATAAAAAATAAAAACGGATCAAAACAAAGTGATGTTGCCAGCATTGCCTACACCGATTTCTCTTCATTTTATACCGCTAATGAGCTAATCAGATCGTATCCTTTAAAACCGACAATCGATAAACCGGTAAGTATTTTATTTAATTCCAATTTAAAAGATGGTTTTGCGGGTGTTCCGAGTGTACATTTCCATAGCGGTTTAAATAATTGGGCCGTTTCACAAGAGTATCAAGCCTGGCTTCCGGAGGTATCTGAAAAAACAAAATTGAAAGATTTAGGAAATGGTTTTTACAGAATGGATTTGATACCGCAGGAATATTATCATACAGAACCGGGTTTTGTCATGGAAAACATTACGTTTCTAATGGTGGCAAAAGATTGGTCTACGAATTCCGGTGATCAGATTATTTATGCAGGCGAATTTGTTCCGCCACCACCACCGGTTTTCAGATTTTTTCCTTCACAAATTAGTCAAAAGGATTTTCTGGGAATGTCTCGTAAAAACAATGAAGTGGGCGTAAACAAATTGACGTACACTATTACGGCCGGCAGTAAAATAATTTCTGGTGAATTTTCGGGAGGAACAGCAGAGATTAAAGGATTTGTCAATTTAGTTTCTGAGTTAAACGGAGTTCCGAATTTAACTGAAATTCATGTCTTAGTAAAGGATAACAAAGACAAAACAATTTCAGATACTTCGATTCCCCTTAAAACTTTAGACAAATAATTCACTATCAAATTAAAACACCAATTCTAATGAATAGTAAAAATAAAAAGGGAGTCCTGCATCAAATGTGGACTACTAAATCGGCGGTATTGATGATTTTCATGCTTTTTCTTTCGGCGGGAATTTTTGCTCAGGGGAAAAAGCAGGTATCAGGTACCGTTTATGACAATACAGGAGGTGTATTGCCGGGAGCTTCTGTTATTGAGGTTGGAACCAAAAACGGAACCACAACAGATTTTGACGGGAAATTTACACTACAGGTAGCTGTGGGAGGTGCGATAGAAGTATCTTTTATCGGATCGACTACACAAAAAGTTCTTATTACCGCAACAAGTGCTAATCTCGATGTTCGTCTTCAAAATGATGGTTATGCCTTGGCAGAAGTTCAGGTGGTGTCGGTTGGATATGGAAAAGTAAAAAAGTCGGATTTAACAGGAGCAATTTCAACCGTCGGTTCAGATGATTTGGTAAAAGGAACTCTTTCTTCTACGGAGCAGGTTTTACAAGGGAAAGTAGCGGGATTGAATATTATTCGCCCCTCGGGTGATCCGGCTGCAGGTTCGACGATACGTTTGCGTGGAGGAACTTCGCTAACGGCAAGTAACAGTCCGTTAATTGTTGTTGATGGTATTGCAGGAGTGGATATCAATGTAGTGCAACCTTCAGATATCAAATCGATAGACGTTTTAAAAGACGCTTCTGCAACGGCGATTTATGGTTCCAGAGGCGCCAATGGGGTTATTATGATCACGACAAAATCCGGAACCAAAGGCGTTTCAGTTGTATACACCGGATTATCAAGTATTGGTTATGTTACGGATAATTTAGATCTTTTATCTGCCAATCAATGGCGAGGGTATGTACGTCAGACCGGGAATTTGGATGCTGTTGATTACGGAGGAAACACCGATTGGCAGAAAGCAATTGAACAAACGGCTATTTCGCAATCGCACACTTTGAGTATTAATTCAGGTAAAGCAGACAGCGGTTTCAGAGCTTCCATTTCCTATTTGAATAATGAAGGTGTTATTAAAAAATCAGGCCTGGAAAGAATCAGTGGAAATGTGAGCGCTTATCAATATCTAGGAGACAATAAAGCGGTGAAATTTGATATGGGGTTGTTTGCCAATATCGACAAATGGCATCCTATCGATTACAGAATTTTTGAACGTGCTTACAATTTAAATCCAACGATTCCGGTGTATGATTCAAATGGAAATTTCTCCTCTGTGAGTGGAAATATTTATGAAAACCCGGTTGAAATTTTAACCAACAGAACAGTTGATAATGAGCGACACCGACTTTTGGGTTATTTTAAGACAGAAGTTAAATTCCTTAGAGATTTTACCGCATCAGCTAATATTTCGTTGGAGCATAATGCAGTAAAGGGAGGGACCTACAAACCGTCATATGCTGTTCTGGAAGGGAGAACAGAAGACGGTTATGCACAAAAAACTTACGCGGAGTACACCAATGCACAAGGCGAGATTTTTGTTAATTACAACAAAACTTTAGACAAACATACGATTGGTGCCTTAGCGGGATATTCGTATTTTGAAAATATTTATGAAGGCTTCGGAGCGCAAAGAAGCGGTTTTGTAACAGATGCTTTTAGTTTCAACAACTTGGGAGCGGGTTACAATTATCGCTTGGGGGATGTTTATTCGTATAAAGGAAAATCAAATCTGGTTTCGTTTTTTGCCCGTGCAAATTATGCTTATGACGGGAAATATTTGCTAACAGCTACTGTAAGACGTGATGGTTCAAGCCGTTTTGGAGACAATAATAAATGGGGAACTTTCCCGTCTGCTTCTGTCGCATGGAAAATTTCAAGCGAAGAATTTATGGATGCTTCAAAAGGCTGGCTGGATAATCTGAAATTGAGAGTAGGTTATGGTGTTACAGGTAATCAGGATGGAATCGGTGAATACAAATCGCTTTCTATTTTAGGAGTTGGAAACGACAGTTACTACGATCCCGTTACTAAAACATGGAGTCTGGCGTATTCTCCAAAACAAAATCCAAATCCTGATTTGAAATGGGAGTCCACACAACAATTGAATATTGGTGTAGATTTTAGTCTTTTCAACAGAATTACGGGATCATTTGAATGGTACTCTAAAACCACAAAAGATTTATTGTATACCTATGAAGTACCTCAGCCTCCTTATTTAGTAGGTAATATGTTGGCAAACGTAGGTGAAATGTCTAACAAAGGGGTTGAACTTACTTTGAATGCGAATATCATTAAAGGAGATAAATTTACTTGGGATGCGAATTTAACGCTTGGACACAACATTCAAAAAATTGAAAAACTTTCCAATCCAACCTATAAAACTGATGTTATCTACAGTGGGTCCTTACACGGATTAGCTGGTATGTCGGGTCAGTATTCACAAATTATTGCTGAAGGATATCCGGTTGGAACTTTCTGGGGTTTTCAAAGTGCAGGACTTGATCCGGATGGAAAGATGTTATACTACAATGCGGCAGGAGATAAAGTAGCAGACAATGTTTTGGTCGATGGCGATAAAAAAGATTTAGGAAATGTACAGCCTGATTTGACTTTAGGGATCGGAATGAATTTTACCTATGGAAATTTTGATTTAGGGATTTCAGGATACGGAATGTTTGGGCAAAAAGCTTTAAACGCAACCAACATGATGCTGAACGATCCGAACAGATTACCGGCCTTTAATGTTCCGGATGATTTCTTATCAAGCGGAATCACTTCGGCTCCAAAATACTCCAGCTATTGGATAGAAGATGCTTCTTTCTTTAGACTTCAGACAGTTGCTGTTGGGTATACTTTACCATTAAAATATAAAAGTTCTAAACTCAGAATTTATTTAATGGGAGAAAACCTTGCTGTATTTACGAAGTATAAAGGGGTGGATCCTGAAATTGGTTTGAATGCTCAGGACGGAATAAACCAAACCGGAGTAATGGATTTAACAGGACTTGCGGCTCCCGGTATAGACCGATACAATAATTATCCGCGACCAACAACGATTTCTGTTGGACTAAATTTTACGCTGAATAACTAAGCGAATTGATAACCATAAAATAGTAAAAATGAAAATCAAAATAACAGCAGCGATACTTTTAAGCATGTTTTTTACGGTGTCATGTACAGATTTGAATGAAGATTTATATGATAAAGTAGAAGATGGGAATTTTGGAAATACGCCAAAAGAAATTGATGCGCTGGTAGGAGGAGCTTATTCTTCGCTAAGAGGATTTGCAGATGGGATATCAAATAATTATCCGACTTGTGAATATGTTTTCTTTTTGAATGAAGTTGTTTCTGATGAGGCTACAATTCCAACCAGAGGTACAAACTGGTACGATGGCGGGCAATATCAGGATGCACAAAAACATACCTGGAAAGCAGACAACAGAATGATTCTTTCGGCCTGGCGTTATAACTATACCGGAATTGCCAAAATTAACGCAATCATCTATCAGATAGACAAATCTTCTCTGACCACTCAGGCAAAGACCCCGATTTATGCGGAGCTAAAAGCATTAAGAGCCTATTACTATTACAATCTTTTGGATTTGTTTGGGAATGTGCCCATAGTAACCAATTTTGAAGATCTGGATTTGCCTTCTAATGCTACAAGAAAACAAGTTTACGATTTTGTAGAGAAAGAATTGTTGGAGGCCATACCGTATTTGAACTCAAATGTGGTGTACTCGAAATTGACTAAAAATGTAGCATACGCTATTTTGGCAAGATTGTACCTTAATTCGGAAGCGTTTATCGGAACGGCACGTTGGCAGGATTGTCTTACGATGTGTCAGAAAGTGACGGGTTATACCTTAACACCGGATTTCTTTGCCAATTTTGCGACAGAAAATCAAACCTCTCTTGAGATTATTTTTGCGATCCCGTACGATTCAAAAGCAGGAACAGTTGGGAATTATATGAGCTCAATGTCTTGTCATTATTTGCAAAAACTGGCGATTTCTCCAACCGGAAATTATCCGTGGAGTGCTAACGGGATGTGTGGACAACCGGGCCTTTATTCAAAATTTGGTGATACCGATAAAAGAAAAAAATGCATGGTTGCCGGAGATCAGATCAATTTGGCTACGGGTTCTGTAATTATTATGGATAACGGAGAGCCGTTAACCTACACAGAGAACTTAACAAGTCTGACCGATGCCAAGGAAAACGAAGGAGTTCGCTTGGGTAAATACGAAATGAAAGCCGGAGAAAACTGGGAACGTGATCACGATTTGGTACTAATTCGCTATGCCGAAATTTTGATGATGCAAGCAGAATGTCATGTACGTTTAGGTGCTCCGGATTTAGCAAAACCATTCTTGCAACAAATAACAGGACGTGCCGGAGAAGAAATGCCAGCAATCATCGACCTTAAATTTATAGATCAGGAGTTGCTTAAGGAATTTACTTTTGAAGGAAGAAGAAGAACAGATAATATTCGTTTCGGAACCTTCTTCCTGCCATGGTGGGAAAAAGGAGCTACGGATAAAACCAGAGCTATATTTCCAATTCCGAGCAGTGTGTTAACTACAAATAAAAATCTGGTGCAGAATCCGGGGTATCCTGTGAACTAGGTTGTTGAATGTCAGTCTTTCATGTTGGTTAGTCGTGGAAGGCTGGCATGTTTTTAACTTTTGTAGAATGTTGTTCAGATTAGGAAATGTTTTAAAAAAAATGGCACGCAGATTTGGCAGATTTTCGCAGAAAGCAATGATCAAAATCTGCTAAATCTGCGTGAAAAAAAAGATTAAAATAATCAAAATGAACGGAACACAACGATTTGCTTGTTAATGATTTAAAAGCAGTTAAATAGAATTAAAAGATTTTCACAGATTAGAATTGCAATTTAAGATTGAAAAAAAATCCTTTTAATCCTTAAAATCTGTGGCAAAAAGAAAAACCTTTTGCCAATATTTTTAGCCACAGATTTAAAGGATTCCCAGAGATTAAGCAAGCTTTTGTAAGCGATGGCAAAAAAATAAAATAATAAACGAAGTATGAAAAGATATATCACAGTACTGTTTTTGGGTATCATAAACCTTATCGTCGCCTCTGGCTGCAGTAGTGACGATAAAGGTTCAGATAAAGTGACAGAACCGGAAGTACTTGCTCCGGTGGCGATTGAAAAAACAAATAACACCAAGATTTATGTGCATTATATGCCCTGGTTCGAAACCAATGAAAGCAGTGCCGATAAAAAATGGGGATATCACTGGACGATGGCTAATAAAAATCCGAATAACATAGGAGCAGACGGCCATAGAGAGATTGCGTCTTACTATTACCCACTTATTGGTCCGTATCATTCGGGGGATAAAAATGTAATTGAAAATCATTTATTATTGATGAAGTATTCAGGAATTGATGGTGTTTTGATCGATTGGTACGGCACCTATGATGTTTATGACTATAGGATGGTAAAAGAAAATACAGAACAACTTATTGCGATGTTAAACAAAGTAGGCTTAGAATATGCCATTGTTTATGAAGACAGGGTAACCAAAAGTGCCGTTGATGCCGGAAAAGCAATTTCGGTAACCAGCGCAGCCAAAACCGATTTGGCTTACGTACAGAATAAGTATTTTAAAGATGCCAATTATATTAAAATAAACGGAAAACCACTATTACTGAATTTCGGTCCGATTGTATTGCAAACCCCTGCAGAATGGACAAATGTTTTTAATACTTTGACTACGAAACCTGCATTTATAACACTTTGGGATCAGTCGGTAGAAGCTGGTGTAAATGCGTCCGGCGAATATGCCTGGGTGTATAAAAACAGCTCTTACTTGACTAATTTTTATACCAATACAAAACCAAAACTCGCTGTTGCAATAGGAAGTGCCTATCCCGGTTTTAAAGATTTTTATGCCGAAGGCGGTGGCGGAGCAGCAATTGGCTGGAATATTGCGCACAATAACGGAGCAACACTTGATGAAACGCTGGCTATGGCTAAAAGTGCCAATTTAGATTATTTACAGTTGATTACATGGAACGATTTTGGAGAAGGAACAATGTTCGAGCCAACTGTTGAATTTGGATACACCTATATCGAAAAGGTAAAAACATTTGCTGGAGTTAAAAACACAGAAAATATATTTCCGGAGATTAGCAAGTTATACAATTTACGCCTTCAAAAGAAAGGGAATGTCGATGCCCAGAACAAACTAGATCAGGCCTTTAATTATTTTGTTTCCATGCAATCTGCCAAAGCAAAAGAAGTACTTAACGAAATTAAATAAAAGCGTTGTAATTAATACAATTAAATAATGAAAAACATAAGATATAGATACTGCCTGATTACTTTAGCCTCCATGCTTATTTTTGCCTGCAGTACTAAAAAAACATATACAATTAGTTCTCCCGGGAAAAACGCTGAACTGGTTTTTCAATTAACCGCTTCGGGTCAGCCGCAGTACAGTTTCTCTTCTAATGGGAAATCGGTTATCGAACCTTCTTTATTAGGATTCGAATTTCGGGGAATTGCAAAAATGACTGAAAATTTTGAAGTGGTTTCGACCGAAGAAAAAACAGCCGATCAGACCTGGGAACAGCCTTGGGGAGAATTCAAAAAAGTAAGAGATCACCATAATGAAATGATTGTTCACCTCAAAGAATCGGGAGGAGAAGAGCGTCTTGTAGATATTATTTTCAGAGTTTTTGATGATGGCCTTGGATTCCGCTATGAATTTCCAAAACAGCCTCATTTAGGAAAGGTAAAAATCTCGAATGAAATGACACAATTTACTTTTAAAGACAATAATGAAGTCTGGTGGATTCCGGTGCACCGTGAAAACAGTTATTACGAAAGTACCTATCGCAAAACGTTAATGAGTAAAACGGATACGATCAATACGCCTGCTACTTTTGAAACGAAAGACAAATTGTATGTCGCCATTCACGAAGCCAATCTAACGGATTTTGCCTCAATGACTTTATTAAAAACAACCGACAGACAATACAAAAGTGATTTAGTGCCGTGGGCTGATGGTGTAAAAGTGTATGCCGAAACTCCTTTTAAAACTCCATGGAGAACAATCGTTGTGGGTAAAACTCCCGGAGAGGTTGCCACTTCGACGATTATGCTGAATTTAAACGAGCCTTCAAAAATTGAAGATTTGTCGTGGATTACACCGTCTAAGTACATTGGAATCTGGTGGGGAATGCATCTGGAAAAATTCACCTGGGGACAAGGTCCAAAACACGGGGCAACAACCAAGAATACAAAAGAGTACATTGATTTTGCAGCAAAGAATAATTTTGACGGTGTTTTAGTAGAAGGCTGGAACGAAGGCTGGGATGGTGATTGGACAGCCGATGGTTCTGCTTTTAGTTTTGTAAAAGCCTATCCGGATTTTAATCTGGAAGAAATTACAAAATATGCCGCGATGAAGAATGTTCGTTTAATCGGGCACCATGAAACAGCCGGAGCAACTAAAAATTACGAAAATCAATTGGAAGATGCTTTTAAATTGTATCAAAAAATGGGTGTTAATTCGGTGAAAACAGGGTATGTAAATAAGTTTTTAGATAAAAAAGAATGGCATGATAGTCAATATGGGGCACGTCATTACCGAAAAGTAATTGAAACAGCTGCAAAATACCACATCATGATTGACAACCACGAACCGATGAAAGGAACCGGAATCCAACGCACATACCCGAACTTTATGTCGCAGGAAGGCGGAAGAGGGCAGGAATACAACGCATGGTCGGTTGACGGCGGAAACACCCCGGAACATTTAACGACTTTACCTTTTACGAGAATGTTATCAGGTCCGTTTGATTATACACCCGGGAACTTCAATTTTGATTATAAAACGCCTTCAGGAGCCCGAGTACAAACCACTTTGGCAAATCAATTGGCATTGTATGTGATTATTTTTAGTCCGTTGCAAATGGCTTCCGATTTGCCTGAAAATTACGAAGGCAAACCAGCATTTCAATTTATAAAAGAAGTTCCGTGTACTTGGTCAGACACCAAAGTTTTGGATTCGAAGATTGGAGAATATACGACCATTGTCCGTAAAGACTGGAGTGAAAAAAACTGGTATTTAGGGTCGATCACGAACAGTAAAGCCCGTAATCTCGAAGTAAAACTTTCTTTTTTAGATAATGACAAGGAATACGAAGCAGAGATATATGCAGATGGAGCAGGAGCGAATTACAAAACAAATCCGTATCCCGTTGCAATCAGCAAACAAAAAGTAAACCACAATACAGTCTTAAACCTAAAATTGGCAGCAGGTGGAGGAACCGCAATAAAATTCACCCCAATAGATAAATAAAAAATAAAAAAATTAACCCGACAGGTTTCAAAAACCTGTCGGGTTTAATTTTTTTTTGGAATTTGGAATTTAACTTTTGGAATTTAAAACTCTAGTGTTTATAGAGCTTAACATGATGTCCAAAGGTATAAACAGCCGTAAGAGTTGGTCCATTATACCCCCATTTCAGAGAACCGTTAAGATGTTTTTCGATGTCTTCAACTTTAAAATTTAAACCTGTATATCCGGCTGTAAGACTAAAGTTTTTATACACATTGTATAGAAGAGATAAATTGTAGCTTAGGATTCGACCGTCTATAGTATCAATTTTTAAGGCCAGATAATTTACATTGGCATACAGACCAAAACGTTTTCCGAGTACAAATTCTCCCCATATGCCAATATCCGGTAATGGCGCTGTGAAGTTAAAATTATCATGTACTTCAGCGACGGCCTGTTTGGCATCTACACGTAAGCCCAGATCCGCAAAAAGCACATGCGCACCAATTAATAATCCGGCTTCGTATTTGGGTTTAGATAAAAAAGCATACCCATAGGCGATTCTTGCAATCTGAACATTAAAAAATGCCGTTACTCTAGCATTTACCTCGTAAGTATGCTCCCCAAAATTAATTTCTCTTTGCAAGGTTTTAGAGGAGCTTCTGTCCAGCGAAAAGTATTCAAATCCCAATCGTGATCTTCTTGAAATACGCCAATCAAATGTCCCTAAAAAGGAAGCACTTGATTTAGTAAATCCTAAATCATCTTCGAGGTCTATTGTAGTACCGATTCTTCCGTTATTAGTACCTACCTGAATTTGAGTATTATTTACAGGAAAAAAACTTCCGGCAGAAACTTTAAAGCGTCTGGCATGCCAAGGTAAATCTTCAGAATAAGTATCCTGTTCGATTTTATTTTCGTTCTGAATTACAGTTAAAGTGTCAGTTGGAGTTATTTCAGCAACGGTTTGTGCATTTGATGTCAACCCTAATAATGAAGCGGTCAAAAAGTAAAATAATTTTTTCATAAGATTAAATTTTAGATTTTACCTGGATGTTTGTAGCTATTAAAGTTAACAAAAAAAATCATTCATTTGTTTTAATTACTTTGATTATTTTGTATAATAATCTGTTTATCAGTTTTGTATGGTTTTTGGTGAAGGGGAAAGGCTCAGCGGTTCAAAGTAGCAAAGGTTCAGAGATAGAAGACAATAAAAAAGCCAATAGCAATAAGTAGATTGCAATTTTTAGACTGCATTTTTTATTGCTATTGGCATTGTTGTTTTTTATGATTTTTTCTTAAACCCTGTTATAATCAGCTCGCCAGTGTACGATTGCTCTTTTTATAGCTGCTCCTGTCAGATTATTTTCAAGGGTATTTGCTACAAGAGTTATTAACTCGTTATCAGGTGCAAAACGTAGCGCAAAAACCTGATCGTCGGTTAGTTTGTATTCGAATTCCTCGAATCTTTTTCCTGTAAGTGTAAAATAACGATAGCGAAGTTCTAATCGTATAATTCTGTTTTGCAAGGTTAAAGCATAATGCTGGCGAAGCATATAAGCAAGCCAGAATAAAAACACAAACCCAATACTTATAAAAGTCCAGATTAGCTTGTCTTCTGTAGTACACGCAAAATAAATACTAGCTGCTAAAAACCCAATCAGAATTGGGTAATATATAAAATGATGAGGTGTATAAAACCGTATATGATTACGGTATGTTTGAATTTTCATAATTATTTGGTTAAAAAAATAAACCATAAAAGTATAAAAGCTATTCTAATAAAAGAATAGCTTTTTAAATAAACTAACTATCGGCATTTCTTATACTATAGCCTTAGTAGGTGACTTGCCATTACTAAGGAGTCCAGTACTAAAATACTTCAAAAACCTTTTGGTAAAATTATCAGATTGCCGGACGAAATTATTATACTTTACCAAGATAATATTATAGAATTCAAATATCTGTTCGATTGTTTGTGAGTGAATTTATGACTTTCCACTCGGCTAATTTTGATTCGAACGATTGGCCCGCATTTGCCGGACTCGACGATGGGAGCGTAATGAGCTGATAGGATTTTTCAAGCGTAACGTATTTTTTAAAGAATGCCGCTGCTTTTTTTCCGTTAAAGAGAATCGTTGTGATGTTTGGATGTTCGTTTAAGAAGGATTCGAAGTCATTGGCAATTTCATTTTTTATGGCGCTGTCTAAACTTCCGACTCTGTCACAAAATTGTAAAACATCCCAGATGGCAATATTGTTTTTTTGCAAAAGCGCTTTTCTGGTTTCGTAGTCATTTGAAAAATCTTCGTTCAGAATTGGGAACAAAAATTTCCAGAAATTGTTCTGATTGTGCCCGTAATATTGATTGAGTTCTAAAGACTTTAGTCCCGGCATCGTGCCCAAAATCAATACATTAGACTGGTCAGAACTAAATGGAGGGAAGGAAAAACTTTTCATGCTTTTTATTGAAATTAAACTAGTAGAATAGTTGTTAATATAGTCATTAATAGGTAATTATAAAACAAAATCTAAAAATTGTATAACATTTTTCGGTGTTGTTTAATCGAACTTTGGAGTATAGATTGTAAAGAATTTGTACTTAAAAACAAATTCGCTCTATCGAGTAAGCTATACCCTTTTAGTGTTGAATTTTTAAATCCTGCCCAAATGAAAATAATTAACATACAAACAGATAAAATTAAGAATATATTTGAAACATTAGCCTTGCATTTAGGTGGAAAAATTACTTGTGATTTAGAGGAATATACTTTAGAATTTCATAATGCTTCGGCGCAAGGCTCCATTATCGGAGCTTCGTTTAATGATGCGATTTCTTATATGCAGTTTGATATGACCTTTTCTGATGAGGTGAGAATGAATATCGCAAATTTAAATGCTTCACCGGTTTATTTTGCGTATTGCTCAGAAGGTAATTTATCTCATCGGTTTAGTGTTTTGGAAGAAGAAAAAAAACTGGAAATGTTCCAGACCGCTATTCTCTCCGCAAGAGAAAAAGAAGAAAATGTTTTGCTCTTTGAAAAGGGCATAAAAACTAAATTTACTTTAATTACAGTTGGAAACCAGTCCGGTGCGATGGATCAGACTAATTCTTTAAACACGAAAGTAAAAGAAACTTTTTTTGAGAATAATAGTCAGGAGAATTTCTTTTATCTGGGTTCTTACAGGAGAATTGCAGAGAAAATAGAACAATTGAGCTCGATCGCGCAAACCGGTATCGTGCGCCATTTACTAAAAGAAGGTATTTTAAGAATCATTCTGGCTACGGAAATTCAGCAGCACGCGGATGATTTAGCCACTGCATCAAAAGATTTCAGTTGTCTGACTTTAAGAGAAATGGAAGAAATAAAAGAACTTTCAGAAACGATACAATCCAATCCGGAAGAAGCTTTTACAATTAAATGGCTGAGTAAAAAATCTGGCTTGTCGCCAAACAAACTGCAAGAGGGATTTAAAATGATTCACAATCGTACCGTCAATGATTTTATTACCCATACAAGAGTTTTAAAAGCGGAAATCTTAATTCGGACTTCGGACTTAAACATTTCTGAAGTTGTTTATTGTATTGGATTTACAAGCAGAAGTTACTTCTCTAAAATTTTCAAGCAAAAATTCAATTGCAGTCCCAAAGAGTATAAATTTAATCTGAATCCTTTGGCTATTACCGCTTAGATTTGAGTGACTAAGCTTTGAGAATCTGAGATGCTTAGAAAAAGAATTATCTGTGAAACTTATAATACTCCAAATCAGGATGTTTTTTGTCTTCAATCGAATGCAAAATCGAATTCATTCCAATGACGCTAAAGGTGATTCCGTTTCCTCCGAAACCTAAAACATAGTGTTCATTTTTATTTGGATTTGGTTTTCCGAAATACGGTAAACCATCTTTGGTTTCGCCAAAAGTACCTGCCCAGGAATAATCTATTTTGAAATCGATTTTAGGGAATTTTCTTTGGAATTTATTCAATAGAAATTGCTCTTTTTTAGGGAGCAGTTTGTCTCGTTTTTTAGGGTCTTTAAATTCTTCGTCTCCGCCACCCATAATGATTCGGTTGTCCTTTGTCGCTCGAAAGTATAAATAGGGAGAGGAGGTGTCCCAAAAAATGGCGGTTTTAAAATATTTGGGTAAATCCGGAAGACTTTCTGAAGCAATTACATAAGTGCTTTTTAGATCAACCACTTTTTCTGTGAGTGTTTCGGTGCTCTCATAACCGCTGCAGTGTACAACATGATCAGCCACGATATTGTATTTTGCTTCCGTATGGGCAATAAGTTTTCCTTTTTGATTTTGAATGGCCGTAATGTTCGTGCGGTCAAAAACCTGCATTCCTTTTTTTTTGCAATAGCGGATTAAATCCTGAGCAAATTGATAAGGATCCATAACCGCTGCGGTTTTAGATTCTATGGCAGCCAGAGCATTTAATCCCAATTTTTCAAGATCCCATTTTTCGAGCCAACTGACATCGAAACCGCTCTCTTTTCGGCATTTGAATTCTGTTCTTAGAAAAGGAAGATCTTTTTTTAAAGAACAGAAATAAACGCTTTTTTTGAATTCAAATTGGCAGTCACTTTTTATTGTATCGACTATAGCCCGCAGATCAAAAATGGCTTTTTTCCCATTCCTATAGCTGTCGATAGCGCATTCTAATCCTCTGACTTTTATTAGTTCGTGTAGTGACACATCAATTTCATATTGCAATAATGCTGTACTTGCTGCCGTGCTTCCGTTGCAAATATCACGGCGATCGGCCATTACGACTTTTTTTCCTTCGTTAAGAAGTTTGTAGGCAATTAAGGCTCCGGTAATTCCACCACCAATAATTAGAATTTCAGTTTCTAAATCGGAACTTAGGGACGGATAACTTACTTCCATTGCGTGTTTTAAGGGCCAAAAGGTTTCTGTAGAACGTAGCTTCATTTTTTCGGGCTTTTTTGGGTACGTATTTTTGTTCGGTTTTTATCTTTTCGTTGGTGTTGTTCGTGTGCTTCTGCAATAGAGTGGGAGATTCGTACACTTTCCTCTTTTTTAGCCAATTCGCTAAGTCTGTGGTAATATTTCTGTACTATAATCATCTCTTCTTCGGTCATACTTTCAATGTCTACCAAACTATTACTGGAATATTCGTTTGAAGCGACTAATTCGTTTAATTTCAATTGAATAGCCAGTGAATCTTTGTTCTGCGCTTTTTGGATTAAAAAGACCATCAGGAAAGTGATAATGGTAGTCCCGGTATTGATAATCAATTGCCAGGTTTCTGAATAATCGAAAAAAGGACCACAAACAGCCCAAACCACAACAATTGAAAAAGCGCCAATAAAAGCGGGTGTACTTCCTGCTGCCTTTGAAACGTGCGAAGCAAATTTCTCGAACGCACTGGTGCTATTTTGTTTTTTAGTTTTCATTTCAATATTATTTTTTGTTTTTTTCAGCCTCCGCTTTTTTAGTGTCTACTTCTTTTTGCTTTTCCTCTTTGGCTTTTTCCTCTTTGGCTTTTTGTTCCTTTTCCTTGTTTTCTTTTTCTTTATTGGCTTTGTCCTGTTGTTCTTCCTTTTTTTCTTTTAACTCTTCTTGCTCTTTCTCTTTTTGCTTTTCTTTTTTCTTGTAATAACCTCTAAACAGAAAGTTGCTTTTGGCGGCTTCCATATTATCGCTAAAACCTTTCGTTCCGGTTTCCAGATTAGACAGTGTATTAGAAACGCTGTTGGCCATTTTATCATCCCTTACTAATCGGGCCAAAGCCCCGTTTCCGTTATTCATACTATGGCTGAAAATGGCTAATTCTTCAGAAATAACGCCGACATTATCAACACTTTTTTTTACGCTTTTCATAATATCGTTCATTTCAATTCCATTGATTGAAGCGATTTTTCCATTGTTCTGAATTATTTTCTGCGAATGCACACCGGGAGAAATGGTAAGTACTTTGTCTCCCATTAACCCGTCAGAACCAATACTGGCACGGGCATCTGTTTTTATAAATTCGCGGACTTCGTCTTTTATAACCATACCCACCACAACAGAGGAATCGTTTATCAATCTGATTTCTTCGATTGTTCCGATGTTTATCCCTGAAAAGCGTACGTTATTTCCAACCTGCAAACCACTGACGGTTTTAAAATTGGAGGTAATTCTGAAGGTATCACCAAACAGGTTTTTTTGTTTCCCAATAAAATAAATGGCAAGTATAAACAGCAACAAACCTATTGTTACAAACATTCCTAATTTCCAAGTATATCCAGATTGCTTCGCCATGATTTCTATTTTTTAGTTTTATTTAAAGAAAGAACTTACCCATTCATCTTCGCTTTTTTCCAGTTCTTTGTAAGTGCCTTCGGCATGTATCACACCCTCTTTTAGTACCATAATGCGGTCTGCTGTCAGTTTTGCACAAGCCATATCGTGTGTAATAATGATCGATGTTGTTTTGCGTTTGTGTTTAATATCAAGTATCAATTCGCTTATTTCTCTTGAGGTGATCGTGTCCAGTCCTGTTGTTGGCTCATCGTACAGAATAATTTCGGGTTTTAGAATTAGCGTGCGCGCCAGACCAATTCTCTTTTGCATACCACCGGATAATTCAGAGGGCATTTTATCTATGGCATCACTCAACCCTACATTATCAAGTGCTTCTAGAATTTCACTTTCTACTTCTTCGGGAGTTAATTCTCGTTGGTGTTTTTTTAAGGTAAAGGCCAGATTTTCCCTAACCGACATAGAATCGTACAAGGCTCCGCCCTGAAACAAAAAACCAATTCGGACTCTGATTGCATTCAGTTCCTTTTTTTTAAGATTCAAAACATTTTCATCAAATACTTTTATTTCGCCTTTATCGGGTTCAATCAAACCAACGATGCATTTTATTGTTACCGATTTACCGGAGCCTGAACGACCTAAAACAACCAAATCCTCTCCTTTGTTTACGGTAAGATTGACACCTTTCAATACCTCGTTATCTTTACCAAATGTTTTACACAGGTTTTTGATCTCGATTATCGGGGTCTGATTTTTCTCTTTTACTTTAGGTTTACTATGTTTTTTTTCTTCAATCATTTTTTAAAAGATTAAATCAGTTAATTGTACGGCAATCATATCGATAATAAAAATGGCCAACGATGCGGTTACAACGGCCGAGTTTGCTGCTTTCCCGACACTTTCGGTTCCATTAGCAGCATTAAAACCTTTGTAGCACCCAATCATTCCGATAAAAAAACCAAAGAAAAATGTTTTGATAGTGGCCGGAATCAAATCAGAATAATTCAACGATTCAAAAATTTGGGCGATGTAGCGATTGAAATTAATATCATCGTGAATGTTGATCCCGATATAACCACCAAGTATTCCGACTGCATCTGCAAAAATGACTAATATCGGCACCATTAAAGTTGTAGCCAAAATGCGGGTAACCACCAGATAATTATAAGGATTGATAGCCGAAACTTCCATTGCATCAATTTGTTCCGTTACTTTCATCGATCCTAGTTCGGCACCAATTCCCGATGAAATTTTTCCCGCACAAATTAGAGCCGTAATTACCGGAGCAATTTCCCGTATGAGCGAAAGCGCCACCATACCCGGTAACCAGGATTCAGCTCCAAATTCCACCAAGGTCGGACGGGATTGAAGTGTAAGTACCAAACCCATAATAAAGCCCGTAATGGCAACAAGTGGTAAAGATTTATAACCAATAACATAACATTGTTTTCTGAGCTCTTTTAGTTCATAAGGTGGAATAAAAAGCTCCTTAAAGAACTTGCCCGCAAACAAGGTTGCATTTCCTACTTCTTCGAATGTATTTTTTAAAGTGAGAATCAAAATAGGTTGTTTTTAGTTATTGTTTATAAAGTCAAAAAAACAAGGGCATATTTTAAAGTTGCTTTTGTATTATTGACCGTATTAAAGTTACTTTGGTAATAGGCGAAAAATATTACAGAACTTTTGAGGAAGTTTATATAATTTACATCGGGAGCTAAAATCAAACGAAGTAACGTTGCCTTAAAGAGTATAAAACAAAAAATCCCTTTGAGAAAAGGGATTTTAAGAGTAATAATGGGTTGTAGAATTACTTTAGTTAAAAGCGTAGTTAAATGTATTTAGGAGTGGATGGCCATAGTGGTTCTGGATTTCGATAAAGGGATTACTTTACTGTCCGTGGCCTTTAGGTTTTCCATTATTAATCTTGCGGTCAAATAACAGATTGTTGATTCAGCCCCTTGATTCAGATTGACATTTTCTCTTTCTAAACCATCGTAGCCGCTTCCGCTAACGGGGTTGTACATAATTTGATTTAAATGATTTTTACCCAAAAACCAGTTGAAGGCTGTTTTCATTTGTTGTTTGTATTCCGGGGATTTAGTGGCATTGTAAAAAGCATTTAAAGTCTGAATGGTATAGGACACATCAATCGGTTGTTCTCCGTATGGATGTGGTTCTGTATTTTTCTGATACCAGCCCTTGTTTGAAATTACACGGAAGTTGTCTTCCAAAAACATTTTCGAAGTAAGAAAATCAAGAGATTCCAGTGCTACTTTTTTATAGATTGGTTTGTTGGTTACCAAATAGGCATATAACATGGATTCCGGAAGGATTCCGTTGGCATAGGTCAGATAATTTTCATACCATTTCCAGTTTTTTGACGCATGAATTTCATAGTTAGAAAGCAATTTTGCATTTAATTTATTGATGATCGCCGCTACATATAAATTGGGAATTGTGCTATGATATAAATACAAGCCTTTTGTTGCAAAACCAATCGAACGCGGTGACTGAATATTTTCGGACCATTTTAAAGCATTTAGCAAACATTTGGATGCTTTTTTGGAAATGGAGTCCGGTAAAATTGCCGAATGAGAAACAACAGTCCCCAGTGCCCAGATCGCACGTGCGTTTGAATCTTCGAGATTTGCAGCTGCATTTTGCTCAAGATGTTCTCGGTTGTTTTCGTCAATATAATTCATAAAATTGCCTTTGGGTTTTTGGCAACGTTCTATAAAATCGAGGTAAATTAAGATGTAAGGCAAATCGTCTTTGTCTTCGGTTAATTTATAATGCATACAAAACGCAATCAATGCGCGTGCATTATCGTCTAAAGTATAACCGGAGGAAGGATCAGGAACAGAAATTTTACTGAATTGAATAATTCCCAACTCGGTAGTCATTTTTTTGATGTGTGCCAGTTCTATTGCAGGATAGCTGTATTTGATTTCATAGGTTTTATCCATAAGTTTTTTATAGGTATTCATATGCGTTATGGCTACGTTTTCCCAAGAGGAAGCCCGTGTTTTCCGGAAGGCATTAATTCCCATTTCTTCTCTTCGTTTTTCGTCGGAAAGCAATTGAATAGCGGCTTCGGCAAACTGATCCGCATCTCCGATATCAACTAAAATACCCGAATCAGAAGTCAGTACCTCTAAAGTATGCGGAATTTTTGATGCTACCAGCGGACAAGCACAACTCATCGCATAAGAAAACGTTCCGCTAACCGCCTGATTAGGATCTTTGGAAGTAAACATATAAATGTCAGTGGCTTTTAAATACTCTAAAAGATGAGGAGTATCGAGGTATTCGTTTACAAATCGGACATTGTCGCGCAGTTGTAAATCATCAACCATTTGTTCCAGTCGGTTTCTATAGGCATCAACGCCATTGATGATATTGTTTGGGTGCGTTTTTCCGATAATGAGGTAAAGTACATTTGGTGTATTTTTGATAATTTTCGGCAATGCCTTTAGACCCGTTTCGATATTTTTTCCTTCACCCAAAAGTCCAAAAGTGGATAAAACCAGTCGGTCCTGAATGTCGAATTTTTTCTTTGCGCTAAAAGGAGTTTCATACACTACCACATGTGTTCCGTGTGGGACGCAAGTAATGAGTTCTTTTGAAATGCCATAATCATTGACCAGGATTTCCTGTGACTGATTGGTCATCACAAAAACCGAATGGCTATACCTTAAAAGTAATTTTACAAAAGTCTTCAATTCATCGTTTGGATTTGGAATCACGCTGTGAAAAGTAAAAGTCACCGGTTTTTTGATAACATTTAAAAAGTCCAGCAAATGATCGCCATAATTCCCTCCGAATAAACCAAATTCATGTTGAATGTGCACCAGCTTAATGCTTTTGTCAGAATTCATTTCTTCAGCTACGGTCGTGTATTTTTTTCTGTTTTTTGTGTTTAAAGTAAATGCCTGAGTTGGTTTTATTTTTGGTTTATCAACCAATTCACAAATTTCACAAAGTATTGATTTACCATAAACATCGGCAATTCCTTTGATTGTATCCTGCGTATAAGTAGCTATTCCACATTGTGTTGGTGGAAAAGTTGATAGAAAAACTATTTTTGATTTAGTCGATAGTGCTTTCATAGGGATTCTTTTTTAGTTCGTTTAACAAATCATTCAGGTTCACAGAGGCCACTGCGATTTTATCATCGGCGGCACCATAATAAATATAAAGCCGCTCATCAAAAAGAGCCGTTCCGGTCGGGAAAATAACATAGTTTACATACCCATGTCTTTCGTAATATTCCGATGGAGTTATTAGCGGAACTTTTAATCTTGACAGCACCACCTTCGGATTATTCAGATCCAATAATGCGGCACAGGCATGATAAACCAATCCTTTTTCTCTGCGTTCTGCGGCATGGTAAATTAATAACCAGCCGTCAGGTGTTTCTATAGGTGGAGCACCGGGACCAATATGACTTGTTTCATGATCAAATTGGGGCTCCATAACGATATGATCCGGGAGATCTTTCATATATAGTTTCCAGAAATCTTCTGTCAGTTCTTTTTTATCCTCAAAACTGAAAATTTGAATGGATGGAAATAAACGGTGTAATGCAACAAATTTCCCCTTAATTTTTTTCGGAAATAATACGACGTTTTTATCCCATACATATAAATTGTCCTTGATGGTCTCTGTTAAAGGGTAGTTCCTTTCTACATTAAAAGCAAGTATTTTAGCCACACTGGGATTTTGTAAATGCTTGCGGATAAGATTTGTAAATTCATTCAGTATAAATCTTGGCGTGATAATGCCTTTCTTTTTGAAGCTTTTTAAATCTTTGGAAACGGCCAAAGCACCACAGGCATTTATCCCGTCATAAGTCACATAAGTAAGATAATACAAATCATCAATTTTTGAGATTCGGGGATCTTCAACACCATGAATTTCATAAATATATTCAGGAGAAAAGAGCGGTTCTGAATTTCGCTCTACTAAAGTGGTAGGCCCTTCAAAGCGACAATACCCCACCGTTGAAAAATTACCTTTTTTGGCGGCTCTGTAAAACATATGAACTGTATTTCCGTCCTGATAAATGGCAGGATTTAAAACACCCAGTTCTTCAAAAGGGCGCTCCGTTTTTTCTAAAACCACACCATGTTTTGTAGCTAACTCCATATTTTCTAAATTTATTTTATCTAAAATTAGAACGAACAAAATGGTAGGAGTAATCCAATCCACTAAAAAATTAACTCAAAAACATTTTCATTGGAATTTTATAACGTATCAAGTGAAATTCTGATACTTCTGTTTTCTTTCTGAAATTTATTGAGTTTTGTATTTGATTGCGCTAATAAAAAAACGGATTGCGTTAAGAGCGGTTGTTTTTTAGTAAGAAATTTGAATAAGAAATTAAGAGCTTATAGTTCAATTTATAAATTAAAAACAAATCATATGTTACGTTGGACAGTCATTTTTATTATTCTTGCCATCATTGCGGGAATATTTGGTTTTGGCGGAATTGCCGCCGGAGCAGCTAGTATTGCAAAAGTTTTATTCTTTATATTTTTAGTGTTATTCGTTATTTCATTAATATCAGGAAGAACAAAAGTGTAGCAATAATTTATTAATCGTATAAAAAAGAAGCGTCGCAGTAGTAAGTACTTGCGACGCTTCTTGTGTATTGTGAAATGTTTTTTGTGAAATGTAAAATTGTGACTATGACTGTGACTGAAAACTACCGATCATAATACTTCCTCGTGATACAGGCGATTGGAAGTCCGATACAGAATATCAGAATTAAGACAGACAACAGGGTCGGGAAGTCCAGGCTTTTTGCGGGTAGAACCGGGAAGACGATTGGTAAAACAACCAGATTCATTACAATCCAAACTAAAATACCGTATAAAATACCGGAAGCTAAAGTGCTCTTTTTTAAGAGTGGAAGATAGGGATAAAGGATAAAGTAAAACCAAGCAAAAAGCAACGCAATTAAGAAATGAAAACCGAGTCCGTACCATGCCATTTCAGGGCCACCGGTATAAGCTTCTTTTTTGAAAACACCACTGGCAATGGATTGTAGAATCTTTAGTGGGGTAGTTTTTTGTAAAATAAGAGCGTAAATAACAATTGCAGCAAGGATATCTAATGTTCCGGCAATTAATCCTGACAAAAAAACAGTTCCGATTTTTGAATTCATATTTTAAAGTTGCTTTAAATTGAAAATAAAATAGCGATCGATTTACTGTTTTTGTACTATTTTAGAAATGCTGTCTAACTGTCTAAGATGTCTTGTGATATGAATGAGGGCAAAATTAATCCATTCATAAAAAGTGAATTTACCGAAGCCCGGAAGTTCAAAATCAAGATAAGTTAAAGTTAAATCATGCGTTTCTGAAACGGTTAATAATTCTTCCTCTATTTTTAACAGAGCTAAAGTTAAGGAATTTTTATTATATTCTTTATTGGAGGGAATTAGGAACTCAGGAGCTTCCATTTTGATGTCAAAGTCATAGAAAAGAGCTTCTATATCTTTTATTTTTTCATCCGGTTTTCGGATTGTTTTTTCCGTTTTTCCGGCAAACATTTCGGGATAACCGGAACAACCTGTAATAAGATGTCTAATGACTTGCGCTGCAGTCCAGCTACCTTCAAAAGGAACCGTATTCAATTCACTTTCGGAAAAAGAAGAAAGCGAATCATTCAGTTTTTTAAAGGTGTTAACGATATTTTCTTGAAGTGCTGTTTTCATTTTTAATGCTTTAAATTAAAATTAAAACTATTTTTTTCGTTTTTTGATTTACAACAATGCTTCACACAAATACCCGTGTGAATTCAAAATTGCTATAATTTTTTTATTTGAAATGGAGGAACTGTGAATACGCAGAATTTTATCGCAGTCTTCCAAATCAAAGCTGATTAGGCTGTTTGGAAAATGCTCAAGAAGTTTTCCAATAATAAGTGTCGATTGGTCTTCTTCCTGAACATTTGTTTTAAAAACTTCAATCATAAAAAATGATTTATAGCGCAATTCTTTTAAATCGCTCTAGTTTATGATACGAAACATAAGAAAGGATTAGAACCGCAAAAACGATCAGCGGGAAAAACGCCTGAAAACCAATTCCGTCAACGGCAAAATGGCTGATAGAAGCAAATGTAAAATCAAAACCAAAACCGGCATAGGCCCATTCTTTAATGCGTGCCGGAACCTGCGGGATGATTAAGGCTAAAACGCCCAGAATTTTAAAAACAACTAAAGCATTTCCGAAGTATTCAGGATAGCCCAAATGTCTGATGCCTTCTTTTGCAAGCTCACTTTGTGAAGTTAATGCCGGCATAACGCCTTCAAATAAAAAAATAAGGATAGTAGTAGTCCAGAAAATAATTTTGGTTGATTTCATAAAAATTTATTTAAATGGTTATTGGTTAATGAGTTACAAATCTACTAATCTTATTCTTCTTATTAAATACGTATTTATGACTATTTTAGGGTCATTTGGGACAATTGTGTTTGTGTTTGTCTTTGGTCTCGGTCTCAGTCTCGGTCTCAGTCTCGGTCTCAGTCTCGGTCTCAGTCTCAGTCTCAGTCTCAGTCTCAGTCTCAGTTTTCAGTCTCAGTTTGATTTAGTCAATGTAAGGAATATAAAAACTTTGCGGCTTTGCGTCTTTGTGCAAAATTTTTCACGCAGATTTGGCAGATTTAGCTGATTTATTTGGATTGCTTTTGCTTGGTTGACAAAACAAAAACAAACTTTTTATTAAAATCCGCATAGAAAAAAAAGATTTGCAGCTCCCAAAAAAGTTTAGAATTTTAAGGAGTATAAAAACTTTGCGCCTTAGCGTCTTTGTGCAAAATTCTTCATACAGAATAAGCAGATTTATGTGGATTTTCTAAGAACAACAAGCACCCTAAACACAACAAAGAAACCAGTGACCAAAAGTTTGGAATTTGGAATTTTAAAAAATTTGGAATTTACCCCAAGATATAGTTTTTGATCACGAACAAGTCATCAAACCCCAATCGGGTATAGATATCTTTCCCCATGGCGGAGGCTTGCAGCAAAGCATATTCCGCTTTTAAATCTATTGAGAGATTAAGGGCAAATTTCATGATTTCTTCGGCAAAACCTTTGCGTCTCATCTCGGGGATGACGCCCACACCGTGAATACCTGCGAAATTTTCGGTTTGATAAAGCATCAGCGTACCGATGGGTTGTTTATTGAGAGAAACTAAATAAAAATGTACTTTCGTATGATTCTGAACGAGGATTTCTTTGCCAATCACATATCCAAAAGCACTTGGATAGAGAGTAGCCCAGATTTCGGCCTCTTCCTCTGTTGTAATTCGTTTAAAATCCAGGTTGTTTTCCAGTGTGAATTTTTGATCTAGTTTTAAAGCCATTGCTACTTGTTCGGATTTTACAACCAGGCCTTTGTCTTCCAGTATTTTATTCGAATTACTGTTGTAGATATCAAAATACGGAATAACTAAACCCGAATTGGCTTTTATTGTTTCAATGGCTTTCTCGGCATTATTTTCTGAAATATCTTCACGAAGCCATAACTTATTGGGCCAATCGGAATTTTCAATTTTGGAATATTCTAAGTTTTCGTTTTTATGATAGGATAGGGAAGAAGCTCCAACGGTTTTCCATAAACCGGTCAGATTATCAATATTATTTTCGATTAGATTGCTATTTTTCATTGCTATTGTAATTAATGGGATTGTACTACAAAGTTAAGTTTAGAATTTGTCGAAAGTCTTTACATATGTTGATTCAGAGCTCTTTTTCCAGATTTTTTCTGATACGACTTAATTGGGTTGGTGTAATCCCCAAATGTGAAGCGATATGCAGTAGCGGAATTCTTTGCGAAATGTCTGGATGTTTCGAGAGCAGTTGCAGGTATCTTTCTGTTGCATTGTCCATCACTAATGAGATCTCTCTTTTTTCTTTTTCGATCACCCAATTTTTTTCCAGATAAGCAATGTAAAAGTTTTTTAGATCTTCCTTACTGAAAATCAATTCTCTGTATTTTTTATAATTGATAGAGATCAAAATAGAATCTTCTAAAGCTTCTATAGAAAAATCAGACGCTGTCTGTTGTATGGATGAGGCTTTGGAACCTGCAAAATAACCATCAAGAAAAATATTCTTGTTATAACTATTTCCTGCCGTATCGGTAATGAAAGCTCGTAAAGCACCTTTGCAAATAAAGTAAAGTTCTTTAGCAACCTGACCAATATGCAGCAGTATGTCCCCCTTTTTTACGGATTGAAATTCAACTAGGTTTTCAAGTAATTCCCAGGATTCCTCAGAAATAGGAGCATAACTTTGAAAGTTTAGTTTTAAATCGTTGAGGTATTTCGTTTGGTCAGGAATCATTTTAAGAAGTTTAAGACATTCAAAAATACAGAAATAAGGTCAGATTTGTCAATGAAAATTATCAATTAAAACCACAAGTGACAACCACAATTGGCAACCACAATTGGCAACCACAATTGTCAGTCTGAGCGAAGTCGAAGACCCTTTTTACCACAAAAGCCCTTCGACTTCGCTCGGGGTGACACTCAAATGATAATAAATTAAAAAATTCGTGCTAATTCGTGCCAAAATAACCAACAAAAAAACGCTGTAAAACCGAAGTATTACAGCGTCACTCAAATAAATAATTAAAAAACGGGTATTATCTCCAACCTCCGCCCAATGCACGATATAACTCGGTATTAGCAGATAATTGTTCTCTTTTTAGGTTTGCTAATTCTAATTCACTTTGCAATAAATTGGATTGAGCAGTTAAAACTTCCAGATATTCAGCCATTCCATTTTTAAATAACAAATTCGAATTTTTGATCGCCTGCAACAAGGTCTTTACGCGTTCCTGAAGAAACGTTTCCTGTTGTTGCAGTTTTTCTATTTTTACCATAGCATCAGCCACTTCGCTTACCGCTACCAAAACGGTTTGTCTGAAATTCAGAACTGCTTTTTCTCTTTGAATTTTGGCAATATTATATTCTGTTTTTACTTTTTTATTGTTCAATAAAGGCTGTGTCAAACCACCAAGAGCCGTTCCGAATAAAGAAGCCGGAATGTTAAACCAACTGCTGGTTTCGAACGAATTTAATCCGCCCTGAGCTGTGATTCTTAAGGCAGGATATAAATCTGCTTTTGTGATTCCGACATTTGCATTGGCGACTTTTAAGGCCAATTCGGCACTTTTTACATCCGGTCTTCTGCTTACTAATGAAGAAGGAACTCCAATAGCAGCATTATTCTTAACCTCAATGGAAGTCAAAAGAAGATTTCTTTTTTTCGCATTTGGAAATGAACCTGTCAAAACACTCAAAGCATTTTCCTGAATGGCAATGTTTTGTTCTAATAAAGGAACCAATTGTGCCGCACTTAATTTTTGTGCTTCCGATTGTTGAATGGCTAATGAAGTAACTTGTCCAGCATCGTATTTTAGTTTGATGATTTTGGTGGTACTGTCATTTAGTTTCACATTTTGTTTGGCGATTTCCAATTGGGCATCCAGCATCAAAAGATTGTAATATCCTTTTGAAACATTGGCAACAATAGTGGTCTGCAATGCTTTTTTTACTTCTTCAGATTGCAGATAATTCGCAAAAGCGCCTTTTTTCTGGTTTTTGATCTTTCCCCAAATATCAGCCTCCCAAGCAAGCGAAATTCCTACCGAATAATCTTCAACATGTTGTTTTCCTAATGCTTGATTCAAATTCATCCCGTTGAAACTGTTTTCAGAGGGACGATTGATGCTTGCATTTGCAAAAGCATTGACCTGAGGAACATTATTCCATTTAGATTGTGTAAATCTGTATTGTGCGATTTCAATGTTTTTGGCAGCGATTTGTAAATCATTATTTCGGGTTACAGCACTGTCAATTAATTGAATGATATCTTGTTCGGTAAAGAAATTTTTCCATTCCAAATCGGCAATACTTGTCGTATCTTTTGAAACCGATGCATTCCTGAAATTTTCAGGAAAGGCATCTTTTGGAGTTTCAATATCCTTCGAAACTTTACAGGATATTATAGTGGTGATCAGAATGGCGACCACCACGATTTTGGTTATATACTTTTTCATTTTTACTTTATCGTAATTAAATTTCAGGACATTTATCTTCTCTGGTGTCAAGATCTTTGGACACTTTATAGGAGAGATAAGCAACGAAGACGATAACCGTCATTAGAATTGTCGTTATATAGTTTTCCATTTTTATTTTTCGTCGTTATGAATTACAGCTACGGGTTTTCCCGAAACTTTTTCTTGTAAATGTTGGAATACGATGAATAAAACCGGGATGATAAGTAATCCGAGAATTACTCCCGAAATCATTCCACCTGCGGCACCAATACTAATCGAATGATTCCCTTGTGCCGATGGTCCTGTGGCGCTCATCATTGGAATTAATCCTACTACGAAAGCCAGTGACGTCATGATAATCGGACGCAAACGTAATTTTGCAGCATCTATCGAGGCTTTGACTAATGCCTGACCTGATTTTCTTTTTTGTACCGCAAACTCTACAATAAGAATGGCGTTTTTAGCGAGTAATCCGATAAGCATTACTAAAGCTACCTGTACATAAATATTGTTTTCAATTCCGGTTAAACCAATGGCTACGAATACGCCAAATATACCTGCAGGGATTGATAAGATTACGGCCAAAGGCAAAATGTAACTTTCGTATTGTGCAGCAAGTAAGAAATAGATGAATATCAAACACAATAAGAAAATAGTTGCCGATTGTCCTCCGGAAGAAATTTCTTCACGGGTTTGTCCCGAAAATTCATAACTGTAACCTGCAGGTAATTGTTGCGCTGCAACTTCTTCAATCGCTTTAATCGCATCTCCCGAACTAAATCCCGGTTTTGGAATCGCATTGATCGAAATGGAATTAAACAAATTATATCTCGAAGCGGTTTCCGAACCATAAATACGGCTTAGTTTTACCAAGGTATTTATCGGAACCATTTTGCCATTTTTGTTTTTCACAAATACTCGGTCAATAGCTGACGGGTCTGCTCTGTCGTCAATATCTGCCTGAACTACCACTCGGTAATACTTACCAAATCGGTTAAAGTCAGAGGCCTGTGCACTACCAAAATAGGCTTGCATGGTTTGCAGTATGTCTTTGACTTTTACACCCAACTGATCGGCTTTTTCATCATTAATATCCAATTGTAATTGTGGATAATCGGCTTTGAAACTGGTAAAGGCCACAGCAATCTCGGGACGTTTCATTAATTCTCCAATGAATGTTTGGGAGATTCCACTAAACTTATCCAATTTACCTCCGGTTTTATCCTGTAATACTAAATCTAATGCTTCAACATTACTAAACCCCGGTACAGTTGGAAAACTGAATACGAAGAAACTTCCTCCTGAAATCGAACCTAGTTTGCCACGAACCTCATTCATGACTTCGTCGATATTTTTGATTTTGCCACGTTCTTCATTTGGTTTAAGCAATACAAAAATAACGGCAGAAGACGGGCTTGTAGAATTGGTCAATAAGTTGAAACCTGAAATAGCGGTTACAAAACGGAAAGGATCCATACCTCTCAGCGTATTTTCGGCTTGAGTCATTACTTTTTGAGTTCCGTCTAAAGAAGTTCCTGAAGGCGTATTAACCGCAATAGCAATAAATCCTTGATCTTCTGTTGGAATAAATCCTGATGGTGTTGTTTTTACCATTACAATCGTTGCGAATGTAATTAGAACCAAACCTCCTAAACTAACCCATTTGTTGCGAATTAAGAATTTTAATCCACCAACATAACGGTTGGTCAAAGCGTTGAAACTGTTATTAAATCCGGCAAAGAATTTTTCTTTAAAACCTTGTTTCACATAAGGAGTTTCACCATCATGTACACCATGATTATCTTTTAGGAATAAAGCAGCAAGAGCAGGACTTAAAGTCAAAGCGTTTACTGCCGAAATTACAATTGCAATAGCCATAGTGAAAGCAAACTGACGGTAGAAAACACCTGTTGAGCCTTCCATAAAACCAACCGGGAGGAATACAGCAGCCATTACCAGCGTAATCGAGATAATAGCACCCGTAATTTCGTGCATGGCTTCATGTGTTGCTACTTTTGGAGACAGTTGTTTGTGTTCCATTTTGGCATGCACGGCTTCGACCACCACAATCGCATCATCGACGACAATACCAATGGCTAAGATTAAAGCGAAAAGCGTCAAAAGGTTAATCGAAAATCCGAACAACTGCATGAAGAAGAACGTTCCTAAGATTGCTACGGGAACAGCAATAGCCGGAATTAAAGTCGATCTAAAATCCTGAAGGAAAATAAATACCACAATAAATACTAATATAAAAGCTTCAATTAAAGTATGTTCAACCTGAGCAATAGACTGATCCAGAGATACTTTTGTACTGTAGAAAATATTGTGTTTTATTCCTGTAGGGAAATCTTTAGAAGCTTTAACCATCAATTCGTTAATCGCCACCTGAATATCGTTGGAGTTAGATCCGGCCAACTGAATGATACCAATTACAACTCCTTTTTTACCGTTTAAACGGGTCAAACTGTTGTACGAATACGCTCCAAGTTCAACTCTTGCCACATCTTTCAAGCGAAGGACTGAACCGTCAGCATTTGAACGAATAGCAATATTTTGATAATCTTCCGGTTTGGTTAGTTTTCCTTTGTATTTAATTACATATTCGAAAACTTCTTTACTTCTCTCTCCAAATTTACCCGGAGCAGCTTCCAAACTTTTGTCCTGGATGGCTGCCATAACTTCATTTGGCGTCACATTATAAGTTGACATTTGCGTTGGATTTAACCAAACACGCATCGAGTAATCTTTTACACCACCAAAAATACTCGCAGAACCTACACCCGGAATACGTTTGATTTCGGGAATAATATTGATTTGTGCATAATTGGCAACAAAGGTCTGATCGTATTTAGATTCATCATCGGTGTACATACCGATTGCCATGATAAAACTGTTCTGTTGTTTTGCGGTGATTACACCTTGCTGAACCACTTCTGCGGGCAACTGACTTGTTGCCTGAGCCACTCTGTTCTGAACGTTAACCGCTGCCTGATCGGCATCTGTACCCAGTTTAAAGAATACGGTAATAGCCAAAGTGCCATCATTACTGGCAGTTGAGCTCATATAAGTCATATTCTCAACACCATTTATAGATTCTTCCAGGGAAGGAGCAACAGAACGCAGAACCGTTTCTGCATTCGCTCCCGGATAAACTGCCGTTACCAAAACCGATGGCGGTGCAATATCAGGAAACTGTTGTAAAGGCAATTTTGTAAGTCCGAGCACTCCCAAAATCACCAACAGTATGGAGATGACGGTTGCCAGTACGGGTCTTTGTATAAATATTTTGAACATTTTCGTAAAAATTATTTTTTGTTAATTATTTGGGCAACTTTTGTTGTATTTGATTTCTCAGGCTGAATGGCTTGACCTTCCTGTAGTTTATCAATACCACTCAATACAATTTGGTCACCGGATTTTACACCGTCTTTGATTAGATAATTAGTACCACTTTTACCGATAACAGTAATGGGCATTTTGGTTACTTTGTTTTCTTTGTTCACAGTAAAAACAAAGACTTTATCCTGCATTTCGATTGTTGCAGATTGAGGAACCAGAATAGCATCGTCATGTTGAAGACCTAAACGAATTCTTCCAGTATTTCCTGAACGTAAAGTTCCGTTGGCGTTTGGAAAAGTGGCTCTTAACGTAATGGCACCTGTCGTTTTATCAAACTGACCGTCAACCATATCAATTTTTCCCGATTGCGGGTAAGCGTTGTTGTCTGCTAATATTAAAGAAACTGGAGGTAATTTTTTGATTTTGTCTCCAATGCTATTTCCTGCATATTGTGCTTTAAAGTTGATGAAATCAGTTTCACCCAAAGAGAAGTAAACAAAAACTTCATGCACATCTGAAAGTGTTGTCAAAGCTTCCACATCGGTTGCAGCAACTAAACTTCCTTGTTTTTTAGGTAATCTTCCGATATAACCACTTACCGGAGCAGTAACGTTGGTGTAGCCTAAATTAATTTTGGCCGATTCAACCATTGCTTTTGCTTGTTCGATATTGGCTGAAGCAATTTTTTGAGAGGCTTTAGCGGTTTTTAACTGATAATCAGAAACCACTTTGTTTTGTACCAAAGGAGTTAATTTATCGACTTCTAACTGCGCATTGATTAAAGCCGCTTCGGCAGCGTGAAGATTTGCCAATGCATTGTTTAATTGCTCACGAAACGGACGTTCGTTTATTTTGAATAAAGATTGGCCTTTAGAAACATAAGCGCCTTCATCTACCAAAACACGGTCTAAATTTCCACTAACCTGTGGACGGATTTCAACATCAACAGTTCCTTGTATAGAAGCTGGATATTCAGCATCTGTGGTAGTGTTTTCGCTTGTTATGGCCAAAACCGGTAATAGTGGTGCCGGTGCAGCAGCTGGTCCTTGTGATTTATCTGCACAACTGGTTAATACTAGTGCCAGGATAAAACTGGTTATAATTACATTTTTCATTTTAATATTGGTTTTAATTTGTTGGACATTCTCGTTTTTAAAATATTTATTTATAGTTGTATTTGAGTTCATTTTTTAATAGTATTAAATTTTCTAACGTTGTTAAGTGAATTGGCGCAAAATTCCATATAATTATGCCTTCCAAATCTATTTCATAATTGGTATTAAATTATTTATCACTGTTAAGTAAAATAGTAAAAAAGGGTTCTATATTACTTTATTAAATTATTTATCAGTGTTAAGTGAAATAGAAAAAAAGGTCTAAATTACTCTATTAAATCATTTATCACTGTTAAGTAACGATTAAATTTTTTTTATTGTATTGATTTTATGATACCACCAATCGCGTCTTTCAGAATCTGATTGTTGATTGTTTCCATTACGTCACTTTTAGTTATGATATTGATCGCAATCAAACCGTGAATGACAGAAAAGAAAGTATAATATTTTTGTGTAATAACTTCCTGAGTTGGGTTACTGTTTTTCATAACCTTAGCAATTACATCAGTAAATAATCGATAAGGTGTTTTAGCAGCATCACATTGCTCCGAGCAACAGTTCATTTGTACGCCAAACATCACTTGATACATTTCGGTATCGGTAAAAGCAAAATCCCAATATGCCATCCACATGGCTTCTAATTGGTCTTCCGGTTTTTCAAATTGTGCTTTAGCCACTTCCAGTTCTTTTCCCAACTTTATAAAACCTTTACCTGTTAGTTCACGTAAAATGGCATCTTTGTTAGAGAAATATTCATAGATAATTGGAGCAGTGTATTCAATCTTATCGGCAATCTTTCGCATACTAAGACCTTGCCATCCTTCATCTTTAACGATGTCATAAGCAGCTTCAAGAATGTTACTTCTTGTTTCTTCTTTTTGTCTTAAAATTCGATCTTTACTTGCCATTTTGATTGAGTATTAAATTACTTAACACTGTTAGGCAAATGTATGACGATTTTTTAAAAGAAAATAATTTTCTGCGATTGTTTTTTCTTATAGCACTATAAATACCTTGTAAAAGACTGATTTTACAAGCCTTAATATCATTTCGACAAAGGAGAAATCACGCAAGTTGCTCCGTTTCAATTTTCCGCAATGTTGTCCTACTGAGGAACGAAGTATCTTCAGAAGTAACTGCTTAAAGTTGAGTTAAGCGCAATCGATTCAGCGAACGGAGATCCTTCGTTCCTCAGGATGACAAACTGTACGTGAGCTTCTTGTGTGATTTGCGTCTATTCGCTTTCGTTGAAGTCTCCTTTGTCGAAAGAGCACGATTGTGAAAGTTTAATTTAATAAAATGAATGAATAAGGTATCGCTTCTTTTGAGGTCAGATTGAAAATCATAAAAGAAAGATTTTTCTTTCTTTTATGATTTTGTATTTGTAATATTGCGTAACTAATAATAGAAGGAAATGGATGAGATGAAAATTATTATCGAAAGAAACGAGGATGGCTTTTGGGGATATGCCGAAAATGAGAAAGCAATTGTGGGCGGTGGAGATACTGTTCACGAATGCAAACAAGATGTATTAGATTGTATTGAAACGCTTAAAGAACTTAATGCGGATAATAAATTAGAGTTTCTTGAAAAAGAATATGAATTGGTTTATAAATTTGATATCGTTAGTTTATTAAGTTATTACAAAGGAATATTTACAAATTCTGCACTTGAACGTATAACGGGTATAAATCAAAAGCAAATACAACATTATGCTTCTGGTCACAGAAATCCAAGAGAGGAGCAACGTTTAAAAATTGAAAATGCTTTGCATACTTTAGGTAAAGAACTTTTGTCTGTTGAGTTATAGATAATGATTAGATATAGTTTGTGTATTTAACCGTAAGACTCGCAAAGATTTTTTCTTGCACGCAGATTTAGCAGATTTAGCAGATTTTTTTTATAGGAGGTAAATCAGCCTAATCTGCTAAATCTGCGTGCAAAAAAATAGGTACTAAATTAAAATGGAGTCGTAATGCTATAAAATTATACGCAAGCCTTGCAGTTAATTCACATAAAGGGCATGAGCAAATTACGCCCCGTATAAACTCTTTATCTTATCATTGACTGCACTATAAAACGGTGTTTGAATACCATTTTTAAAACATTCATCAATAACATAGTCAACCAAAAAGGCTTTCTCGGTTTTGTTATTATTCTCAAAATCAAGCTGCAATGATGATTTGGATTGATAAGGGAACTTGTCTAATAAATTTTTAGCCGTTTCAATATCTTCATGAGTAAGAACGATATTGTTTTTGCCGGCAAGGGATTGAATCTCGATCATCATATTTTCGAGGATATGCATTAATTCTTTGTTTTCCAGTAGTGCTCCGAAAGACACTTTATAAGCTGAAGTAATAGCAGCAACGGGAGCCACGAAAAGATACTTTTTCCACAAAATCTCTTTTATGGTATCAACCTGTGTGATATCGAGATTTCCGTTTAATAGTATATCGGTTATCCATTTAGAATTTTCGTTGCCTCCGATGAAAATTTTACCTGGGCCTCCAATATGTTGTATGTGTCCCGGTTTTTTTACATTGGATGCGACATAAATGCAACCTTCAATAATTGGCTTTGAATCAGGTAAAATGCTACCAATTATCTCTGCTGCGTTGACTACATTTTGTAAAGTAATTATTTGAGTGTCGACAGTAATGCAGTCTTTGTAAGTCGATACCATTTCGTTTATTGAATAGGATTTACAGCTCAGAAGTATCACGTCTAATGGTCCTATTTCGCTTGGATTGTCGGATGCCAAGTAGGGGTGTACCGTTTCTGTTTTATCTTTAGATTCGAAGATCAGACCCTTGTTTTGAATGTTGTTTTTGGTTTCTCCTCTGCAAATAAAAATAATCTGCACATTGGTATTTTGGTATTTTTTCGCCAGCGGAGCACCTATAAAACCGCCAATACCACCAATTCCTAAAATTCCAATTTTTATTGTAGCTGAGTTCATTTTGTTTTTGTTTTAATTTATAGAATAACAAAGTAAACAGATTCAAAGAAATTTACAGATGTAATAATATAGGTTATATTTGTAAAAATTGAGGATTATGAATAACACTTTTTTTATATACAATGATTTTGAAATCTATTCGGTAGAGGAACTGACTTGGAAGAAAGAAATGCACCGACATAATTTTTTCGAAATACTGTTTATTGAATATGGGGAAGGGATTCACATTTTAAATTCGAATAAACATTCGTATAAAAAAGACGATATTTATTTGCTGACGCCAAAGGATTATCATTCTTTTAAAACGGCAAAACCAACAAAGTTTCATTGTCTGCGATTTCTTCCGGGTTTTTTCTCCGATAAAAGTGAAAGTGAAGACATCGAACAATTATTCTTTTTGCACAATCAGACCAACGGAAACTTAATCTTTCTGGATGATGACAAGGTTTTTTGTGAATCGATTATCTTAAAAATTCTCGATGAGGTTGCCCACCAGAAAAATCAAAACGAAAGTGTTATAAAATGTTTGATGATGACCCTGATTCAGTTAATTAAACGAAATGCAGTCAACAATTACGATACGCTCGATTATAAAGTTACGGAGATCTTAAAGATTGATACGATTTTAAATTATATTCGTGTTCATATTGCGAATCCGCATTTGCTCAAAAAGAAGGAAATGGCGAATCACTTTAATGTTTCTTTAAACTACATTGGAGAATATTTTAAAAAGCATTTGAATATCAGTTTAAGAGATTATATCGAACAGACGAAACTGAATGTTATTACAGAAAAATTGAAAAAGAGCAATTTGACTTTTTCCGAAATCAGTAACGATTTGGGGTTTATAGACAGCAGTCATTTTAATAAGTTTATCATGAAAAGCACAGGGAAATCGCCTTCTGATTTTAAAAGAACGTTGAGTGCGGATGGTGTTGGAGTTGTTTAATTGATTTGTTTAGCTTTTTAGAAAAGACTTTTTTGCAACTTACTATACGAATATAAATTAGATTTAGTGGGTGATTATTATTGAAATAAAAAACTTACAATTAAATAACCTTTTCGCTATATTTACAGTTCTTAAATCTTCACATTAAGAATGAGGTAAAATTTGCCCTGATGTTATGTCTGCGGTATCGTAAGCATTAATCTGCAAGGGTTTTATATTCACTAAATGTAAGTTATGAGAACAAAGACACTTTCAAAAAAAGCTGAAACAAGGCTAATCGATTTTTTTAACAATACCATAGACCGAAAAGATATGGCTAAGGTATTAAGACAGGTAAATTATATACTCGCTTTAGGAGTTATAAAGGAAGAAGGGGCAACCGATTTAGAAGATAACTTTTATTGGTTAAATGAATTGGCCGAAGTTTTAAATCCTTATTTGGATAAGGAATAGATTTTGTCTGATTTGTAAAATTATTAAACCTCGATCTTGAAAAGATGGAGGTTTTTTTATTCTTTGCAATCATTACATTATCATTACAAAAGTTTTCTCACTTGGGAATGACTATGCTAAATAAGTTACTGTAATGCCATCCCGTATATCCATATTTTAAACTTGCTATGAATATACCCAGTGATAAGTTGAAAATAATACTTGCGATAGTCATAAAACTGAACAGTTTATTTTTAATTAAAATTAATAGTGAGCCAATAGTAATTAAGAAAGCGTAGATATTAATATAGTGTGCAGTTTGTGGGCCTGTAATTATAGAGACAAGGAAGCTGAATAGCATTATACAGGACGATATGATAGAAAGTAAAAATATATTTTGATATTCTTTTTTATAAGTCATTTTGTACTGCGGTATACGTTATCATTTTTTTTGGTTGTATGCTGGCGCGAGCGTCCCGCTCGTGCTATACGTCATCAAATTTAAGTTATTTTTGCTTTTTTCTAGCTCTTAATAATTGGTTATTAATTAGTGAGTTCATGAGTGGGACGCTCGCGCCAGCGAAGAATTGTTGCTTAATTACAATAGTTTTATTGAAAAATAACTAATCATTATCCCAATCTTCAAACTCAAATAAGGGATCATGGTCTTTCTCTTTCTCTTTTCTAAAATCGCCTTTTAAATCAAAAATTTCAATAAGCTTAAAATCTTGAATAAGAATATCTTGATAGACATTATGAATCATCCTATAATCAGTAAAAAATCTATTTTGTTTTGAATTGTCTTTTTTATCTTTTTCGGATTGTTCCCATTTAAAACCAAAACCGGATTTCCAGTTGTAGAACAACATTACTTGTTCCGGATTAGATAATTGCGCTCTTAAAATTCTTAAATATTTTCTTTTTTCTTCGTAAGAAATAAAACTCTCTTGCTGACTAGCAACGAATTTTACTATTTGAAAAAGATGCCTATACAAGTGTGCTAAATAAGTGGCATGTCCTTCGATTTTCTCTGTATTAAATTTAATATTTGCTTTTGCGATTTCATTGTAAAACTGTTGTTCTTCTGTTGGTTTTTTGGGAGGTCTTCTATTGGGGAGTCTGTAGAAATTATTCGTTCCGCCATTATTTATTCCGAAAAAATATAAGTGATAGGCCTTTTTCAACCAATATTCACTATTTTTTTTGTCGAAGATAGTTTTTGCAGCATTATAATATAGTTCTATTTCCTTAACGTGGTATTCAAAAGCTTTTCTACCATTAATATCGACTAGTGCTGTTTGGCTGTTTCTTAACGAATAAGTAAGAACTTTTTTTTCGGAAATAGATACCTCATTTACGTTGTCTTTATGTAATCGCAACATTTCATAAAATTGGCTTTCAAATTGTTGAATTTTAAATTGTTCTTGTACTTGATGATTGGCTTGATATTGAGCATAAAAAGCAAGAGAGGCAGCTATTATTCCAATAAAAGCAATAAGGGGGTTTAAAATTCCACCAATTAAGTCGCCGTAAGGGCCTACTTTAGAATAATCTATTGTCGTAGTAAGAGGTTCAGTTAATAAGTCATTTGTAAAATCTAATGTAATTGCTAAGAAAAAGGAACAAATACTCAATAACAGTAAAGATATAATTATCGTTTTGCTTTTTTTCTTCGTTTGATTTTTCTTTGAGTTATGAAATAGGAAGAATACAGAAAAGAACAATGCAATTACTGCAATTAGAGAACATAAACTAGCGAAAAATGTCATTTAAAATCTTTTATTTGGGATTATTTCAGTTTGTTAAATGTAAAAATTATTTTATCAATTTGATTACGAGAAACCGTAAAGTAAGATTTTTTTGTAATTTACTTTTTTGTAAACAGAAAAAGCCCTCAGAAAGTTTGTCTTTTTGAGGGCTTAAAAAGGTTCTTATTTCACTATTACAACCTCCTCCGGAACCTTAAACAACAAAGTACATCCCGTTTTAGTAAATACAGAATGTGTACTTCCCGGTGGCATGTAAAAATAATCACCTGTTTTTAATTCGTCTTTTCCGGAACGAATTTCACCTTCGAGAACAAAGATTTCTTCTCCGGCTGGGTGAACGTGATTGGGGTAGGAGGAACCGGATTCGAATTTTAATAGAAATGCTGTAGGTCTGTTGGCAATCGGGTCAAAACATAAAATTTTTGCCGAAATTCCTGCTGTATTTACACCTTCTTCGATTAAAGGTTTCCAATTGAGTTCGCTGGTTCTTGTGATTTGTTTTTCCATTTTTATTGTTTTTTAGTTTGTTTTATTGTTTAAAATTTCATCTAAGCTCCATCGGTATTGTTCTACGGTTGACAATAGAAGAGCGGCCATAGAGAATACAAATACGGAGTAATCCAATGGGTCTTTAATTCCAAAAGAGTAGGTCATTGCGAGTGCAAATAAGAAAGTTAGAATTGAGGCTCCGGTTGCGGCTAATCTTGTTTTGTAGCCAAATAATAAGAGAAGTGCCAAAAGCGCTTCGGCTGTTGTTGCGGTAACGGCGATTGTTGGAATAGCGCTTTTAGGTGCAAAAGAATTTACTTCTTTG
Organism: Flavobacterium sp. FlaQc-49; assembly: GCF_044005985.1. Taxonomy (NCBI): domain Bacteria; kingdom Pseudomonadati; phylum Bacteroidota; class Flavobacteriia; order Flavobacteriales; family Flavobacteriaceae; genus Flavobacterium; species Flavobacterium sp. FlaQc-49. The sequence goes on along the minus strand of NZ_JBIPCS010000001.1, from coordinate 881,538 downwards.
GCGTAAGCTAAAAACTTTTCCCAGCCGGAGGAATATTTTCCTAATAATCCCAACCGACTTAAAACGGCAGAAGAAAATCCTGCTGCCAATGCCATTCGTAATAGGAAAATGGCATGATCTTGATATTTTTTCATAATGATTTGGTTTGTAACTAAACATTTTTTTAACACATAGAGACATAGTTTTGCTATATTAATAGCAGGCGTTTCACTAGTTTAAAAATGAAATAATGATTTATCTTTTATATGTCTTTGAAAATAAAAAAGTCTATGTCTCTATGTGTTAAAAAAAATTAAGCGAAATAGTTTAGCTGTGATTCTGATACAAAGATGTAACAGTCTTGGATTGTAAAGAATAGAGAATTCCCGAAAAAGCATGTACTATTAGTTCAGTACCTTTTCTTTATAAGATTTAGGAGAGATTTTGGTGTGTTTCTTGAAGAAATTAGAGAAATAAAAAGGATCATTAAATCCTAAAGCGTAAGCAACCTCTTTGACCGACAACTTCTCATAATTAAAAAGTCGTTTAGCCTCAGAAATGATTAATCCGAAAACGACGTTTTGAGCCGTTTTATTGGTGTGAAGTTTGGAGAGTTCGTTTAGTTTAGATTCTGTTGTCCCGATTAAAGTAGCGATTTCGGTTACTGAAAGGTTCTTGTCGAAGTTTTTTAGAACGGTTTCTAAAAAGTGAAGAAACAAAGCGTCGGGTTTATAGATTTCGTCGCCACGATTGATTTTGGTACGGTTGATTTCGATTAGAATTAATTCAATCCGACTATGAACCGAAATAAGATATTGATACGGAGTTTCGATTAATTCTTTTCTGATTTCTTCCAATTCTTTGATGATTACGGGACTGTTGTCAACGGAGATCATTTCATTCATTGCAAAATGGCAAAATAAACCGTTGTGGAAAATCAATTCCATGTCGGTGTCGTCTTTGCAAAAGAAATTATAGGTAAATTCTAAAATATACCCTTTTGCATTTTGGCTGTTTTTGAAATAATGAATCTGCCCCGAAGTAATGGTCAGAACGGAGTTTTCGGTTAGGATAAATTCCTTTTCGTCTACAGAAATTGTTGCTGATCCGGAGGTACAAAAGATCAAAACGTATTTTAAGACACGTCTTGGCTGCGCTAGTTCAACCGCCTGATCGAATGTTTTTAAGGTAATCATTTCCTGCATGAGAAGTGAATTGAGTTCTTGGAATCAAAAGTAGGAAATTTTAGGTTTTATGGAGGAGTTTTTTTTGTTTCAGGTTTTAAAGTTTCAAGTTTCAGGTTTCAAGTCTAAAGTTTCAAGTTTAAAGTTTCAGGATGGAAATGAGACATGCTTTGAGTGTTTAACCGCACACAAAGTTTAACTACAGCATTACAAAACCTTTTTAATTTGATGCCTTTTTTTTTGCATGCAGATTTGCTTCGACAGTTCGCTATCAGCAGATTGCACAGATTGCACAGATTTTTTTTAAGGTAAATAAGATCAGCTTAATCTGCTAAATCTGCGTGTAAAAGAAAATCTTTACGAACCTTACGGTTAAGCTTGAAACCTGAAACTTGAAACTTTGAAACTTGAAACTTTGAAACTTAAAAAATTACCGTTACTTTCTTTCAAACACGCATCCCAATACGCTTACTTTATTTGCTGAGAGTAAAGTATAAGAATACGTATCTATTGTTCCGGATTCAACATCTTTTATGAAAAACGATTTTTCATCGTAAGTAAAAGCAGCGTTATCTGTTCCTTCAGTAAAGGTGTCAGGCGAATCTTGTGTTACTTTACATTTATCGTCGTAGGTAATATTATTGTATTTTTGGGTAGAATTAAATATTATTTGGCCTCCGTCTTTTGTAACAATCATTTGTCCGCTATTAATTCTATTTTCTTCCATTACAATATCTCCGTTACCGACACATTGTATATAATCCGGAACGAAGGTACCAATAGCAGGTGTTGCCGAAATTAAAGTCCAGGTACCAATAAGAGATTTAAATAACGCCGTAAAAGTAACAGGGACTCCAAGGATATTTGTTCCATCTCCTTTTTTTGCACTAACGGTTACGACTTGCTCACCGGATGTTCCCAGTTTCCATGTGGTTTGGGCGAAACCATTTTCATCCGTCATAATGCTGGAAGTTTGAACGGAACCACCACCACTTTCAACTTTAAAATAAACCGGTACGTTGGACTGTATTTTTTCTAAATTGTCAATGATTCTGACCTTTAGTGGATTACTTAGTTGTTTCCCCGCTTCCCCAACTTGGCTATTACCTGATACAGATTCAATTTTATAAGGAGTTGTATAGAATAATTTTTCAGTTTCTATTGATTTATTGTAGTCTAACTTATCGAAATCTAAAATTTCAATTTCCACGCCTGCAGTTGCTTTTAACCAAACATCAGCCTTAAAATCCCAATCTAAGGAAGGTGAGGCTATTGCGCCTGATAATTGTTCCATTAAACTAACAGAGGCATAGGGACCCGCCTGATTATAAAGTCTAAAACTTACTTTAGGTGTTAATGCAAGATTGATTGTGGCTTTTGCATTTCCTGTACGTTGAGATAATGTAAATTTGTTTACAGTTGAAAAGCTATTGATGTCATTCCACTGCCCGTTGGCGTACTGTATTCCTAAATTAAACGTGTTTGTCGAAGTAAATGTTGTCTGACGTGTAATAGCCGCATTAATAGTTGCTGAATAATCCAGTATTAAATCCAATTTTGCAACAATTCTTACGGGAACAAGAACCGGTATACCTAATAAAACAGCAGGTACCCATACGGTATGTTTTTTTGTAAAACGATCAGGATCACTTAATATTGAAGATGATTGATTGACTAAGGTTGTGGCTTGAGCGGCTGTCACAGTTGCAGTAAGTTCGCCATTAAGCTTTGCGTTTTTGGCACTGAGCTCAAAAAAGGTCAAACCGGTTTTATTAAATTTAAAATCAAAAAACCAATTGGGATCAAAATCGATTTGTCCTTTATTCAACACAATACTCAAAGGACCTTCCTGGTAGATCGACCGATTAGAGATGGTATAAGAAAACCCCGAAGCTGCTTTCTTTTCAGTTAAATCGTTCATATTTAAACTAAAGTTAAAGCCACCTTCTTTAAAAAGATCCGCCATAGAGGCCTGAGTGGTTTGTAAGGTGATAATGTTACCATCTACTTTTGATGCGGTTACGTTTCGTATAAAACCTTCTCCCTGATCGCCTACAATCAGATCTCCGGATTTAATAGTCGGGGCCGTACCGGTAAATGTAAATTGATATATTCCTTCGTCAATTTTAGTTGGTGTTACATCAAGTTGAAGCTTCGTCTGATCAATAATTTTCACATTATCCTCTAGTACAGGAACAGTGGATGTTGGTGTTTCCGGAGTTGTTGTCTCTTCGTCGTCATTTTTGGAACAGGATACTATTAACAATAAAGTGGCTGTAAATAGTACGACTAATTTTAGTAGTTTTTTTATCATTTTTTGTTTTTTTTGACAGGAGTTAAATTATAAGTTTACTGTTGGTATTGGATAATCATAACGAAGTTAGTTCATTTGTTAATTGTTCGAAATACTCCTAAATGAGTATTTTTTAGTGTTGATGCTACTGGAATTAATTCAATTTTTTATGGGTTTGTCAGAATAAAAAAGCCCTCAAAAACAGAAGTTTTCAAGGGCTTTTTGGTTTAAGCTTTAAATGAGATATGTGCTTTGTGTTTTTAACCGCAAAGTGCGCAAGGGTTTACGCAAGGCTCGCAAAGATTTTCTTTTGCACGCAGATTTAGCAGATTAGGCTGATCTTATTTACCTCCTATAAAAAATCTGTGGAATCTGCTAAATCTGCGTGCTAAAAAAATTAAGTATAATGTTAAAAAGGAGTAATAATGCTATACTTAAACCTTGCGCGCTTAGCGGTTAAGAAAAAATAGTAAAACGAAGACTACTCATTCACAACATCACCTTCTTTAATTTCTTCACTGGCAATTTTGATCAGTTTATCATTTGCATTCAAATCACCGAAAATTTCAATTTTATCGTCGATTTCTCTTCCTTTTTTGACATTGATTCTTGTTGCTTTATGATCGACTACTTTTATAACAAATGTACCCTCGGCTGAATTTACCACAGCAGATTTTGGTGCTACAAAGGTGCTGTCTTTTGCATTAAGCGGTAATAAAACTTCGGCAACCATTCCGGGTAATAAATTTCCTTTTGTGTTGTGTACATCCATCTCAACACGCTCGGAACGCAGTTTTAAGTCTAAAGCTCCGGACATTCTCTGAATTTTGGCTTTGAAAGTATCTGGTAATGATTTTACATTAAAACTCATTTCGTCACCTTGGTGTAAATACCCCGTGTACAATTCCGGAATCGAAACCGCCAAACGCAATTTATCTTGTTGCTGGATTGTCAATAAAGGCAAATCGGAACCTTTTCCTGCAGGGCCGACAAATGTTCCTAAGTTCACGTTTCTTGCTGCAACGATTCCATCAAAAGGAGCGCGGATTTCAAGATAACCTCTCATGATTGAAACTTCTTTATGAGCGGCAATTGCGGCCTGATATTGTGCGTAATCCGAATTTTTCTTTCCGCTTGCCATTTCTAAATCGTTTTTAGAAATTGTTCCTTCTACTTTGCTTGTTTCGTACAAACGGTTGTAGGTGCTTTTGCTGGTGGCATAGATCGCTTCCATCGATTTTAATCTCGATTCGGCTGCGGCCAGTTGTGAACTGATTTCAGGAGCTTCCAGAACAATCAATAGCTGTCCTTTTTTGACTTCTGATCCTATATCTACTTTTAGCGTTTTAACAAAACTACTCACTTTAGCATACAAATCTACTTGCTGAAAACCGGTTAATTCGGCTGGCAAGCGCAATTCGGTGGTTAGTTTTTCTTTTGCTAAAAGAAAAGTCGCTGTTTTAGGTTCGATTTCTGCGGTAACAGTTTCTTCTTTTTTGGAGTTACAACTGTTTAGAAAAAACAGGGCTGCAAAAAATAGTGCGGTCGATTGTATGATTTTATTTTTCATTTTTTGGTTTTAGTGTTGAGATATAATGGATGCTTTCTTCGTCTTCCGGATCTAATGAAACGGATTGTGTTGTGGTATGTTCCTGTGCCCAGGCAAAAATTAACGGTAAGATTAGCAATACTGCAAAAGTCGAGAATAATAGTCCACCGATAACCGCTCTTCCCAGAGGAGAAACCTGATCGCCACCTTCGCCATGACCAATTGCCATTGGCAACATTCCCGCAATCATTGCCACAGAGGTCATGATAATCGGACGAAGACGCAAGGCTGCCGCTTCACGGGCAGATTCCAGTGCATTGCCATTTCGTTTGCGCAATTGTTCGGCATTGGTAACCAATAAAACCGCATTGGCAATCGAAACTCCAACCGACATGATGATCCCCATATACGATTGTAAATTTAAGGTAGAACCAGTAAGGGTAAGCATTAACAAAGCTCCCAAAACTACCGCTGGAACAGTTGTTAAAATTACCAACGACACTTTGAACGACTGAAAATTAGCGGCCAACATTAAGAAGATTACCATGATGGCAACCAATAACCCAACTTGTAAACTACTTAATGTTTCGCTCAATACAGTACTTAAACCAATGGGAGAAATAAATAATCCCCGCGGTAATTCACCCAATGAATTTATTGTTGCAGCTACATCTTTTGTCGCCGTACCTAAATCGGTTTGGTGGATGTTGGCTGTAACGGTAATGTATGGCATAGCCCCTAAATTGTCATTTTCACCATTTACAAAGCCCGGTGTAATTTTGGCCACATCGCTTAATACAGGACGAAGCGAGTTTTTTAATACCGGAATTTCTCCGATATCGGTTTTACTTTTCATTTGACTAAGAGGAACTTGTACCTGAACCGCAACCGATAAACCTGTTTTTTCATCTATCCAGGTATTTTTTTCGGTGTATCTCGAAGAAGAAGTTGAGGCAATAAGGGATCTCGAAATATCATTCATATCCACTCCTAATTCTGCTGCACGCGTTCTGTCAATATCAATATTCAAAGCAGGATAATGAATCGGTTGTCCAATTTGTACATCTCTGAAATAAGCTATTTTTTGAAGTTTTTCTACAATTTGACTGGCATAAAGTTCATTTCTTTTTTTGTCCTTTCCTGCAATTCGAATTTCGATTGGAGTCGGTGAACCTTGGCTCAATACTTTGTCTGTAAGTTCAATTGGTTCAAAAGTCAACTTTACATCGGGAAGAATCTTTTTGATTCTCGCTCTCAAATCGTCTTTAAATTCATCCATATCAACATGATATTCTTTCAAACTCACCTGAAAAACAGCTTCGTGTGGTCCCGCAGTAAAAAGATAAATCGGGTTGATTGAGAATAGAGAAGGGTGTTGCCCCACATATACAGAGCTGATTCCGACATGTTCTTTACCTACCATTTTATTGATTTCTTTCAAAATCAATATGGCTTTTTCTTCGGTTCGTTCGATACGGGTTCCGTCTGCGGCGCGCATTCTCAACTGAAATTGACTCGAATTTACTTTAGGGAAAACATCTTTTCCGATAAAATTTAAAAATACTAGCGCGAGTACGGTGATTCCGATAAGATAGATCAGACTGGTTGCTTTTTTATGTGGAAGCAAACGATCCAGCGTTTTCATAAATCGGATTCTGAAACGTTCAAAGGTGCTTATTTTACCATCTCTATTGGTGTCGTCTCTTTCAACCATTACCTTTTTCTGAGAAATCAAATCTCGCTCAGATTCAGGTGTCAGACCGCATTCATTAAACTCCGCTTCATCATCGGTAATGCTTGGATCGTGTTCGTGTACAGGATGTCCTTTCATGAGCCAGTTGGCCATTACAGGAACAAAAGTTTGAGAAAGTAAAAAAGAAAAGACCATCGAGAATCCAATTGCTAAAGCCAATGGCAAGAATAAAGCTCCCGGAATTCCAACCATGGTAAATGCCGGAGCAAATACAGCCAGAATACAAAGTAAGATCAATAATTTAGGCAATGCAATTTCCTGACAGGCATCCCAAATGGCGAGTGCCTTGGGTTTTCCCATATCGAGGTGCTGATGGATATTTTCGATGGTTACGGTACTTTCATCCACCAAAATTCCAATGGCCAGTGCCAATCCGCTTAAAGACATTAAGTTGATGGTTTGTCCGAATAATTTCAAGAACAAAACACCGGAGATAATCGAAATTGGAATCGTTAAAATTACAATCAAAGCAGCACGTTTGTCTCCAAGGAAAAGTAAAACCATTAATCCGGTTAAAACGGCTCCGATAATTCCTTCGGTAATTAAACTTTTAACCGAATTGATTACATAAACAGATTGATCAAATTCATAAGATAGTTTTACATCTTCGGGAAGTGTGCTTTGAATTTTTGGAAGTTCCGCTTTCAATTTCTGAACCACATCCCACGTAGAAGCATCTCCTGCTTTCGCAATACTAATATAAACAGAACGTTTACCGTTTACCAAAGCATAACCGTTGGTAATATCGGCACCGTCTTTTACGGTCGCAACATCACCTAATTTTAAGTTTTGAACGCCACCTTTGAATAACGGAATTTGTTCAAAATCCTTAATATCTCGAATCGTATTGTTGGTTGGTGTAATATAGTTTTTGTCACCAATTCTAACATTTCCCGAAGGAGCAGTTTGATTGTTTAATCGAATGGCTTCTACAATCTGATCGGGCGTCATATTGTGCGAACGCAATAAATCCGGATCTACATTTACTTCAACGGTTCTCGGACTTCCTCCAAAAGGGGCAGGTGATAACAAACCGGGAATTGAAGTAAAAGAAGCACGAACATAAACGTTGGCTAAATCCTGTAATTCGTTATTGGATCTGATTTTACTGCTCAAAACCAATTGACCAATTGGCAAGGAGGAAGCATCAAAACGAATGATAAACGGGGGCTGGGTTCCCGGAGGAAATGCCGCCTGAATCCTGTTGGATAATGCACTCAGTTCGGCCGCCGCCTGAGCCATGTTGGTGTTTTCGTAATAGGTTAATTTCATAATCATTAACCCCTGAACATTCTTGGTTTCTACCGATTTTACACCATTAGCAAAAGGTAAAATATTTACATAATTCTTGGCAAAATAAGCTTCCATCTGATCCGGAGTATACCCTCCAAACGGATGTGCAATATAGATAACCGGTAAATTCATCTTAGGTAAAATATCTACCTTAATGTCTTTGATGGCGCCAATTCCGAAGAAAAATAGGCCGGCAACCATTACCAATATAGATATGGGTTTGCGGAGTGCAAAACGTATTAAATTCATTTGGTTCTATAGTTAAAATTCGTTCATAAATAAGTCAAAATTACCAGTTGCGGCTACTTTCAATAAAAAAGACTGCCAGACATTATTGTTGACAATATCACGGTCAATTTCAGCACGGTTTAGGGTGTAAATGGTCTGTGTTAAATCCGTCAAATCGGTTAATCCGTTTTTGTACAAAGTCGATTTTTGCAAATACGCCTGAGCAGCTGCTTTAACCTGAATCGGAGCTTCTACATAATTGTCGAGTGTAATTTTGATTTTATCTTCGGCAAAAGTCAATTGCGATTTTAATTCTCTGTCGGCTTGATTGTATTCTTCCTGTAAAGCTTGAGAAACAAATTTCTGCGCACTGACTTGTTTGCTGGATCTGAATGGTGTTGTTAAATTCCACGTAATTCCAACTCCAACCAAATAATTACTACGATCCGGATTTACACCATCCCAATAATTTCTGCTAAAAGCGGTTTGGTCAGCCGCATAAGAAGAGTCAAATCCTGAGGCTCGTGTTTGTAAAATACCAAAAGCACTCATGGTCGGATAGTAAAATCGTTTGTACAATTTAACCTGTTGATTGCTGTAATCGATTCTGGTTTTATAAAGTTGCAATAAAGGGTGAAGACTGTCTGTTGAAGGATTATTGGTTATAAGCTCTTTTGGAATTTGAGTAACAAAAAGCGTATCCGCAATAAAATCCTGAGGAGCAACTCCCATCAAATCGACTAATTTATTGTTTTGTTCTTTCACGAAGTTTCGGGCAAGATTTAAAGCAATTTTGGCTTTAGAAACTTCCGCTGTTGCCAAAGTAGAATCTACACCGGCTAACAATCCGTTTTTAACCCTCGCAGCAGCCGTTTTTTTGAAAACTTCTGCACGAACCAGATTTTTTTGCTGTGAAATCAATAATCTTTGACTTGCCAATAAATTTAAATAGGCTGCCGAAATTTTGATTTCCTGTTGGAATTTTTCCTGATTTAAATCCTTTTCTTTTGCTTGAACATCAATTTTAGATAAATTGATTTTTTCCTGTGTTTTTCCAAAGGTGAAAAAATCCCAGTTCATGTTAACCAAATAAAGAGCACCAAATGCAGAGTTCCAGTTTTGCTGCGGAAGCGGTAATCCCGACGAAGCGACTCCGAGACCTCCAAAACCATAAAGCGGGCCGTTCTGTCCGTTGACAGTTCCGTAATCTTGTTGCGCAGATAAATTTAAATTGGGCAGATAATCACGGCGGGATTGTTTGAGCGTTTCCCGAGAAGCGCTGGCGTAGTTGTTTTTTGCTTTGATTGATCCGTAGTTTTCAAGACCAGTCTTCAGGGCTTCTTTTAAAGACAAGGTTTGTGAATGACCGATTGAGGCAAAAATCAAGAAAAATAGTAAAGTAATTTTTTTGAAATACATATAACTCAAAGTGTAAAATGATCTACCAAAATTATTTTACTTTCGATGATTTTTGTCATCTTAAATGATGTAAGACACTAGTAAATGACCAATTGAATTTGTCATTTAATGGAAATAAAAATTAAATATTTGTTCGTACTTTGTAAACTATTTAAGAAGTAAGTATGAATAAGAAGCTGGAAAATATGTTGGATAACAAATGGTGGCAGGAGATTGCCGTTGTTGCCTTTTCCTTTACGATTTATACATTAAAAAACGACTGGATGTTATTTAGTTCAGCGACTTCTATTTTAATGGGGATTTTTTTCTACTGCGTTTTGTATATGCATGCCCAGTTCAATCGTTTTTTTCTGTTGCCGATACTTTTCAGAACCAAAAGACCTTTAACGTATATCTTTTTGACTTTGTTCGGGGTATTTGTTTTTTCGCTCGTTTTATACGAATTAACAAGGCTCGACATGTTCAGCAATTGTCGTTTGTATCAAAATTCACATCAAAGAAGTTATGTCTATCAGCTGGCTAGTGTATTGGGGACATTGGTCTGCATTTTGAGTCCGATTATTGTTTTTAAGTTTTATAGGATTCACAAAAAACAAACAGACGAAACGTTATTATTCAACCAAATGCAGTTGAATTCTTTGAAAGGACAATTGAATCCGCACTTTTTATTCAATACGTTTAATACACTTTACGGAATCAGTTTAGAATTTCCCGACAGAACACCGGATTTGATTATGAAAGTGTCGCAATTAATGCGCTATCAGCTGGAGAGTAACAACAAACAATGCGTATCTTTAGAAGAAGAGTTGGAATTTATAAACAGTTACGTGCAGCTTGAAAAAGAGCGTGTAGGCTACCGTTGTGAGATTACATACGATTGTAAAATTGACAACGAAAACGCCTATAAAGTTTCGCCAATGTTACTGATTGCTTTTATTGAAAATGCCTTTAAACATGGAACCTGTGCCATTGAGAAATGTTTTGTCAGGATTATTGTCACGGTCGAAAATGGGTTGTTGCATTTGCATGTGGTTAATTCTATTCCAAAGAAAAAAACAGACGTGGTTTCGACTAAAATTGGTTTGAAAAATACGATTGAACGTTTGAATCTGATTTATGGAAAAGACTATAAACTGGACATTCAGGATGATAAAAACACCTATATTGTTGATTTAAAAGTACAATTGAAAAAGTTTGTTTAATGAGAGAACCCAAAAAATGCATTATTGTTGATGATGAGCCGGCAGCACATTATGTACTGGCGAATTATATCAAACAAAATCCACAATTGGAGCTTGTTTTTCAAGGATATAATGGCATTGAAACAATGGATTATCTGCGTGAAAACAAAGTCGATTTAATGTTCTTGGATATCAATATGCCTGAGATTTCAGGAATGGAATTGTTGAAGATTCTTCCCACACACCCGAAGACTATTTTGACAACGGCTTATTCTGAATTTGCACTGGAAAGTTATGATTATGGCGTAATAGATTATCTTTTAAAACCCATCTATTTCCCCAGATTTCTAAAAGCAATTGATCGTTTTTTTGCCACAGAAAATGTAAAGGAAAAAGAGGAGGAAGCAATCGTTAGTTCAGTAAGTGTGAAAGTAGACGGTTATTTTGTTGATATTGAATTAGAGCAGCTTTTGTACGCACAGAGTTTTGGTAATTATGTGAAGTTACATACCACCAAAAAGACCTATTTAGCTTCTATTACCACAACGGAATTGGAGAAATGCCTTCCAGAAAAGAACTTTATGCGAATTCATAAATCGTATATCGTTTCGCTGGATAAAATTGAAAGCACCGAGAAAGATTTTGTGAGCATTAAAAAAGAAAAATTACCGATTGGAATTACTTATAAAAGAGAGTTATCCGATCGATTAAAAAAATAAAAAATTCATTTGTTATTCATTTTAAAGTAGTACTTTCATTACGTTATTGGATTGGATCTTAATTTAATAGTTGAAATCATGAAAAACGTTTTATTACTTCTTATTTTTCTAGGTAGTGGTTATTTGAGGGCGCAAGAGGGCATTATGATGAAAGAAGTTGTAACGCCACCGGAAGTAGTTCGTTTTGCTTTTGAAAGACAATATCCGAATAAAACGGCCGTATGGGCGATGGAATATGTAGGTGATGATAATGATGAAATCAGGTATGAGGCAAAATTCAATCTTACAACAAAGACAAAAGCCCTTGCCGTTTATGATAATTTAGGAAATTTAAAAGCGACTGAAACACAGATTCCGTTAAGTCAGCTTCCATCAAAAGCACAAGCGTATCTGAAACAGAATTATCCGGCAAAAGCCATTCGTGAAATTGCAATAGTGGTAGATGACAAAAACAAAACAACGTATGAAGTCGGAATAGAAAAAAAGACAAAATTTTACGATGTTGTCTTTGATAAAAACGGAGGTTTTGACGTCATCATTCAAAAAGATTAAAAAAGAATTCTTACTAACTCAATTATATTACCCAAACCCGACAGTTTTTTTAAACCTGTCGGGTTTTATTTTTTATAAAATATTATAAGTTCATCCCACCTGAAACTTCAATGCGTTGTGCATTGACCCAGCGAGCATCTTCTGTACATAAAAAGGCTACAACGCCTCCAATATCATCCGGTAAACCAACTCTTCCCAATGCCGTTAGTGAAGCGATGTGTTGATTTAATTGTTCATTGTCTCTAACGGCTCCATGTCCAAAATCAGTTTCGATTGCGCCTGGAGCTACTATATTTACTTTGATTTTTCTGGCGCCTAATTCTTTTGCCTGATATTTAGTTAAGGTTTCCATAGCTCCTTTCATCGCAGCATATGCAGCATAACCGGGGAATGAAAATCGGGCCAGTCCTGTAGAAATATTTACAATTCCGCCACCGTCATTCATGTTAGCGAGTGCTTTTTGAGTCAGGAAAAAAGGCCCTTTAAATTGAATGTTGCTCAACTCGTCAAAATCAGCTTCTGTAGTTTCGATATAAGGTTTGTGAATTCCGATTCCGGCATTGTTGATCAGAAAATCAAATTTGTCTGTATGAAAAGTGTCTTTTAAAGCCGTTTGTACTTCTCCTAAAAAAGAATCAAAAGTATCTGATTTCGAGACATTCAATTGAATCGCTACCGCTTTCTGACCTAGGCTTTCTATTTCCTTTACGGTAGTTTCTGCTTCTTCTTTTTTACTGTTGTAAGTCAGAATAACATCGATTCCTTTTTTTGCTATAGCCAATGCCATGTTTTTTCCTAAACCTCTGCTTCCGCCAGTTACTAAGGCGATTTTTGTGTGTGCTGCCATTTTATAATTGTTTTTGTTATATTAAATTGATTAGGCAAAGGTAGGAGCGAAGTAGTGATGGGGAATTGTAAATATCAAACCGATAGTTGCGAAATTCAAAGAAAATCAAATTCCAATATTGAAATTCCAAATTCCAAAATTGTAATTGGAAATATTTTTATGATCGGAATGCTAAGGGGGTAAAGGTGGTTTGTTTTTTGAAAAAATTAGAGAAATGTGCGAGCTCTTCAAAACCTAACGAATAAGCAATTTCTGAGATATTCCAATCCGTTTGTTTTAAGAGGGTTTTGGCCTCGTTTGTCAGACGACTACTGATTAATTCGGTCGTGGTTTTTCCAGTATTTTCTTTTAAAACTTTGTTAAGATGGTTTACGTGAACGGATAATCTGTTGGCAAAATCTTTTGCTGTTCTCAGTGTAAGTCGTTGATGCGGAGATTCTATAGGGAATTGTCTTTCTAATAATTCGGCAAACAACGAAGAAACTCGTGCTGCTGAATTGTGTTTAGAATACAAGGCTGTTATAGGTTGTAGTTTTTGTCCAAAGTGAATTAATTCGGCCACATAATTTCGGATCAAATCGTATTTGTACACATAATCGGAATTGATTTCTTTTTGTATTTTGTTGAATATCAATTCGACTTCGGCAACTTCTTCATGCGAAATTTGAAAAATCGGGTACCCGTCTGTTGCGAAAATAGGAAGTTCATCGAGATCGATTCCGCTTTTGTTTTTGGATAAAAATTCATTAGTAAACACACAAAATTGCCCCGATTGATTGGTGTCTTGCGGCAGATAATTGTAAGGGATTTTAGGAGTAGCGAACAAAAGTGCATACTGCTCAATTTCAATGATTTTGTCGGCATATTCGGCTCTGTTTTTGCCTTTTATCAAGCTAATTTTATAATACGCTCTTCGGTCATAAGGCATAATGGCTTTTCCCTGAAGCCTTTCTAAAACTTCCTTAATATTGAACACATTAAAATGACCAATTTCTTTTTTAATTCCATTCGGCAATAAAGAACCCGGTTCTACTGCGGAACCTTGTGTGATATCCTGGTAAAATGAATCTAGTGTTTTCATGTGGGAGTTGTAAAAATCAAATATACGAAAAAATGAGGAGTAGTTTTTTTCGTTTCAAGTTTCAAGTTTCAGGTTTCAAGTTTCAGGTTTCAGGTTTCAGGTTGGGGGTTGCTTAACCTTATGTGTTTTGTAGATCGATTTTACGTTTTTTTTGTCATTTCGAAGAATGAGAAATCACACAAGAAATTCCGTAAAGAAAATCGCCAATCTTTGTCGAATATTGGATGTGATTTCTCCTTCGTCGAAATGACAGGATTACGAGTATTTTTGCGAAAACGAGGAATACAAAAAACCATGACAATACCCATCATCCTTGGCATATTTACACAACTATTCATTGCGGCTTCATAAATAAGCGAGTGAAAAAGTAATCTACTTTGCGTAAACCCCTCGCAAACTTTGCGGTTAAAACAAACTCCCCTGTACAAACTCAGCAACTTCATTGCCATTAAAACTAAAAGTATCAATTACAAAAAACTGCTTTTTTATCGGATCAAGTTCTCGCAAAACAATTTCACAGCACAAAAAATCAAGATCAATTGTGGTGAAAAGTTGTGAAGCAATTTTTAAGTTTTCAGGAGTTAATTTTCTACCGATTGACAGATGAGGATCGTCGCTTTTTTTTAGTTTTAAGGACCTCAATGTTTCCTGTGTTTTTTTCATAATCGGTTTGAGTTCTTTTTTCGAATTTTCATTGGGAGCGATAAAGAAAGCGCCACTATTTTCATAAGCCCCAAAATGATCAAGACCGACCTGAAATGGCGTAAACGTATCGCAAACTTTAAAAAGTTTTTGTTTGACTTTATCTATTTCTGATTGACTTAAAGAAAATTCACAAATAGTGATATGTGCTACTGAGTTGCAACTGCTGTACCAATCAATTTTAGTTTTCAGAAGCTCCTTCATTGTTTTTATAGTAGCAATAGCTTCTTGCGAAGGATAAATAACAACAGAATATTTCTTCATCATTTAGACAGGTTTGGAACGTGCAAATTTAAAATATAAATGGAAGTATTATCGATTTTTGATCATCTGAAAAAAGAGAAAAGGATTTATAATTTTCCTTTAAGATGCAATCGGTGTAGTATTTCAGATTGCAATAACCCGCTTCCACCGCCAAAATGCTCAATTACTTCGACTTCCGGCTGGTTTTTTAGGCAGAAAGCAGTGAATTCTTTTTCGACATGATCTTCTATTCCGGAACTTAATAAAACCATATCTATTTTAGTATTCAGAAAGTAATCCTGTGCTAATTTTTCGTCATTAAAAGCTACCGCATTCCAGTTGTCATTTGCATTTACAAGTCGGAGTAGGATGGGTAAAATTGCTTCGTTTTTTCCGAGTATTAAGAATTCAAGTGTCTTCATAATCTTTATTTTATAATACAAATGTATCAGTTAAATACTGGTTTGAACTTAATCTGGAATAAGAAAATTAAATGAGTTTTCAGTCACAGGCACAGTTGGCAGTTTTTAGTGTTGGTGTATCTGATTAGTACATGTGTTAAATTATTTGTTAAAGCGTAAGTCTTAAGTTGATCTGATACAACAAATTAAGGTTTCTGAAATGTGAATAAATCAAAAAGAATGAAGCAAATGTGGGAAACCGTAAGCTATTCTCAAAAGTACGACATAAATTTGCGTAACAGAAGTCGGCAGTTTAGTAGGTTTCATGCCTCTTAAGACAGTATTTACCCTTCGATTGTTATTGTTTTTTTGGAGAAAAACATTTAGTTAAGAAAGAAAATTGGACCTATTCATTTTAGTGTGGATAGCTTTGTATAAAATCAAAATAATACAATAAGGTTTATTTTTTCTATAGTCTATAGATTTGGTTGTTTCATCAAATCTATAGACTTTTTTTGTTTAGTTGCTGTATCCGTGAATTAAGTCTAAAAGTTTTGGAGTAATTTTTAGAAATTCCCTTTTATTATAATTACTAGGTCTTATACTTTTTCAGTGCAAGTTTTTCAGTGCCAATTTCCGCACTTCTCGATTTGAGGATCTCGCAAAGACGCCAAGTCGCAAAGTTTTTTCTTCTTATTTTTAGGTTTTGCTCTTTCTCACTTTGGGTTTCTCTTATGTCATGGAGTTTCAAAGTTTTTTTTTTTTAATTAAAACTTTGCGACTTGGCGTCTTTGCGAGATTTTTGCTCTCCCGCAACTTTTTGACGTGATCAGTATCCATTACTCTTTAACCATTCCTCACAATCTTTTGTCCAATATTTACTGGTACCGTTCACCCCTAATCCAAAGCCATGACCTCCTTTTTCATATAAATGTAACTCAGCGGTAACTTTATTTTTTTTAAGAGCCAAATAGTAATTAATACTATTCTCCGGCAGAACCACTTCATCATCTGTTGCATGCACTAAAAAGGCAGGTGGAGTCTGGTCAGTGACCCTCTTTTCATTAGAAAAAGAATCGATTAATGCAGAAGACGGAGTTGTACCTAGTAAATTCGTTTGAGAGCCTTTGTGTGTTATTTCGTTTTGCATTGAAATTACAGGATATATTAAAAGTGAAAAATCCGGACGCGCACTTACTTTTGATGCCGGTTCGTATACTTTCTCCTCATAATGTGTTGCGAGTGTGGAAGCCAGATGACCACCGGCCGAAAAACCCATGATTCCAATTTTAGTTGTATCAATATTCCATTTCGCTGCATTTTGTCGCACGTAACGTACAGACTCCTGTGCATCCTGCAAAGGACCAATCGCTTTATCTTTCATGATTAAATCACTGGGTAATCTGTATTTGAGAACAAAAGCCACAATTCCCATAGAAGTAAACCATTCCGCGACTTTTGTGCCTTCTTTTGCAATGGCCAAATGCGAATATCCACCACCCGGAAGAATAATTACCGCCGTTTGATTTGGCTTGATTTCTTTGGGTAAAAAGACCGTTAAAGTAGGGATCGTAACCATACTGCTGCTTTGTACTTTTCCGTCCTTTTCAGTTTCGTTTTCTTTATAATCGGCTGCTTTAATTTCGCCAGGAATGGTCTTCCAAAGCGGGATTATCTGATTTTGCGCTTGTATTTGATTTAGTATTCCTAAGAGTAGGAAGAGAGATAAGACTGTTTTTTTTAAGAGGTAGTTTTTCAATTTTAGAAGTGTTTAGTTGTACTATTTTTTTAGGATTAAATTCAGATTTGCATTTTTAGAAAGCCTGCAGTATTCGCAGTGAAGCAGTATAAACCAGTAAATGTTCAATATGAATGTGTAAAAAGCGAATCTGGTACAATTTTTATACCTGAAACGGATTATTTCCACATATTGCTATTTAACAAATATATTGTTTAATATGTAATTTAGCGTAATATTTTCTATACAATGTATTTATTTAAAAGCCTAAATTAATTTTTTACGCAATTTATTTGGAATATAAAGATTTAAAGGTATATTTGTGCAATCGATTACATTTTTTTGTTTCTATTCTGGTTTTGATCCATTGAACAAAGAAGTTGTATTGCGCATAATTGATGAAGTTGAAATGTCGAGAGTTGTAAAATTTTAGAATTAACCATTACCATAAAACATACAAATTCAGTTACTATGAGCCAAACCAAAACCACAGTTGGAAATTATCGTTGGAGTATATGCGCCCTGTTATTTTTTGCAACTACTATAAATTATTTAGACAGACAAGTACTTTCTTTAACGTGGAGTGATTTTATTGCACCGGAATTTCATTGGACAAACAATGACTATGGTAATATCACCGCGTTATTTTCGATTTTTTATGCGGTATCACTTTTGTTTGCAGGAAGATTTGTAGACTGGTTAGATACTAAAAAAGGTTTTTTATGGGCTATTGGTATTTGGTCTTTTGGCGCCTGCTTGCATGCCTTTTGCGGAATTGCAACAGCCGGGATCATAGCAGGTGAATGGTTTATTGGTTTTGAAAGAGCAAAAGAAATCATCAGTACGGTAAAGGATACCGGGATGGTCATTAACGTAAGTGTGTGCTTGTTTATTTTTGCCCGTTTTGTACTGGCTATTGGAGAAGCAGGAAATTTTCCGGCGGCCATAAAAACAACCGCAGAATACTTTCCTAAAAAAGACAGAGCCTTTTCTACCAGTATATTTAATGCCGGAGCAACAGTAGGAGCCTTGGCGGCGCCAATATCAATTCCTTTTATAGCAGAGTCTTTTGGTTGGGAAATGGCTTTTATTATCATTGGGGCTCTTGGTTTTGTGTGGATGGGTTTTTGGGTATTTATGTATGATAAACCCGAAAAACACCCAAAAGTAAGTGCTGCAGAATTGGAGTACATCCAACAAGATGATGTCGCAGACAGCAAAATGGCTGGATATGTTCCTGAAACAACAACTAAAGTGTCTCTTGCCGCTTGTTTTAAATACAAACAAACCTGGGCTTTTGCATTTGGTAAATTTATGACCGATGGTGTTTGGTGGTTTTTCTTATTCTGGACCCCAGCATATTTGAGCTCTGTTTATGGAATGGATTCAACACAAGCTGCTTTACCCTTATTTGTATTGTACATGATCACCTTACTATCGATTATTGGAGGTTGGTTGCCGACTTATTTTGTGGAGAAAAAAGGAATGAATCCGTACGAAGGCAGAATGAAAGCGATGTTAATTTTTGCTTTTTTCCCGCTCTTAGCCTTAATAGCACAGCCTTTAGGACATATTAGTTATTGGATTCCCGTAATCATAATTGGTATTGCAGGAGCCGCACACCAGTCCTGGTCGGCAAATATCTTTACAACTGTTGGTGATATGTTTCCTAAAAAAGCAATTGCAACAATTACCGGAATTGGTGGTTTAGCAGGTGGAGTAGGTTCTACTTTCATTAATAAAGGATCAGGAATGTTGTTTGATTATGCCAAAGAAAGCAATATGGCCTTTATGGGCTTTCACGGAATTGAATCAGGTTATTTTATCATTTTTTCAATTTGTGCCGTTTGTTACTTAACTGGTTGGTTGGTAATGAAAACGTTAGTGCCAAAATACAGTCCAATTACAGATTTATAAAATAAAAAAAACTTTTTAAACGGTTTAAAGGATAATTTTAGAATATTATTTTAATTTTATGCAATCGATTACATTAAATTTAAAGTTATGACAAAACACAGTTCAAGATACGCGTCAAGCCCGGAAGCAGTTAAAAAATACGACACACAGCAATTAAGAGAAGAATTTTTAATTGATGACCTAATGCAGGAAGATGAGATTGTATTGGTCTACTCTCATTACGACAGATATATTGCCGGTTCAGCAGTTCCTTTAAGCGATTTGCAATTGGAAACTATTGATCCTCTTAAAGCGGGTTATTTTTTAGAACGCAGAGAGATGGGAATTATTAATGTGGGAGGCAGCGGTTCAATCGTTGTTGATGGAGTGTCTCATTCATTGGGATTTAAAGATGCTTTGTATATCGGTAGTGGTAATAAAGAGGTTGTCTTTAAAAGCGATGACCGCAAAAATCCGGCTAAATTTTACATCAACTCAGCACCGGCTCATACGAATTATCCAACGGTAAAAGTGAGCTTGGCAGAAGCCAAGAAATTAGAATTAGGCACAGTGGAAACTGCGAATCATCGCACCGTAAATCAAATGATTATTGGAGGGGTTGTAACCACTTGTCAATTGCAAATGGGGATGACGGAGTTAAGAACGGGAAGTGTTTGGAATACCATGCCGGCGCACGTTCACGATCGAAGAATGGAGGTTTATTTTTATTTGGATATTCCTGAAAATCAGGCCGTTTGTCATTTTATGGGACAACCGCAGGAAACCAGACATATCTGGATGAACAATCATCAGGCTGTAATTTCTCCGCCATGGTCTATCCATTCCGGTTCAGGAACAAGTAATTATACTTTTATCTGGGGAATGGCGGGTGAGAATTTAGATTACGGAGACATGGACGTTTGTAAAATCACAGATTTAAGATAAGAATATGGCAAATTCATTATTTGATATAGAAGGAAAAGTAGCCTTGATCACAGGAAGTACACACGGACTGGGAATGGCAATGGCAAAAGGATTAGGGAAAGCCGGAGCAACAATTGTTGTAAACGGTAATTCGTCGCAACAAAAAATTGATGATGCGGTAAAAGAACTTCAAAACGAAGGAATTAAAGCCGTTGGGTATAGATTTAATGTGACCGTAGAGGAGGAAGTTAGTGCTGCAGTTCAAAAAATTCAAAGTGAAGTAGGACCAATAGATATTCTAATAAACAATGCCGGAATTATCAAAAGAATTCCATTAATCGAAATGGAAGTGGCCGATTTTAAGGAAGTAATTGACCTCGATTTAGTAAGTCCGTTTATTGTTTCTAAACACGTTGCCAAAGGAATGATTGAACGAAGACAAGGGAAAATAATCAACATTTGTTCCATGATGAGTGAATTGGGCCGAAATACAGTAGGGGCTTATGCAGCTGCCAAAGGTGGTTTGAAAATGCTGACCAAAAATATGGCTACCGAATGGGCAAAATACAATGTTCAGATTAACGGTATTGGTCCGGGGTATTTTGCAACAGAACAAACCAAACCGATTAGAGTAGAAGGGCATCCCTTTAATGATTTTATAATTAACAGAACGCCTGCTGCGAAATGGGGAGATGCAGATGATCTGGCAGGAGCAGCGATATTTTTGTCTTCTAAAGCCAGTGATTTTGTCAACGGTCATATTTTGTATGTTGACGGTGGAATCCTTGCTACTATTGGTAAACCGGCAAACGAATAATTTTTAATTAGATAAAAAAGTATGAGTTCAAATACCACATTCATAAATGATAATTTTTTGCTTGAAAATAAATTCGCGGAAGAATTGTATCATAATTACTCAAAAAATCAACCGATAATTGATTACCACAATCATTTGTCTCCACAACATATTGCAGATAATACCATTTTTGATACGATTACAAAAGTATGGATCAATGGGGATCACTATAAATGGCGCGCCATGCGTACTTTGGGAATAAAGGAAGAATTTATTACAGGAAACGCTTCAGATAAAGATAAATTTATAAACTGGGCGAAAACCGTTCCGTATACCATGCGCAATCCTTTGTACCACTGGACGCATTTGGAATTAGCACGTTATTTTGATATTTATGATTTGTTGAATGAAAAAACAGCAGAAAAGATCTATATCGAAACGACTGAAAAAATAAACTCTGAAAGTTACAGCACGCAGAATTTGCTTAAAAAAGTAAATGCTGAACTAGTGTGTACAACCGAAGATCCTATTGATACGCTGGAGTTTCACCAAAAATTAGCTAAGAATCCGATTGGGACTAAAATGAGTACGGCTTTCAGGCCTGATAAAGCCATTCTAATTTCAAACGATGGTTATAATGCCTATCTGGACACATTAGGGGATGTGTCCGGTGTGGCGATAAATACCTATTCCGATTTATGTAGCGCTTTAAAAAAACGAATCAAGTTTTTTAGCCAAAATGGCTGTAAACTAAGCGATCATGGATTAGATCAGATCTATTTTGAAGAATTTACGGAAACGGAGATCAATACGGTTTTCAAAAAGAAAAGAGAAAACAGAATTATTACTCCTGAAGAAGCTTTAAAATTCCAAAGTGCCATCTTGCTCTTTTTAGCAGAAATGTATCATGAGGAAGGATGGGTACAGCAATTTCACTTAGGTGCTTTGCGCAACAATAATGCACGCATGCACAAAATTTTAGGTCCGGATACTGGTTGGGATTCGATTGGAGATTATCCGCAAGCACAAAAACTTTCGTCTTTTTTAAATGCTTTGGACAGCAAAGATAAATTGACTAAAACAATCATTTATAATTTAAATCCGGCAGACAATGAAGTCATGGCAACCATGATTGGAAACTTTAATGACGGAAGTAGTAAAGGAAAAGTACAATTTGGATCAGGTTGGTGGTTTTTAGATCAGAAAGACGGAATGACAAAACAATTGAACGCCCTATCAAATATGGGATTAATTAGTTGTTTCGTTGGAATGTTAACCGATTCAAGAAGCTTTTTGTCTTTTCCAAGACATGAATATTTCAGACGTATTCTTTGTAATCTTTTAGGTGACGAAATCAAAAGAGGAGAACTTCCAAATGATATGGAATGGATTGGAAAATTGGTACAGGACATCTCTTATAACAATGCAAAAGAATATTTTAAATTTTAAGTTTTTAGATTATTAAGAGAATAAGTTTTATTTAGAAAAAAGAATAACCGCAAGGGTTTACGCAAGGTTCGCAAAGATTTACACCAGGTTCACAAAGTTTTAAATCCTTTTAATTCTGTTAATCTGTGGCAAAAAAAAAGAAGTTATCTGCGGTAAAATAATTAGAATAATATGAATAAAATAGTTGCATTCGGAGAAATAATGTTACGACTTTCGACAGAGCGACATTTGCGTTTTTCGCAAGCTAAAGCTTTTGGAGCTTCTTATGGAGGAGGTGAATTTAATGTTTGCGTTTCACTGGCGAATTACGGTCTGAATGCAGAATTTGTAACCCGTTTACCCGAAAATGAAATCGGAGGTTCGGCATTAAAAGAAATGCGAAAAATGAACGTTGAGTCAAAAAATATAATTTTTGGAGGAGAACGTTTAGGTATCTATTTTCTGGAAACCGGAGCCGGAACACGTGGAAGCAATGTGGTTTATGATCGGGCACACAGTTCAATGGCAACCATTGAAAAAGGGAGTATTGACTGGGAAAAAGTATTAGAAGGTGCAACCTGGTTTCACTGGAGCGGAATTACACCTGCCATCTCTGAAACTGCCGCCGAAGCTTGTCTGGAAGCGATTAAAGTTGCACATAAATTGGGAATCACGATTTCATGTGATTTAAATTACAGATCCAAATTATGGCAGTATGGTAAAACGCCGAGTAAGGTTATGCCCGAGCTGCTAAAATACAGTAATGTGATTTTGGGAGATATTGATACCGCGTATTTTATGTTAGGAATTCCAAAAGTAAATCCAAACTATCAGGATGAGAAAACGCTTCCTGCGTTGTATACGAAACTCTTTGATTTCATTCCGAATTTAAAAATTGCAGCGACCACACTCCGTTATTCGGTTAGTGCCTCTCACCAAAGAATTGGCGGGATTTTGTTTGATGGAAAAGCGATTTACAATGCTGCTGTCAAAGAAGTAACTCCTGTTGTAGATCGAGTTGGTAGTGGTGATGCCTTTATGGGCGGATTGATTTATGGTCTATGCGAATATCAGAACAACAACCAGAGAGCTTTAGATTTTGCAGTAGCAGCTTGTTGTTTAAAACACACTATTTCGGGAGATTATAATTTGGTGACCTTAAAAGAAGTAGAGAATATGGTTGATGGTGATGCTACAGGTTTGGTATCAAGATAATTAAAATAAAAAATGGCAAAATATTCAAGAATTGAAGTGGCTTCGCAAATGAAAGAAAACGGTATGGTTCCGCTCTTTTTTCATACGGATATCGAAGTGAGTAAAAAAGTATTAAAAGCTTGTTATGATGGTGGTGCAAGGTTAATGGAATTTACAAGCCGTGGCGACTTTGCCTTTGAGGTATTTGGCGCTTTAAATAAATATGCATTGGCTGAATTACCGGGAATGATGTTGGGCGTAGGATCGGTTACAGACGCAGCAGCAACGTCTTTATACCTGCAGTTAGGAGCTAATTTTATTGTGACTCCTGTTTTTAGAGAAGATATTGCAATTGTCTGTAATCGTCGTAAAGTATTATGGTTACCGGGTTGCGGGACACTTACCGAGATTGCCAAAGCCGAAGAATTAGGATGTGAAATCGTAAAATTATTCCCGGCAGATATCTATGGACCGGAATTTATAAAAGCAATAAAAGGCCCTTGTCCTTGGACAAGTATTATGCCCACAGGAGGTGTTTTACCAACGGTAGAAAGTCTGACTTCGTGGCTCGATGCCGGTGCGGTTTGTGTTGGCTTGGGGTCACAGTTAATCTCAAAAGAGATGCTTGATAGGAATGACTTTGAGGGTTTAAAAAACAAAGTAAGTGAGGTTCTCGCGATCATCAAAAAGATAAAAAACAAATAGTACGATTATAACAGTTCCCTGTTCGACGAGTCGTTTTTTGGAGTTTTAGTTATTGTAATAGAACATTACACTTGTAAAATAAATCTTGTGAATCCTCACGACAAGATTTATTTCTCACTCAGGTGTGATGTTTCTTTTACAATTTAAAAAACATAAAAATCAGACTAGGAGATTGTTAGGGGAATTGATAAAGTGATAAAGAATTAAAAATGGAAAAAATAAACAGATCAAATGCGAAGTTAACAGCGAAACTTCCAATCAAGATTGTGCAATTTGGAGAGGGTAATTTTTTAAGGGCTTTTGTAGAATTTGCTATTCAAAAGCTCAATCAGAAGGCGGATTTTAATGCCGGTATTGCTGTGGTACAACCGATCGATAAAGGCTTGGTTCCGATGATTAATGCACAGGACGGTTTGTATACTTTATTTATGAAAGGGGTTAAAAAAGGGCAGGAAATTCAGGAAAAAGAATTGATTACCAATATTGTAAAAGCAATTGATCCGTATGCTTCTTTTCAAGATTTTTTGGCTTTGGCCAGAGAAGAAGAATTGGCTTTTATTATATCCAATACAACCGAAGCCGGTATAGAATATATCGCATCTGATCTTCCGACTATGCAGCCTCCGGTGTCTTTTCCCGCGAAATTAACGGTGCTTTTACACGAAAGATTTAAACATTTTAATGGAGAAGCTTCGAAAGGATTGACCATTATTCCTTGCGAACTGATCAATTACAATTCGGATACGTTAAAAGAAATTGTTCTAAAATATGCTATTGAATGGAAATTGGAGCAGGACTTTGTTTTTTGGGTCATCAACAACTGCTCCTTCCATAATACTTTGGTAGATCGAATTGTTCCGGGTTATCCAAGGGATCAAATCGAAGCATACAACAGTCAGTTGTCTTATAAAGATGATTTGATTGTAAGTGCGGAAAGTTTCTTCTTGTGGGTAATTGAAGGTGATGATGCTTTGAAGGCAAAACTTCCGTTTGAGAAGACCGATTTAGACGTAAAGATAGTCAAGGATATGCAGCCGTATCGTACGCGAAAAGTGAGAATTTTAAATGGAGCCCATACCGCTATGGTACCTTTCTCGTTGCTTTACGGAAACGAAACAGTTAAAGAAACGGTAGATAATACCTTCACGGGTGAATTTGTAAACAAAGCCGTTTTCGAAGAGATCAATGAAACCTTGGCTATGGATCCAGCCGAACTGGCCAGTTTTGCCGAGGAAATTTTAGATCGTTTCAGAAATCCTTTTATCAAACATTTATTGTCTTCGATCGCTTTAAATTCGATTTCTAAATTCAAAGTACGTGTTTTACCAAGTTTGACGGAGTATGTTGCTATTCATAAAAAGTTGCCGGTTCATTTAACGTATGCATTTGCCTGCTTAATTCGTTTTTATAAAGGAACCTGGAATGGACAAAATCTGCCAATAAACGACAGTGAAGACATTATTACTTTTTTTAATGAGGTCTGGAAATCAAATGACTATAATGAAATTGCAACACTCACTTTGCAAAATAAAAGTTTCTGGGATGAAGATTTGACTACGATTCCAACTTTGACAGAAACTATTGCTGAAGCCTTAAAAGAAATAGATGAAAATGGTATCGAACAAGGTTTTACCAATTTTAAAAAACAGATAAATTCAGGAACTTACATACAATAGTTATGGAAACGCAAAAAAAAATAATAAAAGTTAATCCTACCGATAATGTAGCGGTCGCTTTAGTAAACCTGACAGCAGGGGAACTGATTCATTTTGAAGGAGAAACGATTGCAATTGGTTCTGATGTAAAAGCCAAACACAAAATTGCTTTAACTCCGCTTAATACAGGCGACAGGATTATTATGTACGGTGTTCTGGTAGGAAAGTCAAGTGAAAGAATAGAAAAAGGAGGCTTGCTTTCTACATTAAACGTAAAACACGAAAGTGATAAGGTAACTGGCAAAACGGAAACGATTGGTTGGACCGCACCCAATATTGACAAATGGAAAGACAGAACTTTTCTGGGTTACCACAGAGAAGACGGACAAGTTGGAACCGAAAATGTATGGTTGTTTTTTCCTTTGGTTTTTTGTGAAAACAGAAATATCGAGATCTTAAAAGATATTTTCGAAAAGGAATTAATGAAACCTAAAGAAAATGACTATCAGCTTTTACTTCGCTCTTTAGTAAGTAAAGAAAGCGGAGTGGATAACAAGGAGGGAAAAGCAAGCAATGCGGATTTATTCAACAATATAGAGGTAAAATTTATTACGCATCAGGGTGGTTGTGGCGGAATTCGTCAGGATTCGCACAGTCTGGCTAAGTTATTGGCCGGATATGTCAACAATCCGAATGTGGCAGGAGCTACGGTTTTGAGTTTAGGTTGTCAAAATCTTCAAATTCAAATTTTTAAAGATGCATTGAATGAAATTAATCCAGACAGTAAAAAACCGGTTTTAATTTACGATCAGCAGCAAATAGGAACGATTGAAGCCATGCTTAGCAGTGTTGTGAAAGATACTTTTGAAGAAATCAAAAAAGCAAATGAATTAAAACGAACGCCGGCACCCTTATCAAAATTGAAAATTGGTTTGGAATGTGGTGGCTCTGACGGGTTCTCCGGAATTTCAGCCAATCCAACATTAGGAGTTACTTCCGATTTGCTGGCTGCTTTAGGAGGAACTACCATTCTTTCTGAGTTTCCGGAATTATGTGGTGTAGAGCAAGAGTTGGTCAACCGTTGTGTAGAAGAAGAGGGAGGAAAACGTTTCTTGGATTTGATGCAATGGTACGAAAAAACAGTTGTGGATGCAGGTTCCGGATTTGATATGAATCCGTCCCCCGGTAATATAAAAGACGGTTTGATTACAGATGCCATGAAATCTGCAGGAGCTGCCAAAAAAGGAGGAACCTCACCAATAGTTGGAGTTTCGGACTATGGAGAATACATTACAAAACCGGGATTAAATTTACTTTGCACCCCCGGAAATGATGTGGAATGTACGACCGCAATGGTAGGATCCGGAGCCAATATGGTTTTGTTTACCACCGGTTTAGGAACACCAACAGGAAACCCAATCGCACCCGTTGTAAAAATTTCATCCAACACAGAATTGGCGAAGAAAATGTCTGACATTATCGATATCGACACCGGAGGAATTATTACAGGTGAAAAAACAATTGATGAAATGGCTGATGAAATGTTAGAATTTATCATTGACGTAGCCAGCGGTACCATCAAAACCAAAGCAGCAATTCTAAATCAAAACGATTTTATTCCCTGGAAACGCGGAGTTTCTTTGTAGAGTTTAAACCATATAAGTGATGTAAGTTCATTGAAGTTTGCGCCGTAATAAAGCTTTTATTCGTAGTATATTTAAATGCTGTTTTCAAATTAGTTAATAGATGTTTTTTGAATAGTAGTTGATTAAAACCCAATATCATTAAGTTAAGAGTTTTTTCACGGAGATTTTGCAGATTTTGCGGATTTTTTTGTTTCTGCTAAAATCTGCGTGAGACTTTTTTTTAAGCAATCCTTAACTTAATGACATTGGGTTTTAATCAAAGAATTAAAAAGGCATTGATAGAGGCTTTAGCCAAAATTTTACACTTAAAGTTTTTAGCTAAAGCCTATTGAATCAAATATCAGGATAATTTTTATAGACAGTTTTTCTAAGCGCATTTCGGCAAAACTTATATTTTCTTACATCACTTATATGGTTTAAAAATATATGGTTAAAAAAAAACTATTTTTTTGAATTAAAATAGTCTACTGCTTCAAATAGTGCATTTTCAATAGGGCTGTATTGCATTTTGAGTTGTTCTTTGGATTTTTTGTTGCAGTAATAATTGTTTACACACAGGATTCGGGTATTGACGAGACTTAGACTTGTTTGTATTGAAAAAAAGCGGACTGTACTTCCCATAAACCCTAAGGCAATCAATATAAATTTTGGCAAAGGAATTAAAAATTGCTTTCGATTTTGCTGTGTTCTAAGTTGCTCAAAAAAATGTTTATAAGAGAGATTTTCTCCTGCAATCAGATATTTTTCTCCTGTGCTTCCACTTTCAAAGCTATTAATGATAGCGCTGACAACATCTTTTACAGCCACAAAATTTTTGCCTCCGGGCGGATAAAAGACAACCTTTTTACCTAAACTCATCAGAATAATTTTTCCTGAACTCGGCTTACTGTCGTAGGGACCAATCATAAAAGTTGGATTTAAAATTTTTACCGCCATGTTTTTTGCATTCTTCAATACATATTCTTCTGCTTTAAGTTTGGTTTTTGCATAAGCTAACCGCGAGAAGGGACTTCTGATTTTTCGGGATTCATTTCCTAAGCTTGCAAGAGAGCCGTAACCAATAGTGTTGGCGGTACTAATGAAAATAAATTGTTTCACCTGTTGTTTTCGGGCGCTTTTAAATAATAACACTGTGGCGTCATAATTTATCTTTTCATAATCGGAATAGCGAATAAGATTTGTAGCCGTTTCGGCAGCGATATGAATCACGATTTCAATGTTTTCAAGGTATTCGGTAAGATCAGCGTGCAGATTAGATTTTATTAATTTTAGATTGGAATTTCTGTTGCCAATATATTTATCAGGATCTCTTGCGATCGCGGTGATTTGGTAGTTTTGAAGTAACAATTCGTTGGCCAGATTAGTTCCTAGTAATCCGGTTATTCCGGTCATAAAAACTCTTTTCATAAGACTAATTCCTTTTTAATTTTATTGGAGAGCATTGGCAGTTTGAACCAAACAGGTAAAATTTTCAGAAAAAGCCAGCTAAATTGATTGACCATAATTACAGTATCTCTTTTCTCTAAGCGGTTCAGACAAAAAACGGCGACCTGATCAGGATCTAAGGAGGTCATTTTGGCAAAGAATCCCTGACTTTCAATTCTCTTTGTTACCTCGTCATTTGTTTTCATCGGACCAGGATTTACAACACTCACAAAAACATTTGTATCTTTTAGTTCTTCATATAAACCTCGTGAAAAGGAGTATACAAAAGCCTTTGAGGCTGGATACACTGTTTTGTAAGCAATAGGAGAAAAGGCAGCAAGACTGGAAATATTTAAAATATAGGCTTTATGGTGTCGCTGTAAATTGGGCAAGACCTGATGCGTCAACAAAGAAGTGGCCATGACATTAAGCTGAATAATATTGTCGAGATAGTGTACACCAGCCTTCTCAAATTCTTTTGTACCACCTATTCCGGCATTATTAATTAACATTTTTAGGTTGAAATTGTCGTTGATCCAACTGGCTAGTTTTAGCACATTACTTTTTCGGGTAAGATCAATCTCAAAACTGTGGATTTTGATCTTAAAACGACTTTGTAATTCCATACACAATTCCCGCAAGTTTTGATTGGGTAAACTCACCAGAATTAAGTTCTCATTTCTTTGCGCAAGTTCAAAGGCAAACGATTTTCCTAAACCCTGACTTGCTCCGGTTACTACAGTATACAACTCTTTCATTTGTTTGTGATTTAAGGTGTAAAAGTAGATTCGATAATTGGGTAAAAGGTTCGGATTTATCTATCGGAACCTATTTTAATGTTTAATAGTAAACTCTTTGAGGGTAATTTAATTTTACCACATAGAGTCATAGTTTGCATAGCTAATAAAAAGGGCGTTTCACTTCAAATAAAACACATAAGACTATGTGTAAAAACTATGTTTTTATTTAAACAGCATAAATTGTAAAGCCCAAATCTATGTGTCTATGTGTTAAATAGTATTGATCCGAACCGGCTCTAATTGTTACCAGCAGTAGTTTATTGTCTTGAATGCTTTTTTCGGTAATCGGAAGGCGTTTCACCGGTCATTTTTTTGAATGTAGTATTAAAAGAAGTCTTAGAATTGAATCCCGCATCATAACCAACAGCTAAGATCGTAAATTTATCATTATCCTGTTTTTCGAGTAGTTCTTTTGCTTTTTGAACCCTGAATTTGTTGACGAAGTAGAAAAAATTCTCATCAAATCCGTTGTTGATGATATAAGAGAGTTGATGTCCGGAAAGCCCAAGCATATCTGATAATTTGATTAGATTAAGTTCGGTATCTAAATAAGGTTTTTCTTCGGACATCAATTGTAGTAACTTATTCTTGTAAAGCACTAATTCTTTATCATCAAACAGCTTGTTTTTCGGAGTACTACCTTCGTATTGCGCTGTAAAAATTTCGGTTTCTTTTTCGGGAACATACCCAACTGGAAACAACTCCTTTTGTTTGATTGAATTATAAGCCACAAAATAAACCGTGCCCAAAAAGAATAAATTGATATAGGTATTTAACGGTCCATTTGGAACTAAAATGGTATAAAGAATGGTTGCCAAAGCAGACAGAACCAAACAGTAGATAATGTACTTGATCCAATTGAGGCTAATTAATTCCTTATTGGATGAAAAAATCTCAATGTCCTTTTGATGTTTAAGTATTCTTCTAAATGATAATTGCAGATAATACAAAGCGTGCAGTGGAGAAACACAACTAATCCATAAATTAATAAGTGTTTTGTCTAACAAGGATCGAAACAGGATAAGAATTAAAAAAAGCAGCGGTACAACAAGAAATCGCAAGTCACGAAATGTTATTTTGTAATTCGGACTGGTATAAAATACAATGCTGAAATAGAAAGGAATAGGGGTGAATAATTGAACAAAGCGTATAATGTAAAAGATAAAATCTCCTTTCTCTAAATGACTGGCAAAGAGCAGCTCATCTAACCAGAAACTCGACCAAAGCAACAAGAAAATTCCAAAAGAGATATTCGCCTTCCGATTTGCAGCATCAACATTGCTTAATTTGAGAAACGACAACAAAGTCAATCCTCCCACAATAAAAATAGTCGTTAATAGATTAATATTCATTTGCAGTGACACTTATCGTTGGCGTAACAAAAGTAATTTTTTATGCCGTTGGTTGCGAAATTTATTTATGAAATTTATGCTCAAAGGATTGCTTTAAAATTCATAATACAACTCATTCATTTTTAACTGACCTTGTGTAGTTCTATTGAGAGTTGTTTAACACATAGACACATAGATTTAGAATGGACAGTTTAAGGAGTTTCAGGAAAATCAAGATTTTCTCAAATAATCTTATGTGTTTTATTTGAAGTGAAACGTCTTTTTTTAGGCTTTGTGAGCTATGTCTCTATGTGTTAAAATGAATTACGCCCAACTAAAGCCCCCAAATAACGCAAGGCAATTACACCTCATAACTACAATGAACTTACATCACTTATATGTTTAAAAAAAAAGAACCCAATAAACATTGAAGTTATTGGGTTTATTATTCGAAGGAGTATTTCACTAAGAGACAGTTCGGGAAGACGATTTCCGAATATGTAACTCCGGAGCCAAAACAACCTTTTTCTCAATTTTGATCGTATCCGTTTTATCTACCTGTTCTAAGAAAACGCGAGCAGACATTTTTCCCATTTCAAGAGGAGACTGATCGACAGAAGTAATTGACAATTCCATGAACTTAGTAAAAGGCTCATTACTAAAACCAGCCACACAAAACTCTTCCGGAATGCTAATATTTTTTTCTTTTAATACCTGAATAGCTCCTAAAGCCGCAAAGTCACTCGATGAAAAGATAGCGTCAGGCGGAGTTTCTAATTGTAATAAGACATTTACAGCTTCCTTACCGGAATCTAAAGCACTTTTTGTACGAATAACATATGCTTCGTTAAAAGGCATTCCATGATCTGATAAAGCTTGCTTGTAGCCCAAAAACCTGTTTTTAAAGATTTCCAGAGACAAATCTCCTGAAAAATGAGCAATAGCTTTACAGCCTTCATCAATCAGATGTTTGGTGGTCATGTATCCACCTTTAAAGTCATTGATGGTAACAGAACTGACACCATCTATATGTTTACTTCTGTCAAAAAATACCAAGGGTACATTTTTATTTAATACATACTGAAAAGCAGCCGTATTTTCGTTTGCCACATCGGTAACAGACATTAAAATACCATCTACCTGAGCATCTATTAACGTATATAAGTTTTCACTTTCTCTTTTAGGATCTTCATGTGTCTGGCAAATGATGACCTGATAACCATGCGGATGTAATTCTTCTTCAATACCTCTGATTACCGACGCAAAAAAGTTGCTGTCAATGCGCGGAACAATTACTCCTATATTATTACTACGGCCACTTTTTAAGGCTAAAGCAAGTTTGTTTTGCTTGTAATTCATCGAAGCTGCCGTTTTGAGTACTAACTCACGTGTGCTTTCTTTTATTTTCGGATTGTTGTTTAACGCTCTGGAAACGGTTGCAGCGGTGATATTCAATTTCTTGGCAATATCGTAAATGGTTATTTTTTCGCTCATTCAATAGGTTTTCAAGTTAGTTACTGGACAAAAGTACATTTTTTTTGTATAACAATTATTTAATGTTATCGATTACCAATATTTATATCTTAACGATTTGCAGTACTACAATGATAATAAATTATGCGTTTTTTTACATTAAGTGTAAATATAATTGGTAATAAAAATTAAATATATAAATTTTTTCTAAATAAATTTGGTGCAATCAAAGTATTTTTTTACTTTCGTGTAATCGATTACATAAAACTTACAATTGTTGCTGAAAAATAAAAAAATACGCCATAAATGATTGCAAATAAATCTATAGTGTCACAATTAACAACCGTTCTTGGTTTGATTTCCGTATTGTTTTTATCCTGTGGAAAACAGCCTCTAAATTCATCTGAAGTTGATCCATGGAAAAAAATGGAATTAATAGTAAAGAGTATTCCTGAAACGCATTTTTCTAATAAAAGCTATTCGGTAAATGATTTTGGTGCTGTTGGAGATGGAAAAACGTCAAATACGCTGGCTTTCGAAAAAGCAATTAAAGAGTGTGCTAAAAACGGAGGAGGTATTGTACTCGTTCCAAACGGAAAATACCTAACCGGACCGATACATTTAGAAAGTAATGTAAATCTGCATTTAGAAGATCAGGCTGAAATTCTTTTTAGTACAGATCCAAAAGAATATCCACTGGTTCATACTTCATGGGAAGGGACAGAATTAATGAATTATTCACCTCTTATTTATGCGAAGAACAAAACCAATGTCGCGATTACCGGAAAAGGAACTCTTAACGGTCAGGCGAATAATAGTAACTGGTGGGTTTGGTCCGGAGGTAAGGAGTATGGATGGAAAAAAGGGATTCCGTCGCAAAATGACCCGCAGAATCGAGAAGTATTGATTGATATGGCTGAAAAAGGAGTTCCGGTCTCCGAAAGAGTCTTTGGTGAAGGACGTTATTTACGCCCCAGTTTTATTGAATTCTTCGAATGTAACACCGTGCTCCTAAAAGATATTAAAATTATAAACGCGCCTTTTTGGATTGTACATCCGATAAAATCGAATAACATGATTATCGACGGTCTGACGATAAACAGTCACGGTCCTAATAATGATGGTTGTGATCCGGAATACTCTCAAAATATAATCATTAGAAATTGCACGTTCAACACGGGTGACGATTGCATTGCCATAAAATCCGGCAGAGATGCTGATGGAAGAAGGGTCGCAATTCCGAGTAAAAATATTATCGTTCAAAATTGCAAAATGATAGACGGTCATGGTGGTGTTGTAATGGGAAGCGAAATCTCCGCAGGTGTCAACAATGTCTTTGTTGAAAATTGCAGCATGGACAGTCCAAATCTGGATCGCGCCATCCGAATCAAAACCAACTCGAAACGCGGTGGTACAACAGAAGATATCTATGTCAGAAATATTGAAGTAGGAACGGTACGCGAATGCGTGTTGAGAGCAACGATGACGTACAATGTGTATGGTGGTCAGGAAGGAAAATTTATACCGTCCATCAGAAATATCAGTCTGGAAAATATTAAAGTAAAAAACGGAGGTAGATATGGGATTCTGGCTGACGGTTACAAAGAATCACCAATAGAAAATATCACGTTGAAAAATGTGGTAATAGAAAAAGTAGATTCCCTCTATTCCCTTAAAAATGTCAAAAACGTAAACTTTTTAAATACTTATATCAATGGAAAAAAAGTAGAATCGATTAAAAATTAAAAGCTAATAACTATCAATTAACCAAACCATTAAAAAAAAATGAGCATAAAAAAACTATTAAAGAGAAAGAGAAAATACAGCATTGTATTTTTATTTTTCCTGAATTTAATATTAGGGACTCAGCTGTATGCCCAGAATAGTCAGGAAATCACATTGGAAGGGAAAATTACAGATGCAGCAGGTCTTTCTTTACCGGGAGTAAATATTCTCGAAAAAGGGACTAAAAATGGAGTGTCAACAGATTTTGAAGGAACTTATAAAATAAAAGTCAGTAGCAGTAAAGCGGTATTGAATATTAGTTTTATAGGATTTCAAACACAGGAGATTACGGTAGGAGGAAAAACAAATATTAACGTAAGCCTTGTCGAAGATACAAATGCCTTAAAAGAAGTTGTTGTAGTTGGGTACGGTACCGTAAAAAAGACCGATCTGACTGGTTCAGTAGGAACATTGGATGCGAAAGCGATCACTGAAAAAAATACGACCAATGTACTGGAAGGAATACAAGGAAATGTAGCCGGAGTTCAGATCAATGCTTCAACGGGACGTTTGGGAGATCCTTTCACAATTGCAATTAGAGGAAAAAGTTCCTTTTCGGGAGGAGCAACACCTTTGTTTGTAGTAGATGGAGTTCCAACGGACGGAATTGACTTTCTAAACCCACAAGACATTGCGAGAATTGATATCTTAAAAGATGCTTCTTCCACAGCGATTTATGGTTCACGTGGTACCAATGGAGTTGTTATCGTAACTACTAAAAGTGGATCAACAGCTAAAGCCGGAATGACGGTTTCTATTGATTCTTACATTGGAGGAAAACAAGTTGCGAGATTGCCTAAAATGATGAGTGGACAAAAATGGTGGTTGTACCATCAGTCGGCTTATTTAACGACAGCTAAGAAAGATCCGATTACGGGAACCGTTACACCGGCGACTTTAAATGCTACCGTTATAGGTACACAAAACTCATTACTTGCCGAAAGAGTAGCTAACAATGATACTTTTGACTGGTACGATGCCGTACTTAAAGATGGTATTCAACAAAATAATTACGTGTCAATTTCTGGTCGCGGTGATAGTGGATTAGCGTATAATTTAGGTATTGGTTTGCAAAATGAAACTGGAAATGTTGAGAATGAATCTCTAGACAAATACAGTTTTAAAGTGGGTTTGACACACAAACTAAACGATAAATTTACAGTTGGAACCAATTTGACACTGACCAAAACAAATCAGGAATTAGGAAGTGCTTTGGCTATGCAGGAAGCTTTCAGATTAAGTCCGTTTTACACGCCTTATGATTTGCATGGGAACTTATTTCCATTACCGGGAAAATTGACAGACGATTCAGGTGCTTTCTTAATTAATAAAACAAGTACTTATAATCCGTTATTGGAAATTGCCAATTCAACCAATGAAATTGCAAGATGGAACGGTGTAGGTAATGTATTTGTAGAATATAAACCAATATCATGGCTTACTTTTAAATCGACTTATGCGGTTGGTTACGATCACGCCAGACAAGGACAGGCGTGGGGAGCTTTAACCAATACAGGTGTTGCTAACAGAAATTTACCTTCGGCTTCGGTTAATGAAAAAGGAAATTTCAATTCAACTTGGGACAATCAGTTTACGATTAACTATGATTTAAATAAGGATCATTCTTTTACCTTATTAGGTCTTCAAAGTATGTATTATGATAAAACAGAAACCACTTCGGCAAGTTCTACAGATCAGCCATTTGATTTGGGATTTGACAATTTAGGTTCAGGGAAACAATCGACTTTTTTAGTAGGTTCAAGTTATCTTAAAAGTACTTTACTTTCTTATGCGTTACGTTTAAATTACAGTTATAAAGGACGTTACTTATTGACTTTGTCAGACAGATGGGATGGTTCTTCCCGATTTGCAGACAATAACAAATGGGGTTCATTTCCTTCAGCGGCATTCGCATGGAGAGTAGTGGATGAGAGTTTTATGAAAACCCAACAAGTTGTTTCCGATTTAAAACTTAGAACAAGTTACGGTTATACCGGTAACAATAAGGTAGCCGCTTATTCTACTATTAACAAATTAGATCAGCAAACGTATTACGATTACAATAATACAACGGCAAACGGATGGTTGCAAGGGAAACCGGCCAACAAAGAATTAGGTTGGGAGAAAATGAGAGAGTTTAACGTTGGATTGGATTTCGGATTTTTAAACAATAGAATTACAGGTAGCGTAGATGTGTACGATAGACTTTCTACCGATTTGTTATTAGACCAAAAATTAGTGGTTGAAAACGGATACACGAATTACACCAACAACATTGGTTCAGTAAGTAACAAAGGGATAGAAGTATTGCTAACCACAAAAAACATCAATACCGATTTTGTGAAATGGGAAACTACTTTCGTTTTTTCAAAAAACAACAACAAAATTGTATCGGTTTACGACAAAGAAAATGATGATGTAGGGAACAATTTGTTTATTGGTGAATCAATAGACGCTATTTACAATTATAAATTTACAGGAATCTGGCAAGCCAATCAAGCTGCCGAAGCCGCATCTTATGGACAAAGTGAAGGTCAGGCAAGAGTAGAAGACGTAAATGGTGACGGAAAAATTACAACAGACGACAGACAAATTTTGGGTCACGCCAATCCGGATTGGACAGGCAGTATTTCAACAAAATTGAATGTAGGTAATTTTGATTTATCAGCTTCAGCAATTATCAGCGAAGGATCGTATGTATTTAGCCCTTACCACGCCAACTTTACGAATGTATTTGACAGAGGTCGTCAGAAAGCTGATATTGACTGGTATATTCCGGCAAATGACGCAGGCTTACCAGCGAATGCTTCTAACCAATATCCAATGGCATTTAACGAAGGTACTTATTGGAATTCTAATGGTGTAGGTTATTACAGAGACAACTCTTTTGTGAAAATTAAAAATATTGCTTTAGGATATACTTTTAAACCAAGCGTTATTGAGAAATTTAAAATGAAATACCTGCGTTTTTATGTAAATGTTTTAAATCCATTTGTATTCACCAAGTATGATGGTTACGATCCGGAATGGGCTGCAGCAGGATTTGGTGTAGGTCGTGTAGCATCGATTACGTATCAAATGGGAATGAGTGTTAAATTTTAAAAAGAGTCAAAATGAAAAAAACAATAATAACCCTATCAATAGCATTATTAACACTTAGTTCTTGTAGTGATTTTATCGAAGAGGACAACAGATCCAGCGCTGAGACTTCGGAATATTTAAAGTCATCAGGATATGAATCTTTAATAAATGCGAATTATGCAGAACTAAAAGATATTTACGGTGGCGAACCCTGGTTGTTTGTTTCCGGAACAGATTTATATGCCGAGGGCAGAAGCACAGAACCAATCGGAATAAGCCAATATACACAACTGACTTCTTCCTCTCCCAATGTAGATTATCTGTATAAAGAATGTTACAAAGCCATTCAAAGAGCCAATACAGCTTTGCATTTTGGAGAATTAACAGAGAAAACGACAACATTGAGTGCCCGAATCGGAGAGGTAAAGTATCTAAGAGCAAATGCCTACTTTTTATTAGTACAAACCTACGGAGGTGTTAGTTTAGACACCCAGTATCACGATTCACCGGTATTGTCTTTTGATAGAAATTCAGCAGAAGAAATCTATACTTTTATCGTTAAAGAATTAGAAGAATCTCTCAATTTGGTACCCGCCGGTGCTTTTACAGGAAGAGTGACCAAAAGAGCCGTTCAGGATTTATTGGCAAAAGTATATTTAACCAGAGCCTATGAAACTTTTGGTGCCGCAACCGATTTTGCAAATGCTGCAAAATATGCAGACGATGCTATAGCCGGTCAGGCTTTGACTATAAAGTATAGTGATTTATGGTTGCCGGCAAATGATATAAATGCAGAAGTAATTTTCTCGGCTCAGTTTAGTGCCGGTTCTAACAGTTCCAACCCGCAGACTACCGGAAACGGACAAGCAAGTTATTTTAGTTCTTATTTAGGAGGTTCAGAAGTGGCAGGTAAAGCGCCTTACAGGTCATACAACTTATTGCCAACAGATTTCGCTATTGGACTTTTTGAAAAAGGAGATACCCGTTGGGATGGAACTTTTATGACACAAACCTATACAAGATATTATGATTATTATGATGTAGCCAATAAAACAGGTTTAGCGGTTACTCATTTTTATGTACCTAAATGGATGACTCCGGCAGAATTAGATGCGTACAAACTGGCAAATCCAAAAACTAATATTCACCTATACGGAACTTATGGTGCAGGAAAAGGTTTGAATAGTGATTACCAAACTATTCCGGTTCGCAAGTTTGATGATCCAAAAGCACCTTTCGCTACTAGTTCAACTACACCAAGAACAAGTACTCGTGATTTTGTAATTTCGAGATTGGCAGATACCTATTTAATTGCAGCAGAAGCTTATTTACACACCAATCCTGCCACAGGATTAATCAGATTAAATGAAGTACGCAAAAGAGCCGGTGTGGCCAATGCAACTGCGGGAGAGTTTAATATCGATTATATTTTGGACGAAAGAGCAAGAGAAATGATCGGAGAATACAACCGCTGGTTTGATTTGAAGCGTACCGGAAAATTAATCGAAAGAGCCTCTTTACATAATTTCAATATTAAAGCAGCAAATTTTGACGGAGCAAATGGAGAAAAGAAAATTTTGAGACCAATTCCACAAGAGGCTTTGGATTTAAATCAAAGTAAAAATTTTCCACAAAACCCGGCCTATAATTAATACAATTAAATACATAGAAACATAGTTTTGCGCTGATGAAAATGAAAGTAAAGTAAACACCATACCTTTCATAAAGCCTACGATAGGAAGAAAAACAGGACTCAAATATTCTTTTTCGAACAGTAAAGTCTATGTTTCTATGTATTAAAAAAGAATGATATTCAACGAGTTAATTTTAAACAAGTAAAGAAACAACGATACATTCCAACAAGTAAACTATGTGAGGAATAACATGATTCAAATATTCTTTTTCGAACAGCAAAGTCTATGTTTCTATGTATTAAAAAAGAATGACATTGAACGAGTTAATTTTAAACAAGTAAACAAACAGCGATACATTTCAAAAAGTATACTATGTGAGGAATAACATGACTCAAATATTCTTTTTCGAACAGCAAAGTCTATGTTTCTATGTGTTAAAAAAGAATGACATTCAACGAGTTAATTTTAAACAAGTAAACTATGTGAGGAATAACATGATTCAAATATTCTTTTTCGAATGGTAAGTTCTATGTTTCTATGTGTT
Source organism: Flavobacterium sp. FlaQc-49 (assembly GCF_044005985.1). Taxonomy (NCBI): domain Bacteria; kingdom Pseudomonadati; phylum Bacteroidota; class Flavobacteriia; order Flavobacteriales; family Flavobacteriaceae; genus Flavobacterium; species Flavobacterium sp. FlaQc-49. The sequence continues at coordinate 842,059 of NZ_JBIPCS010000001.1, read as the reverse complement.
AAAAAATAATTGTAACCAACGAGTTAATTTTAAATAAAACAAGAGATAAACATTTGGTTGATTGCCTATTTCTTGTTTTTTTGAATGGTATTAGGAGCTTGATAAACAGCAAGCTTCTAATGCTGTTTTAAATTAAAAACAATGAAAAAAATACTGTTACTAGTTTTTGCTTTATCCGTAAACCATAGTCAATCGCAGACGGCTTACAGTATCGATACAACCTATACAATAAAAAGTACCTACGCCAAGCTGATCAAAAAATACCCTTTTATAAAAATCGCCGAGGCAAAGAAGGATGAAAATGTCGACCAGATTTACGATATAGTTTATAATAAGCAAAAAGAGAGAGCATTACATTTAGATTCTTTTGTAAATTCGAAGGAGGAAAAGAGAAATCCCGTTGTAATTTTAATTCATGGTGGAGGCTGGAAGTCAGGCAATAAAAATCAGATGTGGGTTCTCGCACAGGAAATAGCCTCAAGAGGATATGCTTGTTTTACCGTTGAGTATCGATTGTCACCTGAAGCGAAATATCCACAAGCGATATATGATGTAAAAAACGCCATAAAGTTTATAAAAGATAATGCGAAAAGATTTCATGCAAATCCAAACAAAATTGCGATTTTGGGCTGCTCTTCGGGCGGACAAATGGCAGCTTTGATTGGTACAACAAATGAAGACTTGACTTTTGAAGATACAAACAATATAAGTAAAACATCCTCAAAAGTAAACGCGATTATTGATATAGACGGAATTTTGGCTTTTAAACATCCGGAATCAAATGAGGGAGAAATGGCCGCTTTTTGGTTGAATGGGACTTATGAAGAAAATCCGGAGAACTGGGACAAGGCTTCAGCTTTGAATCACGCTAACAAAAATACACCACCAATACTTTTTATAAACAGTAGTTTCGAAAGATTTCATGCCGGAAGGGACGATATGATTGCCATTTTAAACCAGAATGCCATTTACAGTGAGGTTAAAACAATAGCAAATACACCACATTCTTTTTGGTTTTTTGAGCCGTGGTTGAAGGAAACAGTTGGTTATACAACACAATTTTTAGATAAAATTTTTAAATAATTCAGGAATAAAATGAAAGCAAGAATTCAAATAGCGACTTTATTTTTATTAGGTTTTACAGCAGCCAATGCGCAGCAATATGATATAAAAAAGAACAAAACGTACGCCGAAATATCCGCAAAAACAGATGGAAAATGGGAGGCACGCAAATACATTGGAGGAACCACTTTTAATAATGTTGACCGACTAAAATTGGCTCCGGAACATACCGATCATTCTTTTGATATTCGCTACGAAGGTCCGGGATGGGAGAACAACAGAATTGGATACCGCTTGTATTTAGATTGGAGAAATGCGATTGATATTTTCGGAAAAAAAACAACTGAGAATATATTACCAAAAGTAGGACAGGACAATTTTGATTCCTATCACGAAATGAGTGATTGGGGTGCCGATATCCTCAAAGCCGGAAAAGGAATCGGAATTGGATCCATAGATCGTTATTTAAACAAAGAAAAATTACACTTCCACGAAGTCGATTCAACAATCGCCTATGTAACAAATAAAGCCAACGAATCGGTAGTAAAAATTGATTATTTCGGATGGAAAACCGCTTCAGATAAAATTGACTTTATATCGGAATTAACCATAAAACCAGACCAACTGTACACACAACATGCTTTTAAAGCTTCATCAGCAATTCAGGGAATTTGTACCGGAATCGTGAAACAAAAAAACACCGAATTGCTTAAAAAAGAAAGCAAGAATAAAAAGTGGGCCTATTTAGCAACTTATGGTCAGCAATCTTTGGTTCCGGATAAATTGGGAATGGCTCTTTTCTACGAAGTTAGCACTATCGAAAATACCGTTGATACCGATTTAGATTATTTGTTAGTATTCAAACCCACTACCAAATGGACTTCATTCTATCTGTTAGGTGCTTGGGAACAAGAAGTAAACGGTATTAAAACACAAGAAGAGTTTGTAAAATATCTGGACGAAAGATTAGAAGTACTGAACAAAAAAGGTAAAATGTAATAGTATGATAAAAGCTGTTTTTAAAAAGATCAATTTTATAAAAGTTGTTATTGTTTTCCTGTTGATTTTTGGCAGTAAAATAAAAGCACAAGGTCAGAATGATTCCGATAAAACGATTATCTCTGATCAGTTAAAATGGTCGGAAAGAACAGCTCTTACAGTTTTAAGAAACTATCCAAATGCCTGGCAGCTTGATGGCAATGACAAACCAAAGTGGGATTATAAAATGGGTTTTGTATTGTCCGGTTTTGAAAAATTATTTCAAAAGACAAACGACAAAAAATATCTGAACTACATAAAAGACTATGTCGATGAAAGAATTGACAGTAGCGGAAGTATTAAAAAGTACGATGTCAAAGAATACAACATCGATTATTTAAGTCCGGCAAAGCTATTGTTTAATTTATATGAGGTTACAAAAGATTCCCGTTATTTAAAACTGCTGGGGCAATTTCGTAATCAATTAGAAAGTCAGCCCAGAACAGCCAGCGGAGGATTTTGGCACAAACAAATCTACCCCAACCAAATGTGGATTGATGGTTTGTATATGGCCGAACCCTTCTACACACAATTTACCATGAAGTATGAAAAAGGGAAAAGTCTGGATGATATTGCGAAACAATTTGAGTTGGTACAAAATCACATAGTAGACAAACAGACAGGTTTAGTATATCAGGCTTGGGATGAAAGTAAGGAAATTGGTTGGGCCAATAAGCTAACCGGAACATCACCAACAATCTGGGGACGTGGTATTGGCTGGTATATGCTGGCTTTGACAGAAACACTGGATTATTTTCCAAAATCACATCCAAAGTATAAAGTTTTGGTTGCCTATCTCAATCAAATAGCCAAAAATGCAAACGAGTATAAAAGTGCCGAAGGTTTGTGGTATCAGGTAGCAGATAAACCGCAATTATTTGGAAATTATGTCGAACCATCTGCTTCTGCAATGGTTATTTATGCTTTTGCAAAAGGAGCAAACAAAGGATATTTGGCTTCAAGTTACAAGCGAACGGCTCAAAAATCATTTGACAGTTTTGTAAAGGAATTTGTAAAAGTCAATAAAGCGGGTGAAGTAAACATTCTCAATGTTTCTTCAAATGTTGGTTTGGGAGGAAAACCTTTCCGCGATGGTACAAACGAGTATTACCTTACTGCAAAGACAAAAGAAAATGGGGCAATAGGTATCGGAGCCTTTTTATTAAGTGTGATTGAATTAGATAAATAGTAGAATTAAAACAATTTTTAAAATGATAAATAACAAAAAGAATATACTTGTATCGGTACTATTAATTTGCTTGATGGTTTTTACAAACAGCAAACTGATCGCGCAGGAACAGGTAAACAAGGATATCGTTATTGCTAAAGATTTAAAATGGTCGGACAAAATGACGTTGACCTTAATGAAACGACATCCTGAGGCTTATAGGATCGACGATTCAAAAACACCAAAATGGGATTATGTTCACGGATTAGTTTTACATGGAATCGAAGAATTGTATAAAAAAAATCCGGACCCAAGATACAAGGCTTATGTAAGAGGTTATGTGGATGCATTGGTTCAGGAAGATGGTACTATTAACACTTATGAATTAGATAAATACAACATTGATTTGGTTGTACCCGGCCGTTTGCTTTTTGATGTTTATGCCACTACAAAAGAAGAAAAGTATTTAAAAGCATTACAGCTCTTACGCAAGCAGCTAAGCGAGCAACCGCGCACCAAAAGCGGCGGTTTCTGGCACAAGCAAATATATCCAAACCAAATGTGGCTAGACGGTTTGTATATGGGAGAACCATTTTATGCGCAATACACGGTAACATTCGAAGATGGAAAAAATCTCGATGATGTGGCCAAACAATTTGAACAAATTCAACTGCATGCAACAGATCCAAAAACAGGTTTGTTATATCATGGTTGGGATGAAAGCAAAGAAATGCCATGGGCGAATAAAGAAACGGGAAATTCCCCAAATTTCTGGTCCAGAGCATTGGGATGGTATGCCATGGCACTTGTTGATGTGTTGGATTATTTCCCAAAAGAACATCCAAAACAAAAAGAATTGGTAAAATATTTAAATGCCGTTTCTGCAAGTTTAGCGAAATATCAGGATCAATCCGGTTTATGGTATCAGGTAACCGATAAAGGTGGAAAGGAAGGCAATTATTTAGAAGCCTCAGGATCTTCTATGTTTGCTTATGCTTTTGCAAAAGGCGCCAACAAAGGATACCTACCTGCAAAATATAAAAAACTGGCGAACAAAGCCTTTGATGGTCTGACTCAACAATTAATTAAAACAGATGCCGATGGCGGAATTACACTTACTCAAGCCTGTCAGGTAGCCGGTCTAGGAGGAAAACCCTATCGTGACGGTTCATATGAGTATTATGTAAACGAGAAAAAAAAGGATAATGACCCAAAAGCAACCGGCCCCTTTATTCTGGCAGCCCTGGAATTAAACAGATAAAATATTAAATTGTTCTAAACCCGATAGGTTTTCAAATCTGTCGGGTTTAAGTACGTAACAAATTAAAAATGATACTCCAAAAAAAAATAGTACTACTGGTTTTATTAGTCACAGGTTTTGTAGCAAATGCCCAAAACACCTATAAAAACTGGTCGGATATTATTCGTAAAAATGATGCTGTCTGGTTTGCTTCTGCTGAAGCCCAAAAAATAGCAGAAAATGTGTTGTTGTATCAAAGAGATATTGGCGGATGGCCAAAGAACATACAAATGCAGGAGGAATTAACTTCTCAGCAAAAAAAAGATTTAATTGCGCTTAAAAAAACGGCATTAGAAACTACAACAGATAACGGAGCGACTTGTCAAGAGATGCTTTTTATGTCTAGAATGTATGCTGAGGTCAAAGACGAAGGATACAAAGAATCTTTTTTAAAAGGAATCAATTATTTACTTGAAGCACAATACGCAAATGGAGGATGGCCGCAATTTTATCCGTTAAAAAAAGGATATTACACCCATATCACCTACAATGATGACTCGATGGTTAATATTCTGAATGTCCTGAAACAAATTAGTGAAAGAACCGATTTCTACAGCATTAAACCATCAAATGAAATAGTTGAAAAAACTAAAAAAGCATTCAATAAAGGTATAGATTGTATCCTGAAAACACAATACAGACAAAACGGATCATTAACAGCCTGGTGCGCACAGTATGATGAAATAGCGTTGACTCCGGCAAAAGCAAGAGCCTATGAACTTCCGTCTTTAAGCGGAAAAGAATCAGCTAAAATTACCTTGTTATTAATGTCAATAGAGAATCCTTCTGCGGAAATTATTACTGCTGTAAAAAGTGCCCAGGCGTGGTTTGAAAAAACTAAAATTACCAATCTCGAAGAAAAACGAGTACTAAAGGACGGCGGAAAAATCATAGAAAAGAAAATGATAGTTACCTCAAACGGAGCACCAATTTGGGCAAGATTTATGGAATTGGATACAAATGAACCTTTCTTCTGTGATCGTGACGGAATTAAAAAGAAATCTTTAGATCAAATCGGCCCCGAGCGTCGAAATGGTTATGCCTGGTTTACAGATGAGCCCAAAGAAGTTCTTAAAAAATATGCCGGATGGGCAGCAAAAAACGGAGTGAGAATGGAGACAGTTGTAACTCCTTCAAAGAAAAAAGAACATTATTTTACGGTGGCTCAGGACGGAACGGGAGATTTTATTAAAATTCAGGAAGCAGTAAATGCCTGTCCGTCCTTCCCGTATGAAAAAGTAACTCTCTTTATAAAAAACGGAATTTATACCGAAAAAGTGAGAATCCCGGAATGGAATACCCACTTAACTTTAATAGGAGAAAGTAAAGAAAATACGATCATCACATTTGACGACAATTTCGCAAAGATAAATTCAGGACGAAACAGTACTTTTTACACCTACACTGTTTTGATTGAAGGGGATGATTTTTCAGCATCCAATTTAACCATTAAAAATACATCGGGAGACAATGGTCAGGCGATTGCGTTGTCTGTGGTAGCCAATCGCGTTCAGATTTCGAATTGTTTGATACTTGGAAATCAGGATACTTTATATCTATCTGGGGAAAATGCCAAACAATATTTTAAGGATTGTTATATCGAAGGAACAACCGATTTTATTTTTGGAAATGCAACAACTTTATTTGAAAATTGCACGATCCATAGCATCAAAGATTCTTTTATTACCGCCGCTTCAACTCCAGAAGGGACAGCCTTTGGTTTTGTTTTCAAAAACTGCAGACTAACCGCTGATCCTTTGGCAACGGCAGTTTATCTGGGAAGACCGTGGAGAGTTTATGCAAAAACAGTATTTATAAATTGTGATATGGCGAATCATATAAGACCCGAAGGCTGGCAAAACTGGTCTAAACCCGAAGCAGAAAAAAAAGCCTTTTATGCCGAGTACAATTGTAAGGGAGAAGGATATCAACCCGATAAAAGAGTGCCTTGGTCGCATCAGCTTTCCAAAAAAGAAGCAGAAAAATATACAATAGAAAATATACTTCAGGACACAATACCAAACTGGTTTTCAAACTAAATCCGGTTTTCATAAAAGTAAATACAAATGAATTTTAAATACCTCCTTATTTTATTAATTTCTTGCAGTTCTTTCGCTCAGAAAGCGGAATTTCCAACTGCAGAAGTAGACGCTATTGTAAACCGAATTCAATTACCGGTTTTTTCTTCCTATCAAATAAATATTCAGGAACTGGGAGCAAAAGGAGATTCTGTAACCAATGCAAAATTGGCCTTTGATAAAGCCATGGCATTGTGCAAAAAGAACAAGGGTGGAACCATAATTGTACCTAAAGGCATCTATAAACTAAACGGACCGATTCACTTTGTCAGTAACGTCAATCTTAGACTTGAAAAAGGGGCAAAGATTAAATTTAGTGATAACCCGAAAGACTATTTGCCGATGGTTTTGACAAGCTGGGAAGGAACAATGCTTTACAATTACAGTCCGTTAATCTATGCTTATGAATGTACTAATATTGCGATAACGGGCGAAGGAACGATAGACGGAGAAGGAGGGAAGATCTGGAAAAGTTTTAAAGCCAAAGAAACGGAAGGGAAAAACAGAAGTCGTGAAATGAATCACAATGCGGTTGCATTAAAAGACAGAAAGTTTGGAGAAGGTTTTTTCCTGAGGCCACAAATGATTCAGTTTTTTAATTGCAAAAATATTTTGGTAGAAAACATTCATATCGAAAATGCACCATTTTGGTGTTTGCATCTGTTAAAATCAGAAAGTATTACCGTTCGGGGAGTCCATTATAAATCATTGAATTACAATAATGACGGAATCGATCCGGAATACGCAAAAGATGTTCTAATTGAAAATGTAACTTTTGATAACGGAGACGATAACATCGCCATTAAAGCAGGAAGAGATCATGAAGGAAGAGCCAATTCGGCTACTCCAAGTGAGAACATTGTAATTAGAAATTGCAATTTTAAAGGACTGCATGGAGTAGTTTTAGGTAGCGAAATGTCAGCTGGAATTCAGAATGTTTATGTAGAAAATTGCAAAGCGGTTGGTTATTTAAAAAGAGGAATTTATATAAAAACCAATGCAGATCGGGGTGGTTTCATTAAGAATATCCATGTCAGAAATATCCAACTGGATGAGGTAGAAGATTGCTTGTATATAACAGCAAATTATCATGGAGAAGGAAAAGGTTTCCAGTCGGATATATCAAATATACATTTTTCTGCTATCACCTGTAATAAAGCAACAGAATCAGGAATAGTCATTCAGGGATTTCCCGAGAAGAAGATTCGAAATGTGTTTCTAAACAATATTGAAATAAAAGAAGCAAAAAATGCCCTATCTAACGAAAATGCAGAAAATGTGATCATGAGTGATGTTTTTATTGGTAAAAGAGCGACGGTTCCCTCCGCAGCGAAATGAGTTTTTTGAGAGGTTCAAAGGTTCAAAGTTACAGAGGTTCAAAGTAGTAAAACTTAGAAAATACTTTGCGACTCTGCGACTTTGCGAGAAAAAAATAACACCACTTTTGTAAACGCTTAACACACCTTGGCTTTGCGGTAAAACTCTAATTTTTAAATAAAATGAACTATTATCTATCCCTCATATTCTTAATTTCCATGAGTTGTCTGGCACAAAAGACGACAGTTTATTGTATTGGCGATTCTACCATGGCCAATAAAAAAGATCCCGAAAAAAATCCCGAACACGGTTGGGCGCAGGTTTTGCAACCTTTTTTTAAAGACAATATTCTGGTAGAAAACAAAGCAGTAAATGGCCGAAGCACAAAGAGTTTTATCGCTGAAAAGCGTTGGGATTCTATCTATAAAAAACTTAAAACTGGAGACTATGTTTTTATAGAATTTGGACATAATGATGAGAAAACAGGAGATTCTGCCCGATACACCAATCCACATACCGCATACCGTTATAATTTAATCCGATTTGTAAAGGAAAGTAGAGAAAAGGGAGCTGTCCCTGTACTGCTAAGTTCAATTGCCAGGCGAAATTTTAACGAGCAAGGTGTATTGCTTCCGACTCACGGTGATTATCCATTAGAAACACGGCTGGTTGCACAGGGATATAAAGTACCGTTTATAGATTTAGAATATTACACCGAATTATTAGAACAATCTTACGGAGTGGAAAAATCAAAATTACTTCATTTGCATTTTAAAGCCGGAGAAGTACCTTATTATAAAGAAGAGAAAAACGATGATACTCATCTTTCCTTATTGGGAGCAACGGAGATTGCTAAAATTGTGATCAATCAAATAAAACTTTTGGATGATCCTTCTCTGGCTAAACTCCAAAAAAGTATTAGATAACAAGTTGTATTTTTATCGTAGTACTCGTTTTAGAGTTTAACTGGCATATCTTCTGTTATTTGTCTGGTAGGTCTTTCTTACAAAATCTTCTGAAGGCTTTCTGTGATGGAAAGTATAATATTTGGATCGGAAATGATTGAGTCTGGTGTAATTTAATTCATACACAATCTCTGTCAATGTATTATAATTCCCACTTTTTAAAAGATCATTCGCCAGTATCATTTTTTTTTTAAGAAAGAGATTTTTAGGGGAATTATTGAATTGTTTTTTGAATAGTATTTTATATTTGGAGGGAGACATACCAGCCATTTTGGATAAAAAACTTACGGTAGGAAACGAATTGGTCAGATTATCCAAAAAATAGTTTTTTGTTTTTGCAACCGCTTCCAGTTCAATTCTGGTTGCTTCACTTTGTACTGCTGATGAATTTTCGCATCGAATTATAAAATTACCCAGTAGTTTTAATGAAATACCTTTTAAAAAAGAGTCAAATGAAAGATCAGAAATTGATTTATCCTTAATTGATTTCAGTAATAAATTGCTATTGCTGTCAATAGTATCAAAAAAGTGATGGGAGTTTCCCATAGCTTCATTTTTTCGTTTGGTATATTCTTCAATCGTATCTGCTCTTAAGTATTCATTTAATACTTTTTTGTCAACTAGTAGTTGTAATACTACTGTTCGTTTATTGATTAAAGGTCTGAAAGTGCTTTCTATCTTGTTGTTTGAAATAGTGAAACTCGGATTTTCAAAAGAATCGATTTGATACTCTACGGCATCAATTTCTATTGAATTGGGAGAATCACTTAAATCGAAGTGAAAAATATATAAATCATTTTCTGATTTTAATCGATTTACTTCAATAGGTTTGGTTAAAACAAAATCAATAAACAATGCAGAAATCCCCGGAGTTATCTGGGTGAAGTAGGAATGACCCTCACCAAGTGCTTCTGGTATAACAATTATTTTTCCATCAATAAGTTCAGCGCTTATTTCTTGAGCTAACGCTTGATGCCATTCGGGTGTCAGGTTATATGAAAGAGCTATTTTTTTCATTAGTGGCGACATTTAAGATTATAATTGTTTAATATAATTCTTTGGAGAAACTCCAAAATGCTCCTTAAATTTTGAAGAGAAATAGGAGTTATTACTAAAATGAAGTTTATCTGAAACTTGAGAGATTGACAATTGTCTGCTTTCAAGAAGTTCTTTTGCCAGAAGGAGCTTATTATTCAGAAAGAAGGAGTTTGGTGTTAAGCCGGTTACTTTTTTAAATAAATTTTTGAATTTTGATTCAGACATTTTTGCATTTTTTGCCATCACCGCAATAGTAGGAAAAGCACCTTCAATATTTTCAGTTAGAAACATTTGAATGGCTATTATTTTTTTAAGATCTGTTTCTTTAACAGTTTGAATAACAAACTTATCAAGTGCTATTTTTTTTATATAACTAGACATTAAAAGATGTACGGTAGCTCTAAGATTTAGATCAAAAACTGGCCCACCGGCATTTAGTTTGCGCAAGTCATTTAATATATGATAACTTTCATCAGCAATCCTGTCAATTCTGATAATCGTATTTTTTTCGGGATCGATAAGCTTTTGTAAATCGGGAAAAAAAAGAGTATTGTTTTTAACAAATGTATTAAGGACGTTCTTTTTTATAAATATGCAAAGGGCATAAGTATTACTTCCTGACTTGACGTGAAAATCAGTTAGAAGTGAGCCGTCAATTACAGCCAAATTATATTTCCATCGTCCTATATCGAAGATTGTATTATTGGTTTCTAAACTGGCGTCACCTTCAGTAAGATCATAGTACAATGCAATAAAATCATTTCTTGAATTTTTTTGAGTAAAGAGTACGTCTTGATGGTATTTTACATTGACATAATAGGCTACAATTCCTTCTTCACATTCAAGGAAATAACGGATTCCAGTGTGGATATCCTCAGGAACATTTATAAAGTTACCCTCTACTTTTCCTCCAAATTGTTCTGTTAAATGTTGTACCCAACTTAAGTCAGCACTATAAGAGTGTTCAATTGTTTTCATGTGGTATTTCTATTGTTTTACAAAAAATATTTTTTACTCCTAACTCGTAAGCAAAAGAATTCATTATTTATTTAAAATCTTTTCTTCTCCGACACCTTCGCCATTTCTAATATAATTGTCTGTCACAAAACATTCTATTATTTAAAATATAATTATGGTATGTATTTATATTTTATCATACGCAAAGTTCTTTAATAAAAAGTTAAGATGTTTTGATGTATTTATTAGTGTTGCATTTTAATTGATAAGTGTTTTGTTTGTTGTTTTTAGTACTGATTTACAGTGTTTTATGTTTAAATAATTAAAGTCTTATTCTGATATTTATATGTCGTAAGGGGGTAATTTGAAACTTGTTCTCGCCTCTAATTTTGCATACTGTTTTAATGAAATACTTAAATCAGAAAATATAAAATGTACTAATTAGTAATGTCAAGAATATGAATACGTCTAAAATTTCTATAGAGTTTGAACTAAATGTTACTGAAATACAAAAACTGAATAAGATGTATTTTAAACGTTTATACAAAGAAAGGGTTACGGTTCTTTTTACCATCGCTTTAGTAGGTTTCATCTTTTTTGATTTTTTTAATTTGAAAAGTGATGATGATGTTTTAAAATGGTATTTAAGAAGTTCAGTGCTGATGGTGTCGTTTTTTGTATTTCATTATGCATTTGTAAATACCATCTGCAAAGTCATTTTTAAGCTAATGAGAAAATTAGAGGGGTATACTAATTTCATAGGGAAATACCGACTCAATTTTACTAATTCGAACATCCGTGTAAATTCTCCGATAGGTGCTTTTGTCCATAAATGGAGCCAAATTGAAAAAGCAGTCTTGACCAAAGATTTCTTTTTTTTATATGTGAAAGATACTGATCAGCACATTATATCTATTTCAAATAGATGCAAGAATGGCAGAAATCTGAGTGATTTAATTGCCTTTGTTGAGAATAATGTGACTGAAATTATGAAAATTTAAAATTTTGAATAGGAGCGTTTTATGCTTTAAAACGAGATGTAGTTAGTGATAATAATTGAATAAAAATATTTAGCCACCGGGCTAAAGTTAATACAAGGAAATCAATGGAAAAGAGAACTGTTTTGGTCTGTGATACCAATAAAGTATTTGTGAAAATGTTTAAAAAGAAATTGCGTCAGGAATTTGAGTTTGTTGACCATTCTCTTTTGACAGAAGATGCAATCAAAGATGAGAATTTTGATGGTTTAATATTTGTAGTGTATAACAAAATTGAACTGGTCAATTTATTAAAAGTATATAAAAGAGAAACAAATGTTTTAGTCTGCGTTTTTAATGAGCAATTATTTGCAAGAACAGCCTTTCTTGAAGAATTCAGTGGTGTAGTGCTTTTGGATGGTTCAAAAACGGGTATTGATCTGATGGCAGATTTAAGATACAACTTTAAAAAGGCTTTAAATTTTAAACAAAGACTAATAGAATCTTTTTTGGATTCAGCTGTGGTAGAAAACCAATTGTACATTTTCTTTAAAAATTGGATTGCTTTTTCTGGCGCGTAGTTGGTTTGTTTAAGAATACGAAGGCATTTTAAAAACCAAGATATGTGATAGTATTCTTGGTTTATTTTTTTCTTAGAAATTTACAGCTACTTTAAATTCCAAATTCCAAGCTAAAAAGTCAATTAGAATGAGTTAATTAGTGTAATTCGTGGCTAACTTTTTGCGCCACGAATTACACCAATTTGCGCGAATTGTTTTTTTGCCTGAGATTAAAAAGAATAGCACAGATTATCTAATCCCTTTAATCCTTTAATCTGTGGCTTTTTTTCGCTTGTAGCTCTACGAGGTTTTGCGACACTTTATCAAAGTGCCAAACGTTTTAAAAAAAGTAATAACCCATTAAATAGACTAGACTCCAGGTTAATCATTGTAAGAGGAGGTATTTCTATATCACTTTTCTGCAATTTTTGAAGATAGCAACTAATAAAACTATCCTGAAATCGGTGGGAAATGGTAAGAATTAACCGAAATAGATGGCGTGAGAGAGAAAATTTTAAAAAAAACTGCAACAAATTCGGAGCTTATTTTTTATGTAATTGATTGATAATTAAGAGCAAGTATTGCAGGTTAATTTAATATTAAGCGGCCCGGTAAAAACTGGCATAATTTTAACATTAAACTTGCGTTATCTATCTAGCAAACTTTTATTTTTGCGCCTTAATTTAATAAGTATAAGCATGAACGATCTATTAGTAAAAATCAACGCCGAAATCGACACATTCAAAGCAGAAGCAGAAGCACTAACTGAGAAAGGTGTTAAAGCTGCTGGACCAAGAGCACGTAAATCAACTTTAGAAATTGAAAAACTTTTAAAAGAGTTTAGAAAAGTTTCTATCGAAGAATCAAAAAAATAATATTTGTATTCAAAAATAAGACCCGACAGTTTTTATAAAGCTGTCGGGTTTTTTGTTTTATAATGCGAAAGAAGTTGACCGAGCAGAGACTATTTTTCAGATAAAGTTCAAAAGTTGTGGGGTAGCAAAAATCTCGCAAAGTCGCAGAGGCGCCAAGTTTTGTTCTGATTTTTTAACTTCGCGACTTTGTGAATTCGGGAGAAGCAAATCGACAGGAATTCGGTGTAGAATTTTTAATGTAATTTTTATGTTTTTTTATTGTTCCATTTAGCGAAATGGATATTTGGCGCAGTATACTTTAAATACTTTTTTTATTTGAGGGTCAATTAATTATCTTATTTAATATACTCTTTTAATACGGAAAATTCTGGATAAGTTTTCAAAAAGAATACTAAATAAGATATATCGATTTGAACTATTCGAGGTTGAGTGAGAGTATATAAATGAGACCAATAAAAATTATGATATTAGTTTCTTAAGCCCCTTTAATAATGGGAATCGAGGTCTTATTTACTAGGTTTTTTAATAGAGATTATTAGCTTTGCATTTGTCACTATAAATTTATTAAAAATCAAATATGAAAAAAGTTTTTTGCCTGTTAAGTGTTATTTTTTTGGTATGTACTTCTTGTTGCAATGATAATGATGATTCATCAAATTTAGCAGATTCTATTTTAGTCAAAAAAGTTTTGGTTACAAGTGGAGATAAAGTAATTGAGCAAAAAATTATATACGATGGATATAAAATAGTGAGCATTATTTGGAATGGCGGATTTAGGGAGAATTTTACTTATACAGGTAATCTAATCACAAAAATTGAAGATGTTGATTCGTCGGGTGCTGTTCTTGGCGGAACAGAATACAATTACAATAATGGTAAGATTTATTCGAGTTTGAGTTATAAATTTTTTTTTGTGCATGAGTATCTTAGTCTTGTAAAGTTTGTTCATAACGAGGATGGAACGGTTTCCTATCAGCATTATAAAGTTAATTCTCGAACAGGAGAAGAAGAAGGGAAAGACTCATTTTCGGGTAAATATTTTTTTAAAGACGGTAACAGAATTAAAGGCGAATCGTATCATAATTCAGTATTTGAGAGGTCAACTAGCTATGAGTATGATACTAAATATAATAATTTCAAGAATGTTTTAGGTTATAATCTGTTATTGGGCTATATGCCTTCTATTAATAATGTGGTTAGATCAAAGAGTATTCAGAAATCTGGCATTGTTAGTGAGCAAGTAAATTTTTATGTATACAACAGACAGGGCTACCCGACTAAAAAGATAGTGGGTGTCGTTGATGGTGTACCATTTTCTGTAGTGAAATATGGTTATTAATTACCCTATGCGGTATTGTAACTGTTTTTAAAAATAGTAGTGATTTTGTGAAAAACCTATTTATTGTTCTAAGTTGACCGCTTTTTAAAAGTTGTCAACTTTTTTATTTATATATGTTTGATGTACTCCTAGAACTTACCAGTTGTATTGTAAGATGTTACAGGAATAAAAATTTAAGATTTTCAGTATTTGTAAAGCTCCTCTATTTTATATTCCTTTGTAAAGAATACTAATTGGTATCTTTTATGAAAAAAGCACTTTCTACACGACTTTCGATTCTCCAAAAATCATTTGAGTTAATTTATACTCAGGGATATCAGGCGACCAGTATTGATACCATAATTGCAACCACTAATGTAACCAAAGGCGCTTTTTTTTATCATTTTAAAAATAAAGACGAAATGGGATTGGCCGTTATTAACGAGATTATGTATCCGTTAATGCAGGAAGATTTTGTAAAACCATTGTTGAATTCTAAGGATGCAGTCAGCGACATTTATAAAATGATGCAGTATTTATTGTTAGAGAATTCTTTTCTACTTCGAAAATACGGTTGTCCGGCGGGAAATTTGACTCAGGAAATGCCGCCAATAAACCAGCAGTTTGGTGAAGCCCTTTTTAAGCTTTCGGCTGAAGTGAAAGAGGCGATGCAAATTGCTTTAAAAAAAGGTAAAGATTCGGGTGCTATTAAACCCGAAGTTAATGAGGAACAAGTAACTCTTTTTGTTTTGTCTGGCTATTGGGGAATTCGAAATTTGGGAAAACTTTTTGATAGTAATGATTGTTATGTAGTTTATTTAAAGGAGCTTAAGCGCTACTTAAAAAGTTTGGAAAAAAACTAATTTCAAAAACATACTAACTAGTATGTTTTTGATTTATATTTGCATTATTATTTTAAAAAAGATAACAATGTACCCAACACTACTATTGCTGCATTCCGTCGTAAGATGGTTGGTGCTTTTAAGTTTATTTTACTCCATTATCAGAGCATACCGGGGTTTTATGAATAATTCACTCTTTTCTAAAAAGGATAATCTGGTTCGACATTGGACCGCAACCATTGCACACGTACAATTAATGATCGGAATTGTCTTGTACTCTCAAAGTCCCATAATTAAATATTACTGGAACAATTTTACGGAGGGATCAAAAGATTTAAGCACCTTTTTTTTCGGTGTAATCCATATGGTTTTAATGCTTGTTGCCATCGCTATGATTACAATTGGATCGGCAGTGGCAAAACGCAAACAAACCGACAAAGACAAATTCAAAACGATACTTTTTTGGTTTTCCCTTGCAGTAAGTATCATCTTCATAGCCATTCCGTGGCCATTTTCTCCATTAGCAAACAGACCTTTTTTTAGATAATTATGATAAATTTTTTCAAAACAAACATTGGCCGATTAAGAATTCTGGGACTTCTTGAAGGCGTATCTTTATTGATTTTAGTTTTTATAGCAGTTCCGCTAAAGTACTTTTTTGATAATCCTGCGGGGACAAAAGCGATAGGGCCTATTCATGGGGCGTTATTTCTGCTTTTTATATTCAATACCTTAAGTGTTGGTGTTGAGCAGAATTGGAAGTTTAAAACCACAACATGGAAAGTTCTTTTGGCTTGTATAGTTCCGTTTGGGACATTCTATATTGATCATAAAATTTTAAGCAAAATCAAAATGGATCAAAATTAGAACAGCTTCATTGAATTTTAGAATAAATAAAACTGACCACTTAACCTCTTAGGTGTAATTGAGCTAAGATTAATTGCACCAATAGCCATTAATTAGAAAAATCATGATTGAGATTTTCAAAACAAATGTGAATTCAAAAAGACAGTCCAACAGAATTTTAAAAATGCTTAAAAGAATATTTCCCAACGCTTCATTTATTTTTGATTTGGAAGATTGTGATAAAATTTTGCGCGTCGATTATATTGAAACGGTACAAATTCCAGTTATCAAAAACGAAATCATAAACTTGGGTTTTGCCTGTGAAATATTGGAGGATTAATTCTTTTAATTTATACCATCGGTACATTTTCGTAAATGTGCTCTGATGCTATTAAATACAAAGAGAAAGGGCTTGAAAACACTAGATTTTCAAGCCCTTTTTTTGTTTGATAGTTGTTATTTATGCCGTTTGATCGTCTGTTGCAGCATCCTGAGCATTTGTTTTTACTGAAGCAATTCCATTTTCTCTGGCGTCAGTACTTTCATACATCTCACTTGCCCCGATAATTTGGCCATTACCTGATTTTAGATTGAAATAAGGTTTTCCGTTGCTGGATTCTTTTCTGTCATATCTGGCATCATCCTGAGAGTTCGTTTTTACAGATTCGATTCCGTTTGTACAGGCAGCCTTTGTAGTATAACCTTCGCTGGTTAAAATAGTCTGACCGTTTCCGGCTTTTAAATTAAATTGAAATTCACCGTTCGCTCTTGTAGTAATTACAAATTTTCCCATATAATTTTTGTTTAAGTTAGGCATTTAATAGTATGCTATTCATAAAAGTACAAAACTTAATTGTACCAATTGTAACCAATAAAAATAATTGATTCTTAATTTTATTTTTTATTGAAAGAAGGTAGTATATATTTTTGGATGATTTCGTCGCTTGGGGATTGTGAATTGTAATTGCCTCCGGTAATAATGGTCACCATATTTTGCTCTTCCCAAATGTAAATTTTTTGACCGCCGTTTCCTTGTGCTGCTTTCCCATTGTAGCGTACGCCGTTTACATCTATATATTTTAGCCACCATAAATAACCATAATTTACGCCCTGAACAACAGATTGTTTGGTTAAGGACTCTTTTACCCAAGCGGTAGAAATAACCTGTTTGCCATTCCAAATACCTCGATTAAGGTAAAGTAAACCTAGTTTTCCCATATCTCTTGAGTTTAAATAGAGTTGGCAAAAGGTTTCAGCACTTGAGGCGTCGGGTTTAAAATTCCAGGTAAAATTTTTAATTCCTATATCTTTAAAAAGGGTTTGTTTGGCGAAATCGGGCAACGTCATTTTGGTCGCTTTTTCGATAATTCTACCCAGTGTTATTGGATTTCCGGAACAATACATTCCTTTTCCTCCCGGCACGTCAACCATTGGTAAGTCTAAGGTATATTGTATCCAGTCGGGAGAAGAATTCATTACCGTTTCATTTCCTTCTGATTTAGCATTACTTACATCACAATCTAAACCACTTTGATTGGTCAAAAGGTTTTTAATCGAAATTAGTCTTTTGTCTTCGGTAAGATTTTTAAAAGTATATTCGGGAAAATAGGAAAGTACAGTAACCTCTTTGTTTTCTATATACCCTTTGTCAATGGCGATTCCGGTAAGGGCAGAAACAAAACTTTTGGTAGCCGATCTTAACTCGTGTAGTTTGGCTTTATTGTATTCATAAAAATACTCTTCAAAGACCAATTTCCCATCTTTTATAATCAAAACACTGTGGACGTTTGGAAAGCTACCGTCTACAATTTTTTGCATCATTTCATTCAATAAAGATTTGTCTAATCCGGTATAATCGAGATTTCCTGTCGGTAGTCCGTCTGTATCTTGTTTGGGCTGTATATAGACATATTTAAAGTCTTTTGCATTTGGTCTTGCGTACCACATCTCTTTGGGGAAAACGACTTTTTTTGTAATTAAATTAAAAGTAGTTCCTTCTGAAGCATAACTGGTAAGGGCTCCATCTTTTCTCAAAAAAGTCACTTTTTCGTTTGACATGTTTTGAAAAATATCTTTGTCAATTGCTTTTAATTTGTATTTGCTTTCGTTAATAATGGCATATAAAACGGTGTCTTTAGGTGAAGCCGCTATTTTAAGAGTTCCTTTATTTACATATTCATAAATACCTTCATATTCTTTTAATTGTTCGTACGTAATTTTGAATTTTTGTTGTGAATAACCGGAATAAATCGTCAATAAAAATAACAGCTGCAAATAGTATTTTTTCATTCTTTTGGTTTTAAAATATTGCTTGTTAGTTAATTAACGAAAGTTATAAAAAAAAGAGACACTTAATTAATAAATTTAGTGTCTCTTTTTTATTTTAGAAGTTTAGTTCAACTTACTTAAGCGTAATCGGAACTTCAACCGTTGTTTTATCCCAGCCAATAACCAAATTGGTAACTGCACCCTGAGTTGTAAAAGCAATCGATAACGCCTCTACCGGAGTTGTTATGGCTTTAACCGGAACCAGAATTCTTACCAGGTCTTTGCTTTGATCGTAAGCATATCCACCCCATAAGTCAATTTCTTTGTTGATGATAACGGTCCATTTGTCTTTTTCAGGAATGGCAAAAAGACTGTAAGTACCTGCAGGAACTGCAATACCATTGATTGTAGCCGGCTTGTAAAATTTAATCTCTGTATTTTCATTTGCCCCTACACGCCATACTTCCCCAAAAGGAATTAATTCCCCAAAAATGGAGCGACCTTTAGCTGAAGGTCTTGAATAAATCACTTTTATCGACGGAAGTGTAGTGTCGGTTTTTTTAAACTTTACCGCTTTATTCGGGAAATAAGCAATATCTGCCGGACTGGCATCTAAAGCAGGGAATTTAACCTCTTGAGCGTTAACAGAAAAGACAAATAATAAGAGAAGGGTAAGTAAACTAAAGTTTTTCATAATGTAGTATTTTTAATGTAGTTTATACAAAAATAAGAGAATTATGTATAGAAAAACTAAAACCTTATTCCTTTTTCTTTTTTTCGTACCAATCACGCATAATGTAAAAAGCTTTCTTCTTCTGACCCTCGTTTGAGATCAGGCCTTTTCGGTTGTATTCGTCCTGAATTCCCGGTAACAGTCTTCTTGGAGATCTGAAATCAACTAAAATCCAAGGACTTAATCCGCTCAGATGAGGTATTTTTTCGATCATTTTAAGATTCTGAATGTACAAGTATTCTTGATATTCTTCGGTCCAGCGTTCTTTTTTGTCGCCATGTAAGCCGGCTTTGGCATCTCCTCCGAACTCAGAAACTATAACGGGTTTGTTGTATTTGGTTTTCCAAAGTACTTTTTCCGCATCTTCCAGATTGCCACCGTACCAGCCTAAATATTGGTTAAAGGAAATGATATCCAGAGATTCGCCAATGGCATCATTTATAGTTCCAAATCCTTCACTTGTTTGTGTTAATAAGGCCGCACTGATTAATCTCGTGTTGTCTAATGATTTGGTATGTGCAACCAGATTTTGGATAAAGGTATTTCTGGCATCAGAAATTGGTGTTTCATTAGCCATAGACCAAATGATAATACAAGCTCTGTTTTTATCTCTTGTTATGGCAGCCGTTAGTTGTTCTTGTGCATTGTTGTAGGTTTCTTTTCTGGTGAATTCTACGGTCCAGTACACGGGGATTTCTTCCCAGACCATCAAGCCTAGTTTATCGGCCATTCTGATGATGTTTTCGTTATGCGGATAATGCGCAAGACGTACATAATTACAACCTAATTCCTTGGCCCAATTAAGCAAACGCGAGGCATCTTCTTCAGAATTGGCACGTCCGCCTTTGGCATTTTCTTCGTGAATGGAGATCCCTCGCAAGAAGAGTTGTTTTCCGTTTAACAGAATTTTGTCACCCTGTGTTTCGATCGTTCTAAAGCCAATGGTATCCTCTAGTTTTTCACCGTTAAAATCAATGCCCACCTGATATAATTTTGGATTTTCAGGAGACCAGTACGAAACGTTTTTGACCGGAATTTCAAATTTCAAAATGCCATCGGGACTTACTTTAGCTTTGTATTTAATTTTCAATTCCGGAATGGTGATGGTGACCGCATTCTGTTCCGGATTTAAGTTATTGATTTTGACAAAACCGGAAATTTTGTTTTGATTCTTTTTGTCCAATTGAATCGTATAATCTTCTACAAAAGATGCTGATTCTTCGATTAACGTAACATCGCGCGTAATTCCGCCGTAGTTCCACCAATCTGTATTTAGTGTTGGGACGTCTTCTTTGTGTCGGGTGTTGTCTACTTTAATTACTAAATAATTGTCCTTTGGTTTTACAATTGAGGTAACTTCATAATTAAAGGGTGTAAAACCTCCTTCATGTGTGCCTAATTTTTTACCGTTTAAATAGACATCTGCTTTGTAGTTAATGGCGCCAATGTAGACAAAGAGACGTTTTTTTTCTTTTAAATCGTAATCAAAAGATTTTTTGAACCATACATTTCCTTCGTAATATTTTAGTTCCGGAACCTGCGAATTCCAATCTCCCGGGATGTTTATTTTGGGGGAGGTATCAAAATTATATTCTACTAATTCCTGTTTGTTTACGGCATGATAATTATTAAAATAAGCCGCATTTGAAGGTTTGGCCTGTTTGTCATAAACATCATGGTGAAAACTGTAATAACCCGTTTCGTAAGGATCAACAATGTAATTCCAAACCCCGTTTAAGGAAGTGGTATTTCTGTTGGAGACGTTGGAAATTAAATTTTGTGCGAACCCAAAAACAGACGAGATGAGGAGGAATAAGGTTAGTAATTTTTTCATTTTTAGTATCATTAGATGGGTTTGTTAAAATGCTTTAAATCGGAGTTATGGTATTAAGTTGCTAATTTTTAAATAGTACGGTTTTCCTGCAAGGTCTTTTTTTGATCTGGTAGGAGATAAAAAAAAAGCATTTTAAATACTGATAAACAATGATTTATAATTTAAATATTAATTGAGTTCAGGCTTTAAAATAACGGCAAAGAGCATTAAGTTTTGCAAAGTAAAAGTAGGCCACAAGGTTAACCTTAGTGGCCTTAGCACTTTTTCTTATCGCACTTTGCTTTTAAAATTATTCATACCCACTTTTATCATGGTTGTATTTTTAAATATTCGCCCTTAAAATTCTGATTTAAAACGGTCATTTCAATCGGAGCTCCGGTGCCATTTGGAATCACCTCTATTGCAGCTTTTCCATTAGCCATTCGAATCGATTCACTTCCGGTAGGTGTTCCTTGATTTTTGATCGTTTTCCCACCTTTCAAACATTGAAAATAAACGCTCTCTTCATAATCTAAACAACGCAAATTGTTATGGTCTATCGCAATAGCCGTTACCAGATAATTTCCGTTTTTTAACTTTTCCGAAGACAATTGTAAAGAAACCGCAGCTTCATTTTTAATAAATCGATAGTTTACTTTTATAGTATCCGAGACTGTTTTTCCGCTTTTGTTTTTTCCAATGGCAATTAACGTATTTTCTCCCTTTTTGAAAGTAACGTCCCAGGTTAAACCACATGCCGGATAAACCGTAGTATTTCTTTGTTTTTCGCCAAGTGATTTTCCGTCGTGAAACAAAGTCACTTTTTCGCAATTGCTAAAAACACTTAAAACTCTTGGCGTATTCTCAGGTCCTTGGCGTTCGGTCCAGGTGTGTGATTCGATGTACGTGAAAGGCTCGTCGCTCCAGTAGCTTTTAAAGACATAATAGGCGTCTTTTGGAATTCCATTTCGGTCTACCAGTCCTTTTTGGTTCATGTACGGGATATCGTCTTCGGGGCGTAGCGGTGTTGCAAAGTCCTTAAATGCCCATTGCACATTACCCACAAACGTTGGATCATTCTCAGAGATATGCAAATGCCAGTCGAATAAATCTACAATGTAATTTTCGCTCCAATCGCCAATTTGAGCAATATTAGCTACTTTGGTTTGCACGATGGCTTCTTCCCAGCCTTCTGCTTTTATGATGTTTTCGCCTGTGATCGGGTTTTCGCTGTGACGCCCAACATGACTGTCACCACCATATTCGGCATGAATAAAATGTTTGTATTCTTTTTTGTAAACATCAATTGCCTTTTGGTAACTTTTGTAGCTGCCGGAGTACCAGCCTGACCAGATAGAGGGGGAGAAGACGTCTACAATTTGTGAGCCTTCATAATACTTGCGAATTGCGGTTTTTCTGTTTGGATCAAGTTGATGTGCAATATCATTTAGTTGGGTTAAAAAAGCATTGGTTTTCTCCGTATTGTCTCCATCCGGAAAGTCAGGAAGCCAATTCATTTCGTTTCCTAAAGACCAAATGATAATACTCGGATGGTTGTAATTCTGTTCGATGATTTCAACCAGCATGTTTTTGGTATTTGTTTTCCAAAGTTCATCTCCAATTCCGCCACGACACCAAGGCAATTCATCCCAAACCAAAAGACCAAGTTCATCACAGGCTTTGTAGATTTCGGGATCTTGCGGGTAATGGGCGAGACGGACAAAATTGGCGCCCATTTTTTTTATGGATTCCATGTCGGCGCGATGTTGTGCATTACTCATGGCAGCGCCAACACCGGCTTGCTCTTCGTGTCGGTGTGTGCCACGAATCAGAAGTCTTTTTCCGTTAAGGTAAAAAGCGCCGTGATCCTTAAACTCAAACCATCTGAAACCAACTTTTTCGGTAGCGCTGTCTCTTACCGTATTTTTTTCTGAGAGCACAGCGGTGATCGTATATAAATTAGGTTTTTGAGTATCCCACAATTCCGGATTTTTAAGATTCTCAAAGCTTATGTTAACGGTTTTATCGGTAACGGATACGGTTTTGCCTGCGACTTTTTTTCCTTTTGGATTTTTAAGGATAACACTTAATGAAAGTCCCTTTAACTCTTCCGGATTTTCTATTGACGCACTAACTTTTAAAGACGCTTTTTTGTCTGATACTTCGGGAGTTGTAATTTTTAGATTGGCAATGTTGTTTTTGTATTTAGAAACCAGCCAAACATCCCGCGTAATTCCTCCGTAGATAAAGAAATCACTTTTTTGTGATGGAATAATTTCAATATCATAACTGTTGTCTACACGTACAAAAAGTTCATTATTTCCTTCTTTGATATAATTTGTAATATCGATTGTAAAACCAATATAACCACCAATATGACCACCTGCCTCTTTACCGTTTACATATACTTTGGTAGTGACATTGGAGCCTTCGAAATATAAAAAATAACGTCGGTTTTGATCTATTTTTGTGATGTTGAGCATTTTTTGATACCAGCTCGCATCCCGTCTGTAACCCGGAATTAAATCGGTTGCATCTTCGCTGTTCCAACTATGTGGTACACTTATTGGAACCCAATTGATTGCTTTTTGCGCCTCTTTAAGGTTTGTAGTACCGTTTTCTAAATAAAGCCAATTGTCGTTGAGATTTGTTTTGGTACGATCGTTATTGGTCTGAGCAGAAAGACTGTTACAACCAAAATAAAAAACAAAAAGAAACGTAAAAACAAACTTGTAGCGGTAAGATAATTTTCTCATACGTTATAAGTCTTTTTTTCTTAATACTGCTTCCAGAAAGTAATAATCGGCATAAACGATTGGCTCGTCAATTTCGTCGTGTTTGGGCCAGTTTCCTGTGCTATGACCAAAGATAAAGGGTGCGTTGATTTTAGAGTCTAAAATATATTGATCAGAACTTAAAGTTTGGATTACTTTGTTGGCATAAGCCAGATACGTTTTGTTTTTGGTGTAGCCATAAAGTTCGTATAAAGCAGAAGCCATAATGGTGGCTGCAGAAACATCACGTGCCGCATTTGGAATACCAGGATCGTTAAAATCCCAATACGGAATCCCATCTTCGGGCAGGTTTTTATTCGTCATAAAAAACTTTGCGGTTGCTTCCGCCTGATCGATGTAGGCCTTGTCTTTTGTATAACGATACGACATGGTAAATCCGTAAACCGCCCAGGCCTGACCTCGTGCCCAAGCCGAATCGTCATTGTATCCCTGTAAAGTCGTTTTCTTTTTTACAGCTCCCGTAATGGTGTCGTAAACCACCACATGGTAACAGCTGTTGTCTTTTCTAAATTGATTTTTGAGTGTCGTATTCGCATGTTTGATGGCGATATCCTGATATTTTTTATCTCCGGATAATTTAGTAGCCTCAAAAAGCAATTCCAAATTCATCATATTATCAATGATTACCGGATATTCCCAAATGTCTTTATTGAAATCCCAGGAACGGATCGCACCTACTTTTTCATTAAAACGCGTACATAAGGTTTCAGCTCCTTTGATAATCGTTTTTTTGTATTCCGGATTATTGGTTACTTTTAAACCTTCTCCAAAGGCACAATACACCTTAAATCCCACATCATGAGAACCACGATTTACACTTTCTTTTTTGCTGAATGGTGTCCACTTTTCTGCTTGTTTTTTGTATTCGGAATTGCCTGTTAGTCGATACAATTGCCATAAGTTTCCGGCAAAAAAACCACTGGTCCAATCTCGCGAAGGTACTTTCTTTATGAGATTGGATGCCGGGGTCATGCTGCGTGGCATTGCCATTGAATCTACGGGATATTCCAACATCATTTTATAACGGGTTTCAAGCAGATTAGCTGAAGATGCGGTTGCATTGGTCTGAGAATTATTCCCGGATTTGCACGCTGTAAGCAGCCATGCAAACCCAAGAACAAAAAGTATGTGATTAACTTTAGTCATAAGTAAATTTAATATAATGTTTTAATAGCCAGGGTTATTTGGTGCTAAGTTTGGATTTATCGCCAACTCAGTTCCTGGCAATGCGAACAAATAATCTCTATTGGAATCAAAATTGGCGTGAGGCTCAAAACCATTTGGACCAAATACTTCAGGGCCATTTTTAAGTCTTTTAATATCGTACCATCTAATGTATTCAAACGCCAATTCTAATCTTCTTTCATCAACCACCATTTTCCTGAAATCCGTTTTAGATAATCCCGGTGTTACATTTGCAGGAAAAGAAACTTGTCTGCCTGCTTTGTTTCTGGCTCTGGCACGCACTCTGTTTACATAACCATTCGCTTCTGAAGTTCCCGGACTAATTTCGTTTAAAGCCTCAGCAGCCGTCAGCAATACTTCGGCATAACGCATGGTGATGTAGTTGTGTTGGGAAGTTCTTCCGTTAGCACCTGCTTTACCCGGAAAACGATAGTATTTGGCAATATGAGGGCGTGGCGCTTTTTCGTTATCGCTTGAAGGATAAATTTGCAAAGCACCACCCGGTCCTGTTTTTTTTCTGATGATCGTGTCAAAACTTACCGCTCTTCTGTAATCTCTCTGATCCCAGTCGTTAAAAACTTTTAAAGAAGGTACAGCCACAGAAAACCCCTGTCCGTAACTGTAACTGTCGTCTTTTAAGGAACCTGTAAAAAAGGCGGTATAGTCCTGACCGTAATTTCCGGAGGTTAAGTTGTTAAAATCAATTGTAAATAAAGGCTCTTTTAATGAAGCAGCTTTTGTTGCATTAAATAAATCCTGAAAATCAGCATCCAGCCCTAAACCAAATTTTGCCTCATTGGTAATAACGTATTTGGCTTCATCGTAGGCTTTTTGATAATTTCCTAAAGTTAAATACACCGAAGCCAAATAACCTGCTGCAGTTCCTTTTCCGGGAACGGCTTTTACTTTTGGTTTGTCGTCCAACCATTTTTTTGCGAATTCCAAATCCTCAATGATTTTGGCATATACTATTGCTTCTTTGGTTCGGCTTAATTTATCGACCTGTGAAACTTCGTTTACGGCAAAATCGATATACGGAACATCTCCAAAGATGCGAACCAAATGATAGTAGGTAAAAGCTCTTGCGAAATAAGCCTGAGCAACAATGGCGTTTACTTTTGCAGGATCACCAGGTGTTTTTTTAGCGCCTTCGATCGCCTGATTGGCCGCGGCAATGATGATAAACGATTGTGGCCAGAAGTTAGCTACCAGTGCATTGGTGTCGTTCATTCTAAAATCGTTTACATCAATCCTTGCTGCCTGAGTGGTTCGGTCTCCAATATCGGACATATCATCTCTAAGCATCAGGGCAATAGTAAACTCTCTTCCCCAGTAGTTGTTGTGAGCGATGTTGGCAAAACTTCCATTTACAGCAGCTTGCAAATCGTCTGTATTATTAAAAAAGTTATCCGGACGAATGATTCCTACGGGATGTTCTTCTAAATCAGAGCATCCGAAGGCGAATATTCCCAGGAAAATAAAAGCGATATATTTTTTCATGATAGTGATGGTATTTGACTAAAATTTTAAATTAAATCCGAACGTAAATGTTCTCACATTTGGGTAACTTCCATATTCCAGACCCAAATTGGTATTACTTCTGGCATTGGTATCATTCAGATAATTGCCCTCCGGATCAGAACCCGGATAGTCGGTAATGGTCCAGATATTTTGTGCACTGATGAAAAAACGGACTTTACTCAGTCCCATTTTCGAAACAATTTTTTCATTTAAGCTGTATCCAAGTGAGATGTTTTTCAAACGGATATAACTTGCATCGTATACAAATCTTGACGTTACTCTTTTGGTTCTCGCTGCATTGGCCGGAACATTGGTGTCGGTGTGCGTAGGAGTCCAGGCATCTAAAACTTCTGTTGTTGCATTATTGTTTCCTGAAGCCAATTCCATTAAAGTATAATTCAGAATTTGATTCCCTTCTGAACCTTGGAAGAAAATATTTAAGTCTAAATTTTTATACGTGAAATCATTGTTTAAACCGAAGATGAAGTTCGGATTTGGATTTCCGATAATGGTCTTGTCGTTCGAATCTAATTTTCCGTCACCGTTTACATCTTTGAATTTTTCTCCACCCGGAGCCGTTTCAAAATTCCCCGGAAGTACAGTTTCTCCCTGTTGAATCACACCATCATAAACAAATCCGAAGAAGGAACCAACCGGCTGTCCAACTCTCAAAATCTGAGATTCTGTTGCAAGGAAATGCCCCGGTGTCGAGTTGATAAGGAGGTCTTTGTTATCGGCTAATTTTAATACTTTATTTTTGTTGGATGAAATATTAAAACTGGTCGACCAGGTAAAATCGGCTCCGATAAAGTTTTTAGAATTAATTCCCAATTCCCAACCTTTATTCTCTAGTTCTCCAACATTCTGAAGTTGCGAGGCAATTCCTGAAACTCCCGGTAAAGGTCTGTTGAACAGCAAGTCTTTGGTAATCGTTTTATAATAATCGGCGGTTAAACTTATGCGATTATCAAACAAACCTAAATCGATCCCGTAATCTTGTTGATAGGAAGTCTCCCATTTTAAGTTTGGATTGTCCAATGATGTTAATTGAACTGCATTTACAATTACGTCACCACTCACATCATATATCTCAGAAAATCTGGACAGCGTAGAATAAGCACCGATAGAAGGATTTCCTGTAGCACCATAACTGGCTCTTAGCTTAAGATTAGAAATCGTTTTATTGTCTTTTAAGAATTGTTCTTTAGCGATGTTCCAACCAATGGCCCCCGATGGGAAAGTTCCATATTTATAGTTTTTACTGAAACTCGATGAACCGTCACGTCTGGCCGTAAACGTTAGTAAGTATTTATCGTCGTAATCAAAGTTTAGCCTTCCGAAAGCCGAGATCAACTCGGTTTCTGATAAAGAAGAATCCGGTTTTAAAAAGACTGTTCCGGCCCCTAAATTATGATAGGAATTGGTATTGGTCAAAAATCCTCTTGAGGCTGCAAAAGAAGTTTCGTTTTTGTTTTTTTGATAGGAGTACCCTCCAAGAACAGTCAGGATTCCTTTTGTGATAATCTCTTTTTTGTACGTCAGATAATTTTCGGTCAGGAAGGAGGAATTTCGGTTGTTGCTTACAGAAGCTTCTCCTTTGATATTTTTCCCTGCAATTAGAGTAGACGGAATAAATCTTCCGGTTTGAGAGTTGGAATCCGATAAACCTAAAGTGGTTTTAAATTCAAGGTCAGGTGTGATTTTATAAGTGGCGAAGAAATTATTTCTGCTTACTACAGAAACGGTTTCTAAAACATTTTCCATCGCTGTTGCATACGGATTGTCAATATCATCCCCAATAGGAGCAGTAGAAGTATAGCTTCCGTCGGGTTTGTAGATGCCCTGATCCGGCATAAAACGGTAAGCGGCAGCAATTACACCGGCAGCTCCGGTTCCGCCTGCACCGGTCTGAGAAATAATTCCTTCTTTATTTTGTTTGCTTTGAAAGGTATTCAAACCTACTTTAAATCGGTCGCTTAAATCGGCTTCTAAATTGCTTACAATCGAGTACTTATCAATTCCGGAATTAATTACAACACCATTTTGATTGAAATAATTTCCTGAAACATAATACCTCACTTTTTCCGATCCTCCGGAAAAAGACAATTGGTTATTCGAAATCATACCATCACGATAAATGACATCCTGCCAGTCTGTGTTTGCTGGCCCTGCTGTATGTGTAGTGAAACTTTTTCGGTACGCTACAAACTGATCGGCATTTAATAAATCCAATTTGTTATTGACAGATTGTACGGAAGTTGAATTGCTGAATTCAATAACCGGTTTTCCCGGTTTTCCTTTTTTGGTGGTAACAATAATAACCCCGTTAGACCCTCTTGATCCGTAAATAGCAGTTGCTGAGGCATCTTTTAATACCTCGATAGAAGCGATGTCCTGAGGTGCAGGCATAGAAACCCCTGCAAAACCATCCACCACAACAAGCGCGTCTCCACTCGCATTAATCGAAGTACCTCCACGAACTCTGATTTTTATCGGAGCGCCCGGTTCACCACCATTATTGGATTGTACAGAAACCCCCGCTGCACGCCCTTGTAAAGCTTGTTCGGCATTTAATAAGGGATAGGCAGTTAATTCTTTTGCCGTTACGGAAGATACAGAACCTGTAATGTCGCTCTTTTTGCGGGTTCCGTAACCGATCACAATTACTTCATCCAGATTTTTGGTATCGGGTTTTAGACTAATATTGACAACGGTTTTATTTCCGACCGGAATTTCGACCGACTGATATCCTATAAAGTTGAAAACAAGTACAGCATTTTTTTCTGAAACAAAAACAGCATAATTCCCATCCATATCGGCAGTGGCTCCTACAGAAGATCCCTTGATATATACATTAGCACCAGGAAGTCCGAGTAAGTCTTCACTGGAAGTAACTTTTCCGGTGACTTTTCTCTCCTGTGCATTCACAATAGTAATTCCCAGTAAAAAGAGTACCAGGAAACACCATTTAAACGACTTAATTTTTTGGTTTGTAAACATTCATTTTTTGGTTTAAAGGTTAATGTTAGCTAAAATAAAAAAGCAATAAACTCATTCCTATTATCAGCATCATGAAGAGAATTTGGAGTAATATGAATTTTGTTTTTTTGACTTTCATACCACAAATGTATTAGGCACAAGCGATATAGAAGTACAAAAAAGGGTATCTAAAAATACAGACACCCTTTTTTAAGCCCTGAAAACAAAGGACTTTTTAAAATACGGACAACGGTTTAGAAAATTTGTCAGCAAATTGTGACGGAGTTTTTCCATATCTTTTTTGAAAACATTTGCTAAAGTATTTGGGGTTGTTAAAACCTACCTTATAACTGACTTCAGAAACGTTTAGTTTGTTTTGTTCCAACAATTGGGCGGCTCGTTTTAATCTTATTTCATGAATGAATTCATTTGGCGTGAAGTTCGTCCAAGCTTTTACTTTTAGAAATAACATCGTACGGCTTACCCCTAGTTCGGAGCAGAAAAAAGGAATGTCAAATTGCTCGTTGGAGATATTGTCCTCTACAATACGGAAGGCTTTTTTTAATAGTGCTTCGTCTATGGAAGATACCGTTATTTCTGCCGGAACAAAATTGTCTTCGCTTGAGAATTTTGCTTTTAATCGTTCCGTTGAATGGAGGAGATTTTTAATACGGAGTTTAAATTCAATTAAATTAAAAGGTTTACTGATATAATCATCAGCGCCACTTTCCAAGCCTTCAAATTTGTAAACCAAAGAAGATCGTGAAGTCAGTAATATTACAGGAATATGACTGGTTTTCAGGTTTTCTTTTATTTTGGAACAAAGCTCGGTACCAACCATTTCGGGCATAATAACATCACTGATAATTAAATTGGGTACATATTGAATGGCTTTTTCTAAGGCCGTTTTTCCGTTGTCGGCAACCAGAATGTTATACTCTTTTTTAAGTAGATTTTTCATGAAGTCTCTCAGCACTTTATGGTCTTCCACAAGTAGTATCGTTTGTTTTTCGGCATTCACTACATAATCGTCAATGTCTTCCGGTTCTGTTGTTTCATTAGGAACGAGTTGTGCTGTATACTGTTCAATAGCATCGCTGATTCTAAAATCCTTAATGATTTCTTCTGGTCGAAGATGTTCTTTCCCTAATGGAAGTGTGACCGTAAAAATAACACCTTCCGTTTTTTTGTTGACGACATTTATGGTTCCTTTATGAAGTTTTACAATGTTTTTTACAATCGACAATCCAATTCCGGTGCCTTTATTGTAATTTTTTTGAACGTTGTTGTGGGTCGGAATTTCAAAAAATAAATCAAAAATTTTGTCAATATGCTCTTGGGCAATTCCAACTCCCGAATCTTCTACCGCAATGAATAAGTTTTCTGCGTTCTGACTTATTTTGATTGCAATAACACCTCCTTTTGGCGTATATCTAAAAGCATTTGAAATCAAATTATAAAAAACACGCTCTAATTTGTAGCGATCAAAATACACCTGGATTTCCTCATGTGAAGATTCAAAAGTGTACTGGTAACCGCCATCTTTGGCATATTCTATAAAAGACAGAAAGATTTCTTTAGTAAATTTTACAATATTTCCATTGGCAGATTCTAAGGTGACCTGATGGCTTTCTAGTTTTCTGAAATCCATTAATCGGTTAATCAGACTCAAAAGATGATTGGCACTTCCTTCTATAACCAACAGTTTTTTGTACATTTCGTTAGTTCCGTTGTAGTCCGCCAATATTTGTTGCAAGGGACCAAGAATCAAGGTCAGCGGTGTTCTGAATTCGTGCGAAATGTTCGTAAAGAAATCCAATTTGATACGATTGTTTTCTTCAATGCGTTTGGTTTCCAGATATTCTAATTCCAGTTTTTGTTTTAATGTGGCTTTTGATTTAATAATCCACATCAATCCATATAATCCGATACCAATTGTTATTCCATACAATAAAAAAGCCCAAATACTTCGCCATGGTGCAGGATTTACAGTGACGGTAAGTGTAGTGGGATTACTGTTCCAGACCCCGTCATTGTTGGCACCTCGTACTTCAAAAATATAAGTTCCCGGGTTTTGAATGGCAAATATAGCCTCGGTATTTTTGGTAGTCGTCCAGTTGTTTTCCAGACCAATTAAGCGGTAACTGTACTGGTTGTTTTTTGATCGGATGTAATTTGGAATGGCATAACTGATAGAAAAATTAGCCTTGTCATAGTCGAGCGTTATGTTTTTGGTGTAACTGATGCCTTTCTCTAAAATTTCCGGTGTGTCATTTGGATTTATCGTCTTATTTTTAATTTTCAGACTTGTGATTAAAACTTGTGGCGAGTATCGGTTCAGTACAATTTTTTTGGCATCAAAAAACGTAGCTCCGGATGGGCTTCCAAAATAAAATTGTGTAGCGTCCAGTTTTAAGGCCGAATTATCATTGAATTCATTACTTGCCAAACCATCTTTTTGATCATATAAAGCAACCGTTTTTTGAGTGGTACTGTATTTTAAAATTCCCTGATTCGTGCTGACCCATAGGTTTTTGTCACCATCCTCTAAGATCGAATGTATCGAAGTAATTACAGTGTTTCCGACTTTTAGATTGATTTTCTGAAATCTTTTTCCATCAAAATAATGCAGTCCTTTTGCTTTTGTACCCACCCATATTTTGTTCTGACTGTCCTGATATAGCGTGAGTATGTCATCTCCCGACAAAGAAGGTTTATCAAAAAAGTAATGTTGTATGGAATAATGATTGGGTTTGAAATTGTTCAACGAGATGCAATTAAGTCCATTTTGAGTTCCGACCCAAAGTCTCTTTTTTTGATCAATTAGAAGAGTTCGGATAATATTGTTTGTTAGAAAATTGGCTTTTGTGTTATCGTTTCCTACAAGGACAAAGGTTTTGTCAATAGAATTGTATCGAATCAAACCTTTTCCGAAAGTTCCGATCCAAACGATTCCGTTGGCTTCCGTTTTGATAGAATAGACACCGGTTTCTTTTACTAATGCGCTTAATTCCGAACTGATGCGGTTGTCTTCAATTCTTTTTGAAAGGGTATTGTAAGCCGATAATCCTTTAGAAAATGTGCCAATCCACAAGATATTATCGGGAGAAAGCGACATCGATTTGATATCATTTTTATTGCTTTGTCCAGTGCTGCTATTGATATAACTTGTTACCGATGTATTTGGGTTGTAAATGGTTATTCCACCGCCTTCCGTGCCAAAGTAGATATTTTTGTTTTTGTCGGTGATGATCGAACTGATGACATCAAAACTCATAGGGATTTTTTTTGAATTCTGATTGTAATTCGAAAAATTGACATTAGAGACATCCCAGATGTTTACGCCTTTGTAATAACAGCCGATCCAAACAGAACCTTTTTTATCGATAAAAACCGATTTTACTTTGTCAATCCCGTTGCTATTATTACTGTTATTGATTTTTTGGAGACTTTTATCTTTGCCGTAAATATAGATTCCATCGTAAGCGCCAATCCATAGCGAACCTTGATTGTCAATGGCTAATGAACGAATGTCTGCGTTTATTTCTTTGTATTTTTCATTCGGCAAAAAAGAAACAAATTGACGCGTTTTTATATCGAGTTTTAAAAGCGCTTTGTTTTTGGTACCAATCCATAAATCACCTTGCGCGTCTTCTGCAATGGTTTGAACATTAAGTAAATCAGTAGTATTTAGTGGGTAATTTTTAAAAGTTAATTTTCCGTTATTTCTGCTTGTAAGTCGGCATAAACCTTTTGTTGTGCCAATCCAGATTTCCTGCTTTTTGGTTTTTATAATAGTCAGAATATTATTGCTTGGCAAAGTTGAGGTATCGGTATCTGAATGGAAAACAGAAGTAAACAGCTTGGTTTTTTTATTGAAAATGCTCAAGCCTTTTGAGGTTCCAAACCAAAGCTCATTGCCAATTTCTTTGATACACCAAACAGCATTACTACTAATGGTGTGGTTGGTATTGGAGTGCAAATACCTCTTGAAGGTATTGGAAACAGGATCGTAACAGTTGAGTCCGTTGTAAGTTCCGACCCATATTTTCCCCGAATTGTCTTCATCAATCGCGAGAATATCGTTGTTGCTAATCGTTGCTTTGTCAGAAATGTCATTTCTAAAAATGGTAAACTTGCTTCCGTCGTATTTATTGAGTCCGTCCCGCGTACCAAACCACATTTGCCCTAATTTATCCTGATGTATGGCAATGACAGAACTTTGCGAAAGACCATCGGTTGTCGAGATATTTTTAAGACGGTATTTATTTTGAGAAAATAGATTTCCCGTGATGAGGACTAAAACTAGAAGAGCTATTTTTTTTTTCATAGCATTCGAATTATTTTGTGAATAGAGGGGGGGGAGCCACAAAGGCGCTAAGGCGCAAAGTTTTTGTTTGATCGAATTATTTTATATTCTTTGCGCTTTGCTTTTTATTCTTTACTCTTTACTCTTTGTGATTTAACGTGATTGTAAATGATACAGCTTTACCTAAACTTATTTTAATCGTTTTTTCAATTGATAATCATATAAGGAAGGTACTTTATCCATAGACTCATTTAAAAATTCAATGTAGGGCTCGGGGTCGTATTTTACCTCGAATTTTGTATTTCCATTTACTCCTATAATTCTGGCGAAAGGGCCGTCTTTCATGCCGTAAAGTAAAACCGGTTTGGTATGTTCTTCGGGATTTGAAACCTGTACATTCAGATTCCAAAAGGTACTGTATGGCCCGTGTGAAGGCTTCCAATAGTCGGCACCGCCACCGCCAAATAGAGCATAACTGTTGGTGTTATCCGGAGTTAAATGAACCGTTATATGATCGAATAAATTCTGATGATTGGCTCCCGAGTGCTGATCCAAAAGCGGATCTGCAAAAACCTCGCAATTCTGATACACGTTTTTAGTAGCAAATGTGTTGAAACTTAAAGGATGAACGGCTTTATTGTAAACCTTTAGATTCTTTACTAAAACATTATGTACACCCCCTAAAGTAACGGTGTAATGTGCCATATGATTTCCGTCGGTTACGATATCTTGTATGGTGACATTGGCGATTTCTTCTGCTAAAATTCCGCTGTCTGCATTGGTTATGGTTACATCTTTGACCCAACTGTTAAAAACACGGGTTAGAAAAATACCATTATTTCCCGGTTCAACATGATGTGCTACTCTCGGAATATCCGGAAATGTAAAACGCAGATGCTCGATTCCGACTTCGTTTAAATGTTTCCATTCTACCAATTGAGCCTGATAACTGGGTTTGATGCCAATAGTCAAGGGTGTTTTCAGCGTGATTTTAGAACCTGAAATTTTAGTAATTTCAACTTGTTGTCTTACGATGGGTAATTTTGGAAATTTCCAATGATGTGAACCCGGTTTTACAGGAGCACCTTGGTATAAATCTTTAAGAATTTCGCCATTTTCGCCGTCCTTATTAAATAATTGTAATTCTACGACATCACCAATTTTCAACCCGTTTAAGTCCGAAACGGTTATCGTATGCTCGCCCATAGTACCACTGCTGACTTTAGCCAGGACAATTGGAGTGGGTTCGTATTTATCAAGATAGGATTTTACGCGTTCATTTGGAATCTGTGTCCAGATAAAACCTCCGGACCAGGCGTATTGCGAAAAAGCCAAGTCGATATTGTTTTCGTTCTCCCGTTGTCTTTTGTCAAAAGTAGTCAGGTATTCCCTTAATTCGGCTAATGATTCAGGGTCTTTTAAGTACATCATTGGTCTCGGACAATAGAACTCTGTTCCGTTTTTGCCCGATCCTGTGCCGCGAAGTACAAAATTGCTTCTTTCGAGGTATAAAATGGTACTTAAAATGATTCTTCCTGCGGGCAATTGCAAAATGACATTTCCTTCTATTGCATTGGCTGCTTTTATTGCTTTTAGTAAAGCTTTCGAATCGTCTAATTCATCATTTGCTTTTACACCAAAATCGACCGCATTGATTATTTTTCCTTGAACTTCAGGTAAGTTTGTTTCTCCAAAACGATAGCCTGCATAACTAAAATCGGGTAGGTAAGTGGTTACTGATTTTTGTTGTGTGTTTAGGATTTTGGGTAACTGCTGGCTAATTGCATTTAGGGGTATAAGTAGCGTACTTATAAAAATACCACAGTAATTCCAGCGGTGTTTTTTGGTTAATTGGTTTTTGAAAGTCATGATAGTTAGTAGTTTGCAATGTTTTTTTTGTAATGAGTTTGGGGCGGTTAGTTCTCAAACTTTTTTTATAATGCCACAGATTCAAATGATTCAAATGATTTGAAGAGAGGTGGTTTTTTTTCACGCAGATTTGGCAGATTTGGCAGATTTTTTTTTCATTTCTTTGCTAGAACCTGCTAAATCTGCGTGCCATTTTAATATTTCCTGTTTTAAAGACATTCTACAAAATTTAAAGCAGATTTTTTTGATTGCTTTCGCGAGAATCCGCCGAATCTGCCAGATCTGCGTGCTATTTTATTATTTCCTATTTTAAAGACATTCTACAAAATTTAAAGCAGATTTTTTTGATTGCTTTCGCGAGAATCCGCCAAATCTGCCAGATCTGCGTGCTATCTTACTATTTCCGGTTTTATAGACATTCTTTTTTAAACAATAGATTTTTTAATCCCCATTTCAAGTCCTCGTAATTCGGCTAAACCTCTTAAACGACCGATTGCGGAATATCCGGGATTTGTTTTTTTATTTAAATCATCGAGCATTTGATGACCGTGATCAGGACGCATTGGTAAGGTGCTTCCGTTTCGTTTCTCGACTTCCAGAATCGCTTTTACTACTTCATACATATCGACATCACCCTCTAAATGATTGGCTTCAAAAAAGCGATCTTCTTCCTCTCTTTTTGTACTTCTGAGGTGTATAAAATTCATCTTATCACCATGACGTCGCACCATTCCGGGCAAATCATTGTCTGCTCTTACGCCATACGAACCGGTACACATCGTAAAACCATTTGATTTGGAATCAATGGCAGCCATTAGTTCAATTAAATCCTCTTCGGTGCTTACAATTCGTGGTAAGCCTAAAATCGGAAAGGGAGGATCGTCCGGATGAATGGCCATCAAAACACCTGCCTTTTCAGCTACAGGAATAATTTCTCTCAAAAAGAAAAAGAGATTCTCCTTTAATTTTTGTCTGTCTATGTGACTATAGCCTTTTAAAGTCACCAGAAAATCCTCAACCGTATAGGCTTCTTCTGCGCCTGGAAGTCCGGCAAGAATGTTTTGTTGCAGTTTTAGTTTATCGGCCTCCGTCAATAATTCGAAGTATTTGGTCGCTTTTTTAATTTGTGCCTCCGTATAGGTGGCTTCTGCTCCGGGTCTTTTCAAAATAAACAATTCAAAAGCCGCGAAAGCAATACCGTCAAAAAGTAAGGCCTTTGAACCATCCGGCATTTCATAAGACAAGTCCGTTCTTGACCAGTCTAAAACCGGCATGAAATTGTAGCAAACACATTTTATTCCGCATAAAGCCAGATTGCGAATGCTTTCTTTGTAATTTTCAATATACTCTAAGTATTTTCCGGTTTGTTTTTTAATGTCTTCATGAACCGGAATACTTTCTACAACAGACCAGATTAAACCGGAGGCTTCCTTTTTTGGATCCCCATTTTTATGTTCAATTTCGACTTTTCGCTTGATTATTTCGTTGATTGGCCATACCTCTCCATTGGGAATATGGTGTAATGCGGTTACAATTCCGGTTGCTCCGGTTTGTAAAATATCTTGTAAAGAAACCGGGTCTTGTGGTCCGAACCATCGTAACGTTTGTTCCATTTAATATAGTATTTGGTAGTTGTTTTTAAATGCTGGAAGCGGCAAAACCTCCGTCGACTTTTAAGATTGTTCCTGTTACAAATTTTGACATGTCGCTGCATAAAAACAGTAGTGCTCCGTCAATATCATCCGGTGTTCCAAATCTTCCCATGGGAGTGTGGTCAATAATTTTCTCGCCTCTTGGAGTTAACTTTCCATCCGGTGTCAGCAATAACGCGCGATTTTGTTCCCCGATAAAAAAGCCCGGTGATATGGCATTAACCCGAATGCCTTCTCCATATTTTGAAGCCAATTCAACCGACATCCATTGCGTGAAATTGTCTATTGCCGCTTTTGATGCAGAATACCCAACAACTCTTGTCAAAGGTCTTTGTGCCGATGCCGACGAAATGTTGATAATGATTCCCTCTTTTTGTTTGGCAAAAAGGGTTGAGAATACCTGCGAAGGAAGCATTGTTCCGATAATATTCAGATCAATAACTTTTTGCAAATCCTCGGTTTTCAGATCATAAATCGCCTGATCGGGGCTGATGGTAGCTCCGGGCATATTTCCTCCGGCGGCATTGATGAGAATATCCAGACGACCGTATTTTTCAACAATAAAATCTTTTGCTTTTTCGAGTTCTTCTTTGTTTAAAACATTGGCCTGAATGGCAAAAGCCGTTCCGCCATTGTCCGTAATTGCTGCGGCAGTTTTAGTTGCTTTTTCAATAGATTGTGATACGATTCCTGTGATAACGCCTTGTTTGGCGAGTACTTTTGCCATATTGCTTCCAAGTACGCCCGCACCACCTGTAATAAGTGCAATTTTGCCTTTTAGATTAAATATTGAATCCATATTGAGTTAGTGCTATTTGTTTCTTACGGTTTCAATCAAAGACAAAACTCTTACGGTTTCCTTTTCGATGGTGTCATAAGCTTCGTGTTCCATTACTTTTTTACTGATTAGTTTGCTTCCCATTCCAACAGCGGAAACTCCTGCAGTGAACCAGCTTTGTATACTTTGCAAAGTGGTTTCTACGCCTCCTGTTGGCATAAAAATTAAAGAAGGGAAAATGTCTTTTATACCACTTAAAAAGTCAGGGCCTAAAATGTTCCCCGGAAAGAGTTTAATAAATTTGACTCCGGCATTTTCTGCTGTAATAATTTCGGTTGGCGTCATACAACCCGGAGCGTATAGAATGTCTTTACTTTTTAAGAAATCAGAAACTTCGGCAACGAAACCCGGACTTACAAAAAAGTCTGCTCCAATCGTATAAAATTCTTCTGCCTGCTGTATATTCTTTATGGTACCGATTCCCAATAACATTTCGGGCATCTCAGCATTTCGGACTTCAATCATTTTTTTGAAATTGGATGCTGCTTCCGGACCTCTGTTGGTATACTCAACGGCTTTGATTCCGGATTTATAAAGGACTCTTAGTATCTCAATACTTTTATTTTCATCGGTATTGAAATACAAAGGCAGAATTCCTTGTTTTACAATAACATCAATTGAATTTTGAATGGTACTCATAGCTTATATTTTTACTTTAAAAACAACTTTTTTTATTACTCCCTCACCAATCATTGCAGCGTGTACGTCCTCGGGAAATAAGATCGCAAACTGTTTTTCCTGCAATTCAAAAAACATATCCGGAGCATCATGAAAAAAACGAACATCTCGCTCGTCGCTATAACCTCCATTTGGATTGAGGCATTTTTCTCTGGGTTTCCAGGCAAAAGTCTCAGGACCTTTTATCGAAATCTGAATGTCAATATTTTGATCGTGGCATTCAAAACCTTTGATACTTTCTTCGCGGCTACTTCCTTCACCGATAATTACAATTAATTTTAAACCCGTCGCAATATCAAAAGTTCCTGCTTCTAATTTTGAGAGGTCATTTTGATTTACATAGTCAAATGCTTTCTTGAAATTGGGGTGTAAAGCGTAATATTTTGTTGCATTTTGTAATGAATCTATTATCATCGTTTCGGTTTTATATTTTATGAAATAGTTAGTTGCTGACCTGAAAAAGCCGAACATTTTTTTAGTATTGTTCTTGCTTCATTCTGTGTTGTTTGAAAATTCCGTGTACGCACACGTATTTTTACAAATGTATATAAAAACTTAACCAAAACAATTTATCTTTGATAAAAAAAATTAATTTTACACACTTACTGTATTATTTTAACTTAAAAGCAATCACTATTATAACAATTAAAAAAATAGCAGAACTAGCCAATGTTTCACCAGGAACTGTTGATCGAATTATCCATAACCGCGGACAGGTGACCCAGGATAATGTTGATAGAGTAAACGCTATAATAGAAGAATACGGTTACAAGCGAAATATCCTGGCCAGTAATCTGGCATTGAATAAGAAGTTTCATTTCGCAGTTTTTTTGCCTAAATACGAAGATTTAGAATATTGGAAGAGTCAGATTATCGGTATAGAAAAAGCGGCGGTTGAATTTGGAAAATTCGGAGTCGTGCTGGATTATTTTTTCTACGATTTTAATACAGCATCTTTTAAAGAAGCGGTAAAAAAAGTACTCGACTTTGAATGTGATGGCTTGTTGTTTGCCCCAATATTTTACCAAGAATCCATTCGGTTTTTAGATAAGTACAAAAAAAAGAACATTTCTGTTGTATTAATTGATTCTGATATCAACACCAATCAGCAACATGCTTATGTTGGACAGGATGCTTTTCAGAGTGGTTATCTGGCAGGAAGGTTAATTAGTTTTGCTGTGAAAAACGAAAGGCAGATATTGATCTTCAAGATTACAAGAGAAATCGAAAGCACTTCGGTTTATCTGCAACGCATCGATGGATTTTATTCTTTCTTTAAGGATCATGGTGAACTTACCAATTTTAAGTTTTCGGAAGTTACCATTAAAGACTCCGGAATCGATCAGTTAAATATGGATATGTTTTTGGGGGTTCACAGTGTTTTTGTACCTAATTCCAGAGCATATATTGTGGCTCGATTTTTAG
Organism: Flavobacterium sp. FlaQc-49; assembly: GCF_044005985.1. Classification (NCBI taxonomy): domain Bacteria; kingdom Pseudomonadati; phylum Bacteroidota; class Flavobacteriia; order Flavobacteriales; family Flavobacteriaceae; genus Flavobacterium; species Flavobacterium sp. FlaQc-49. The sequence continues at coordinate 801,653 of NZ_JBIPCS010000001.1, read as the reverse complement.
AGAAAAACAATATTAAAGGCGTTCGTATCATTGGTTATGATTTATTGGAAGAAAATATAGAATACCTAAATAAAGGAATAATTGACTTTTTAATTAACCAAAGACCCGAGGAGCAGGGCTATATGGGGATCAGTCATTTGTACAAAAAAATGGTTTTGCAAGAGACCGTAGAAGACACACATTATATTCCGTTGGAAATTATCTTAAAAGAGAATTATTTCCCTGCTAAGTAGTAATTTAAACCTGACAGGTTTTTAAAACCTGTCAGGTTTGTTAGAAGTTAATTTTTTATCGCTTCATTTTTACTGTAAGCGGATTATTTATTTTACGGGCAAATGAACTCAAATAAGCTTCCCATTCTTGTTTGGTTTGAAAAGGGCTTCCTTTTTTCCATCCGAAGCCCACATAATAAATCACTTTGTTGTCTTTTACGTTTAAATTTCCATAGAGATTACTCAAGTCTTTTTCATCCGTAATATGATTGTCAAAATTGGTTAAGGTCTTTTTAGGCGCTACTAGACCTGTTCCGATTTCAGAATCCTCAAGAGTTTCCCAGTGACTTAACCAGCCTTCTTTTATATTAGTTCCGATGATGCCTTTTTTGTCATGAAGTGTAATTCCGGCGGCAATTTTTTTGGCGCCTGTGATGGAGATTTCAAAACGGGACAAATAACTTCCGTAATCAAGACTAATCAATTTAGACTCTTTGATTTTTAAACCTTTGGCGTTCCAATCTGCATAAGTCAAAATAAAGCTGGTTCTTATTGGGCCTGTGGTGATGGTTTTCCATTCAATAAAATTTTTAGAGAAATAGTATTTGCCGTCAACATTTACAGCAATTCCGCCAATGCCTCGACTGTCCCCAACATGAAAATTGTCTAAACCTTCCCCAGTATCTTTGTGATACGTTCCGGTTCCGTTGGTTGCTTTTTCGTACCATTTGTTAATAATAGGATAATCAACTCTTTTTAGCCAGGCATCAATTCCGCTGGTAAGCGTTCCGCCGGGAATATGATCTTCTACCATTTTTTGAGCGACCGGACCGTAAGTTCTGAAGGCAACTTTGTCGTTTTCCCAGGCATAATCATCAGTACGTTCGGGAACAAATCTGGAATAACAGTTGTTGTTTTTTGATTCGGAGGGAATCGTGACCACAACGATTTCAAATTCTTTTTGAGAGGAAGCACTCATTTTGGGCTGAAATAAGAGAACATCTCGAATGCCGTCACCATCATTGTCAACAGATTGACTTTCTAAAAACGAACTGGAATTTTTTTCTTTTACGCCGTAATTTTCAAGTTTAGATGAAGCGGGTAGTCCAAGCAACTTTTTAGTTAGTTCGACCGTTTCAAATTCCCGGTCAACAGGAAGCGAATTAGTAACGGTTATGATTTTGCTTTGTGAAGAGACAACAAAAGTGCCGGCCAATAGTACGGTTAATAATAAATGTTTTTTCAAAATTGAAGGTTTTAATTTTGATTCGGAAATAATTTTTTAGCAAGGGATAAATGTACTAATCAAATGGTCATTGCGAATACAGAATAGGTGTAATAATGTACAGTTATTTGATAATGAGAAGTTTATTGTTCTGTGTTAATATAGGTTTTATAGTGCCATAAAGTAAAATTTTATGTTTGTTAGGTGTAATTTAGCTAAATGCTTTTTTAACAGATAGACACATAGATTTTAGAATTTAAGTTGTTTTAAGGAAATTACAATTTTTCACATACGCTTAGGTGATTTATTTATAGTGAAACGTTTTTTTAGATTGTACTTCTATGTGCCTATCTGTTAAAATTAATTGTTAGCTATAAATGAAATTTTATATATTTGAAGATAGCTATTCGTTTTTTTATGACTTTAAATTGTTGATTTTCACTATTTACAAGCAATAAGAAACAGCTTTTTTTTCAAAAACAATCTAAGCCCAAACGGATTGTTTTTAAGAGGATAGTTTTTGCAAGCCTTATAAAGTAACCTACAGACGGAAACAAAATGACGAAATTTAAAATTAGATTTTTAGTTGTACTACTATTTTCCCTACTCCATACCGGTAATGCACAGATTAAAAAAACCGGAGTTCCGTTTATAACGAATTACAGTCCGAAGAGTTATAAAGCAGCTTCCGAAAATTGGGATGTTTTGCAGGACTCCAAAGGCATGATGTTTTTTGCCAATCATTTCGGGATTTTGCAGTTTGACGGTGTCCGATGGAATATTATCACACAACCCGAAAACAAGAGCATGGTTCGCTCGCTCGCGATTGATGCGAAAGATAAAATATATGTGGGGGCTCAGGGCGATTTTGGTTACGCCGTTCAGTTGCCCAACGGACAATATAAATATACGTCTTTGGTAAAATTGCTTCCAACGGCTAACAGGAATTTTGGCGATGTGTTGCATACCGTTATCCGCAACAATGAAGTTATTTTTTTTTCTAAGGAAGGATTGTTTGTTTATAAGGATAATAAAATCAAAGTCATACGGCCAGCTTCAACTTTTGATGAATTTTTCGAAGTCAATAAAACGATTTATGTTTCGGATAATGTGAAAGGGCTTTTGAAGTTCAATGGCAATGTTTTAGAACCTCTTCCAAATAGTAAGCAATTTATAGGATTGAAGATTAAAAAAATCTTTGAGACGAAGAATGGATTGGTAGTTCTCACGCAAAAAGACGGTCTTTTTGTTTATAAAAACTATCAGTTAAAAAACTTTGTAACCGAAGCAGACTACTTACTAAAACAGAATCAAATTTCGACAGGAGCTCTACTTTCTGACGGTTATTTTGGAATCGGAACACGTCAATCGGGGTTGGTAGTTCTGGATAGTGAGGGAAAATTGATTCAGCACATCAACAAACAAATGGGATTACAGCATGATTATGTGACGAATCTCAAAATAGATAAAGAAGGAAATTTGTGGGTAACCCTTAAAGAAGGGATTTCGTTAATTCAGATTTCGTCGCCTTTGTCTAAAATATTGGATGCCTCCAACTCTGAAACCAAAATATATTGCAGTCAGATTTATGAAAACAAACTTTACATTGCAACTGATAATGGCTTATTTTGGCTGGATTGGAATGCGTATAAGAACGGTAAACGAGAAAATGTACACTTTCAACATATTTCAGGAATGTCTGAAAATGTGTGGAATATTGGCATTTTTGGAGGTTGCCTTTTAGCTTTTGAAAAAAACGGAATATTCGAAATAAAAGGAACTTCAACCAAACTGCTCGCCAAAATAGACGGTGCCTGGCAAGGTGTAATCGTTCCCAATCGCCCTGATTTATTACTTGTAGGCGGTTATACCGGATTGTATTTATTGAAAAGAATAAACGGTTCGTGGGTTTATCAGAATAAAATAAAGGGTTTTGAAGAAAGTAGCAGGGTAATGGTAACTGACAATGACGCTGTTTGGATTGCGCATGGTTATAAAGGAATTTTTAAAATCAAACTCAATAAAAATTTTGATGCTGTTTGGAGTACTGAATTTTATAATCGGGAGAATGGTTTTCCGTCGAGTTTGTTTTTGAATACTTTTCAAATTGACGATCAGATCCTTTTTGGAACGACAAAAGGAGTTTATAAACGCGACAAGAAGAGTAATAAAATGATTCCCGATGCTGTTTTTGCGAAATATCTGGGAATGGACAGCCACATCCGTTTGCTTAAAGAAGACAATCAAAGCAATATTTGGTATGTTTCAGGGGAGAATACCGGAAAGATCAGCCGTAAAAAGACAGGCCATTTTGATGTAGAAGAGTTGCCTTTCAGAAAATTAAGGTATTTATACATTCCGGGTTTTGAAAACATTCAGACCACCGCAACCGGTGATGTGTTTTTTGGGACCCAAGAGGGGTTAATTCATTACAATAACACGAAAGGAAAAAGCTATCAAACCAAATACAAATCGATTATAGCGGAGGTAAAGTGTATTTTTCCAAAAGACAGTTTGTTGTTTTCAAGCCGATATGATGTGCTTCCAGCGAATTCAGAAGGTGATGACACTCTTTTTCCGGTTTTGGCCTACTCGAATAATGCTTTACATTTTTCATTTGCCTCTCTTTATTATGACGAGGCTGATGCTACTAAATACGAATATTGGCTGGAAGGTTTTGAACCCAAATGGTCAGATTGGAGCCTTCAAACCGAAAAAGAGTATACCAATCTTCCTGAAAACAGTTATGTTTTTCATGTAAGGGCAAAGAATATCTACGATGTGGTAAGTGAAGAGGCTGTTTTCAGGTTCGAAATTTCGCCTCCGTGGTACCGAACCAGTTGGGCTTATCTTTTGTATGTGTTGCTTTTTTGCGGTTTGCTTTATGCAATTGTCAGGTACCAAAAGAATCTTGCCGAGCGTGAAAAAGCGCAATTAATCTTAAATCAGGAAAAAGAATTGTTGCGAAATCGGGCAGAATTAAACGAGCAAAAATTGGCACTGGAACAGCAAAACACGATAATCATGCGTGAAAATCTGGAAGCCACCATTACGCTTAAGAATGTCAAAGTAGCTTCGAATACGGTGAATTTGATTCATTTAAATGAAATATTATTATCAATTAAAGAGCTTATCTCTGAGATTAAGAAAGAAAAAGAGGCTGCTATCAGTTTTAGTCTGCTCACTAAAATAAACCGAATTATTGATCATGAACTTCAAGGAGATCAGCATTGGAATGAATTCGAAGAAATCTTCAATCAGCTGCATGATAATTTCATGCAACGGCTCAAAAACAGTTTTCCTGAATTGACTCCGCGGGATATGCGATTGTGTGCCTATCTGCGAATGAACTTCAATACAAAAGAAATTGCTCCGCTTTTGGGAATTTCGGTAAGAGGTGTTGAAGACACCCGATACCGCATTCGAAAAAAACTGCAACTTTCTTCTGATGCCAATATTACGGAGTTTATTCTTAACTTTTGATTTGGTATTGTGAAGTAAAATCTTAGGTCTGATTGAGCCGTTTAGGACATTTTTTTATCAACCACCGTAGTCAAACCGTAGCCCCGAATTGGTCTTCAGGGTAGTTTATTTGTTAATATTGTGAATTATTATCAGAAAAATCAGTTCGTTTTTTGCAAATTGACTTTTTGATTTGATGGTATTCTTTACTAACAAAAAACTAAAAAAATGAATCAAAAAAACTCTTTTTTCGGCCGACCACCGAGAAGCAATTGCAATTATCTGAAAAGGTGTTTTATTATGGCTCTGGTAGCCTTGTCCCCTTTTCTAAAACTACAGGCACAATGTAATACACTCGTTTGGGCAGACGAGTTTAACGGAACCACAGTAGACGCCACAAAATGGCAAAGCATTTCCGGAAACGGCTGTCCCACACTTTGTGGCTTTGGGAACGCTGAAGCACAACGTTACGATCCAAATCAGGCGACTATTGTTAAAGAAGGAACAAACAGTTACCTTAATATTGAGGCGAAATATGAGCCCAGTGCAGCATTCCCGCAACAGCCCTATTCATCAGCAAAACTAACTACTGAAGGCAAATATTCTTTGAAATACGGAAGAGTGGAAGCCCGTATGAAATTATCTTCAGGTATGGGCGCATGGCCCGCATTCTGGATGTTGCCTGCCGGTGTATCCAATTGGCCGTATACTGGTGAAATTGATATTATGGAAGCGAAACACAGGAATCCAAAGTCTGTTGACGGAACCATTCATTATGACGGTGGAGGCTACCATTACACCGGTAGGAGTTACACTTCTCCAACAGATTTGTCTACAGAATTTCACGTATATGCTGTAGAATGGGGACCTAATAGTATTAAATGGTTTATTGATGGAAACTTATTTCATACAGCAACTCCAAACACTACTGTAAATGGCGGTTGGCCTTTTAATGATAACAATTTTTATATCATTTTGAATTTGGCTGTCGGTAGTTTAGGAACGCCATATACAAGCGTCAATGGAGCAGGAGTGGAGCCAATTCCGACTGATTTCCCTTCAAAATTGCAAGTTGATTATGTTCGTGTGTACGACGGAAGTTTTACGCATGGAGTAACCGGTGATGCAAAAGTATATCATAACGAAACAGGAAAAACCTATACGCTGAATGCGATTGCCGGAGCAACTTACAATTGGACCGTACCATCCGGTGCGACGATTACTTCTGGGCAGGGAACCAATACAATTACGGTTAATTGGGGAACTACTGGAGGAGACATTGCCGCTGTGGCAACTGTTTCCGGTTGCAATGCCACTACCTATAAACTGGCCGTAACTACAGAAGTGCCTTTACCGGTTGAGAAAATCCACGAAGATTTTCAAAGCAATAGAAATGTACTTTATCCACTCAAAACGGGTGTTTTAACAGAAGCGGTTGCAAATCCGTCCGCTACGGGTGTAAATACCTCTGCTTTGGTTGGAAAATACGTTCGTAACGCTTCTGAATTGTATGATGTGGTAAACATTAAAAATCTAACCATTACCAATGCCAATGATTATGTTTACGGAAGAAAAAAACTCTCTTTTGACATTTATACCTCTGCTCCGGTGGGAACTAAAATTTCCATGCAACTCGAAAACAGTTTGGTAACAACGGCGACTAATTTTCCGTACGGAAGACATAGTGGTTACAAAGCGACTACAACCGTACAAAACAAATGGGAGACCATAGAATTTGAATTCGAAAAAGTAATTGATGCCAACACAAGTGCTTTGGCGATCAATACCGTTGTGCTTCTTTTTGAGTCCAACTCTAATTCGGGAGCGACCTATTATATTGATAATTTACTGACGAAAGCAGCTCCCGAAAAACCAATTATTGCCACAACGGTGCTGCAGAATTATGATGGCATTAATACAATTATAAAAGGAACAACGACCGGAACCTATTCGGTGGTAGCCAATCCGGGGTCTAATTCGGTTAACGCTTCCGCGAATGTGGCGAAGTACGTTAGAAATGTGACAGAGCAGTACGATGTGTTGTTTTTTAATACACAAAGTACAATCGAAGATGCCGGTTTATTAAAAAATCAGACCAATAAAATCATGATTGATGTGTATACTTCGGCGCCGGTTGGGACGGTGGTGAGTTTAAATTTAGAGAATAGTGCAACCTCACTTCCTACGAATTTTCCAATAGGAAGAAACAGTAATTATGTGGCCATAACATCCAAACAAAATCAATGGGAAACCTTGACATTTTATTACAATTCAAGCCCTGACGAAGGAACTTCTAATCTGGCAATTAACCAAATGGTGTTGTTGTTTAACTCAGGATCTTATACGAGCGATACGTATTATTTTGACAATATCAGAATTGGTTCTACAAAATTACCGGATACGTATACTGCCGGAGTCGTTTATGAGGATTACCAAACCATACACAATATTACTTTTAGAGATGCAATTGGAACTTATACAGCCAATGCTGCAAATCCGAATGCAAGTGGAATCAATACATCCTCTAATGTTGGGAAATACGTAAGGAAAGCAACAGAGTTGTATGATAATTTTTCGTTTAATTCAACTTTGACTAATATTGGAGATTTCAAAAGTGGCACCAAAAAATTTGCAATGGATGTCTATACTTCGGCTCCGGTTGGATCTGTAATCTCGTGGCAGGCAGAAAGCAGTGCTTCGATTCCGTCTAATTATCCTGTAGGAAGACATAGCATTTATCAGGCCGTTGTAAAACAAACCAATACCTGGCATACTTTGGTGTTTTCTTATGCTAGCGCACCCGATGCCTCTACTTTAAACAGCGAAGTAAATCGTTTCGTTTTCTTAGTAGAACCGGGAACGAATTCCGGAAGTACCTATTATTTTGATAACATCAGAAGTGTTAATTTAGTGAGCACCGAGAATCCAACGACTACTTTACCTGCTCCGTGGGTTAGTACTGATTTAGGGGCTGTAACGCCGGCTGGGGAAGCCGCTTTTTCCGCCGGAACATTTACCGTAAAAGGATCCGGAACCGACATTTGGGAATCAAGTGATCAATTTCAATATGTAAACCAATCCATAACAGGTGATGCCGAAATTATCGCGAAAGTAAATTCATTGACCAATACCAGTACATATGCCAAAGCGGGCGTAATGTTCCGTGAAACGCTTACACCGACTTCTAAACACGCTATGACTGATGCCAGTGCAGGAGCAGGAATAGAGTTTTTATCAAGAGATACTACTTCCGGGACGACGATTTTTGAGGGTGTTGGAGGAGCAGCACCAAAATGGGTTCGTTTGGTAAGATCCGGTAATGTATTTACCTCATATACTTCAGATAACGGAACTACATGGACTCAGATTGGAACAGCAAGAACGATTGCAATGGCTAATACAATCTATGTGGGTATGGCGGTAACATCGCATGCAAATGGTACATTGGGAACAGGAATATTTAGTGATGTACTTGTTCGAAATATTGTTCCAAGTACCAATACCAATCTGGCTTTAGGAAAAACAGCAGTAGCTTCAACAGAAGAAAATGCGACACTTTCAGCTACCAAAACAACAGATGGAGACGTTACAGCAACAAGATGGGCGAGTTCTTTTGCAAATGCTACCGAATGGATTTATGTCGATTTAGGAAGTATTTACAACATCAATCGGGTGGTATTAAAATGGGAAGCTGCTTTTGCAACCCAATACAAAGTACAGATTTCTACAGATGCTACTTTCACAGAAAATGAAACCGTTACTACCCAAACAGCAAGCGACGGAGGAACCGATGATTTAGCCGTAAGCGGATCAGGAAGATACATTAGAGTTTTATGTACCGCAAAAGCGTTGGCGCCTTACGGATATTCCTTGTACGAAATCGAAGCTTATGGAGCTGCGGCAACGGCTAAAAAAGTTGCAGTTACTAAAGACATTTCTCCTGATAGGGAAGTAACTGAGGTATCCATTTATCCCAATCCCGCAAATGACTATATCGAACTTTCAGTTCCTGCGAAATTAACCAATAAAGAAGTTACGATTCATGACCTGGCAGGTAATCTGGTAGCAAAAAGCCGTATGGATACTGCGGTTGAAGAAAAGGTTATCGATATTAGCCGACTTCCAAAAGGTATCTACATTTTAAATTTTAGTTCCGATCAGAAAAGCGTTACTAAAAAAGTAATTAAAAAATAAACAGCAATCCGTCAGGTGTATTTTGATTTAAGAAAAGCTAACGGTTCAAAGCCGAAGTTTAAAGAGAAAAATACCACCAAATGACACCTGACGGATTACCAAAAATCATTTCTTTAAAAGTGATTTTCAGAGTTTTAAAGAATAAGTAATAATCCCAAAAACTTTAGATATGAAAAGAATTAAACTTTACCGAATTTCTTTGCTGATAACGCTGCTTTTGGTGTTCTCTAATTTAATGTACGGTCAGGGGCCGATTCCCTTTACCATAAGCAATACTTCTACTTTTAATGATAACGAGTTGTACGTAGCCATAGTCGGAATTGATTATACAACTGGAAATCACGTTTGGGTAAATGCCAAAACAAGTCAGGTTTTGCCAATGAATTCGTCGTACAATACGGTTACGGGGCCAACAATTGGCGGAAATACCGGGCCTGGACAAAACTCAAAATATGCCAACTGTTTTACAAAACTGAGTGAAATTGCAAACAAAACCTTCACTTTGCCACAAATTGCAGGTTGTCGTGTTTTTATTTCAAAAGGACAACAATTGTACTTTTATTTCTTTGGGGCAAGTGGTGCTCCATCAGGATATACTTCACCAAATCCATTGAATGCAACAGATCCCAATCAGGGAATTTTATATGAAATCATCGAACTTACCAATAACCAATATGGTTTCTTTGGAAATCCGTCGAGAGTAGATTCGTATAAATATCCAATGGGATTGGAGTTGTTTGGTGCAAACGGCTATCAAAAACGAGTGGGGGAATTAAAGAAACATGCTGATATTGTGACTGCTTTTAAAGCCAATGTACCGTCAGAATTTCAAGGTTGTGTCAATGATGCTACTGGTGAAATTACAGCACCCTCAAAAACACCTGCCTTCGCTGATGGAACCGGAGGAACTACAGTTGGACCTCAGGCGAATTATCTAAAATCATATATCGATGAGATCTGGAATAAATACAAAAACGAAGATTTGATCTTTTATGCCGGAGATGCCGGAGTTTTTAAAGGCAGAGTTATAGGAGAACAACTTGAGGTTGTCGGACAATCAGGTGGTTTTGTGGGCCGTACGGGACGTGTACAAAGCAGACCTACAACGCAGGAAGCTCTTGAAGGGAAAGGGGTATTAGACAGAAGATTGGTTGACGGAGATTTAGACCTTGTAGTTCAGGCACAGTTAACAGCTGCTATTAACAGACACGTTGTGAATGTTACCACAACAAATCCGGGACAGCAAAACTGGTACAATGCATCACAATTTTATCAGGTGAATCCAACGAATCATTATTCTAAATTTTGGCATTTGCCGGGTATTAGTGTAGACAATCTGGCTTACGGATTTGCTTATGATGATGTAGCAGATCAGTCGCCATCCCTTCATTCGCCTCAACCAACTAAGGTAATTGCAACTTTTGGAGGTTATGCGGGAACAGTTCCTTCAGTACCCGCAACGACAGATGTAATTACAGTATATAAAGATTGTAATTATACCGGATTTTCAGGCGGATTGACCATTGGAGATTACAACTTAGCACGTTTAAACACACTTGGAGTTTTAAATGATGATATTTCATCGCTAAAAATTACGCAAGGTTTTCAGGCTATTTTGTATCAGGATGATAATTTTACAGGAATTTCAACAGTAATTAATTCGGATAACTCTTGTCTGAATACAACCTGGAATGATAAAGTGACTTCGGTTAGAATTATTGCTAACGGAACTACAACTTTAGGAAACGCGACTTATTATTTGCAAAACAGAAACAGCGGACTTAATATGGACGTTTGGAATGCCAGTACGGCCAATGGTGCTAATGTTGCGCAAGGAGCTGCTAACAATGGAAATAATCAAAAATTCAGATTCACACACTTAGGGGATGGAATGTATAAAATTATAGTAAATCACAGTGGTTTGTCATTGGATGTAAATGGTTTTAATAAAGCAAATGGTGCCAATGTAGAACAATATCCATACAATGCAACGACCAATCAACAGTTTGTTTTAGTTTCAACCGGTGACGGGTTTTATAAAATTGTGGCACGTCACAGCGGCAGAATTGTTGAGGTAGCGGGTGCCAGTACAACAAATGGAGCGAATGTACAACAATGGGACAACAACAACCAGACTTGTGGACAGTGGAAACTGATTCCGGCGACGACCTCGCAAACGTCTGTTTTAATTCAGGCTGAAGATTATTCGGCTATGAACGGAATTCAGGTAGAAGCTACAACCGATACCGGTGGAGGTTCTAATGTTGGTTATACAGAAACAGGTGACTGGATCGCTTACAACAGTATTAATTTTCCAACAACAGGTTCTTATTTAATCGAATACAGAGTAGCAAGTGCCGTAACAGGGGGCAGATTATCTTCGGATTTGAACGGCGGAACAATAGTGTTAGGGAGTGTTGATATTCCAAATACAGGAGGATGGCAAAACTGGCAAACGGTATCTCAGACCGTAAATGTAAATGCGGGTACTTATAACTTTGGAATTTACATTCAAAATACCGGAATGAATATCAACTGGATTAAAATCACAAAAGTTGGTGCTGCAGCAAAAGCGGCAGTAGTAAAAACGACGGAAGAAGAACCGATTGCAACGGAACTAAGTGTTTATCCAAGTCCTGCAGAAAATACGCTTTTCGTTACCACTGCAGTAAACGGACAGCAAGTTAGCATTGTAGATTCGCAAACGGGAGCCGTAGTTTCTCAGCAGAAAATCAGCAACAACAGCATGGATGTTTCTCGCTTAAAAACCGGAATTTATTTCGTGGTTTTGGAGAAAGACGGTAAGAAAACAGTAAAACGTTTTATCAAAAAATAATTTTAGAGGAGTAAAAGCCTTGAACACTTCGAATGAGAAATGTTCAGGGCTTTATCGGGATGCAGTTTAAAAAAAAATTTAACACGAATTACACGAATTGGCACTAATTATTTTTTTTGCCGCGAATTTCACGAATTGGCGCGAATTATTTTTTTGCCACAGATTAAAAAGATTTACACAGATTATCATTTCAAAGTTACCCCGAATTAATTTGTGATAATTTGTGTAATTCGTGTTTAATTTTTTTGCGTTACAGATTATCAAAGCATTTTGCAGTAAATTTTACAGTTACCCCGAGTCAATTAGTGTAATTCGTGCAATTCGTGTTTAATTTTTTGCGTCACAGATTATCAAAGCATTTTGCAGTAAATTTTACAGTTACCCCGAGTCAATTGGTGTAATTCGTGCAATTCGTGTTTAATTTTTTGCGTCACAGATTATCAAAGCATTTTGAAGTAAATTTTACAGTTACCCCGAGTTAATTAGTGTAATTCGTGCAATTCGTGTCTAATTTTTTGCGTCACAGATTATCAAAGCATTTTGCAGTAAATTTTGCAGTTACCCCGAGTCAATTAGTGTAATTCGTGCAATTCGTGTTTAATTTTTTTGCGTTACAGATTATCAAAGCATTTTGCAGTAAATTTTGCAGTTACCCCGAGTCAATTAGTGTAATTCGTGCAATTCGTGTTTAATTTTTTGCGTCACAGATTATCAAATCATCTTGCAGTAAATGTCACAGTTACCCCGAGTTAATTAGTGTAATTCGTGCAATTCGTGTTTAATTTTTTGCGTCACAGATTATCAAATCATCTTGCAGTAAATGTCAAAGTTACCCCGAGTCAATTAGTGTAATTCGTGCAATTCGTGTCTAATTTTTTTTACGTAACAGTTTATTAATCATTTTAATCCTTTAATCCGTGGCATTTTTTTCCTTATAGATGCACCGGGTTATCTTTATTTATTAAGTAACTATTAAAAAAAGAACATTATGAAAAACAACTACAGAAGAATGCCACTGAAATGGACCATCATTTTGGTACTTGGAGTTTTCAATCTTTCAATTGCTCAGAAAAAAGTAATTGCTTACATCCCCAACTGGATAGACCTGAACGCCTTTTCGAGTAGCGTGCAGTACGGGAAATTAACACACATTAATATCGCATTCGAAAATCCGGATGCCAATGGTTATCTGACTTTCAATTCCGGAAGTAATACGATTATAAATGCTGCACATTCGCAAAATGTAAAGGTTTTTGTTTCCCTTGGAGGAGGTGCCGTTTCTGAAGGTGGTGCTATCCGTGATAATTATTTTAATCTCATCACACCCGGCAACAGAACGGCCTTTATTCAGAAAATCTACGATTATGTGGTGGCTCATAATTTTGATGGAGTCGACATGGATTTAGAAGGTCCGGCAATTAACGGGGATTATGGAGGTTTTGTAATTGCGCTGGCAGCTAAACTACATGCCAATGGTAAACTCATTTCAGCAGCGCTTTCAGAAGGGTATGGCGGAGCCAATGTACCTACTGCTACTTTTGCCGCTTTTGATTGGATAAATATCATGGCTTACGATGCGACGGGTCCATGGGCACCCAACAGCCCGGGGCAGCATTCTCCTTACAGCATGGCGGTTAACCAGTTTAATTATTGGACAGGAAGAGGATTACCGGCAAGTAAAGCTATAATCGGGCTGCCTTTTTATGGATATGGTTTTGGAGCTTCAGCCAATCAAGGAATCTCTTACGCAAATATTGTAAATCAATATCCGGGAGCCGAAAATGTGGATCAGGTTGGAAATACGATTTACTACAACGGAATTCCAACGATCAAACAAAAAACAACTTTTGCCGTTCAAAATGCCGGTGGAGTTATGATTTGGGAGTTATCACAGGACGCGGTTGGTTCAAAATCATTATTGACAGCCGTAAATCAGGTAATTGCAGGTAGTCAGCCTCCGGGAACGGGAACTTTGATTCAGGCAGAAAATTATTCGGCTATGAGTGGTGTTCAAACCGAAGCTACTACAGATACGGGTGGAGGTTTAAATGTTGGTTATGCTGACACAGGAGATTGGATGGCCTATTACAACATCAATTTTCCGACATCAGGTTCTTATGTGATTGAGTACAGAGTGGCAAGTGCCGTTTCAGGAGCAAGATTATCTTCAGATTTGAGTGCAGGTGCGATTCAGCTTGGAGCTGTTAATGTACCTAATACAGGAGGATGGCAAAACTGGCAAACCATCACGCAGACGGTTAACGTAAATGCCGGAACTTATAATTTCGGAATCTACATTCAAAATTCCGGTGTGAATTTAAATTGGTTCCGAATCACAAAATCGGGTGCTTCTTTAACTGCAAAAACGGCTTCTCAGGAAAAAATCGAAAGCCTGAGTGTTTATCCAAATCCAACTGAAGAAGTGCTTTTCTTTACGGCAGAGGTTTCAGAAGCCAACGTAAGTGTGATAAATGCACAGGACGGTGCTACAGTTTCACAACAAAAAGCCACTAACAACAGCATTGATGTTGCAGGTCTAAAAAGCGGAATCTATTTGATTTTAGTAGAAAAAGACGGGATCAAAACAGTAAGACGTTTTGTTAAAAAATAAGCCTTGTTGTATATAAAAAATGCTGCCATCTTACGGCAGCATTTTTTTATTTAAACTAAAATTGGAGGTTAATTAGTACTCCGTTGTTTTCTACTTTTACCTTAGTTGTATTACTTTCTGATGGGGTTTGAGTGGGGTACCAGTTCCGATTTGGTTTTACAATAATCAATAAACCTTCATCATCACCAATGGCAGAAAAAATGGCACTATTAGAATTTTTTGTAAAGAAACCCAAGCCGTATTTTGTTTCTAATTCAGTACCTAATTCGAGCGGATTGTTATGGACGATCCCAATCTCACTGATATTCAAAATGGATTTGGAATTGAATGCTGCGGTCTGACTATTGTTGAGGTCATGTCTGGCGATAAACTCCAATAAATTGCCATTATTATCGTAAAAGTAAATGGCGTTGGCATTCCAATTTTCAAAGTTTGTAATTACTTTTTCATCTTCAATAGGAATAATGTCCACTTTGTTTTTACACCATTCAATGGCTTCGTCAAGTTTGTTTTCAGGTATATTAAATGCAAAATGATAGATAGAGTCAAATTCGGGATCTTCAATGAATTTAAGAACAGAATTTCCTGTCTGAACAGTAACAGATTCAGTGCTTTTTTCTATAATTGAAAGTTCTAAAATGTCCTGATAAAATGCAGCAGTTGCAGCAACATTATTTGTTATAATCTGAAGGTGTTCTAATTTCATAATCGCAATTTTTAAATAAGAAGAAAACTTCTTTTCGTTTAAAACAAATTTAAAAAAGGACAATGGTATTCTGATGAACGGATCATCTTATACTTTGATAAGGCAATAACGAATTGTTATGAAAAAAGCACTGTTGTTATTCTTTTGTTTATTTAAATTGAATAATCCTACTATGTCGTTGAGTCCAATTAATTTGGAGAATAAATTTTTCTTTGTTCAGTTGATTTTTAATGAAATCATCTGTACCAATCGAACCCAACGGCCTAGTATAAACTGATATTACTTGCAGAATTTAAATCTGTTTTTAAAAGTTATGTAATCTGTTGTTTCTAAAATTCATCCACCCAAAAAACAGCAATACTAAATTGAAAAGCAACAAAGGCAAAAAGGCTTTTGAGAATTTAATTTCTGATGGGTCTGTAAAAGTCTCCACTTTAAATTGATCCCATTTTTGCTGATTTACAGGAGCATTATCAAATATTTTTGGATAAAAATGCAGACGTAGTTTTTCATGAAATTGTTTGGTTTCTTTTAAAAACAAAAGTTGATTGCCTAAATCTGATTTCGCAATTTCATTCAATTGAATTTGGGTATGCAAAGTCGGAACGAATAATGCAATTGTCTGACTGGCTTTATTTCGTTGTTCCAATTTTGTTTCCAGTTCTCTAGATTGTTGTGCCGAATCATCATCACCCGCCTGTTGCATTGCATAATACCAAAGCCAGTTAAATTCGGAATCGGGTAAAGGATAATTTTTAAATTGAGGATAATGCGCATAGAACTTGTCCAAGGTTATTTTTTTGTCCATATCCCATTTTTCGTGATAAGCATTTCTTTGTTTTAAGGTCAATTCCAGAGCCTCTGGTACCGGATATTTATTGACAATATAAGTATTGATTACGGCTGGCAAAATAATAATAAGAAACAGCCAGACGGTCAATAAAATAACCGCATTAAAGTTGGAATTCTTTTGAAGAGAAACGATATAAAAACAAATCGAAAACCAAAAAAGTAGGTATAAAATGGCAAGACCATAGAAAATAAAAAAGGATTCGTCAAGGGGAATATTCAACAATAAAACAGCTATAAAAAGTACAATTGTAAGAAGCCCCAACAGACTTAAGATTCTGATTTGAAACAATTTTAAAATGTATAAAAAAGTGTTTTGACTCTGCGTTGCTACAATTTTCCAGGTACCGCTTTCTTTTTCTTCAGAAATCAGATTGTATGAAAATGCGATAATCAATAGCGGAAAAAGATAAATCAAAACAAAACTGAAATCAATGTTTCCGGATAATAAATTAGCAGGATTATTAAGTTCAGCATCGTATTTCTGCGCTTCCAAACCACGAATGGTAACACTCTGAACCGACGGATTTACATCGCGTTGTCCGATCGCGAGACTACTGATTGGAAAGGTTTTATTGACAAGAGAAAATTTAATATAATAAAGCAGAAGTCCGATCTCCTCTTTATGAAAAGCGGCATTTCTGGCAATATGCTCTTTCTGATAAAGGGCTGCTTCTGTTATCGAATTTTGCTGTTTGCTTTGAAATTGCTGTCCAATTATAAGACTTATAATTCCGATTAATAACAAGAAAAGCAGGCCAATTTTGGTTCCTTTAGATCGTATGAAATTTTTAAATAGTAATACTAACATATTAGATGGCTTTAAGGTTTTTAGCTGCAATGCGAAGAAGAACAAACAGCAGGCTAATCCAGAGAATAATTGAAATAATGGAAATGATTTCGCTTTTTAAAACGTCCCGAATGTCCTTTGGTTCATAATGAAATTCTTCGAGATCTGCCCAATGTTCTTTGCTGATGGCGAGTGGTTTGTCTGTTGCTGCGGGCTTTTTATTGCTGATGTACTTAATTTGTAAAGCATTCATTTTTTGGGCCATAGTGTAACGATAGTCCTCCGCTTGTTTCTGAAAATCGATATATGAATCATAGTCCGTCGTAGACAACCCCATTGACAAATTTTTTATCGCGATATAAGGATTAAAAAAAGAAACAGTTTTAGAGAAACGGTTTTGTTTTTCGTAGACCTTAAGTAAAACTTCCAGATGTTGATTGTAAATTTTTGAACTGATTTTTTCGCCTTCCGTCATAATAAAACCGGAATAATTGAAGGGCAGTTGCTGTACAGAATCAACCTTGTAGAGAGTTAACAAGGAATCTTTTATAGCTTTGTAATGCAAATCATTAGGATTATGACTGTCTCCTTGTTTCAGAATGTCTTTCTCGATATCGCTATTGAACCGGATTTTTGATGGGGCTTCATATAAATATGCACCGATGGCCTGAGTAGTTCTGGGTAGAATGATTGTAAATACTAACCAGATTCCAATAAGACTGATTAATGCTTTTTTTGAAGTTTTACTTGCCGCGGAAACCAAAACTGCTATGGCACAGAAAAAAATCAGGTAGATAAAATGAAACGCAATGAATAAAAGCATTTTTAGCATTTCATCAACAGAAATAGTGAAATTTTGAAGGAGTAACCATAACAAAACCAATACCAGCAGAGTCGGAATAAAAAGAAGCATGATGACGGAGACCACACCCAGTATTTTCCCGATCAGTAATTGTTTCCAATTAATACCCTGACTGAAAAGCAATTTTAAGGTCCCGTTTTCTCTTTCGGCTGCGACCGAATTAAAACCTATAAAAAAGATTAATAAAGGCAGTAATATTTGTAAAACCATAGCAATGCTGATTTCTCCAAAACGCAGCATGCTATTTGAAAATCCGGCCTCAGAAAAGTTGGCTGTGTTTTGTTTGTGTGCTTCAAGGAATATGGCATTTCCGAAAAACGGTTCCATTCCAAATTCAAAAACACTTAAGGAACTACATTTTCTAAAGGCGAAATTCCCGTAATGCGCCATTCGATGTGGGTTTTTATCGGGATTACTCAACCAGTCTTCTCTCGATTCGTGTTGGTATTTTTCGCTGGTTTCATTTTGGCTGGTATAATTTTCCCAACCCGAAAAAGCGGCATATAACAATAAAGCACCAATAAAAAGTGTAATGAAATAAAAAGCTTTGTTTTTAAGAATAGCATTTTTTAAATGATTCGCGATTAAAAACTCCAGATGTAGTGTTTTCATGCAGATTAAAATTTATAGGTTACGGTAAGGCTAAAATTTCTTGGTGCTCCGGGAAACAAACGCAAATAATTCTGAGCGCCCAACCAGTAGGTTTTATTGAATAAATTACCGGCGTTTAAAGCAATTTGCATATTGCTTTTATTGGGTTTATAGTACAAAGCAGCGTCAAAAACAGTAAAATCAGGAAGCGTAAAATCCCTGGTAAACCACGGTATTTTGCTACTTTGATATTGCAGTCCGAAACCAATTCCCAAATCTTTCAAAGCCGAATCAGAAGCAAAGTTGTAACGTGTCCATAAGTTGGCACTGTTTTTTGGTGTATTTTGTTTTCTGGCGCCAATTAAAGAGGTATTGCGGTCATTGGTAATTTTAGCATCAATATAACTGTACGAAACATTTATTTGCCAATCGGGAGTAATGTACCCCGCCAAATCACATTCAAAACCACGACTACGCTCAGCACCTCTGGTTACCAATAAATCCGGATGAACAGGATCATTGGCATTCATTAAAATATTGCGTTGATTGATCTCGTAAATTGCGGCGTTAAAACTCATCTTACTAGTAAAGAAAGTGGCCTTAAGACCTAATTCTTTTAAATTGCTTTCGAGCGGATCAAACAAACTGCCGGCAGGTAAAGAGCCTGTTTGAGGCATTAATGTTGTAGTATTCGATTGTGGCTGATAACCTTCCAAATAAGTGGTATAAACATTTACGGCTTGGTTAACAGCGTAAGTAACTCCGACACGTGGCAACAAAGCTGATTTTTTTACCGTCAGTTCGTTATTTGATTCATAGTTGGTAATGTCTTCAAACCATTCCTTTCGAAGTCCAAGTAAAAAAGTGAATTTCTCCCATTGAATAAGATCCTGAATATAAAGAGCATTGGTCGTAGTCAAAGCGGATGGTAAGGCTGTTCTAACATTCAATATATAATCTTCCGGACTCCTCATCGCATAAGAAGGGTTGTTTAAGTCAAAAAAGGAAACATTGGGTTTTGGTAAAACTACCCCATTTACGGTTGTGGTCTGATAATTAGAAGCATTTGCCAATACAAAAGAGCCCGCTACTGTTCCGTCTTTCAATACATAACCTCTTGCCGCATTTTGTCCACCGCCTTTGTTTTTATTCCAACTGCTCAGATCATAACCGACTAATAATTTATGATTTAATTTTCCGGTTTTATAATCAAAATTAAAAAAAGCACTTAGATTGTCAATGTCCCAATATTGCTGGCGTTGTACAAACTGCATCATAGCAAGATTTGTTACGGGTTTATTATTGATGTCTACCGTAAAGGCATTTGTAGTCCTGTGTTCCTGAAGATCTTCGGTCCAGGTTTGTTTCATATAGGTAGCATTAAAACCAATTTTCGAATTGAATTTATGAACAAAGTTTGTCGTTAAAATCATTTCCTTTGATTTAAAATAATCCCCGGAAGCTCCCAGATTTAGACTGATCGGAGTTTGTTTTAAATTGGTTACACCGGCAACAGCCCCAAAGATAGGCTGACCTCTGTCAAGGGTTCCCGTCATATCACTAATAATTAATTCGGTATTAATGGCCGTTTTTTCATTCGGAATATAACTGAACGAAGGAGAAATTAGAAAGGATTTGTTGGATACTAAATCCCGATACGATTTGGCTTCCTGATAGGCTGCATTAACACGATATAAAAGTGTTTTGGAGTCGTTTAAAGGACCAGTGAAATCTAAAGTTCCGCGTAAGGTACTGAAACTTCCAACGCTTAAACTAACTTCTTTGCGATCACTAGCCAAGGGTTTTTTGGTAACCAGATTGATACTTCCGCCAGGGTCGGCAGAGGAGAAAGTAGCACTTGACGGACCTTTAATGACTTCAACACGCTCGATATTATTCGTTAGAGGCTGAAGAAAATAATATTGTCTTGTACGCATTCCATTGATGATTTGACCTTCTTCATTCTGACTGATTCCGCGAATGGTGTATTGGTTGTAATAACTGGCCGGAATTACGCCGCTGGCCATTTTTACAGCATCAGCGAGATAAAAAGCACCTTTATCAGCAATTAATTCTTTGGTTACAGTAGCAATAGATTGTGGAATATCTTTGTTTAATACAGCTGTTTTTGTTGCTGCAAAAGAATAATCGCTATTGTATTTTTTTGTAGCTCGACCAACAATTTCGACGGTTTGTAATTCATTGAGGGTTGTTTCCAATTCAATAGTAAAAAATTCTGAACTGGAAGTAATGCGCTGCGTTTTGTAACCCGTAGAAGTAATCTCAAGTATTCCTTCTCCTTCCAGACTAAAATTTCCGTATTGATCTGTTATGGTCTCTTTGCCGGATTGGAGTACTTTTATGTTAACTTTTGCAATCGGTTCTTTGGTGTCAAAAGCTATGATTTTCCCCTTAATAACTTGGGATTGCCCGTAGTTTATGCCAATTATTAAAAAGAATAGGGAGAGTAAATGTTTCATTTTTTTGATGGTGAAAACGGTGTTTTCTTTTATACGGTTTGTAAATACAAGTTTTCTAATTCGTTGGCCGAAATTTTGCTGGCCTCGATAATGGTCATTAGATTTCCTTGTTTCATGATTCCGATATGTGTAGCAACTTCTCTAGCTCTGAAAATATCGTGTGTTGCCATAAGTATTGCGGTTCCGTCTGCAGAGAGTTCTTTTAAGATTTGTGAAAACTCATTTGAAGCTTTGGGATCAAGGCCGCTTGTAGGTTCATCTAACAGGAGCACTTTAGCCTTTTTAGCAATCGCAATTGCAATTCCAACCTTTTGTCGCATTCCCTTAGAATAGCCCCCAAGATTTTGACCGTGCGCAGTAATTTGTAAACCCGCTTTGGTCAGAAAATAAGTTAATTCTCCGATTGAATAGTTGAATCCGGCCAGAGACGAAAAGAATTTCAGGTTTTCTATCCCGGTAAGATTAGGGTATAACATTACAGTTTCCGGAATATATGCCACGTGTTTTTTGGTTTCCTGCGCATTTTCCGTAACCGAAATATCGTTTATTTTTAAAGTTCCACCTGTGGGTTGTATAAAACCCAAAAACAGATTAATCGTAGTTGTTTTTCCTGCGCCATTTTGTCCCAAAAGGGCGAAAATTTCTCCTTTTTTGATGGTTAGATTTAAAGCATTTAAAGCGATCTGGTCGCCATATTTTTTGGTCAGATTTTCTGCTGTAAGCATAATTGTATGAGTTTGGATTTGTTTGATTTTACTATTGTAGGTATAGAAAATCTTTGCCGCTACACAAGGTAACAAGCCAGATTTCTATTGTATTGGAACTATAAATAAGAGGGGTTTACTGAGAATTCTGTCGTTAGATTTCTGTTTTAAACTAAAAAGAAGCGTGTGTTTTAAGTTGTTTTGAACTGGGACGGTTGCAATAAAAACACAACGAAACAATGTCTTTTTCCTGATTTTTAGCAAATAGGAAAAAAATTTCAGAATTGAAACAAGAATACAGTAAACTAAACTAAAATAGGGGGAGCTCTAAGGGCAAAAAGACTACCTTTAAAGAAGGTTGAAACGGTTTTGGTATAAAAGAATACAAAGCTGTTTTCAAAGTTTGTCTTATGGAAAGATAAGGCCTGAAAAGAGTTTGGAATAAACGTACTAAGCGCAAAATGACAAATCGAACAGTTGTTTTCTACCGTATGACTGTGCGTTATTTGCTTTTGGTTGGAAGCATAATGGTGATCGCAATGTTTTTCGGTCAATTGCCTGTAAACATGTTCATAAGAATGTATCGTCTGAAACAGCATTGCAAACAACACCGTATAAGACAACAAAAGATTAATTAAAATTACTTTTTTCTTCATTCTTGATTTACATGAAGTTGGGAGTATGGAAGCCTCTTTTAAGGCTTGGTCTATCGCAACTTTGTTGCAAATATAGAAATCTAAATTAAAAATGCTGTCTTTTTTTTATTCCTGAAGACTAAAAATTATTAACTGTGTTGTTCTGTTAAGCGCAATATGAGATTTATAGGGCATGATTTATAGTTTCTTAACCGCTATCCAATTATTTAGTCTTTGATTTTTAAGTATTATGATTTTTCAGCAAGGTTTTTTTTGACCTGGCAGGTTTTTAATGACTCAAATTATACCTACAAGGTCAAAAAGGACCTTGCAGAAAATAGAAAAGCAAATTAAATACCGACGAACATAATTTAAATTTAGAATATTAATTGAGTTGAGATTCTTACTAAATTGCAGATTTCAAGAGTAGTAAAAATTACAATTAGTATTTCTCACGCACAATGCATTTAGGCAATATCGCATTTTTTTAAATTGTTTAATAGCGGTTGATTTCAACCAACAGATTCAAAAGGTTTCGGCCAAACCCCAATGTCATTAAGTTGAGAATCGTCAAAAAAGGCTCACGAAGATTTAAGCGGAATGAAATAAAAAAATCCGCAGAATCCGCAAAATCTGCGTGAAAAAATGTCATTAACTTAACGATATTGAGTCAAACCTCGAGGCTCAAAGATACAGAACCGTTTTTCTTGTTTTTAAAATTATAAAATCTTAGCGAGAGCCCTAATTCCTTCTTCCATTTGTTTTTCAGTGAGTGAAGCGTATCCCAATCTAAATCCTGAAATGGCCGGACCAAAGCTAAACTTCTGGGGGCTCATTATCTTGATGCCGCTGCGTTGTAATTTTTCAAAGGTTGCCAGTACATCAATCTCGGAATTTGGGACGATCCAAAAAGCCAATCCTCCTTCGGGTCTGCTGAATGTAATTTTATCTTTGAGATGCTCGCTAAGCAGTTTTTCAAAATAATCTCTTTTGGACTTATAAATGAGATTGGTTTTTTTAAGATGCCTTTTGATTTTACCGTCATTAATAAGTTGTAAAACGGCTTCTTCCATAATATTATCTCCCTGTACGTCAATTATTTTCCTGTGTTTGCCTACTTTTTGAATATTCTCAGCTGCACTTACCAAATAACCAATGCGGAGTGCCGGAGCAACGATTTTGCTTAAGGTACCTATATAGACAAAGTTTTTAGCATTGTCATAACTGGAAATTGGCAGAACAGGACGTTGACCAAAATGGAATTCATTGTCATAATCATCTTCAATTATGGTAAAGTTGTATTGATTGGATAATTCAATAAGTCTTAATCTTTTTTTCAAACTAAGTGTTACCGTCGTCGGAAATTGATGGTGCGGTGTAACATAGATCGCTTTTATAGTAGGGTGTTTTTTTAGATATACTTCCACTTGATCGATGTCTAAACCATCCGAAGTGACCGCTACAGGCAAAAGCTGTGCATTGGCATTTTCAAAGGCTTCCCAGGCAGGTTGATATCCCGGATTCTCGATCATAATAAAATCTCCTTTGGAAAGTAAACAATGAGAAGCCAGATACATGGCCATTTGGCTGCCTCGCGTAATGCAAATCTGATCTAATGTGATATTCATTCCTCTTTTGAAATTCAACATTTGCACTATTGCTTTTCTGAATTCGATATCGCCAAATTCGTTGCTGTATCCCATGATTTGCCAGCGGGATTTTCTACTAAATATTTCGCGGTAAGCACGGGCAAGATCATTGGTAGGGGCAAGACTACTGTCGGGATGACCATCATCAAAAGTAAGATAGGGTTTGGTTTCTTCGGAAGTGGCGTTTGCTTTTCTTTCGCGCTTTTTGTCAGAAACAATTTCGGGTAATACATCCGCTATAAATGTCCCTTTTCGGTCTATGGTAATAAGCCAGCCTTCTGCGATTAAAACATCCAGAGCTTCAATAACGGTATTGCGATTTACATTTAATAAAGCGCCAAGCTGCCTGCTTCCGGGTAATGCATTGCCTTTGGTTAATTTTCCCGATTTAACAGCATTGATAATAGCATCAGCAATTTGCAGATACAGGGCTTTGTCTGATTTTTTGTCTAATTGAATTTCAAGTGACCAAGGTCGTAACATCTGGACTATTTAAAGTGTTAAGAAATAGAATGAGTTGATAGTCCAAATTTACTTCAATTTCTTATAGATTGAAAGGAATTGTTTGTGAGGAATTAGAAGTGAGATGTGAAGTATTGATTATAGAAAATAGAGAATAGGAAATAGATTATGGAGAATAGATGGTAAAGAGGGAAAAATAAAAAATAAAAAGTAAAACCGCTGCTTATTGTAGCAGCGGTTTTACTTTTGTTCCGATTAGTTCTATTGCGTTCATCAATTGTTTATGCGTAAGTCCTGCATTATCCATCTGGAACGTAAATCTTGAAATGCCTCCAAGAGCTTCACTGTGGCGCAAAATTTTCTCTGCAGCTTGCTCCGGACTTCCAAGAACTAAAACGCCTTTTTCGTCGATAAGATAATCAAATGATGTTTTGGTAACCGGTGGCCAACCTCGTTCTTTTCCTAATTTAGTCCAAAGTTCGGCATAACCGGGATAGTATTCTGTGATGGCACTTTCGGTAGTGGCTGATACATAACCCGGGGAATGTAAGCCAACTCTTAAATCTTCGGGTTGATAGCCTGCCGCTTTCCCCGCTTCCCGGTACAAATCAATCAACGGGCGAAATCGGTGTGTTTGCCCTCCAATGACGGCTACCATCAAAGGTAAACCGAGACTTCCGGCTCTAACAAAGGATTCCGGACTTCCTCCAACACCAAGCCAAACGGGTAGTTTGTCCTGTAGCGCTCTCGGATAGACAGGTAAATTATTCAATGCCGGACGGAATTTCCCCGACCAGGTCACAAATTCAGTATCGCGAACTTGTAGTAGAAGTTCCAGTTTTTCTTTAAAAAGAGCGTCGTAATCGTTCAGATTAAATCCAAAAAGGGGATAAGCTTCAATAGAAGAACCACGACCAACTACAATTTCTGCTCTTCCTTTAGAAATTAAATCCAGTGTTGCAAAACTTTGATACAAGCGTACAGGATCAGCGGCGCTTAAAACGCTCACGGCACTAGTCAGACGAATTTGTTTGGTGCGTGCTGCGGCTGCGCTTAGGATTACAGTGGTAGCAGAATCTAAAAATTCTTTTTTATGATGTTCGCCAATTCCAAATACATCCAGACCAACCTGATCTGCAAATTCAATTCGTTGAAGTAATTGCTCCATTGCCTCCACAGGGCTAAGTCTGTTGTTATCGCCGTACATCGCCGACGCAAAACTGTCTATTCCGATTTCGATCATGTAATAAAGGTATTAAATTTTGAAATAGTTTGGGTTTGGAAAAGCGGATAATCAAGGGTGCTTGTTAACTTTTAAATGGAGAAAAAGGGCAGAAAATAAATTACATTTCCGCCAACACCTTAATATCCTCTATCTCCAAAATTTGCTTCGGATAACCGTCTTTAACCGTATTAATCATCGCCTGTCCAACATCTTTCAAAGTCAAAGATTTTTTAGGAAACAAAAGCGGGAAAAACGGAATAATCATTTTAAATATGGTTTTTACATTTTTCTGTTCTTTGAAAGGTTTCATAAAACCCGGACGAAAATTATATTGCCCTCTGAAGGGTAATTTCATTAAATCATTCTCTGTTTTTCCTTTTACACGTGCCCACATTACTTTTCCGTTTTCGGAAGTATCGGTATGACTTCCGGTAACAAAATTGAAAACCATGTTGGGGTTAATTTCGGATAATGCTCGAGCGAAAGCCAAAGTCGTGTCGTACGTTACATAGGTATATTTTACTTCGTCCATGCCAACAGAACTTACGCCGGCACAATAGAAACAGGCATCATAATTTTTCAGAACATCAGTGTAGCGGCTTAGTTGCATAAAATCCAATACAATTAATTCTTCTAGTTTTGGATGTTTAATTGCGGAAGCTTTACGGTTGATCATTAATACTTTTTTGACCGCGTAGTTGTCAAGACATTCTAATAAAACACCTTCACCAACCATTCCTGTGGCACCTGTAATAATTACTCTCATGTTTTTGTTTTGTGATATTATAGTGATGTTTGGGTTTTCTGTTTGTCAATTTCAGGATAAAACGCTGTTCTTATTTTTCTCAAAAGGTCAATTTTGATTTATTCAGAAACTTAGTTTTGTAATTAGTGTTAAAGATATAATTTATTTCTTCCGGATTTTTAAAATGAATTTATTTCAAAATGAAAAATAAAAAACTCCGACAAATTGCCGGAGTTCCAATTATCCTTATTGTTGAATTTGCTTATTTTTTAGCACTCTCTTTTGATGCTTTAATAATTACGTCAGCAACTGCTTTTGGTTGCGACATAAACACTACATGACTACCTTTTATTTCCGTTATTTTTGTTTTAGAACGTTTGTACATCGCACGTTCTATTTCCGGATTAATACTTTTATCTTCGGTGGCTACAATTCCATAAGTTGGTTTGTCTCTCCAGGCCGCTTTTGTAATTGGAGTTCCAAAGCCTTTGGCATAAAATGCACCTTGAGAAGCAAACATAAAGTCGGCTTGGTCTTTTGGAATATCGGCAGCAAAACCGGCGTGGAATTTAGCTTTGTCATAATATACAATTCCTTTATCGTCGGGATTTAAGATTCCATTTTCGGGAGCTGGAGGAGCAGTTTTTAGCCATTGTACGGTAGTTTCTCCATTATCGGGCTGGAAAGCTGCAACATATACCAAAGCGACTACATTTGGATGGTTTCCGGCTTCGGTAATTACAGATCCACCCCAGGAATGTCCGACTAAAACAGTTGGTCCGTCTTGGTTGTCTAAAACTACTTTTGTTGCGTTTACATCATCCTCAAGAGAAGAAAGTGGATTCTGAACAATCGTTACATGATATCCTTTTTTGCTTAAAATATCATACAAAGCTCTCCATCCTGAACCATCTGCAAAAGCACCGTGTACTAAAACTATATTTTTTACCGGTGGAGTGGTTTGTGCTGTTGCAATAGTAGTTGAAAATAGGAGGGAGAAAAATAATACTGCGAACATGAAATAGGACTTCATTTGTTCTTTTGCTGTTGTTGTTTTCATAGTATAAATTTAAAGAAATTAATTTGTTATTT
Organism: Flavobacterium sp. FlaQc-49; assembly: GCF_044005985.1. Lineage (NCBI taxonomy): Bacteria > Pseudomonadati > Bacteroidota > Flavobacteriia > Flavobacteriales > Flavobacteriaceae > Flavobacterium > Flavobacterium sp. FlaQc-49. Next base: position 774,323 of record NZ_JBIPCS010000001.1, on the reverse strand, counting down.
GTTTATAATTAGGCTGTTAGTGTAATTGATAGCGTGATTTCTGTATTCAGTAGTTTTGAAATTGGACAAATCGCTTTTGCTTTCTGAGCTAATTCCTGAAATTGTTCTTCTGAGATTCCCGGAACTTTTCCTTCGAGTTCTAATTGAATTAAAGTAATGGTTCCGTCTTCTAAAGTTACTTTTGCTTTTGTATTCAAATCTTCCGGGATAAAACCGGCTTCGGTTAACAAAAAGCTCAGTTGCATGGTAAAACATCCCGAGTGTGCGGCTGCGATTAATTCTTCTGGATTTGTCCCTACACCTTCTGCAAATCGGGTTTTAAAGGATAATTGTGCATTGTTTAAGGTAGTACTTTGTGTACTGATGGTTCCTGTTCCTTCCATTCCTGTACCTTTCCAATTTGCGTTTGCTGTTCTTGTAAATTTCATGATCTTACTTTTTTATGTTATTTTAAATTTTTTGAGTTATTCAAACCATTGTTCTGATTTGATGGGACAAATTTAGAGCGAGTAGTTTTATAAATCAAATTGATAATTTTGTATCTTTATAAAATAAATTTATAATCATGACAATTCAACAGTTAAAATATATTGTCGCTTTAGACGAGGAACGCCATTTTGCAAGGGCTGCAGACGTTTGTATGGTTTCGCAACCCGGATTAACCATTCAGCTAAAAAATCTCGAAGAAGAAATCGGAATTAAAATTTTTGATCGAAATAAAGTGCCGCTGACACCAACGGAACTTGGAAAAGAGATTATAAACAGGGCCAGGAAAATTTTGCGTGAGACGAATGAAATCCGCGATTTTGTGGTAAACGAAAAGAATATGCTGGAAGGGGAGTTGAAAATCGGCGTGATTTCTACCTTATCTCCCTATTTAATTCCGTTGTTTATTAAAACGATGAAAGAGGTTACACCAAAAGTTCATTTTATCATCAAGGAAGCCAATACGGGACAATTGATGCATGATGTAGAGACCGGAGCTCTTGATGTAGCGATTATGGCGACACCTACCGGAAATAAAAATCTGATGGAACATCCGATTTTTAAGGAGCCATTTGTGGCGTATCTGAATAAAGAACACCCGATGGCAGGTGAGGATTTTTATGAAATTCAACCGGGAGACAAACCCTTTTTATTATTGCTTCAGAATGAGTATTGTTACAATGCGCAATTATTGGATATCTGTGGTTTGAAAACACCGGGAAAAATAAAAGAACAGTTTAGTTACGATATAAGTTCTATTGAAACGCTCAAAAATTTGGTTCGTGCGGAGTTAGGTTTTGCTATTATTCCACAGCTTTCTATTTTAAACGAAAAGGAAAATATGCTTTTTAAACCTTTTAAAGACCCTAAACCGGTACGTGAAATCAGTTTTGTGGTATCGGATACTTTTTCTAAAAAGTTACTGTTAGAAAAGATGAATGAAGCGATTTGGAGTTGTTTGCCGGAGGCACTTAAAGCTAATTTTAGCTATAAAAAAATTAGATGGAACGATTCTCCTTATTTTGTTGATGCGGTGAGTAAGTTTTAGATTTTTTGAACTCTATGTAAAAATAACAACCCCGGATTTATCAATTTTATATCTTTATAAATCAATTAAATAAGGAATCAAATGATTGAAAACTTTCCATTTTATTTAAGTCTTATTGTGGTCATTTTATTTTTAATAATGTTGGCCAACAAGATAAAAGTTGCGTACCCGGTAGTATTGGTTTTGGCTGGATTGGGAATTAGTTTTATTCCCGGTGTTCCGATTCTGCATATACAACCGGAGTTGCTTTTTATTATATTTTTACCTCCTTTATTGTATGAAGCCGCATGGGCAATTTCATGGAAAGAACTTTGGCGATGGCGACGTATTATTGCCAGTTTTGCTTTCGTAGTGGTATTTCTTACTGCAATGTCAGTTGCTTTTGTGGCGAATTATTTTATTCCGGGATTTTCATTGGCTTTGGGTTTTTTATTGGGGGGAATCATTTCGCCTCCTGATGCCGTAAGCGCGGGAGCCATTTTAAAATTTGTAAAAGTGCCTAAAAGATTTTCTTCTATTTTAGAAGGAGAAAGTCTGTTGAACGATGCTTCTTCGCTGATTATTTTTCGTTTTGCGATGATTGCAGTGGCAACGGGTCAGTTTATTTGGTATGAGGCCGTATTGAATTTTGGTTGGATGTTAATTGGTGGTGTTGGTATTGGTTTACTAATTGCATTCATTTTTATGAAAGCCCATAAATACCTACCAACCGACTCTAATATTGATATTGTTTTAACTCTTCTTGCACCTTATATCATGTATATGGCGGCCGAAGAAGTACACAGTTCCGGTGTATTAGCGGTTGTAAGTGGCGGCTTATTTTTATCGTATTACCGGCACCATTTTCTTAGCAGTCGCTCTCGCATAAGAGGCTCAAGTGTATGGGAAAGTTTGTGTTTTGTTTTGAATGGCATCGTATTTTTATTAATCGGATTGGATTTACCTGAAATTACAGAAGGTCTTGAAGGCGTTAGTATTTCTGCTGCGATTGGTTATGGTGTTTTGATTACTGCCGTGATAATAATAGCGCGAATTATATCTGCTTACGGCGCTGTAATTATTACGCTTATTGCCCGTAATTTTATTACAGTAGCAGATTCGAGACATCCGGGCTACAGAGTCCCGATAGTACTTGGATGGTCGGGAATGCGTGGCGTGGTTTCACTTGCTGCAGCCTTGTCGATTCCATTGCATTTGGATAATGGAGAACTTTTTCCACAGCGAAACTTAATTCTCTTTATCACATTTGTTGTTATTCTGTTGACTTTGCTCATTCAGGGGTTGACTTTGCCTTTTTTAATACGAAAAATACATTTAAACGATCCTGATCAGGTAGTTCCCGAAGAGGAAACGGTAATTTTAATTCGAAGACAATTGGCAGAAAAAGCTTTGGAGCATTTATATACCAAGTATAGTGAAGTACTTAAGGAACAACCGGCCTTGCAGCAATTGGCGCGGAAATGGGAAGATAACAAACAAATGACCACTGATGTGACAATGGCCGAGGAATGTAAAGTGGTTTATATAGAAATATTAAGCGAACAAAGAGCCTGGCTCATTAACAGAAATAAAGAAGAGGCGACTCTGAACGAAGAAATCATCCGAAACCAATTGCGCTATCTGGATCTTGAAGAGGAAAGATTGAGGTACATTTAAATTCGGTTGAAGTGCAGGTATTGGAGTTGTTTTGATTTTTTTTCAAATTGAATAAAAAAGTTTGTTCGTAGTAGAGATCGAAATAGGCCAAACCCAAAAAATGTGGCGTTTTTATAAATAGTATTCCGTGATCTGGAGAAAATATTTAGAAGTTGATAATAGAGAGCTTAGAGCAAATTCTTTTTAATCTGAACTAGATTATTTTGCTGGATGTTAGTAAAATAGAATAGCACGCAGATTTTGCGGATTTTGCGGATTTTCGCGGAAGACAATAAAAAATAAATCTGCCAAATCTGCTAAATCTGCGTGAAAAAAAAGAACAAAAGAAAGATCGAAGCACACAAATTGAAATAACGTCATTACCAGTATGATAAAAAGAGTTGGATAGAATCAAACGAATTAAAAGGACTTTTTTTCACTGTAGAAGGATTACTATTTGCGCTTAATTTTAGTGCTTGACAATTTTCTGATTTGTTCCATAAAAAAACCAGTAAAGCTAACTTTACTGGTCTTAATGAATTCAAGGGAAATTATCTAAATTGTAAGGGTTTATCGAATTGCAAATCTTAGTTTTAACCCCAAAGAAACCAATCTCACATCATTTGTAAATGGTGAATCCAATACCGTATTGTGCTCTAATTGAGCAGTTGTCCCGGGATTGTATTGAACCAGATGTTTACTGGTATTTCTGTCATATACATTATTCAATCCATAGTCTAAATACGCGCCCAGATAGATCGAACTTTTGTCTCCAATTATTTGTTTTACTCCGGTTTCAAAAGTGATAGAGTAAGACACTTCGGCATTAAGATCCTGTTTACCTACTTTCACATTATTTGTACTTCCGAATCCTGCGAAGGATGGACCAAATAATTCGACATTATATTGTGGATAATAACCACTTGTCGTTAGATTTTGTATCGTGGATTCATAGCTTCCGTTTATGGCAAAACCTATTTTGGCTCCGGCTGCAACATACAATTTAGTTGTTCCGGGAGTTTCAAATTGAATGTGAAGCGGAACATTGATATAGCCTAGCTTTTGCTCTTCTCTTAAATTGGTTGCTCTGAATCTAAATTGGAATGATTCCTTTTCAGAGTCAGTAGCCGCATAGCGTCCGGAGATCGTTTGAAATTTAGCATCGGTATTATAGGACTGGTATTCTGCGCCAATTCCGATACTTAAATTTTCACTTAGATAATAGGCATAACGTAAACCGGCACTAAATCCGTTTCCTTCTACCAATTGACCGGAAGTCTTATAATCTAAAAAAGAGGAGGGACCACCGAATGCAATTGAAAACTCATGTTTTTTATCCTGACCAAAACTATTTAAGACGGAGCCTAAAAGTGCTGTAATCATCGATAACGATGTTATATAGTTTATTATATATTTTTTCATCTTAAAGTTATTTTATGCCGGTGCCGTTGTTAAAGCGGCACCGGCAGATTTTATTTATTTACAATTACTTTCAGTGTTTTTCTAACATTTGCAGTTTCAATAACTACAATATACATATTGCTCTCTGTTGCCAGAGGTAATTGTATCTCTGTTTTTACTGTCGATGATTTCATTGTTTTTACCAGTTGACCAGTAACAGTATATAAGCTTATCTGCATGTTCTGCAATTCCTCCTCAGGATAGTCAGCTTCAACAGTTACCACTTTCCCTACTTGAATTGGGTTTGGATAAACTTTAGCTGTTAGCGAGTTCACTACTGGAATTTTAGTAGGACATGTTTGCAGTACTTTTCCATCTTTAGTTGTCATTTTTACCATATAATCAGCAGTAGGATCTAACGTGTTGTTGATGTTATCTCCAGCTGAATAGTATTGACCTGTTCCAACTAATTGACCGTTTTTAAACCATTGGTAAGCAACAAATTCGTAACCACCATTTGTTTGTGGATTGTTGTTTACAAGCAGCACGTTATTAAATTTCTGACGAGCAATATCAAAGAAATTGAAAGGTTTTGATACTGTAATGGTATAATTTTTAACAACGCTTGCATCTTCTGATGTTACCGTAAGAACTTGATTGTAAATTCCCGGTTTTGGTAACGGAATAGTAAAAGTAGCAGCCGGACTGATAGTTGCATTTGATCCGTTTAAAGCTGAAATAGTAAGACTGTTTCCTTCGTCGCACGTCATCAAATAATTAATCTGTTGTGCCGGATTATCATAAACAGTAGTACCAATTGTCAGTTTTGTAAGATCGGCATTGTTGTTCATTATTACTAAATTCTGCGAAATAGATGTTGCCGGTAAATAATTACTGTCACCATCCTGATGAGCTGTAATAAGTATCTGACCTGATCTAATCATGCTTACTAAACCTGCGGCAGTAACAGTAGCCGGTGGTAGAGGAGAAGTAAATGTTGCAGAATAACGTATTGGCAAACCTGAGTCAGAGAAAGCTCCTAAAGTAAAATCGTTGATTGCTCCAAGAGTTTTAACCGGTAAAGCACCAAAAGTAATTTGTTGTGGAGCTTTATTAATGGTAAGATTTGCGTTTAGCGTAATTAGCGAGCAATTAGTTCCTGGTGCTGGCGATACAAATGCAGTAACCAAATAAGTTCCTGCGTCAATAGCACCATTTTCACTTCCTGTTATCGGCGATATAGTGTATAGGACACTAGCTCCAGCTGGAAGTCCTGCAACCTCAATAGTATGTAAACTTCCGTCAAAAGTAGCAGTAACATCACTTAAAGTTACACCTTCAATAGGTGAAGCAAGGACATTTAGTGTTTGATTTTGTGTTGAACTATTGCCATGACCATCATCATACGTCCAAGTAATTACATAAGTACCTACTGCGGTATAATTTAATGGGTCAGTTGTTGTAGCATTTATTGTTCCTGCACAAGCATCAGTTGCTGTTGGAATTGCAATTTCAGACGATGTAATAGCACAATAGTTAGTGATATCCGGTAAGTTTGTTACATCCGGTACCGGAGCTGTAGTATCAGGGTTAGTTGATATAACAGCTGTTTTTGTTAAAGTACATCCATTTGCATCTGTAATTACTACTGTATAGGTTCCGGCAGTTAATCCCGTTGCAGTATCAGCTGTTCCTCCAGTTGGTGACCAGATATAAGTGTATGGAGATGTACCACCAGCTGCGGTAACTGTTGCTGATCCATCAGCGCCTCCAATACAAGTTACATTTGTTTGTGCAACTATAGCATCTAAAGCTACCGGTTGAGTGATCGTAAAGCTTTGTGTACCTGTACAACCATTAGCGTCCGTTACAGTTACTGTATAAGTTCCTGCAGTTAATCCTGAAGCAGTATCGGCAGTTCCACCAGTTGGTGCCCAAGAATACGTATAAGCTCCAGTTCCTCCGGTTGCACTTACTGTTGCTGAACCTGTAGCAGCTCCGTTACAAGTAACATCTGTTTGTCCAGCTGCAGTCGCAACAATAGCGGTTGGTTGTGTAATAGTAAAGCTTTGTGTTGCGGTACATCCGTTAGCATCTGTTACAGTTGCTGTATAGATTCCTGCAATTAAACCTGAAGCCGTAGCCGCAGTTCCACCGGTTGGTGACCATGAATAGGTATAAGTTCCAGTTCCTCCAGTTGCAGTTACAGTAGCAGATCCATCAGATCCTGAGTTACAAGCAACATTTGTTTGAGAACCAATTGAAGCCACAAGTGCTGTCGGTTCAGTAATAGTAAAACTTTGTGTTGCTGAACATCCGTTAGCATCTGTAACCGTTGCTGTATAAGTTCCTGCTGTTAATCCTGAAGCTGTAGCAGCAGTTCCACCAGCTGGTGCCCATGAATACGTATAAACTCCAGTTCCTCCGGTTGCGCTTACAGTAGCAGATCCGTCAGTTCCTGAGTTACAGGCCACATTTGTTTGTCCTCCATCTGAAGCAACAAGTACTGTCGGTTCGGTAATAGTAAAACTTTGTGTTGTCGTACATCCATTAGCATCCTCTACAATCACTGTATAAGTTCCTGCAGTCAATCCTGAAGCGGTTGCAGCAGTTCCTCCTGAAGGTGCCCATGAGTACGTATAAGTTCCAGTTCCTCCGGTTACACTAACAGTAGCAGATCCATTAGAACCTGAATTACAAGAGACATTGTCTTGAGCTGCTGCCGAAGCCACAAGGACTGCCGGTTCTGTGATCGTAAAACTTTGAGTTGTAGCACATCCGTTTGCATCTGTAACAGTTGCTGTGTATGTTCCGGCTGTAAGACCTGATGCTGTTGCAGCAGTTCCACCAGTTGGTGCCCATGAGTACGTATAAGTACCAGTTCCTCCAACTACATTTACAGTAGCAGATCCATTAGATCCTGAATTACAAGATACATTGGTTTGCCCTCCATCTGAAGCTACAAGAGCGGCTGGTTCAGTAATAGTAAAACTTTGAGTAGCTGAACATCCGTTAGCATCTGTAACAGTTGCTGTGTATGTTCCGGCTGTAAGACCTGATGCTGTTGCAGCAGTTCCACCAGTTGGTGCCCATGAATAGGTATATGTTCCAGTTCCTCCGGTTGCAGTTACAGTAGCAGATCCATTAGATCCTGAATTACAGGTTACATTGGTTTGTCCGCCATCTGAAGCTACAAGAGCAGTTGGTTCAGTAATAGTAAAACTTTGTGTTGCTGAACATCCGTTTGCATCTGTAACAGTTACTGTGTATGTTCCTGCTGTTAATCCTGTTGCTGTTGCAGCAGTTCCACCTGAAGGTGCCCATGAATAGGTATAGGTTGTAGTTCCTCCGGTTACATTAACAGTAGCAGATCCGTCAGCTCCTGAATTACAAGATACATTGGTTTGTCCTCCATCTGAAGCAACAAGTACTGTCGGTTCAGTAATCGTAAAACTTTGTGTTGTCGTACATCCATTAGTATCCTCTACAGTCACTGTATAAGTTCCTGCAGTTAAACCTGAAGCAGTTGCAGCAGTTCCTCCTGAAGGTGCCCATGAGTACGTATAAGTTCCAGTTCCTCCGGTTACACTAACTGTAGCCGATCCATTAGATCCTGAATTGCAAGATACATTGTCCTGAGCTCCTGCCGAAGCCACAAGGGCTGCCGGTTCTGTAATCGTAAAACTTTGAGTAGCAGTACATGCGTTAGCATCTGTAACAGTCACGGTATAAGTTCCTGCTGCTAATCCTGAAGCCGTAGCTGCAGTTCCACCAGAAGGCGCCCATGAGTACGTATAAGTACCAGTTCCTCCAACTACATTTACAGTAGCAGATCCATTAGCTCCTGAATTACAAGATACATTGGTTTGTCCTCCATCTGAAGCTACAAGAGCAGCCGGTTCAGTAATCGTAAAACTTTGTGTTGCTGAACATCCGTTAGCATCTGTAACAGTTGCTGTGTATGTTCCGGCTGTAAGACCTGATGCTGTTGCAGCAGTTCCACCAGCTGGTGCCCATGAATAAGTATAAGTTCCAGTTCCTCCGGTTGCAGTTACAGTAGCAGATCCATTTGATCCTGAATTACAGGTTATATTGGTTTGTCCGCCATCTGAAGCTACAAGAGCGGATGGTTCTGTAATCGTAAAACTTTGAGTTGCTGCACATCCGTTGGCGTCTGTAACAGTTACTGTATAAGTTCCTACTGTCAATCCTGTTGCTGTTGCAGCAGTTCCACCAGAAGGTGTCCATGAATAGGTATAGGTTGTAGTTCCTCCGGTTACATTAACTGTAGCAGATCCGTCAGCTCCTGAATTACAAGATACATTGGTTTGTCCTCCATCTGAAGCAACAAGAATTGCCGGTTCAGTAATAGTAAAACTTTGTGTTGTAGTACAACCATTAGCGTCCGTTACAGTCACTGTATAAGTTCCTGCAGTTAATCCCGAAGCAGTATCGGCAGTTCCACCAGTTGGTGCCCATGTGTAGGTATAACTACCTGTTCCACCAGTTACACTAACAGTAGCTGATCCATTAGATCCTGAATTACAAGATACATTGGTTTGTCCTCCCTGTGAAGCTACAAGTGCTGCAGGTTCAGTAATAGTAAAACTTTGCGTTCCAGTACATCCGTTAGCATCTGTAACAGTTGCAGTATAAGTACCTGCAGTTAATCCCGAAGCAGTATCGGCAGTTCCACCAGTTGGTGCCCATGAATATGTATATGCTCCAGTTCCTCCGGTTGCGCTTACAGTAGCTGTACCGTTGGCCCCTCCATTACAACTCACATTATTTTGTGCTGCTGCACTTGCAATAATAGCAGTTGGCTCTGTAAGAGTAAAACTTTGAGTTGCTGCACATCCGTTAGCGTCTGTAACAGTTGCAGTATACGTTCCTGCTGTAAGTCCTGTTGCTGTAGCAGCAGTTCCACCAGCTGGTGCCCAAGAGTAAGTATAAGTTCCAGTTCCTCCGGTTGCAGTTACAGTAGCAGATCCAGTAGCACCCCCATTACAAGCGATGTTGGTTTGCGCGACAGGAGCCGCAACAATAGCAGTTGGTTCTGTGATCGTAAAACTTTGAGTAGCTGTACATCCGTTAGCATCTGTAACAATTGCTGTATATGTTCCAACTGTCAATCCTGTTGCTGTTGCAGCAGTTCCGCCAGTTGGTGTCCATGAATAGGTATAAGTTCCAGTTCCTCCGGTTGCACTTACAGTAGCAGATCCGTTAGCTCCTGAATTACAAGATACGTTGGTTTGTCCTCCATCTGAAGCTACTAGTAAAGTTGGTTCAGTAATAGTAAAACTTTGTGTTGTAGTACATCCATTACCATCTTCTATGGTTACTGTATAAGTTCCAGCTGTCAATCCTGTCGCTGTTGCAGCAGTTCCGCCAGTTGGTGCCCATGTGTACGTATAAGAACCCGTTCCTCCAGTTACACTAACTGTTGCTGATCCATTAGATCCTGAATTACAAGATACATTTGTTTGTCCTCCATCTGAAGCAACAAGTGGAGCAGGTTGAGTAAGAGTAAAACTTTGAGTTGCGGTACAACCGTTTGCATCTGTAACAGTTGCGGTATAAGTACCTGCAGTTAATCCTGCTGCTGTTGCAGCAGTTCCTCCAGATGGAGACCAGGAATAGGTATAGCTACCTGTTCCTCCAGTAGCACTTACAGTAGCTGAACCGTTAGCACCTCCGTTACAAGATACATTGGTTTGCGCTGCTAAAGTTGCAACAATAGCAGTTGGCTCTGTAAGAGTAAAACTCTGAGTTGCTGAACATCCGTTTGCATCTGTAACAGTTGCTGTATATGTTCCGGCTGTCAATCCTGATGCTGTTGCAGCAGTTCCGCCAGCTGGTGCCCAAGAGTAAGTATAAGTTCCAGTTCCTCCGGTTGCAGTTACAGTAGCAGATCCGGTAGCACCTCCATTACAAGCGATGTTGGTTTGTGCGACAGGAGCCGCAACAATAACAGTTGGTTCAGTAATGGTAAAACTTTGTGTAGTAGAACAAGTATTGGCATCTGTTACCGTTACAGTGTAGGTACCTGCTGTAAGTCCTGTAGCCGTAGCTGCAGTTCCACCAGTTGGTGCCCATGAATAGGTATAGGTTCCAGTTCCTCCGGTTGCACTTACAGTAGCTGATCCGTTAGCTCCTGAATTACAGGAAACATTCGTTTGACCTCCATCTGAAGCTACAAGTGAAGCTGGTTCTGTGATCGTAAAACTTTGTGTAGTAGAACAAGTATTGGCATCTGTCACCGTTACAGTGTAGCTACCGGCAGTTAATCCTGAAGCCGTAGCAGCAGTTCCGCCAGCTGGTGCCCATGAATAAGTATAAGAACCTGTTCCTCCTGTTACACTAACAGTAGCCGTTCCATTAGCTCCTGAATTACAAGATACATTTGTTTGTCCTCCATCTGAAGCTACAAGTGCTGCAGGTTCAGTAATAGTAAAACTTTGCGTTCCAGTACATCCGTTAGCATCTGTAACAGTTGCAGTATAAGTACCTGCAGTTAATCCTGCTGCTGTATCGGCTGTTCCACCAGTTGGTGCCCATGAATACGTATATGCTCCAGTTCCTCCGGTTGCACTTACAGTAGCGGTACCGTTGGCACCTCCATTACAACTCACATTATTTTGAGCTGCTGCGCTTGCAATAATAGCAGTTGGCTCGGTAATAGTAAAACTTTGCGTTCCAGTACATCCGTTAGCATCTGTAACAGTTGCAGTGTATGTTCCGGCTGTAAGTCCTGCTGCTGTTGCTGCAGTTCCACCAGCTGGTGCCCAAGAGTAAGTATAGCTACCCGTTCCTCCGGTTGCAGTTACAGCGGCAGATCCGTTGGAGCCTCCATTACAATTTACATTAGTTTGTGCTGCTGCACTTGCAATAATAGCCGTTGGCTCTGTAATAGTAAAACTTTGTGTTGCTGTACATCCGTTGGCGTCTGTAACAGTCGCAGTGTATGTTCCTGCAGTCAATCCTGTTGCTGTTGCAGCAGTTCCGCCTGCGGGTGCCCAAGAATAGGTATAAGTTGGAGTTCCACCTGTTGCATTAACAGTAGCAGATCCGTTAGCTCCCAAATTACAGGAAACATTGGTTTGCCCTCCATCTGAAGCTACAAGTGCAGTTGCTGGTTCTCCTATAACAAATGTTCTGGTTGTCTGACACGTATTATTATCCGTAACAGTTACGGTATAAGTACCTGCTGCTAAACCAGTAGCCGTTGAACCGGTTCCACCGGATGGTGCCCAAGAGAAGGCGTAAGGAAATGTTCCACCGGTTGGAGTAACACTTGCTATACCATTGGCACCTCCGTTACAAGATACATCACTGCTGGATCCTGTAGCCAGACTAAGTGGCGTTGCTGGTTCACCTATGACAAACGTTCTGGTTGACTGACAGGTATTATTATCGGTAACTGTTACCGTATAAGTTCCTGCTGTTAAACCTGCAGCCGTTGATCCGGTTCCACCAGACGGTGCCCATGAATAGGTATAAGGAAATGTTCCACCAGTAGGAGAAACACTCGCTACACCGTTAGCACCTCCGTTACAGGATACATCACTACTAGATCCTGTTGCCAGACTAATTGGTGCTGCTGGTTCATTTATAACATATGTTCTGGTTGACTGACAGGTATTATTATCGGTAACCGTTACCGTATAAGTTCCTGCTGTTAAACCTGCGGCCGTTGATCCGGTTCCACCTGATGGTGCCCAGGAGTAAGTATAAGGAAATGTTCCTCCAGTAGGGCTAACGCTAGCCACACCGTTGGCACCTCCGTTACAAGATATATCGCTGCTAGATCCTGTTGCGAGACTAAGAGGTGCTGCTGGTTGATTTATAACAAATGTTCTGGTTGCCTGACAAGTATTATTATCAGTAACTGTTACCGTATAAGTCCCTGCTGCTAAACCTGCAGCAGTTGAACCCGTTCCTCCTGATGGTGCCCATGAATAGGTATATCCGGGTGTTCCACCGGTAGGCGTTACACTTGCTACACCATTTGAACCTCCGTTACAAGACACATCGCTGCTGGAGCCTGTTGCGAGACTAAGTGCTGCAGCCGGTTGTCCAATATTAAATGTTCTGGTTGCTTGACAAGTATTGGCATCTGTAACTGTTACCGTATAGGTGCCTGCTGCTAAACCGGAAGCAGTAGAACCTGTTCCTCCAGATGGTGCCCATGAATAGGAATATCCGGGTGTTCCACCGGTAGGTGTTACACTGGCTACACCATTATTACCGCCATTACAGGATACGTTACTACTTGATCCGGTAACTAAACTAATAGCTGTGGGTTGTGTAATATTATATGTTCGTGTTATGATTGTGCCTTCACTATCAGTAATAGTAAGGGTATAAGTATTCGCAGCTAAACCGGTAGCTATTGATCCGTTACCTCCTGAAGGTGCCCAAGAATAGGTATAACCTCCGGAGCCTCCCGTTACAGTTGCTGCTCCTACACCATTATTACCTCCATTACAGGATACATTACTAGATGGTGTTGAAGAAGTGTTTAAAGCTGCTGTTGTTGTAAATGTTAAATCATTCCCATATGCAGTACCTCCGCTATTTGTAGCATAAGCTCTATAATGAATAAGCGTTGATGGGGGAAAGGAAGAAACGATACCTGAGTAGATTCCCGTTCCTGTTCCGATTTGGAATTTATTGTTGGCAGTAGTCGGGTTGACTGCTGTGCCCCAAACGATTCCTCTTTCTATAGTAGCATCACCACCATCGGCTGTTACATTACCACCCATGGTGGCTTTTACAGATCCGGTACCTGTTGCTGTTGTAGTACTTACTGTTGGTGCTACTGCACCATTTGAAAATATAAAATTATCAACAGCAAAATAATCATAATTGTTGCTTAATTGAATTTCAAGTTGATCTATTATTGCAGTTGTATTATTTGAGCCTCCTTCGGTAGCGAAGTTGATAAACAGAAAACCGTTGCCGGGAAGTGTCAGAGGAATACTAGCACCGGTCGTAGTTTTAGTAACAGTAAATACGGTAGCACCGGCAAGTTTACCTCTGAAAGTGATTGACCCAGGTAATCCATTACTTGTGACACCTGCAGTAAAGGCAGAATTACCAGTTACATATATCCATAGACTACTGATTTTAAAACTACCTGTAGCATCCGAAATAGTACCGGTTTGTCCAAGAGCTTCTGGGCCGACAGCATCTTCAACCTGAAGAAAATTATTCGAGCCGTTGTAACCCTGACCAGGAAGATTGAAAGCTTTAAAGCTAAGGTAGCTGCTGCTTAAGTTAAACGTTTTTGTACCGTTTGTAAAACTGGAAGCACCTACAGTTGCCGTTTCAAATGTTTCTGTAGTTTGCGCGGCAATATGTTGCATCGCAAAAAAGAGAAGGATTAATAATAAGTAAAGTTTTTTCATAATTTATTGATATTAAATTGATCTGTTAGTATTACTGTATACTATTTTAACTTATATTTCTAACTTTAAATAGAATAATATATAAGGTTGTAAAACATGTATAAACAGGAACTTACATTTATTGCGAAATCTATCATTGCATCAAATACTATTGATGAGCATATACGATGTGCCGGAGAACTTTCAGAGTTTTATAAAAAAGTGACCAAGATTTTTATTTCTGAGAGCAATGAGACTTTCGTAAAAGGCGGTATTGCTTTATCCAGTTCCGGAGCCGCAGATTGTGTTGATGACAGTTTGCGCACAGTTTTTTTTATAAAAGGTATTTATAAGGCTTTAACTAAATTAAGTATAGATTTTCCCGAAAGAAGTATTAATGTACTATATGCCGGATGTGGTCCGTATGCGACACTAATTTTACCGTTGCTTCCGTTATTTAGTAAAGAGAAAATTAATGCTCTTTTACTCGATATTAATGCAGAATCAATCTCTTCTGTACAGCAACTTGTTTCTGTCATTGGTCTTGAAGAGTATAATATTCATTTAGTTGAAACTAATGCTATTACGTATACAAAACCAGTTGATTTTACTATAGATCTTGCCATATCCGAAACCATGCATTATGCGCTTACACGTGAACCGCAGGTCGCGATCATGAGAAATATTACCAGACAATTAGCTTCTTATGCTATATTAATTCCCGAAGAAATAAGTATTGATCTGGCCTATACCTTTTTTGATTATGAGCCTTACCTTAAATACACTATAGATGGAATAAAGGGCTACAAAGAAATGCAGCCCTATCCTGATAACGTATTTGTTGATAGATTATTTACAATAAACAAAGAACATTGCGGCAGAGAAAATCACAATTCAAAATTGGAAAGTTCTTTTTATGATCTGCCTGAGAATTTTAGCAATCATCCTGATATTGCCATTTTTACTGAATTAAAGATATTTGAAGACATTACGTTAAGAACGGCAGAGTCTTTTATTACAAATCCTTATTGTTTAGTATCGATGTATAATCTCAGGGATTATTCAAAAATTCAATTGGTATATGATTTTAGTGAAATACCACAATGGTCATATAGCTTAAAAAAATAATCTTATCTTTTAATTTCTAGAAGGGAAAATACCTTCAAGACAAATGATGTATGTCAATGCCAAATAAGGTTGCATTATTGAGATTGGAATATTACTTCCAGTCGCACCGGTAGTGATAGAACTTGCCAAATTAACACTTGGGGTTGATGTTGCAAATCCTAACGTCGGGGTAAACACTCTTGATACAATCGATCCCGGTACAGCAAAAGAAGCACCGGCTACCGGTGTAGAATCTGTAGCGTTAGCAGTACTTACAGATATAGTTCCTACACCTGCGTGAACGTGTGTTGGAAGGTTACTTGTTAAAATGCTTGTTGTTGTAGTACCTGCTGTTTGTCCTTGAACATAACTTCCGCTTGGGCTTGTTCCAGCACCAATAGCTACGTTACCTTGTAGGTTAGGTAAGGCGAATGTAGTTTGACCATTACCTCCGTAAGTAGTACCTAAAATTGAAAATAATGCCGTGTTCTGAGCAATTGACATTATTTGTCCATTACATAAGGCCCATCCTCTTGGCGCAAAATTTCCCGCAAAAAGCTTTACAATTCCAATGTATTCTTCCATAATAAAATAGATTAAGTTAATTTATAATAGTTTTGATACAACAAAGCTACTTTATTGCCTACTCACAAGGGCAGGTAGAAATACCTGTTTTTGTAGTAGATTTTGCCCTTAAATAGCTTTGTGTTGAAGTTAATCGCTTAATAATGAGTTTAATCTGACTTTGTTATTTTTTTGTTAACGCTTTTGAATGGCTTTCGGGAGCCCATTAAGTAAAATTTAATAGCTTTTTTTGAATGAAAATAGGGGTGAATACAGTACTAAATTTGAAGGTATTGGTAATGATTTTTAACTCACTGATATTTAATTATTTAGTTTTGATTTCAAATTCACAGCTGTAAACTTATTCTTTAGCTGTACAAAGTGTTAAACTGCGAAAAAAATACTCTTTTATCAAAAGGCAATTTCTTTATGTGGTCTTAACATTCAGTTGTTTAGGAAAAAGGCTGCTGTTTTTCTGAGGCCAACTATAGTCTTCTTGATTTTTTTTACAAAAAACTTAACAACTCGATACTCAATATAATTGTATGTTTGTATCCGAAATGCCGAAAAACAGCTACATATTACTTCTACTTATTCTTGGACTCTTTTTAAGTCCAATGCAATCTTTTGCACATAATAGTAGTAAGAAAGAAATGTCATGCTGTAAAAAAGAATCTTCTGAAAAATCTTGTTGTAAAGAAAAGAAGTCTAAAGAAACCAAACACGATTGCGATAGCAGTTGTTCGGGAGTTTCTTGTGGTTGTCCTGTAATGTATTGTGGTTTTAGCCCAATGTTTGTTTTTCAGGAAGCGAACGACGCTCTTTTTGATTTTTCAGATCGCAGACAAACTTATTTTTATTCAGAAGTGTTTATTTCTTCTGATTTCCGTTCTATCTGGCTTCCTCCTAAAATAAGCTAGATTTTCTTCTTTGACAGCCGTAAGTGCGTCAAATTTAAGCCTGTTCAGGCAACAAAATCATTTATTAAATCCGTATTAGTTTCAGAACATAGCTGTATCTGCTATAGTTTCTGTTGTACCCGTCGGATAAATTCATTCAAAAATTAAAAAAAACATGAAATCAATATATAAAGTATTGGTAGCAATAATACTATTGTTATCAGTGGCAACTGTCAACGCGCAAAGTAAAAATAAAGTAACTGAAACTGTAAAAATTAATGGAAACTGTGCCATGTGCAAAAAGACCATCGAAACCACAGCAAATACCAAATCAGCGGTATTAAATTGGAATAAAGACACAAAGACTGCTGTAGTTACTTACGACCCTAAGAAAACCAATTTAGAGGAGATCCTAAAACGCGTATCTGATGCAGGATATGATAACGAAAAATTCACGGCCACAACTACCGCTTATGACAACCTTCACGGATGTTGCCAATACGACAGAGAAACTCCGAAGAAAGCACAATGTCATAAACAGTAGTAATACTATTCACTCTAAATTAAATTTTTATGTTTAAAATAAAAAATGTAACCGTAGCATTCCTAATGATTTTAAGTTTTTCATTAGCAAATGCACAGATAAAAGTAGGTGATAACCTTCCCAATATTCAACTTCAAAATGATAAAAATGCAGCTGTAAAACTAAATTCTTTTAAAGGAAAAACAGTTTTGGTTGACTTTTGGGCCTCCTGGTGTGCACCTTGTCGATTAGCGAATAAAAATTTGGTCAAAATGTACGATAAGTATAAAGGTCAAAATTTTGAAATCGTTGGAATCTCAATTGATGCCGATAAAGACAAATGGTTGAAAGCCATAGCAAAAGACAAAATGAAACATCAGCAGTTAATTGACCCAAAAGGTTTTGACGCGAAAACGGCAGTACTTTTTGGAGTAGAAGCGCTACCATCAACTTATCTTTTTGATGCATCCGGAAAATTGATCGCGATCGATCCTACAGAAGCTCAGATTATTGCACAAATCAAAAAAAACAAATAAAATGAAAACCTTATCTATAAAATCTCTTGCCATTGCACTTTTGGTAATGCTTGGCAGCATAAAATCATACGCTCAAATTTCTAAAGCTGAAATAATTGCTACAGGATTAACTTGTTCAATGTGTTCTAACGCCATAAATAAGCAATTAAAATCAATGACGGAAGTAGACAGTATCAGCACCGATTTAAACACCAATACGTTTACGGTCTATTTTAAAAAAGACGTGGCATTACAACCTAAAGTACTTAAAAATGCAGTCGAGAAAGCAGGCTTTTTTGTTGGCTCTATGGTGCTGACGATGAAAGTGGATCCGCAAAAACTGGAAAACAATACGCTTAAAATAGCCGACGGTACTTTTGTGTTTATTGATTCTAAAAACCCGGTTTCAGGTAATGAAACTGCCTATCAGGTCATTGACAAAGGTTTTGTAACACAGAAAGCATACAAAAAATTAAGTAAAACGTATTCAAATCAACCAAGTTATGCTGTTGAAAATGAAAACGATTATCATTTAAAAACCATATAATAATGAGACAATTATCAATCCTATTTTTGTTGCTTGTTTCATTTAATAGTAAGGCACAGGAATTATTTGTTGTAACCGAGCCCGCCAGTAATGCTCCGGCGGGTTCTATTTCAGCCTGCGTAGGACAGTCTTTGATGAAGAACCAATTCGACGGAGGTAACATCTATGCTTTGTCGCCTGAAGTTACCTGGGGTGTCAACAAAAATTTAATGGTACGAGCCTCTGCTTATTTAAATAATATGAACAGTGGACTGGAGTACAAAGGGGGAGGGGTTTATGCCAAATACCGTTTTTTCTCCATAGATGATCTTCAAAGTCATTTTAGAATGGCTGCTTTTGGGCGATACAGCTGGAACAATGCTCCGGTTAGTAGTGAAGCTATTGATTTGATGGGGATGAATACAGGCTATGAAGCCGGTTTGGTTGCCACACAATTAATTAAAAAAGTAGCGCTAAGTTCAACAGTAAGTTACGGACAGGCTTTTGATAACAATAACAACAACTTTCCGGACAGTCAAGGCAAGAGTGCTATAAATTACACTTTTTCAGTTGGACGATTAATGCATCCCAAAAAATACACCAGCTATAAACAAACGAACATTAACACGATGTTAGAGTTTGTAGGTCAGACGATCACTGCCGATGGTAAGTCGTTTATGGATGTAGTGCCTTCAATTCAGTTTATCATCAATAGTCAGGCGAGAATTGATTTGGCTTACAGGAAAGAACTGTACAGCTCGATGAACCGTATCACATCAGATGGTTTCTTTTTGAAATTAGAGTACACCTTTTTTAATGTAACCAAGTAAACAACTTCTTTATAAAATGTAATCCTTAAAAAGTTTTTTTTAAACCAATAAAAAGGAGTAGACAACTATTTTTCGATGGCAGCACCGTTGCCATCGAAAGAGTTGTTATGCAGATTAAAGAAAGGATCGAAAACAAAACGATAACCGGAACATCTCGTTCTGCTTAAATTGAAACCATGAAAAAAATACTATATGTAGTGCTCCTGCTGTTTGCTTTTGTAAACGGGCAGGCACAAATTTTAAATCCCGTAAAATGGACGCCAAAAATAGAAAAGAAATCCAATGCTGATTTTTTGATTACCGTCAACGGAACCATTGAAACCGGTTGGCATGTTTATTCACAATTTACCCCAGATGGTGGACCTCTGCCGGCAGAACTGATCTTTCATAAAAAAGATGGAAATTATGAGTTAATTGGAAAAGCGACCGAAAGTGAAACAGAAAGAAAATTTAACGACATTTTTGGAGTTGATGAAATTTTCTTTTCAAGCAAAGTTGCTTTTGCACAATCGATTAAAAATACGAATACAGAGAATGAAATTATTCAGCTCGAACTAGCCTATCAGGTGTGCAAAGAAAACTGCATAAGCGAGACCAAATACTTTGAGTTTAACTTAAAATCATTAGAAGCGAAAGAAATCGAAGCCTCGGCAATTAACACTCAAAAAACAATAAAAACAGATTCGAAAGTTCCTCTTGTAACAGAAAAGGACAATTCAGATTCAGAAACAGGTTTGGGGACTATTTTCTTTATAGCCTTTTTATCCGGATTCGCGGCACTGTTGACACCCTGCGTATTTCCTATGATTCCGATGACGGTGAGTTTTTTTACCAAACAAAGTAAAAACAGAGCCAAAGGAATTAAAAATGCCATTATATACGGATTGTCCATTATTCTGATTTATGTTTTTTTAGGCTCAGTGATTACACTTATTTTCGGTGCTGATGCTTTAAATGCTTTGTCTACTAACGTATGGTTTAATGTTGTTTTCTTTGTACTGTTAGTGGTTTTTGCCAGTTCTTTTCTGGGTGCTTTCGAAATAATGCTGCCTAATTCCTGGGCCAATAAAGTCGATCAGCAGGCAGACAGGGGCGGTATTATAGGCATACTTTTTATGGCACTCGCTTTGGCTATAGTGTCGTTTTCCTGTACAGGTCCCATTATCGGAACTTTGTTGGTAGAAGCCGCATCTAAAGGCGGTATTGCTCCAATTGTTGGAATGTTGGGCTTTTCTTCCGCATTGGCATTGCCTTTTATGCTATTTGCTTTATTTCCGAGCTGGTTAAACACATTACCCAAATCAGGAGGCTGGTTGAATACCGTGAAAGTATTTTTAGGCTTTTTAGAATTGGCGCTGGCATTTAAATTTTTATCCAATGCCGATTTGGTTTTGCAATTGCATTGGTTTGAGCGTGAAATATTCTTAGCAGTCTGGATTGCCATATTTGGTACATTGGCCTTGTATCTGTTCGGAAAAATTACACTGCCTCACGATTCACCGACTTCCTCTATTTCTGTAGGACGTTTGTCTGTAGGGTTAATTGTATTGAGTTTTACGATTTATCTGATTCCGGGTTTATGGGGAGCACCATTAAAATTAATCAGCGGTTTCCCGCCACCAATGACTTACAGTGAATCTCCATATGGAGTGGGAGGTACCAAAGCGGGAAATACTATTTCTACGACAGTATTGCCCGATGGCGCACACAAAGGCCCGCATGATATTATGGCTTTTACAGATTATGAAAAAGGATTGGCATATGCGAAATCGGTTAACAAACCTATTCTTTTGGACTTTACAGGATTTGCTTGTGTAAACTGCCGAAAAATGGAAGATTACGTTTGGTCCGATCCCAAAATATTGTCGATTTTAAACAATGAAGTTGTATTAATATCACTCTATGTTGATGATAAAAGAGAACTACCCGAAAGCGAGCAATACGTCTCCAAAGAAACTGGAAAAACAATAAAATCAATCGGTAATAAATGGAGTGACTTCCAGATTACAAGATACAAAGCCAATGCACAACCGTATTATCTTATTTTAGATACGAAGGAGAACAGTTTGAACAAAGCTGTCGGATATATGCCAGACGTCACTGAATATGAAGAATGGTTGCAATCCGGTATTCAGCAGTTTAAAAAGTAGGTAAGGTACAGAGGTTCTCAGGTACAAAGGGGCAAAGTTTTTAAACCATATAAGTAATGTAAGTCATTTAAGTCCAACTTATATTTTCTCATATGACTTATATGGTTTGATAATCTCAGTTTCCGCTATTCTTGTTGATGCAGAACCTGAAACTTGAAACCTGAAACAAGTAAAATATACGTTGTAGTCTGTCATTTCGAGCGAAGTCGAGAAATCACACAAGAAACTCCGTACAGTTTGTCATCCTGAGGAACGAAGGATCTACGTTTGCTGAATTGATACTGTTGAACTTCACTTTACGGAATTACTTGCGAAGATACTTCGTTCCTCAGTATGACAAAATCATGGAAAATAGAAACTTAGTACTTTATGTGATTTCTCGACTTCGCTCGAAATGACAGAATTGTGATAACCCTGAAACCAGTAACCAGTAACTTGAAACCTGAAACAAAAACCATATAAGTGATGTAAGTCATTTAAGCCCAACTTATATTTTCTCATATGACTTATATGGTTTAATAATCTCAGTTTACATTATTCGTATTGAAGTAGAAACTGAAACCTGAAACTTGAAACCTGAAACCAGTAAATTATACGTTGTAGTCTGTCATTTCGAGCGAAGTCGAGAAATCACACTAGAAACTCCGTACAGTTTGTCATCCTGAGGAACGAAGGATCTACGTTTGCTGAATCGATACTGTTGAACTTCACTTTACGGAATTACTTGCGAAGATACTTCGTTCCTCAGTATGACAAAATCATGGAAAATAGAAACTTAGTACTTTATGTGATTTCTCGACTTCGCTCGAAATAACAGAATTGTGATACCCCTGAAACCAGTAACCAGTAACTTGAACCCTGAAACAAAAACGATATAAGTAATGTAAGTCATTTTAAGTCCAACTTATATTTTCTCATATGACTTATATGATTTAATAATCTCAGTTTCCATTATTAGTGTTGAAGTAGAACCTGAAACTTGAAACTTGAAACAAAACCATATAAGTAATGTAAGTCATTTAAGCTCAACTTATATTTTCTCATATGACTTATATGGTTTAATAATCTCAGTTTTCATTAATCCGTGTTGAAGTAAAACCCGAAACCTGAAACCTGAAACAAAAAAACATTTGTAAGCACAATCAGGCACGAATATTGTGAAAGTAATTCCAATCATTAAAAATTAAAATCATTAATTAAAAAACACAATCACATTTATGAAAAATTATGTAATCGCGATCGTTGCAATTTCAACGGTATTCTTTAGTTCCTGCAAAGCCTCAAAAGAAACAAAAAGTACTGCCAACATTTATGATACAACCTGGGAGTTAGAGTATATTTCAGGACCAAGAATCGCTTTTGACGGATTATTTCCAAACAAAAAACCACAACTTACTTTTGATCAGAAAGAAACCAGAGTGTATGGAAATAATGGTTGTAACGGCTACAGTGCTTCCTATACTTTAGACGGAAAAAAACTTTCTTTTGGAGAGGCCGGACCAACAACAATGATGTTTTGTGATGGTGGAGGAGAGCAACAGTTCCTGCAACAAATAAATAAAATCACAAGTTATACGATTGATAAAGAGGGAAAATTAAATTTAAATGAAGGTGATGTCCCGATGATGCGATTTAAAAAAGTAGCCAAATAAGCACTACAACAGATTCTAAAAGCAGAAGCGTAAATATAAATAAACCCCAATATACATTTAGTACATTGGGGTTTTATATTTGTACGTATTTAAAATCAAGTACGTTTTGTCTCTGGAATTTCAAGTTCCAAAAGTTGGAATTTGGGATTTAAAAAATTGGAATTTAACCCCAAATTTATTTCCACCAGAATTACGTTATCTAAATATGTTTTTTAACATAATCAATAATATCCTGAACTATTTCATCTATTGCATTTTGTTCAGGGTTGAATGTACTACCATCAAAATACCTGGCATCAGTACCATTTCCGGTAGGAGAACGATGATGAATATCAATAGAATCTCTCCAGAAATTAGCATGATTTTTCCACTCTTCCTTATTAACCAGAGCAGGTTCTGTAAACCACAGATTCCATGATAAGGTGTTTCCGGGCTGAAGCATATTTCCTGAACCCAGATTAAAAATGTTCATTATTAAATGATTAAAACCATCCACAAGGGAGCTTTTTGTCTCTTTGATAGCACCAATTTCTACGGCAAGAAAGGCCGTTGCAAATGCCTCAGCTTCGTGTAGTGCAAACGGTGGATTTTCAAATTCAGGATTTAATCCGTGTATCACCTCAAAAATGGGTTGAGTAGGATCATTTTGTTTGTGTGTTGTAACTCGGATCGCGTGTTCTTTATCTAACGGAAATTTAAAAGGACCATATTCCATAAAGGCCCAAATATCATTAAATATGCCTCCCTTTTTTTTATCTCGCGTTAACCAAATTTTGCCTTCCACTGTCATGTCTATTGCGATTTCTTTGGTTACTTCATTGACCCAGCCTCTTTGTCCGGTAACGGTAACCTCGACATTGATGCAAATCTCATCTTTGATCCAAACTCCTTGTTGTGGACAGATAACGGAATATACCCTTCCTTCATCGGTATAACCGGCTCTCGAGATATAGGGAGCAAATTGCTGATAGCATCGTTTCGTATTAATAGGACTGTCTTTCTCTGTCTCCCAACTAAACTCGGGCCATCTTACGCCAAGCTGACGCTGAAGAAAATTAATATTGTCCATATTACCCAACATTGGTAAAGAGGAAAGATCTCGGATTGGATATAACATTGGTGAACCTGCCGGTGGAAACCCGCCAACCCATCCTGCTGGAATGGGTGAATTTTGATTGTCTTGCATGGTATTGTTATTTAGGATTAAGTAACAAACTTAATGCAATGTATAATCCTACAAGAGCGTAGAACTACCCGTTTTTATGCATTTGCCAAATACAGAGGCATAAAATGATCAAAATCAGATAGTTTCGTTCATTGGTGTCCTTTTTACTGGTGGTTATTTCGGTAACAATCTTTTACTCTTTAAATAAAATAA
The DNA here is from genome assembly GCF_044005985.1 of Flavobacterium sp. FlaQc-49. Lineage (NCBI taxonomy): Bacteria > Pseudomonadati > Bacteroidota > Flavobacteriia > Flavobacteriales > Flavobacteriaceae > Flavobacterium > Flavobacterium sp. FlaQc-49. The sequence goes on along the minus strand of NZ_JBIPCS010000001.1, from coordinate 750,220 downwards.
TAGTGGCTTTATAACCCGTACCCACATTCCATTCACTTGCATTAATAACGGTACCTTTGTCATCATATACCTCAAACTGAGCAGTATTCGGAGAAGCAAAGCCCTCATTTAGAGCTTCAAAATCGATTTTATTAATGCCTGCTATGAGTTTTATTTTAAATTCTTTAAACGTTCCATCAAGACTAACTTCCGGTTCAACGATCTTATCATTCAGATATATTTTTATCTTATCACCATCCACATAAGCAGCATCTCGGTAACGAATTGTAGAAGTAAAGGATTTGGTCTTAAAACCTCCTAAATATTGATTTCTTCTGTAAAAAATCCCTTCAATATTAGCTTCTTTTTTGTATAAATTGGGATCTTTAAAAAGTTCTGCAGGATCAATTTTCAATGGATCCGGTTTTTCCACAATAGCAGGCGGCGCAATCTTTGTTGAAATCTCTTTCGGAGGAATAACTTCTTTTTTTTCCGATTCTTTTGCAGGGATTGGTTTGAATTTATTATTCATTTCATCCTGCGCATATCCCTGTAAGGATACCCCAACCAATATAATTAAAAACAATATACTTTTCATCTCTTGTAAATATTAACAAATAAAACATAATAGACATAAAGTGAAACACTTTAATACCTATTTGTATAAACACTTAATTAAGGGATTTATTGTATTTATTGAAGATCAAAAATCAAAAAAAATAAGAATACTTAACAAATTTAGGGACAAAGTTTTCTGAAAAATTGTTTCTGTAATTTAAAGAGATAGCAGTATGTCGTATGCAATTTTGCTCGAATAAAATGTAGCATTTTGAAAGGTTTTGTTTCAAATATAAATTGCAATCGATCAGGTGTTGATTAATTAAAAGGTTTTAGTTTATGCTATTGTAAGTTTGCACGGATTTCGTTAAAAGGTAAGATAAATATCTTTTATGGAATAATGGAATTAGACCGGATTGCCATAATGAAGCCGATGAAAAGTTTGTGTTTTGGATGGATTAAACTTGTTAAGGTAATTAAACGATGTTTTATGTTTCATTAGAACAAGAGGGTGAATTTCAATTTTTATTCTTTTAAATATTGTTTCAGGTTATCTGTCTGTTTTATGGCGTTTGGGGATGTCATTTGCGGGCAGATTCCTGACCAATAACTAGGTAGCGGGTCTTATGAATAGTACTTGTCCCATCTTGTTTTTTGATTTAAAGTTAATTTTGTTTTCATTCGAATTAATTCTGCTTACTTAAAATTTTCACGATTATAAAACGAATCGTTTTGATTATTAATTCCTTTTGTTTGATTGTCCGTTTGGTGGTTTATTTGCTTTGAAATTAGATATTTAATATGAAAAAAGAGGATTTAAGATTGCAAAAAGACCATTTATGGGGAATTGAAATAAATAAATTTAGTAATAATATGAAATTATATCTTACCGCTTTCTTTTTGCAAGTTGTGATTTGTTTTGGCCAAAATAATGAGGTCTTAAATAATGGGATTGTCTCAATAAAAGAGAATACTATAGTTTCTGTATATGGAGATTTTATCAATTCTGTAAATGGGCGTTTTCAGAATGATGGCGATGTTTCTTTTAAACAAAATTTTCGTAATAATGGCGTAGTGGCTTTCAATGACAAACAAAACGGTTACACCAGATTTACGGGTTCAGAAATACAAAATATCGAAGGGACTGTGGAATCTCAATTTAAAAATGTTCAATTTTTGAATACTAATCGTTCAAATGCCAGTTTTAATCTACGTGGTAATATTTCTATAGATGGAATGGCTCTGTTTGAAAAAGGGATTTTGAACAATAGAGATTTTGGAGGGGCTATAACTTTTGGTTTTGATGCAGTAAATAGCTTGGCTTCAGATTTAAGTTTTGTTGATGGAGATGTATATAAGATGGGTAAATCGGATTTTACATTTCCAATTGGAACTAATAAAAGTTACAGACGTTATATTATATCAGGTCTGGATGATGTAAATATTTTAAATGTAATATATTATAATTTGAATTCAGATGCATTGTACCCACATTCCGCAAAAGAAGATGAGGTAGAATTAATTGCAGATAATGAATATTGGGTTATTGATAAAGATAAGAACGATAAGGCTGATATTTTTATTTCACTAAGTTGGTCTGAAGATATGTCGCAGTCCGAAATAATTTCAGATCCTAAAAAAATTGGAATTGTAAAATGGAATCCGGAAAGCAAAAAATGGATAGTCATTAACAGTGTTTCCGATCTGCAGAGTAAGGTCGTGACAGCTGTCACTAAAAACGATGCTAAAGGAATCTTTACTTTGGCAAAGATAAAAAGGGAGGATACGGCAGGGGCAGGATCAGATTTAAAGACATATAATGCCGTTTCACCTAATAATGATGGAGTAAATGATTATTTCAAAATTGAAAATATTGAAAACTATCCTAATAATACCGTTGAGATTTATAATAGATGGGGAGCCAGAGTTTTTAAAACAAACAATTATGATTCTACAGGAAATGTTTTCGATGGATTCATGGCTGGTAAAGGAATAAAAGTCGGAACAGGTAAGCTTCCGGCGGGCACTTATTTCTATACCATTGAATACGGAACCGGAGCTGATAAAAAATTAAATACAAAATCAGGGTATTTGTATCTTAGTGAGTAAGTGTATATTTTTTTATACATATAAAATCATTGAATTTCATTTACATATGATGATATAGTAAATGAAAAAACAGATCAAGTCTAAAAGTTGCTTCCCAACAACTTTTGGATTTGGTCTTTTGTTTTTTCTAATAATATCTTATTCAGTACTAAAAGCTTGTTAGCATACGGTTTTGGATCAAGTCCTAAAGTTGTGGGGAAGTAAAAATCTCGCAGAGTCGCAAAATCGCAAAGTTTTAATGAAAAAACAGGAAAAAACTTAGCGGCTTGGCGTCTTTTCGAGATCGTCAAAGCGAGAAGTTAGAAAATTAGGAACCTTAAAAAGCTCTGGCCAAAAAGTATATGATCTGCTACTTCTAAACAAAAGAAATTTCTAAAAATTATTTCACAACTTTTTAACTTGATTCGAAATTACAGAACTACAAGATATTTGTTCCTCCACAACAATATGTCTTGATCCACGATTTTAGCGTTTAGTACTGAATTAATTTGGCATCACTTGTAAGATCTAGTTTTATTAGTTAAAAGATCAAATCTAAAAGTTGTGGAGTAGTAAAAAAAGAATAACAAATAGCTTTAGTTTAAAAAGAAAAAGAAAACCCTTTTTAATCTTAAAAATCCGTGGCTACTTTTTATTCTAGCACAAATTGTAGGAAAGTTCATTTTGGAGCTCAACAAAGAGTTGCTAAGTTGTGTACAATGTTAAAACAGTAAAGACATCAAAGAGAACAGCATGTAGATTTGCTTCGTCTGTTCGCTGTCCTCCTGTTGAAAGATTTTCGAAGGAAGCAAGGAGAAAATCTGCTGAATCTGCGTGAAAACAAAAGGCTAGAATAATCCAAAAAGTCGGAAATATAAATTTAATGTTTATCAGTAATTTTAAAAAAGAGTTAGTGATGAGTAAGTCGTTTGTATTTCTTGTTTTTCATCATTTTGTCACGAATTACACGAATCAAGTTTTAAAATTATTGGCGAGAAACATCGCCGAAGATTGAAGGCTTAGGATGGTTTAACCCCCAACAGCATAGAAACAATTCGCGGAAATTAGTGTAATTCGTGGCAAAAAAAAGACCTCTCTTTGTCAGTAATTTTAAAAAGAATTAAATAATCTGTGCAAATCCTCTTAATCTGTGGCAAAAAATAATTAACGGCAATTTGCGAAATTCGTGGCAAAAAAAGCCCCCCCTTTGTTAGTGATTTTAAAAAGAATCAAATAATTTGTGAAAATCCTCCTAATCTGTGGCAAAAAATAATTCGCGGAAATTAGTGTAATTCGTGGCAAAAAAAAGGCCCCTCTTTGCCAGTAACTTAAAAGGAGTTAGATAGAATTAAAAGATTGAATCATAAATTTATGATTTTCATTTTGCAATTTCCCTTGTCAATTAAAGAGCAAATTAGGCTATTTTAATTACACTCCGTTTGATTATTAGCACAATTATAAGTTAGAACATATCGATTATTAACTTGTAGTGATCGAGTGTGTTTTTTTGAATTTTCTTCGTAAGATATTAATAGTATCGCACAGAGAATTTATGAAAAAAAATACAACAGGAAAAAATGTCTTTTTTCTACTACTTTTTTTACTAAGTATTAATTTTAGTATGTTAGGGCAGATGGATCCCCAGTATTCGCAATATATGTACACTACCACATATTTCAATCCAGCGTATGCAGGAAGTGATAATTGTACAAATATTACAGGAAGCTATCGTTCACAATGGGTAGGTTTGGACGGAGCGCCGAAAACAGCATCGATATCGATGAATGCACCCATGTACAAAAAAATGGGAGTAGGGGTTTCCTTAATCAATGATAATATTGGACCAATGCAGGAAAATAACCTGGCATTAGATTTATCGTATGGTTTGGATATTGATAATTTTAAACTTGCTTTTGGTATTAAAACTTCTTTAAATGTATTAAATGTTGATTTTACAAAGCTGAAAATTTATAACGACTTAGATCCGGTTTTTGCCAGTAATGTAGAAAATCAACTTTCACCTAATGTGGGTGCCGGTGTTTATGCCTATTCAAGCAGATTTTATGTAGGGCTCTCAGTGCCGCAGATGATTATGACGAAACGATATAATGAAGAAAATTATTCCGTTGTTCATAGAAAGTTTCAAACCTATCTTATTGGTGGGTATGTTTTTGATCTGGACTATAATCTGAAATTTAAACCTACTTTTATGATTAAAAACATTGAAGGAGCTCCCTTGCAAGCAGACGTTTCAGCTAATTTTCTTTATGCAGAGAAATTTAATGCCGGGATTTCATACCGAGTCGGATCTTCTTTCAGTGCACTCTGCGGATTTCAGATAACAAACAATCTTTTTATTGGATATTCTTATGATACCGAAGTAACTAAGTTGACGAATTATAATTCAGGATCGCATGAGTTATTTGTTGGATTTAAAATTTTCAAGAGCGGAAGCTCCAAAAACCTTGAACCCCGTTTCTTTTAATTTTTGTAGGTTAAGCTTAAATTGTATAAAAAGCAGATGGGTTTATTGATACTGTTGAGATGTATAAAAACTTGTTGATAGAGGATATTTCAAGATATATAAGAATTTGGCAACTCAAGTATTTATAAGTGTTGCAAATTTTAGACATGAGGTCTTTTGTAGTGAGAAGAAGCATAAGTTGAAGAAGAGAATTGAAATTGTAGTACGGTCTATTTAATAAAATTCTAGTTACGAGCAACTTACTAGTAAATAAAGTAATATCTTTAAGAGGTATTTTTTATCAAAATTGTAATATTTAAAATGATGATTGGAAATAGATTAGTTTTTCTTCTTTTTTTTATAACTCTATTTTTAGCGCCTAAAGCATATAGTCAGTCAGATTTGGATTTTGATGCAATAGATAGTGTAATTTATGGATACCAAACCAACCGATATTCATGGTGTAAAAATCAGTTAGATATACTTAAAGATAAAAACATAGATTTCCCAAAGATATCGCAAGTTATTTACGCAAAATCGGCTGAGTTTATGGCATCAAGAAACTTAGATGTTTTGGCCGAAATGGAAATGAGAAAAGCGCTTGTCATTTGTAACAATGATAAGTGTTATCCGGAAAAGGGTATTGTTAATATTATTAATGCTGAATATTATTTTGATCGCGATAAAATTGTAAAAGCATTGGAAATTATCCTTCAAAATAATCTGCAACTTGAAGAGCACGCCCCCTATTCGACAGTACTGTCTGATAGTTATTTTCAGACAGTAAGATACTATAACAGTTTAGAATCTTTTGAAAAAGCAAAAGTGTTTTTAAAGAAAACTATTGAGCATTCTAAAAAAATTAACTATAAAATCAATTTGTCAAGAATCTTCAATCAATATGGAATTATATTAAGAAAACAGAAAATTCCTAAAGAAGCGCTGAAATATTTTAGGTTATCTATTAAAAACGATAAGTTGAATAAAAATTTTAGTCTGCACAGTTCAACTTATAATAACATGGCTTCTGTATATATTGATTTGAAAAATTATGATAGTGCTTATTTTTGCTTAAAGACGTCATTAAAGTATGTCTCAAAGGGGTATGTCCCGTATATCGATTTGAAGAGTCTCGAGGCCAGTATAAATAAAAAAATGGCATTAGTTTTTGAAAGAAAAATAATGATAGACAGTGCTCTCTATTATGGTAAAAAATCTTTAGGTTACTATTCAAGTAATAGTTATTTTTTAAACGATCAAGAAAGCTTGTATAGAATTCTTTCTGAATGTTACGAAAAGAAAATGATGCTGGATAGTGCCTTATATTATCAAAAACTAGAATTAAAAGAGTTTAAGAGTGTGCGATTTTTAGAAAAAAAAGATCTGGTGGACAGGACTACGGAGCAAGCGAGGATTAAACATCAGAGTGAGGATATTAAGCTATTGAATGACAAGAACCAGCTAGAACAAGAGGTATTCCAGAGTGAACGTATTATAGTATTTGTAATCATGTTGCTGATAGGGCTTATTTTGTACGGCTTTTATCGTAAAAATATTGTAAGACAACAACAAACTGCGCTGCAGTTGGAGCAGAAAGTATTGAGATCACAGATGAATCCCCACTTTATATTTAATGCCCTTGTTGCGATTCAGAACTCAATGATGGATTCTGATATATTAGTATCAGCTTCCCATGTAGCAAAATTTGCGAAGCTCATAAGACAGAACTTTGATTTTACACAAAAAGAATATATTACGTTAGAGGAAGATTTGGGGGCGTTAAAAAATTATATATCAGTCCAAAAAATGAGGTTTGGGGAAAGTTTTGATTGTTTTATAGAATATGAAAATGTCGAAATTGAGACTATTTTAGTTCCGCCCTTAATGTTGCAACCTTTTGTAGAAAATGCTATAGAAATTGGTTTTAAAGGAATTGAAGAATTAGGGATTCTAAAGATAAAGATATTTAATATTTCTGAGAAAAGAATTGGTTTTTGTATTTCGGATAACGGGGTTGGCTATAAGGTGGTTGAAGACGATAAGTTACATTCCACAGAAGTTTTTAGAGCCAGGCTCTTTCTGCACAATAGCCAAGATTTGAAAAGTTTTACGGTTGTGTCCAGACCGGATTTTGAAGGAACTAAAATTGAATTTAAATACACAATAAAATATGTATAAAGTATTAATTATTGAAGATGAGGTAGCTGCGGCTTCAGCCCTTGAAAAGATGTTATTTATTTTAGAGCCAGAGTTTAAGATTTGTGCTAAGATTTCCAGTATATTCGAAAGTCTTGTTTTCTTGAAAGATACGAGTGTAGATATTGTTTTTCTGGATATTCAGTTGGCTGATGGAGATTGTTTTGAATTATTATCAAAAATCCCGCAAATAAATTTTTCAATCATTTTTATTACCGCTTATAATAATCATGCAGTAAAAGCTTTTAAGTTTAGTGCGATTGATTATATTCTTAAACCGGTTGATCCTGATGATCTTGCAAAAGCAATAGTAAAAGCAAAAGAGAGAATTAACAATCGGGCTCAGATTGAGTATTTTTTAAGCAACAGAAAAAAGGAAGTCCCTCGTCTGACTCTTAATGTTTTGTCTGAAACTTTTTATGTTGATATTGAAGATATTATCAGACTGGAAGCGGATACAGCTTATACCAAGTTTATTTTGAAAAATAAAATAATTTTGGTGTCAAAAAACATGAAGTATTATGAAGATCTATTGAGTGAATATGACTTTATAAGAGTTCACAATTCACACTTAGTGGCCAAAAATAAAATAATATCGAAGAAATTAGCCCATGTAGTGATGAGTAATGGCGATGAAGTACCGGTATCTGTAAGAAAGAGATCTTTGTTTAAGAAATGAAGTGTTTAATTGCTGCAATCTAAAGAGCATCTTTTGATTTAGTTGATGCAATATTGAAACATTCAGGAGCCATTAAAGAAGTCGGTTTTGATGCGATTAATCAAAAAACGGTTCATACAGATGGGAACTTCTGTAAAAAAGCATACCTTTATTTTAATTTGATTCCAAACTGTTGTTCTGTTAAAATAATTAATTCAAGTTGTTATTTCTCTTTTCTGTGAAATGAAACAAGTTATAGGATTTTGTAAAAAAGTCTCACACAGATTTTAGGGAATTGAAATAAAAAAAATCCGCAGCATCTGCGTGAAAAATAACTTAACTTCATGCTATTGAGCAAAAGCAGGAGACTATTCAAATAGTAACAGATTGAAAAAGAATAATGAACCAGCAGCTTGAATTAATTATATTCTCTTAAACGCTTTTTTATCTTGCACGTATGTTTGGGCCATCATTAGTCTGCAGAGATAAAAAATCGTAGCCTAAATTTAGAAGAAGCTATAAATTAATTGATCAATAATGAGGTTCGGTTTTTAGTTTTTTGCCTGTAATAGTTTGACGTAAATGCGCTCTAAAGTTATTACAGAAAAACAAAAAGAGTGAAAATTTTAAAATTTTCACTCTTTTTGTTTTTATACTTCTCAATATCCTCTCACTCTAATGGACTTCTTATTATTGAAATAGGATTGTTTTATAGAAATAAAGATTTAACTGTAAAGTTGGATTTTTTTTTATTTAAGATAACATACTATTTGTTGTTTCCTACTTTTCTAAATAATACCCAACACTTTTGTGATTTATTCAAGTTGCTGGTTTGTAGGTAGTAAAAGAATAAGGAAGCTGTTTTTTTAGGAAAATAAATGTTTCTCCGCGTTCTGTACAGATACAATTAGCTCTTTTTTCTGTTTAAATATATTTTGTATGACAGCAAAATGCAAATAATAAAACATTAGTACATAAAATTACTATTACGGATATCCCGCAATAATGTTTTGAAAGTAAAACTAGATATATCAAATATCAATTCGATTTACGCACTAATAAAACATATTGGCTAATAATAGTTGTACTTTTTTTTATTTGCATAGAAATAAATTGATTTAAATATGAAAAAAGATGTACTTAGTTTCTTCTCATTGTTTCTAATAGGAGGTTATGTTAGTTATGCTCAGGTGGGAATTGGAACTCTTGTCCCAAATCCATCAGCTCAATTAGATGTTACAACTGCTAAGGGTGTAAATAAAGGGATGTTAATTCCTAGAATTTCCCTTACTGGTACAACAGATATTAAAACTATTGATAATGGGAATGTTGAAAGCCTTTTAGTTTTTAATACTTCAAGTATTTTAGATGTTATGCCAGGATATTATTACTGGTTTAATAATAAATGGAATAGGATCGTAATTTCTGATGAATTAAATAATTTATCACGCTCAAATGACCTTACAGGTGCTGCTGGAGCTCCGGGAACTCCGGGAGTGAGTATCCCTGCAGGAACAAACTTCTATTTGGATACTACAACCAAAATTTTTTATGTTTTAGAACCGGGATCAAATCCTAAAAACTGGATTCCATTACAAAATGGGTTAAAGGGAGAAAAAGGAGATACTGGAATACAGGGTATACAAGGAATTCAGGGAGAAAAAGGAGATACAGGGGATACTGGCTTACAGGGTATACAAGGAATTCAAGGAGAAAAAGGAGATACTGGTTTACAGGGTATACAAGGAATTCAAGGAGACCAGGGACCTGCTGGGGCTGATGGAACATTACTCCCAGAAGCTACGAACTTGATTATGGGGAAAATACAACTTGCAGGTGACTTATCGGGTACAGCAGATTCACCTAGTGTTGTTGCTTCAACAGAATCGAGAGCGGGTAAAGTTCAGTTGGCTACGGTTGCTGAAACTACAGCAGGAACAGTAGATACAAAAGCAGTTCATCCCGCAGGTTTGAAAGTAGAATTGGATAAAAAAGCGGGCCTTCCCGTATTGAAAGATGTAACGGCCAATTATACAGCTGTGAGTACAGATGAATTTTTATCATGTGTCGGAGATGTAACCATAACATTACCTGATCCCGTGAGCAATAATGGCAAACGAATGGTGATTTACAAAGTAGATGAAGGTACAATTTTAACTTTTAGTAGCCCAATTAAATATACTTCTAACCAATTTTTCACAACCATAAACTATCCTAAATCAGTAATTGTATGGGCTAATAATGGGGTTTGGAATGTGGGAGAGTGGTAGTACTCACATAATTTAAATGACTCAAATTGAATCGACAAAATAAATAAAAAATGATTTGATTTTTTAGGTGTAAACCGATCAGAATCCTAAATCATTTTAGAAAAAAAAAATAAAAAATATTTTATTATGAATAAAAATTTATTAAAAATAGGAAGTGTAGTATTACTTGCCTTGGCTACGGAGTCTGTTAGCAGTCAGATAGTCCAAAAGATTGGAGATAATCCTTTCACATTGAGTCCAAGCGCTGTTTTGGAATTAGAATCAACATCAAAGGGTTTTTTAGCTCCACGAATGACAACTATTCAGCGAGATGCTATTGTTTCGCGTGCCGTTGGTTTGATTATTTATAATACTACAACAAATACGTTGGAAGTGTGGGATGGAACAGTTTGGTACAGTACTTCTGGCAGTGGTAAATACATACCGCTTTCCGGAGCTACCATGACAGGATTGTTGACCTTATCAGCAGATCCGACTGCGGATTTAGGTGCAGCTACTAAACAATATGTCGATACGAAAGCACCTATAGCGGCCCCAACATTTACAGGAGATGCTAGAGCAGAGACAGCAACAGCAGCAGATAATGACACTTCTATAGCCACAACAGCTTTTGTAAGTACAGCAGTGAGTAATGCGACACCCGATGCAACAACTTTAGTAAAAGGAAAGATTCAATTAGCGGGTGATTTATTAGGTTCAGCGGATTCTCCTAGTGTTGTTGCTTCAACAGAATCGAAAGCGGGTAAAGTTCAGTTGGCTAATGCTGCAGAAACTAAAGCTGGAACATTAGAAACAAAAGCAGTTCATCCAAAAGGTTTGAAAGAAGCATTAGATCTAAAAGCACCTATAGCGGATCCAAAATTTACAGGAGACGCAAAAGCAGAGACAGCAGCAGCAGCTGATAATGATACTTCTATAGCCACAACAGCTTTTGTAAGTACAGCAGTGAGTAATGCGACACCCGACGCAACAACTTTAGTAAAAGGAAAGATTCAATTAACGGGTGATTTATTAGGTTCAGCGGATTCTCCTACTGTTGTTGCTTCAACAGAATCGAAAGCGGGTAAAGTTCAATTGGCTAATGCTGCAGAAACTACAGCTGGAACAGACAAGACAAAAGCAGTTCATCCTGCAGGTTTGAAAGTAGAATTAGATAAAAAAGCAAACGTTATCGTAGTTAAAACGGCATTAAATAGTAGTTATACATCCAGCGCAGATGAAGTTATATATGCTGGTGGAAATGTGACAATGACATTGCCAGATGTTGCGCTTAACAAAAACAAAACGCTTAAAATTTGCAAAACAGGTGAGGGTACTTTAACCTTTAGTGCCGCAGTTTACTATTTTGATGATATGCGCGTACTGAAATCATTTACAACAATAAATTATTCTAAAGTAATAACTCTAATTTCAGATGGATCAAATTGGACTGTGGCAGGTTGGAATTAGTACTGTCATAATTTAAAATAACTCGAATTAAATTGGGCTAACAAATGAAATATAAAAATAATTCTAGATTATTAATAGGTAAAACAGATCAGTATCCTAAATCATTTTAGTCAATAAAAAATAATTTATTATGAATAAAAATATTCTTAAAGTTGGAAGTATACTATTGCTTGCCTTGGCTACTGAGTCTGTGAGCAGTCAGGTAGTCCAAAAGATTGGAGATAATCCTTTTATATTGAGTCCAAGCGCTGTTTTGGAATTAGAATCAACATCAAAAGGTTTTTTAGCTCCACGAATGACAACTATTCAGCGAGATGCTATTGTTCCGACCGCCATTGGTTTGATTATTTATAATACTACAACAAAAAGGTTAGAAGTATATGATGGAAGTAAATGGTATAGTACTTCGGCCAGTGATGAAAATGTACCTCTTTCCGGGGCTACTATGACAGGATTGTTGACCCTATCAGGAGACCCGACTGCGAATTTGGGAGCTGCTACCAAACAATATGTCGATACGAAAGCACCCATAGCTGCCCCAACATTTACAGGAGATGCAAAAGCAGTAACAGCAGCAGCAGCTGATAATGACACCTCTATAGCCACAACAGCTTTTGTAAGTACAGCAGTGAGTAATGCGACACCCGATGCAACAACTTTAGTAAAAGGAAAGATTCAATTAGCGGGTGATTTATTAGGTTCAGCGGATTCTCCTAGTGTTGTTGCTTCAACAGAATCGAAAGCAGGTAAAGTTCAGTTGGCTACAGAAGCAGAAACTACTACAGGAACAGACAAGACAAAAGCAGTACATCCGGCAGGATTGAAATTTGAATTAGATAAAAAACTTAATCTTTTGGGAGGTACTATGACCGGAGATTTGAGTATGGGATTAAAAAATATTAATAATGTAGGTACCCTTTACTTCGAAGATCCTTCAGAATCCCTTCCTAGAGGGTTTTTTAGCTTAGGTTATAATTCAAATAATTTTAAGATTTACAATCAACAAAGGGGTGAAAATAATTTTTCTATAAACGCTACTACTGGCAAAACCACATTAAGCAGATTAACCATTTCATATGGTTCAGATAATCTTACTGCCCCAGTAGCAGGCCAGATTGCAACTGCAAAGAATGCAGATGGTGATGTCGTTTGGAGGGACGCACCTTCGGTAAGTGGAAAACTAGATCTTTCGGGAGGTACTATGACTGGAGATTTGAATATGGGAAATCATGATATTACTAATGCAAACCAGATTACAGCAAATTTTCAAATGATTATTAAAGATAGGTTGGCTACGAATACAAAGGGGTTTAGTTTATATAAACAGAGTGGAAAATTCAGTATTTGGAGCGTGGATATTTCTGACGCCCTCTCTATTGATGATACAACAGGTAAAACCACATTAACCTCATTAGCCATTGGCAAAGGTACAGATGGTGTTGCCCCATTAACAGGTCAGGTTGCAACTGCAGCAGATGCAAATGGTAATATCGTTTGGAAATCCGCAACAGCTAATGTCGCTGATGCAACAGAAACAGTATTGGGTAAAGTTCAATTGGCTACGGCTGCAGAAACTAAAGCTGGAACATTATCTACAAAAGCAGTTCATCCAAAAGGTTTGAAAGAAGCATTAGATCTAAAAGCAACTATAGCGGATCCAAGATTTACAGGCGATGCTAAAGCAGAAACAGCGACAGCTGGCGATAATGACACTTCTATAGCCACAACAGCTTTTGTAAGTACAGCGGTGAGTAATGCTACACCCGATGCAACAACTTTAGTAAAAGGAAAGATTCAATTAGCGGGTGATTTATTAGGTTCAGCGGATTCTCCTAGTGTTGTTGCTTCAACAGAATCGAAAGCAGGTAAGGTTCAGTTGGCTAACGAAACAGAAACCACTGAAGGAACATTAGATTCAAAAGCAGTGCACCCAAAAGGTTTGAAAGTCGAATTAAATAAAAAAGCACCTATAGCTGCCCCAACATTTACAGGTGATGCTAAAACAGAAACAGCGGCAGCTGGCGATAATGATACTTCTATAGCCACAACAGCTTTTGTAACTACAGCAGTGAGTAATGCTACACCCGACGCAACAACTTTAGTAAAAGGAAAGATTCAATTAGCGGGTGATTTATTAGGTTCAGCGGATTCTCCTAGTGTTGTTGCTTCAACAGAATCAAAAGCGGGTAAAGTTCAGTTGGCTAATGCGGCAGAAACGACAACTGGAACAGAAACGACAAAGGCGGTTCATCCGGCAGGTCTTAAAGTAGAGTTAGATAAAAAAGCAAATCTTCTTGCTGCGTTGAGAAAAGTAAGTGCCAATTACACCGTTGTCAGTACAGATGAATTTGTGGTGTGTACCGGAAATATGACCTTGACATTACCTGCTGTTACGACTACTAATCAAGGTAAAAAGTTAACAATTAAGAAAAGTGATCAAGGGACAACTTTAACATTTGGTGCCGCAGTTACATATGATGGTGGTACTTTTACAACATTGAACTATCCTAAAGCAGTAACCGTAATAGCCGATGGATCTACTTGGGCAGTGGTGAGCTGGAATTAGTACACACTTAATTTAAAAGCAGTTATTTGGATGTTATTTTTAGAAACGTAATTATAATCTAAATACCTCTAAAAGGAAAAAGAGAACTCTAATTTGAACCAGGACTGTATATTGATGTTTGTGATTTATTTGATATAAGGTTTATACAAGAAATTTTGAAAATTAGAGTGATAAGCGATTGTTGAATAGAAGTAATTCTTTTCTCAATCGCTTGTTTGTTTTCACTATTTACTTTACATGGCAATTGGAAAAAAAATTAAAGAAACCTGTAGTGCATTTAGGTAATATAGTTTTTTAAATTATTTGAAAGGTATTTTTTTAATAGTCCTTGGTTTTAACCAACAGATTTAAAAAGGTATTACTGTAAGTTTTAGCCAAATGTCATTAAGTTAAGTTATTTTTTCAGGCAGATTCTGCGGATTTTTTTATTTCAATCCGCTAAAATCTGCGTGAGATTTTTTTTTAAGAATGCTAATGATGTTGGGCTTTAGCCAAAAATGGTACTATTAAGGTTTAGGACAAAACCGACGGTTATTCAAATCCGAATTTTTTATTTGCAATGGAAAGGACAAATAGCAGCAATGATAAAGGCGATTTGGAATAAAAAAATCTAATGATTTGCTGCAATTTGAATAATTTTATCGGATGGTGTTATAAATGTCTATAGGCCAAAGAAGTATATGAAATAAAGATTTTTGCTAAGACAAGGAAGTTGTTGTAAAAATTCATTCTACTTTTGTAAATAATTATTGTATCCATATGAAGCGTTTTAACAGTTATTATTCTTTAAATGTGTTCCGACTTGAATTAGATCGATGGGAATTTCCTACTCATAAACATAATTTTTATGAATTGATTTTTGTTGAAAAAGGAAGTGGTTATCATATAGTCAATGAGGTATCTTTTAGTTTTAAAGAAGGAGATGTTTTTTTGCTGCGACCCGAAGATGGACATTATTTCACGATCACAGAACAAACACATTTTATATTTGTAAAATTTACAGAGCAACTTTTTGTTGAAAAACTAGAAGGCGGAAAAACGGCAAAGTGGATGGAAGTTATTAAAACGTTGCTGCAAAATGTATCAGCTGTTTCCGGCAGTTTGGTAAATGAGGTTCAGGACAAAAAACATTTGGGCTACTTACTACAGATTATGTTAGTTGAATTCACAAAAACATGCACCTACAGTCGTGAAGTGGTAGTAGAACTTTTTGGGGCGATATTGATGATAGTGGCAAGAAGTCATGCAACATCACAATATGGGGAACAATGTCCGGAGAATATAGAATTGGACAGAGTAAATCAAATTTTGGGGTATATGAGATTGTATGCACTAGATATAGAAAAAATGCGTATCGAAAATATAGCCTCTAATTTTGCAATGTCTCCAAACTATATCAGTATTTATATAAAGAAACATAGCGGCGTTTCAATTCAGCAACATATTATACAAACGAAACTCAAGTTGGCAGATCAATTGCTGAAAAACAGTCGTCTTAACATCAATGAAATAGCCTCTAAATTAGGCTTTACAGATGCCAGCCACTTCAATAAAATATATAAAAAGTACAGAGGTATAAGCCCCGGAATTGCCTATAAAAACTCAGGATCGTCTTCTTAAAAGAAAAAAGTTAAAAAAGTGCTCTAGATAGTTCCCCACTACATTTTGTCATTTCGTGCGAAGTCGAGAAATCACACCAGAAACTCCGTACAGTTTGTCATCATAAGGAGGCGTAATCAAGCAAGAAACTCCGCACAGTTTGTCATCATGAAGAGGCGTAATCAAACAAGAAACTCCACACAGTTTGTCATCCTGAGGAGGCGTAATCAAGCAAAAAACTCCATACAGTTTGTCATCCTGAGGAGGCGTAATCAAGCAAGAAACTCCACACAGTTTGTCATCCTGAGGAACGAAGGATCTACGTTTGCTGAATCGATACCGTTGAACTTCACTTTACGGAATTACTTGTGAAGATACTTCGTTCCTCAGTATGACAAAATTGCGGAAGATAGAAACGGATCAGCGTGTTTGATTTCTCGACTTCGCTCGAAATGACAGAATTGTGATGACCCCAAAAACAGTAAGTAATAGTCCGAAACTTGAAACCTGAACCCTGAAACCCGAAAAGGGTAAAACATACGGTGTAGTTTGTCATTTCGAAGAATGAGAAATCACACAAGAAACTCCACACAGTTTGTCATCCTGAGGAGGCGTAATCAAGCAAGAAACTCCATACAGTTTGCCATCCTGAGGAACGAAGGATCTACGTTTGCTGAATCCATACTACTGAGCTTCACTTTACGGAATTACTTGTGAAGATACTTCGTTCCTCAGTATGACAAAATTGCGGATAATAGAAACGGATCAGCATGTGTGATTTCTCGACTTCGCTCGAAATGACAGAATTGTGATGACCTCAAAAACAGTAAGTAATACCCTGAAACTTGAAACCTGAATACTGAAACTCGAAAAGGGTAAAACATACGGTGTAGTTTGTCATTTCGAAGAATGAGAAATCACACCAGAAACTCCGTACAGTTTGTCATCATGAGGAGGCGTAATCAAGCAAAAAACTCCACACAGTTTGTCATCCTGAGGAACGAAGGATCTACGTTTGCTGAATCCATACTACTGAGCTTCACTTTACGGAATTACTTGTGAAGATACTTCGTTCCTCAGTATGACAAAATTGTGGATAATAGAAACGGATCAGCGTGTGTGATTTCTCGACTTCGCTCGAAATGACAGAATTGTGATGACCCCAAAAACAGTAAGTAATAGTCCGAAACTTGAAACCTGAATACTGAAACTCGAAAAGGGTAAAACATACGGTGTAGTTTGTCATTTCGAAGAATGAGAAATCACACAAGAAACTCCGCACAGTTTGTCATCCTGAGGAGGCGTAATCAAGCAATAAACTCCATACAGTTTGCCATCCTGAGGAACGAAGGATCTACGTTTGCTGAATCCATACTACTGAGCTTCACTTTACGGAATTACTTGTGAAGATACTTCGTTCCTCAGTATGACAAAATTGTGGATAATAGAAACGGATCAGCTTGTGTTACTTCTCACTTCGCTCGAAATGACAGAATTGTTATGATCCCAAAAACAGTAAGTAATACCATGAAACCAGAAACTCAACACAGTTTGTCATCCTGAGGAACGAAGGATATACGTTTGCTGAATCCATACCGTTGAGCTTCACATTACGGAATTACTTGTGAAGATACTTCGTTCCTCAGTATGACAAAATTGTGGAAGATAGAAACGGATCAGCTTGTGTGATTTCTCACTTCGCTCGAAATGACAGAATTGTGGTGACCCCAAAAACAGTAAGTAATACCCTGAAACCAGAAACTCCACACAGTTTGTCATCCTGAGGAACGAAGGATCTACGTTTGCTGAATCGATAGCGTTGAGCTTCACTTTACGGAATTACTTGTGAAGATACTTCGTTCCTCAGTATGACAAAATTGCGGAAGATAGAAACGGATCAGCGTGTGTGATTTCTCGACTTCGCTCGAAATGACAGAATTGTGATGACCCCAAAAGGAGTAAGTAATATCCTGAAACCAATAAGCAGTAATCTGAAACCAGTAAGCAGCAACCTGAAACTTGAAACTCAAAACTCAAAACCAGTACCCAAATCGATAACATTACTTTCTAAAAGGATTCAAAAAGCCTTAAAGAAAACCACTTCATAATAGAATTGATTTTTACAAAACAACAATAGATTTATACCTTAATACCACCGAGAGACTTTGTAATTTTGATCTATTAATTAAAACAAATTAAAAATGAAAAAATATACAGCAATAGTTAGCTTGTTGATACTAATGGTGTTATTGGTATCTTGTAAGGGGGCTAAGGATTCAACAGCGTTATCAAAAAGTCATTGGCCTAATGGTGCTCAGTTGGTGGTATCAGTATCCATGCAGTTTGAAACCGGAGGACAGCCGGAAGGCGCAGAAAGTCCATTTTCGGGAAATCCATTGCCAAAAGGACAACCTGATTTAGCAGCAGACAGTTGGTTCCGATATGGAGCGAAAGAAGGAGTGTATCGCATGCTTGATTTATGGAAAAAATACGATATTAAGGTCACCTCACATGTAGTTGGACAAGCTGCCGTAAAATATCCGGAGGTAGCAAAAGCAATTGCTGATCAGGGTCATGAAATAGCAGCACACGGTATGACCTGGGACAATCAATGGAATAAGAACTACGAAGAGGAATTAAAGTTTGTAAAAGACGGAATTGATACCGTTGAAGCCATTACAGGAAAAAGAGGAGTGGGGTACAACAGTAACTGGTTAAGGAGAGGTCCTAATACATTAAAAGTACTTCAGGAGTTGGGTTTTTTATATCATATTGATGATTTGAGCCGTGATGAACCTTTTATCACAATGGTGAACGGGAAAAAATTTGTAGTGATTCCGTATACGCTTCGTAACAATGATATCGTAAATATTGAAGGCAAACATTGGAGTCCGGATCAATTTTTAAATCAGTTAAAATTAGAGTTTGATCAACTTTATAAAGAAGGCGCAACAAAACGAAGAATGATGTCGATTAGTTTTCATGATCGTATTGGAGGATCACCGGCAGTTGTCAATGCAATGGAGCAATTTATAAAGTATACCAGAACTAAAACAGGTGTTGTTTACATGCGTAAGGATGCTATTGCCAGATTGGTACAAAACGATCCGAATACTCCCATTGATAATTCGGAGGAAAAATACAACAATTAATTAGCGTAGTATGCAACTCGACCATGTAACGATAAGAACGGGTGATTTGGAAGCCACTAAATTATTTTTAATTGGTGTTTTTGATCTTGTTGAAAAAGAGCGCCCGAAAATGATACAGCACATACCCGGATTTTGGTTGTTTGATGGAAATGATCCCATTATACATGTGATAAAAAGTTTTGGAAATCATTTGGATCATACATCAGAAACAATTGATCATGTTGGTTTTAAATTAGAAAACTATACAGCATTTAAGAAAAAACTAGAAAGACTAAAAATTCCTTATTCCCTAATGGATATTGAGGAGCTAAACGAGAGACGCATTTTTTTCAGAACACCGACGGGAGTTCTCTTAGAAGGAGTCTTTAACGAATCGGTTTAGTAAAGCATTTTATTTATAACATTAATTTTAAAGTAGTAAAAATATGAAAGCAATAGGATTTAGAACGTCTTTCCCGGTAGATCATGAGGAAAGTTTTATTGAATTTGAAAGTCAAATACCGGAAGCGAAGGGAACGGATCTTTTGGTTAAAATACAGGCAATCTCGGTAAATCCGGTGGATTTTAAGATTCGACAAAGTGCAGCAAAAGATACTGTTTTGACGGATCCTAAAGTGATTGGCTGGGATGCCGTTGGTATTGTAGAAGCCATAGGAGAAAAGGTTTCGCTTTTTAAAGTGGGAGATGCTGTTTTTTATGCAGGAGATATTACGCGATCAGGTTCTAATGCGGAGTATCAATTGGTAGATGAAAACATTGTTGGATTTGCTCCAAAAACAACCACTATTTCGCAGGCTGCTGCAATGCCGTTAACATCTCTTACTGCCTGGGAAATTCTTTTTGATCGCATTCGGATTAGTCCCGAAAAAGATAAAGGCAAAAGTGTTTTAATCATTGGCGGTGCCGGTGGTGTCGGGTCTGTTGCGATTCAGTTGGCCAAAAAAATAGCAGGCCTTAAAGTAATTGCAACTGCTTCACGACCGGAGACTGTTAATTGGTGTAAAAAAATGGGCGCTGATGTAGTGGTGAATCATTTTGATTTAGTGAAAGAGGTACGTGAGGCGGGTTTTGAGAATGTCGATTTTATTCTGGATTTCGTAGATACAAATAAGTATTGGGATGTAATGGCTGAACTTATAAAACCGCAAGGGCACATTGCTTCTATTACGGGATCGAGTGAACCGGTTGCACTAAATAAGCTGAAAAACAAGAGTGTGAGTTTTAGCTGGGAATTGATGTACACGAGATCCATGTTTCAAACTGCAGATAAGATTGAGCAACATCATATTCTGAATCGTATGGCTGATTTATTAGACGAAGGTGTAGTACAATCTACATTAACTACAACGTTAAAAGGATTAACGGCCGAGAATTTAAAGGAGGCTCACGAGTTGCTCGAAAGTGGAAAAACGATTGGGAAAATTGTTATTGAATATTAAAAGAAACCAATATTGAAGTATTTGTAAATCTAATTTTTTTGAAGAATATGATAGCTACATTAATTAATCCGCCGGAGAATTGGAGTTTTTGGACAGCAGAGAAAATTTCGGAACTGGAAAATGCTACAGACAATTTTAAGGTTGGTGAACAGTTGGTTTTAGAGAATAATGAATTTAAGATCTGGACCATACATCTACCGGCAGGTGAAAGCATGCCATTTCATACGCATTCTAAACGCTATTTCTGGACGGCATTGTCAGCAGGCAAATCAATTTCGTATTACAATGACGGTTCTGTTCTGGAAACACAATATGAAGTAAATGACGTAAAGTATTTTTCGGATTTGAGTGATGCTAATTTTTTCACCCATAATTTGGAGAATACCGGAAGCACAGAATTAATTTTTATGACTGTTGAATTTTTAAAGGAATTAGATGTTGAAAATATTTAGAATAACAAGTGGACTCGCTCTGATTTGTTCACTACTACTTTGTTTGGTGTTTGTAATTGACCTTATTTTTGGGCGTTATGAATTTAGATTTGCGGTTATCAGTTTGGTTTTTATAGGGATATCGATGCTGCTAGTTTGGTTTTGGAGTATTCTTAAGCGAAAAATCACAATCGTTTATACGCTAAACAGAGATCTGAATATTGGTTTAGCGTACTGGACTTCCATTTTCGGATGTTTGATTTTAGTAGCGATTGGTTATTGTATAATTGGTTTGATCTGTTGTTATGGGCTTATAGACAGACTGCTTGGAGGGACAGCCCTTTTAGGATAAAATAAATAGAAATTTAAAAAAATATTAAATGAAAGAAATGAAACTATTCCAAACGTATAAGGGAGATAAAATACAGACTAAAAATCGTTTTCTCATGGCTCCCATGACCCGATCAAGAACGACACAACCCGGCGATATTCCCAATGCTTTAATGGCCGAATATTATAAACAACGAAGCTCGGCAGGATTAATTATTACCGAGGCTACACAGATTTCATTACAAGGTAAGGGGTATGCTAAAACACCCGGTATTTATACTAAGGAACAAATCGATGGCTGGAAACTGACAACAGATGCCGTGCATGAAAAAGGAGGCACGATATTTTTGCAGTTGTGGCATGTTGGGCGAGTATCGAGTTCAAAAGTAAACGGTTTACAGCCGATCGGACCATCAGGAGTAATTGCGAAAGATACCAATGTCTATATTTTTGACGGAGCTCCAAATGGGGACGCCACTTTTGTTCCTGTTGAAGAACCAAAGGAGATGTCTCAGAACGATATTGATCGTGTTATAGAAGAATTTGTACAAGGTGCAAAAAATGCTGTTTTGGCCGGATTTGACGGTGTTGAAATACATGGCGCAAACGGTTATTTGATCGATCAGTTTTTAAGAAGCAACAGCAACAAAAGAACGGATGCTTATGGAGGATCACAAGAAAACAGAATCCGTATTTTATTGGAAATAACTGCAGCGATAGTAGCAGCAATAGGTAAGGAAAAAACCGGTGTAAGACTTTCTCCTTTTATTAGTTTTAAAGATATGAATGATCCGGAAATATTAGAAACCATTATGCTCGCTGCCAAAGAATTAAACAAATTAGACATTGCCTACATACATCTTTGTGAAGCAGATTGGGATGATGCACCAGTTATACCCAATGATTTTAGAAAGGCGTTAAGAGCCAATTTTAAAAACACCATAATCGCAACGGGAAACAAAAGTCCTGAAGAGGGAGAGGTTTTACTAATTGAAGATTTGGTAGATCTAATCGGATTTGGTCGAAAGTTTCTGACGAATCCCGATTATCCACAACGCGTATTAACGAATGCACCTCTTAATGTGATTTCAGACAATCATACTTTGTTTGGAGGAGGGGGTGCCAGAGGGTATACGGATTATCCGTTTTTATGAGTTATCGGTAAAGTTTGTTGATTTAGTTATAGTGTTAAAAATAATTAATGAATAAAGAATAAAGAGTATGGAAAATACATTTAAGGCGATCGCTTTTTTGAAAGCGAAATCGGGTAAAAATCAATTGTTGAAAGAAGCTTTACTGGCTTTAATTGAACCTACCAGAAATGAAGAAGGATGTCTGGAGTATGTACTTTATGAAGATCATGAAAGTTCCGGGGCATTTTATATGAATGAAGAATTTAAAAATGCAGAAGCATTTGAGGCACATATTCAAACGGATCATTTTCAAAACTTTGCAAAAAGGACGGACGAGTTGTTAAGTGATCCGGTAAATGTTGTTCGTATTAGTCAGGTTTCGAACTAATAGTAGCCTTTAATTTAAGCTAAAAACAGGGATTTTTAGTTGACTTAGTGGGTGCGTTTTGGGAATTTTAATTTTGTGTTAGTTCCCTTACGATTGAAACCAACTAAATTTTATTTTTTTTTAACGGTATAAGTCTTATGAAATATTAGTTATTTTAAAGGAGGTACACTTTTTTTATGTTTTTTGATGAATGCCAGCAATAGTAAGTGAATTAGGCTGAATGTCTTACATTCGGCCTATTTCTTTTTAGAGGATTGCGTCATGAAAATGATGGCTAAACCAACTTTTTTTGGTAAATTTGGACGCGTTGCTCTCCCGGTGGCTTTGCAAAATGCATTTGGCTTTTTTGGATAAATAACTAGTTTTTGAAAAGATTAGTTATTTTATTTTTTTAAAGCAATATTGAAATTAAGTTTTTGTCCTATCTGAAATGGATGTATGAATTCTGAAAATCGCAAGAAAAACGGTAGGAGCAATTTTATATTTGTAGATTTCTACAACAAAAAATTCAATAATCGTTAGCAATGACAAGAAATAATTTAGCAGCTATTACGGCTGTAGGTGGCTATGTTCCTAGCACTGTACTGGATAATTATCAACTTGAAAAAATGGTCGATACTTCAAACGACTGGATTTTATCAAGAACAGGAATACAAGAGAGACGTATACTGACTGATCCCGAAAAAGCAACTTCAGACATGGCTGCAGAGGCCATAAAAGACCTTTTAGAAAATTCTGATACTAATCCCGAAGAAATCGATTGTTTGGTACTGGCAACAGCAACACCGGATCAATTACTGGCTCCTACAGCACCTGTAGTATGTCAGAAAGCTGGACTTACAAATGCTTGGGGATTTGATCTTAATGGAGCGTGTAGTGGTTTCTTGTATGCTTTATCAACTGCTGCGGCATTAATAGAATCAGGGAGACATAAAAAAGTAATCGTTGTGGGTGTAGATACCATGAGCAGGATTATCGATTATACAGACCGCAATACCTGTGTATTGTTTGGAGATGGTGCAGGTGCCGTATTATTGGAAGCCTCTGAAAACAATGGATTGAAGGATTTTGTATTAAAAACTAATGGAGCGGGCAGCGAATTTCTGTCGGTTTCAGGAGGAGGTTCTCTTAAACCTTTTCATGATGGTACATTAGAGAATCGGGAACAATTCGTAAAACAGGACGGAAGAACTGTATTTAAGAATGCTATAGAAAGCATGACCAATACGTGCAATGAAATCCTGGAACGCAATCTTTTGGACGTGACAGATGTGGATTGGGTGATCCCGCATCAGGCCAATATTCGTATTATAAATGCTGTAGCGAGTAATTTAAATGTACCAATGGAAAAAGTAAAGGTAAATATTGAGCGTTATGGTAACACTACAGCGGCTACAATACCTTTATGCTTATGGGATTTTAAAAATGATTTCAAAACAGGAGACCGATTATTACTTACCGCATTTGGAGCCGGATTTACATTTGGAAGCTGTTACCTGAGTTGGGGAAAATAAAAAGTAAAACACTATAACCATTTCTTTTCTTGAATAAAGTCTGGTTAGTATTATAAAAATAAAAACGTTGTATTGGATCAAATCTGATACAACGTTTTTTTATGTTCTTAAAGTTTAGACTTTTCTAACACTGTGATTGGGTACTTCCCACCAATTTTTTATCCCACCGGGGATTATATCTTCGGTATTCAGAAAGCGTTCTACAATGTTTTGTACACGGCTATCTTTCAGAAACAAGCCATGAAAATCTAAATTATTACTGATTTCATCAAAAAAGTTTTCTTTTTTTACAGCCAGTGTAGTAATGTCCTTTGCATATATAGACGAGCTCTTAAAAGGCACTGTGCCGTCTCCGGAATCAATTCCTTTTTTTAGAGAGTCTAAATCCACCAGGTTTTTGGTAGTGAACTTCTTTTTGTCAACCAATAATTGCGTATAGGTATTGTCTTTTTCTCCTACTACAATCACCATTTTGTCTTTTACGGCTTGTGGTAATTCCGATAAGTTTTTAGAGCCGGTAGGTCCATGAAACTCTTTTAATAGCGCTAATCGTGCATCGAAAAGTTCTTCAATGTCATCATAAATATTGTTTTGCCAGTATTTTTTTTCGAAAAGATTTAAAGGTTGTTTATCGTCTTTATAGATCATGGCATTTGCGTATACAGGCAGTAATTCGTAAACTCCGGGATAGGTGCGAATTACTTTTCGCATGTCTTCATTTCTTCCAATGGCCCAGTTGAGGATGCTGCGTAATCCACCATCACCTTTTACCATATGCACCATAGCATAAGGGGAACCTAAAAATGGCGGAGCATTCATTACGATTTTGTCAATACCGGAATAGTCTTCTTTTAAAAGATTCAAATAACAGGTTAAGACTAATCCTCCCATGCTGTGCGTGACAAATCGGAATCCTTCAATGTTTTGACCTTTTAATTTATTGCGAAGGTATTCTACATATAATTTGAGCCTTTTGGCACTTTCCATATTCGACATTCGCCAATCGTAACCAAACAAATAGATGGGTGTATCTTTATAAAGCGGATTGTCATTAAGTTTAGCTTTCAATTTAAGTATACTGTTCTCATAAGGAAACCGTGCAATATGATTGCGTTCGACAATGGATTCAATACTCTGATCGTAAAGCGGATTCAATTGCAGGTATTCTTTAATATAAGGTCCTGTGATTGCTGTACCTATAGAAGTACTTAAAGTGTCATAAGCATTCCAGATATAATTGAAATCAAAAGTATTACTGTTGACTAAACTGGTGGCTTGAATACCGGGGATAAAAATAATTGGTTTCATGATTACTTACGATTTAATTGATACAAGTTTACTAATTCTTTGATAATAGATTTTGAACACCATAAAAGAGATAAGTGTTTTACAAAAGTAAGTGAAATATTATTTTTTATACCCATAGCATACTTATACGCTATTTTTTTTTCAATTTTAAGGATTTATAAATACCGAATTATCTTTTAAAATATTAAGATCGATCTTAGGATTCTGACCAATAGCTCCACTTTCGGTATATTGCCAGATTGCCCAATCCGTCCATCCATTTGGTATTGTAACCTTTAGACAGTTTGGTTGTGCTGGATAATAAGAGATCCATAGTTTTAGATTGCTTAAAGTGTGTGTTTTGGGTAGCTTTCTGTCCAGATACTCTTTACGACTATAGATTATCGGTCCTGCGTTCATTCCTGTTTGGATAATGGAAGCAAAGGTTTTAATCCACAGCATATAGTCGGCTGGTTTTAAAGGAGTATCCCAGCTCGCCTGATCTTCCAAATCCATTACTAAAGCTAAATTGGATTTGGGTAAGGCTTTCATCAAATTGAGTGCTTCATTGGCTTCTGCAGTGGCATCAGAAACAACGGTTCCTCCATTTCGGGTATCAGGACGACAGAAATGATAGTAACCAATTTTGATGTTTTTGCTTACTGCATTTTGAGCATTTTCTTTTGCCTTTGCATCTGGAGTTCCAACACCTTCGGATAATTTTATATACGAAAAACGAACTCCGGCTTTAACAAATCCAGCCCAATCCGGTTTAGCATTATGATGCGAAACATCAACTCCTAATTGATAGTTGGCAGGAAGATTTGTCGGAAGCCCCTTTAAACTTACGGTAGATGGAGATGTAGGAGCGGGAGCTGGTGGTGTACGTGCTGCTGGCGGTGTAGACGTAGGAGGAGTAGCAGCGGCAGGTGTAGCACTTAGTTTTGCCAAACCATTTGCCCAATAATATTGTCCAAGGCTATCCTTTAACCATTTTCCTAAACCTGGGTTAGGTATATTGGTTTCTGGTTCTAATTCGAGTATCATATCTTGTGTTACCTGAGAAATGATATTTTGTGTTTTAAAATCGGCTACCGGCGCTTTACGTACGTTAAGTCGCGGTACTATTACTTTATATCGGTCCATGGCTATCCTACTGCTTCAGGGTTAATATTGCTGTTCACTGTTACCTGAACAGGTTGAGTTTCCGGGGTTGGGGTTGTGGAACTATTTCCACTGGTTTCTTTTTTACCTGTTCCTCGGATTTTAATAAATTTCTGTAATAAATCAAACCAAAACGGAGCTCCTAAACAAACACCGAATGCGAGAAGCAGAAAACCCAAAAGTTTTCTTCCATCGGTGGATTGCTCCAATACGTAGCTGGCTTTGAGTTTTATCCAATGGTCATCATACAAACGCTGTAGTGCTTTTTGAGTATAAAATTTTGTAGCGTCTTTTGGAACTTTTAGCGTGACATCAGCTTTAAGCTCTTTTGTTATGCTTGCGAGTTCACCAGCGTATTCCTTCGAGACCAGCGTACTGTCTCTTTTTAAACCATAATCTCCCCAACCTATTGCCAAGAGATTATTGGCTTCTTTAATCTGTCCATTCAATTGTTTTTTTATTGTGTCAATCTGACTTTTATATTGTACCAATGGATCTTTGGGAAGTTTAGCCTTTGGTGTCGATGCGGTGTCAGTTGAGGTTTGCTGATAACCGGCTGCTTTTAAGCCGTCGGCTTCTTTTATGGCTAATTCAACCAACTTGTCTCTGGCATCTTTATCGGTACTTATTTTACCGGCAATTTCAATAATATCGACATTAAAGCAAATCGCAATAACCAATCCGATACTAAACAACCAAAATTGAACTTGCTTTTTGTACCATCCGGCAATTCTATTCATACTGTCATCGTACCAGTCTTCAATTTGCTTGGTAAATGTCTCGATATTTTGATAGCTTTTCTGTAGGTAAAGCTGTAGTATTTCAAGTGTTTCGATATCAATATCAGTATGTTGCGCTTTAAAATTAGCGATTAAAGCTTGACCGGCAGGACTAAGTAAATAATCCACCAGATAGTATATTTTTATAATACTTGGAGCATCTTTAAGATCTACATTTACTTTTTTCGCCTTGACATAAGCAATGACAGCTGCTTCGTGCTCTTGATAGTATTTTTTTAAAACTTCAATTAAGATGGTTGAAAAATTCTCTTTAGAGATGTAGGAAGGAATCGAATTTCTATTGCTATAACCGTAATTTTTGATCACGGGATGCTCATAAAATTTATCGCCCAGTTTTTCTTTCGAAATGGGTTTGTAACCCAAAATCAATTTAAAAGGCTCCAGTATAGTTTCAAAAAAGGACTTTAGTGTTTCGAACCATAACCATTCCTTGCGCTCGGTATTAGACAACATACTGTCAACAATACCTTTTTTTAGCATTCTCGCTCTTAATCCGAAGAGGGTAGAAAAGGCTTCGTTTACAGAAGTGGCCAATAAACTGTATAAAAGATAAATAAAAACCAGACCAATGGCAGTATCTAGTACGGGAGAATTAAGCATAATTTGTAGTTTTATGAATCATCGATTTATTTTAAAGAGTAGCAGGTATTGCATTTTAATTTGGATACTTCCAATTACCTTCCCATTATTTCGCTTTTAGGCTCGGAATTACACTCTGAATAATTTAAGTTGACCTTACTTTAACAGGCTTAAACAGAGTATTTTTTAGCGGATAGATGTAGGGTCTAAAGTATTAAAGATTTTTTTTTTGGAGTAGCGTATTAGTACCTGTTTTTGTATTGTAATTATGAGGTGTTTTTATTTGGGATTCTTTTTTCAATTAGAAATAATCAATCCGGATTTTAATTGCCGTTGGTTTTAACCAACGGTTGTGTTTGTTTAGGACAATAGGCTTTAGCCAAAAAAAATGCAGGCAAAGTTTTGGCTAAAGCCTTCTTGAATGTTCTTTTAAATCCGTTGATAAAACCCAACGGCTATTCAAAAAAAACATATTTACTAATTTAAACAGAATACAATATGATGCAATTGCCATTATATGTAAAATAAATAATCACACAATAAGTGTTTAAAATAGAGTAGATTCTGACCATTTTTTTAGGGAATAAACTACTATTCATTCATAAGTAAGTTTATTCTTTCCGGGGCACTACACAGCGGTAACATCAGGCCTCAAATGTTAATAATATGTTTCGTAATCGGCTGGTTTTATTAATGTAAACGTAACCTTTTTGACCTACCCTGAGCTTTAATTTTGGAGACATAGTATAAGAAACCAATACTTGTATATATGTCGCTTTTCAGAGTAAGAATTCATCGCAAAAAAACAATCCGTATCGATGTTGTAGTAAACCTTGTTTGTTTGACAACAGTTGCAAAAGCGTTGTATTATGTATAAGAAATATAGTGACGAAGAACTTGTTGCATTATTAAAACAAGGAAAAGACAGAGCTTTTGATGAATTGTATTTTCGATACAGAGATGTATTAGTCCGCTTTGTATACCAGCGAATAAAATCGATTCCGATTTCAGAAGAAATTGTTCAGGAAGTTTTTACCACTATTTGGGAGCGACGCAAAACGCTGGTCATTCAAAAAAAGTTTTCGGCTTATATGTACACTTCAGTACGTTATGTAACGCTCGACTATATTAAATCCAACCAAATGACGGATGCCTACTGTAAAGAGGTCTTTGATCGAAATACAGTTATTGAAGGTAATAATAATACTACAGAAGAATCCATCTATCATGATGAGCTGCAACAGGCTTTAGACAAAGCCACTTCTTTGCTGCCAAAAAAGGCTAAAGAGGTTTTTATTCTGAGTCGTTTTAAGCAGTACACCAACAAAGAAATAGCTGATGAGCTTAATGTATCTCACGAGACCGTTAAGTATCATATTGCCTATGCGCTAAAATTCATGCGTCTTTATTTGGGACAATTTAATTTATAACAGATTTCAATGCTAAGGTATTCTTTTGGTTTCTTAACAAAAGGGTAACCTTGAGTACCTACCTGAAATCGGAATTCCTAAGACTTACTATTAAAGCAATAACTATATAATGCCTGAGAAATTACATCAAGATATCAAAACTTTTTTAGAAGGTAAATCTTCTTTAAAAGGAAAAGAAATGTGGGACAACTGGTATAACAATCCCGGAGAAATATTCGAACACGAGGTGGTTATACAATCGGATATTTCAAAACTAAAGAGAGAAATCAAAGCCATCAAAAAATCAAACGAAGTCATTTCGTTAAACACCAGAAATTGGATCATGGCGGCTTCTGTAGTGCTTTTAGCGGGTTTGTCCTGTTTTTTCTATCTGTCTACCGAAACAAGTATCCTTAAAGAATATGCTACAAAACCCGGAGAGCATACCAAAATAACTTTGAGCGACGGAACACAGATCTGGCTTAATGCGGGAAGCCTTTTAAAATACCCTGCTGAATTCGAAGGAGATACCCGCGAAGTTTATTTAACAGGAGAAGCTTTTTTTGATGTAGCAAAAGATAAAAAACACCCTTTTATCATTCATACCAATAAAATGGATACTAAAGTGTTAGGTACCAGTTTTAATGTACAGGCCTATCCCGATCAAACAACACAGGAGGTTTCTGTACTAACAGGAAGAGTAAATGTAAAATCGACTGTTACGGAAGAGAACGTTTATGTAACGCCGGGTCAGAAAGTGGTTTTTAAATCAAAAAACAGTAGTCTGCATGCTTTTAGTAACATTCCGATGAACTCCATTTCGCTATGGCGAAAGAATATTATTGTTTTTGAAGACACCCCATTACCGGAAGTAATTACAACGATCAACCGCAATTATAATATCGCTGTATCTGTTGAAAATAAGGATCTGAACAACCTCAAAATAAGCGCCTACTTTAAAGAATTACCGCCTGATCAGGTGATCCGATTGGTGTGTACTATTATCAATGCCAAGTATAAACTCGAGTCCGGAGTGTACCGGATTGAATAACTTTTAGAATAGAATGAAACTCCAAAAAAAACAACAATAACTAAAGGAATAATCAAAATTAAAAATTATGAATGAAAAACAACTGCGGTACGTCGCAAAGTGTCAAAGCATTAAAAAAGGTCTTCAGACCCAATTGATTCTGTTCACTGCTTTATTTTTTATCGGATTAACGGCAAAGGCCGGAAATGTTGAGAGGGACAAAAGAATAACTTTAAAAGTAGAAAATGAAAGTATAAAAAATATTCTTCAAAAAATTGAAAATCAAGTGGACGTGCATTTTATGTATGAAGCCAATCAGATCAATACCAATCAAAAAGCAAGTTTAAAACTAAACAATGTCACGCTGGAATATGCGTTGGATCAAATTTGCAGCAGTTTTTTCCTGAAGTATGAAATAATCAACAACAATATTGTGATTAAGAAAAATCAGAAAGTAAGCGATGCGGGACAAAATAAAATCACGATATCCGGAACCGTTTTTGGCGGTGATGACGGAATGCCGTTGCCGGGAGTAGAGATTAAAGATAAAGGTTCCAGTGCAGCCACCGTAACTGATTATGATGGAACTTTTACACTGGAAATTCATTCGGCTGAGGCGCTGTTGGTTTTTTCTTATGTAGGGTATATTACACAGGAAATTAAGGTTACTGAAAGCCGAAAAAATCAAAATATCAAATTAGCTGCCGATGTAAAACAATTACAGGAAGTAGTAGTAATGGGATATGGAAGTGTAAAAAAGAAAGAAGTTCTGGGAGCTGTGGGATCTGTTTCAATGAAAGAAACCGCAAGCAGAACCTACAATACTGCTGCCGAATTATTACAGGGAACTGTTTCGGGTGTTACGGTTATTAATAATGGAGGAGATCCAACAGGAGAACCTACAATCAATATTCGTGGGATAGGTTCTTTAAATGCCGAAACTCCGCTGATTGTATTAGACGGAATTATTTACAGTGGTTCATTAAATACCATTAACCCTAATGATATTGCTTCTATCAGTGTTTTAAAAGATGCAGCTTCGGCAGCTATTTATGGAGCGAGAGCTTCAGGTGGTGTGATTTTAATTACTTCTAAAAAGGGTACTTCTGAAAAAATTAATGTCAATGTAAATTATCAGGGAGGTTTTCAGAATGTAGCGAAAAAATTGAAAGTATTAAACGCCGCAGAATATGCAGACGCCATGAATACGGCCAGAGATAATGCAGGACTACCAAGAATACCGGCTTTTGATCCCGCATTTGAACCTACCGCCAGAATGACCAAAACCGATTGGATGGATGAAATTTTTCAGACTGGTGAAATTCAGGATTTATCTATTTCGGTAAACGGAAAAACAGAAAAATCTAATTTCTTTCTTTCAGGAAGTTACCGAAAAAATGAAGGAATATTGTTGAACACCTTTGCAAGACGTTATACAGCCCGCGCTAATTCTTCTTTTAAACTGGCGCCCAATTTTACAATAGGAGAGAATCTGACGTATTCGTTAACAGATGGTCAGAGTGCCAATACTTCAAGTGCTTACACAGGAGCAATTTTAGGAGCGATTTTGTACCCGCCAAATGCAACGGTTTATAGAGAAGACGGTTCCGGTTCTTTTGGTGGAGTACCTGAAAAATACATCGGATCGTATGGAGACGTTATTAATCCGGTGGCTTATTTGAAAAGGTTAGACAACAACAATCCCGTTTCTACTGTTCTGATCAATCCTTATGCGGAATGGGAAATTGTAAAAGGGTTAAGATTTAAATCAAATTGGGGGTATACCAGAATTCAAAGTGATTATAAAGATTTTACCGTAAAGATTACAGAACCGGGTAAAGTATTTGATTTTAACAGATTAACACAAACCACTTCTACGACAACCGATTTATTGAGCGAACAAACCCTTTCGTACGATAAAACATTTGGGAAACACAGTTTTAAAGCTTTGGCAGGATACACTTATCAACAAACCAAAAGGAATTTTTACAGTGTACAAGGTACCGGTTTTGATAACGAAGATCCATCACAACGTTATTTGCTTAATGCCAAATTAGTACAGCAGTTAGGAGCAGGAATGTCTGAAGAAATTATTTCTTCTTATGTGGGAAGGTTAAATTATGATTTCAGTCAAAAATACCTGTTCTCGGGAATTGTGCGTCGTGACGGAACTTCAAAATTGACTTCTGCAAACCGTTGGAGAGTTTATCCTTCTGTATCGGCAGGTTGGTTAATTTCTGAAGAAGATTTTATGAAAAACATTAGTTCAACCGTAAACAGTTTAAAACTTCGTGCGAGTTGGGGACAGATTGGAAATTTAGGAAACTTAGGACCTTATCAGTTTAGTGTACCGTTAAATCAGACTTCTGCTTTAATTGGATCGACTCCGGTGATTAATTACGGTTATTCGGAAAACGAATTGTCGAATCCGGCTTTAAAGTGGGAAAGCTCAGAGCAAACCAACTTAGGTTTAGACTTCACTCTTTTCAACAACAGTCTTACAGGATCGGTAGACGTTTATAAAAAAACAAACAAAGACATGCTCGTTCGAGACCAGTTGCCGGGAGTATCGGGAACACCATTAGGGCGAATTGTAAACTCGGGTGATGTAGAGAACAAAGGACTTGAATTAAGTCTTACCTATCAAAAAACACGAGGTGATTTTAAATTTGATGTGACGGCGAATGCTGCTTTTCTAGACAACAGAATTGTTTCAATCAAAGACGGTTTAACCTCTCTTGAACCACTTAATTTGAGCAGAGTTCGTAGTTTGCCTTTAGCCAATATTTATCAGGTAGGAAGTCCGGTTGGTGCCTTTTACGGGTATAAAACAGACGGATTGTTCCAAAGTAATGCAGAAGCTAAAGCCTATGTGAATTCAAGTGGTGCCGTATATCAACCAAATGCAGTTGCCGGAGATATGAAATTTAGAGATGTAAACGGAGACGGTGTGATTAATAATAACGACAGGGTAGTGCTGGGGAATCCATTTCCAAAAACCACATTCAGTTTAAATTCCAATTTCAGATACAAAGGATTTGATATGAACATCTTTTTAAGCGGTGCGGCAGGTAACAGTGTTTTTAATGCCGTAAAATATACCGGCTTAAACGGTTCTTTCCCTGGGTATAATTTATTGGCAGAGTCAAAAGATGCGTGGTCACCACAGAATACAGGATCAAATATTCCGGTACTTTCAGCAACAGACAATAACAATAACTTCGGACGAATTTCTGATTTTTATATTGAAGATGCCTCTTACCTGAGATTAAAAAATGTGGCAATTGGGTATACAATTAAAGAAGCTTGGTTAAACGGAAAAGCAAATCTAAGGTTCTTTATTTCGGCTCAGAATCTCTTTACGATTACTAAATATTCAGGAATGGATCCCGAGGTAGGTCTTTCTAATTTCGGACTGGATTTAGGGAAATACCCGCTGTCCAGAATTTATATGACGGGTATAAACGCTACTTTTTAAAAAAACATAAAACATACAAAATGAAAAAGATAAGTATTTTATTGTTGAGTTTTACAATGCTGCTTGGAACGACAGCTTGTGAAAGTGAACTTGATCTGATACCACAAGGAGCGCCTTCGAGCGGAAATTTCTGGAAAACACCCGCAGATGCCAAGGCTGGAGTAAATGCTATTTATGCCTTGTATTCGGATGATAATATGTACGGACGTGGGTTTTTCTGGCTCAACAATGCCAGTGATGATATCGGAACCAAACCAAGACAAAATGCAGAACGTATCAAAAACTTTATTGTTGACGGATCAGAATCCGACACAAAAGACATTTGGAGATTGCATTATGAAGTGATGAAACGTTGTAACGATGTATTGCGTAATATTCCAAACATTCCATTAGAGGAGAAAACTAAGAAAATGATGTTGGGAGAAGCCTATTTTAATCATGCCGTTATGCATTTAGAATTGGCGTATCATTATGGCGATGATCGCGCGGGAATTCCTATTCAGGATAGAAACGATCCTACGAATGTTTATGTACCGAGAGCAAAAAATGTAGCGGAGAATTACGCCTATATTGCTGCGGATCTGGTTAAAGCAGCTGACTTATTGCCTTATTTCAGTGAACTTACGGTAGACAATTACGGCCGTGCGCACAAAACGGCTGCGTGGGCGTATTTGGTTCGTACGTATTTGTATGCCAAAGACTGGGACAATGCCATTAAGTACGCAAATATGGTTGTTAACAGTGGAAAACATGCTTTGCTTCCTAATTTTGAAGATGTATTTAAAATCAAAAACAACTGGTCATCAGAATACATTTGGTCTGTTACTTCAAGTGCCGATAATACTTCACTTGGGTCAATCTTTCCGGGTGTTTGTCTCGAAGATAAAGGTTGGGGAGCTTATAATGGCTGGGGGAATTTTTACCCAACCAAAGAATTATTTGATGCGTATGATCCTGCCGATAAACGTCGTAGTGCGACTATTCTACAAAAAGGAGATTCGTTTATGTACTTTGGTCAGCTGGTTACTTTTAATGAAGGAAAATATGTCGTGAGTTCAAGTAACAGAACAGGCTATCAATTTAAAAAGTATATGGAGCCGTTTGGTTATGCAAAAACCACTTCGGGAGGAATTGATATTCGTTATGTAAACGCAAATGGAGACAAACCTTCAACCGCATTAAATGTACCACTATTGCGTTATGCCGATGTGATTCTGATGTTGGCTGAAGCAAAATTAAAGAAAGGACAAAGTGCAGATACCGAAATAAATTTGATTCGTAATCGTGCTGGTCTAACCTCTATTTCGGGAGCAACATTAACCGATTTAAAAAGAGAAAGACGTTGCGAATTAGCCGGAGAATGGACAGACCGCCATTTTGACCTTGTTCGTTGGGGC
This sequence comes from Flavobacterium sp. FlaQc-49, assembly GCF_044005985.1. Classification (NCBI taxonomy): domain Bacteria; kingdom Pseudomonadati; phylum Bacteroidota; class Flavobacteriia; order Flavobacteriales; family Flavobacteriaceae; genus Flavobacterium; species Flavobacterium sp. FlaQc-49. The sequence continues at coordinate 714,862 of NZ_JBIPCS010000001.1, read as the reverse complement.
GATGCCGAAGCAACCTATGCCAAACCGTTACACCATTATAACGGAACGGTAATTTATCCTGCTCGTAATTTTAACCCTGCCATTCACCATGTTTGGCCAATACCACCGGATGAGATTGCAGTAAGTAAAGGAGCTTTGTCTCAAAACAAAGGTTGGTAAAAAGTAGTTTCATTTGTTTGTGTTTTGTTACGCTGCGGGCTTCTAAGGAGTCTGCAGTCGTAAACAAAATGACAACTTTTTACAGATAATTTAATAAGCCAGTCCTGTGTTAAGAAGGGCTGGTTTGTGTTTTTAAAGAATGGATAATAGAGAATAGATGGTTTCTGTTTTTTATTGTAGGAATTTTAAATTTAAAACTTTTAATATCAATAACTTATGTCTGTTTTATTAAAGTTGGTTTGTAACTTTTGAAATGGATAATTTATAATAAATATGAAAAAAATAAGCACCTTTTTTTGCCTTCTTTTCTGCCTTTTTTTGCAGGCACAAGAATACAGTTCGTCCAATATACATTCTCATAATGACTACGCCGGGGCGCTTCCTTTTTATGAGGCTTATGCTAATGAAACAGGGGTTATTGAAGCCGATGTTTTTTTAGTGAAAAATGATTTGATGGTGGCTCACACTTCTGAAGAAATTAAAGTTGGTAATTCGTTGCGTAACCTTTATTTGGAGCCTCTTTTATTGAAATTTAAAGCACTGGGCGGTAAAGCTTATAAAAGCGATAAACCGTTGCTTTTGATGATTGATATAAAGTCAGAGGCAGAAGCTACTTTGAAAGTAATTGTGGAACAGTTAAAAATGTATCCGGATTTAATTTCAAACAAAAATTTCAAAGTAGTTATTTCGGGAAGCAGACCGGCTCCTTCAAAATGGAGCGAGTACCCGACGTTTATTTATTTCGACGGAAGAGTAAACGAAACCTATACAGTTCAGGAATTGTCGCGTGTAGAAATGATCAGTGAAGATTTGAAAGAGCTTACCGTTTGGAACGGAAAGGGGATTCTGACCCAAACTGATTCTGAAAAAATACAAGCAGTAATCAAAAAAGTACACGATCAGCATAAGAAAATCAGATTTTGGTCTACGCAAGACAATGTAAATACCTGGATGACTTTAATGAACCTTCACGTCGATTACATTGCAACGGATAATACATCGGCTTTAACACAATTCATTAAAAACATCAAGTCTACTTTTTACCAGAATACCGAGTTCTATGAAACTTATGTCCCTAAAAATGGTGCTGTATTTCCTAAAAATAAACGCCCAAAGAATGTGATTCTCCTTATTGGTGACGGAATGGGACTGACGCAGATTTATGCCGGTTACACCGCCAACAAAGGAAGATTAAATTTGTTTACTATCCCTACCGAAGGATTTTCGATAACCAAAGCCTCCGATAGTTATATTACAGATTCAGCAGCCGGCGCAACGGCTATGGCTTCGGGTCATAAAACCAATAACCGTTTTATTGGAGTGGATGAAAAAGGACAATCTTTAGAATCAATAACAGAGAAATTGGCTAAGAAAAAGTATAAAACGGCGCTCATTTCGTGTGGTAATATTACCGATGCGACACCAGCTGCTTTTTATGCGCATCAATCAGACCGAAGTTATAGTGAAGCAATCGCGGCAGATTTTTTATCCAATCCGGTTGATATCTTAATTGGGGGAGGAACAAAGGAGTTCAGATCCCGCAAAGACGGTAAAAATCTTGCTGAGGTTTTACAGAAAAAAGGCTATACTTTTTCGGATCAATTTAGTGCTTTAGATACCATCAGGAACAATCGTTTTGTAGTATTGGATGATGCTTCGGTGGTTTCCAGAAAAGACGGAAGAGGTGATTTTCTAGCGAAATCATTGGCTAAAGCTACAACCACTTTTTCTAAAACTACAAATCCGTTTTTTATAATGGCAGAAGGCGCACAGATTGATTATGGAGGTCACAGTAATAATGTGGAATATGTGGTGCGTGAAATGTTAGATTTTGACCGTTTGGTTGGACAGGCGATGGAGTTTGTAGACAAAAATCCGGAGACCCTGCTAATTGTAACCGCAGACCACGAGACCGGAGGACTTTCTTTGATTGACGGTAGTATAGAAAAAGGATATGTACACGGAAGTTTCAGTACAAACGATCACACCTCGGTAACTGTTCCTGTTTTTGCATACGGTCCCGGAGCTCAGAATTTTATGGGAGTGTATCAAAACACAGAGATTTACAATAAAATAATGCAATTACTGAAAACGAAATAAGCCCTTTCTAAAAAGTTAACTGCAGTAGAGATTCCAAAAAGCTATGTCTCTATGTGTTAAAAAACTTTGCGTCTTTGCAAAAAATATCCCTGGTGCAATAACAACGCAATTTGTTAACAGATAGAGACATAGAAATATTTAGAGATGGAAAAAAGAATTTTTTTAGTTCAATATTGGCTCACATAGCTTTGTTATCTTGGAAAAGAGGGATGATTTACGAAGGATTTTTTATTAATAAGTAGTATCATGAATAGAATAATTTTTAGCTTAGTTGTAATGCTGAGTTTTACAGCTGGTTTTGCACAGAAAAACAATAAAGTTTCAGGAATTGTGTTTGCCGATACAAACCAAAATGCTGTTCTTGATAAAGATGAGGTAGTGCTGCCTAATGTTTTGGTTTCTAATGGTAAAGATGTTGTTGAGACCAATTCAGAAGGAAAATACAGCATTACAAAAATAAAAGGAAATACCGTTTTTGTAATTAAACCGACGGGGTATATTTCAAAGAAAAATAAGCAGAACAGCGTGCAGTTTTATGTTCCGTTTGATGAAGTAAAAGGCGTTAAAAATTACAATTTCCCCTTGATTCCAAATGCTGAAAATAAAGATGTGAAAGTGGTGTTGTTAGGAGATACTCAGGTTGATGTGATGGATGATATTCACCACGTAGGAAAGTTGGTTACCGAAGAATTAATGGGTCAGAAAATTGATTTTATAGTACCGCTTGGAGATCTTTCTTTTGACAATCTGACTATTTTTAAACCCTTAGCAGAAACTTTGGGACTTATTGGAGCTCCCATTTTTTATACCATTGGCAATCACGATCTAAATTTTAAAGAAACCGCTTTTGAGGATCGGGATAAAAGTTTTGAAAGTATTTTTGGGCCGTCTTATTACGCATTCGAGTACGGAAATCAGTTCTTTTTAGTGCTGAATAATATTTATCCTGTAAACGAAAAAGGATATGTAGGACGTCTTGATGAGATGCAAAAACAATTCATAACCAATCTGATAACAGTAAAAAAAGGCGCTTTTAATTCGATTCATTTGTTTATGCACATTCCGCTGGAAGAGATGGAAGATCAGGATTGGATTATAAAATTGTTGGCTCCTTTTGAAGAAGTACTGATTAGTGCCGGACATACCCATACCCAATATCATAAATATTTTGAAAGAGAGGCAGGACGAAAGCCAATCCATGAGTTAGTTGCCGGCGCCGTATGTGGTTCGTGGTGGCAAGGTCCACATGATCAGAACCAGATTCCGTTTGCGTTGATGTACGACGGTACGCCAAAAGGTTATTGGACAGTCGGAATTAATCAGGATCGTTATACCTACGATTATAAAGTTTCCGGAGCACCCAATACAAAACAAATGGACATCACCGTTCCAAATACTAACGAATGGGATACGACACTCAATGCTTTGAATGACAATTACATTTACGCCAATGTATTTGCTGCAGATGACGCGACAAAGGTGTATGTGAATTTCGATAATGGAAGTTGGAGTGAAATGGTAAAATATGAAGGTATTTCGCCCAATATTCAAAAACAATACTATCTGCAAAGCCAAGGGAGATATGCCAGCATGAAAATATCAAATTCCCCAAAGCCGGAAACAATCAGTACGCATTTGTGGAGGATTGCAAAGCCAGACAATCTATCCTCCGGCGCTCATAGTGTCCGAATAAAAGCTTTAGGAAAAGAGATTAATCTGGAAGCACATGGTAATGCGGTATTGTGGGTAAAGTGAGAATAGAGAAAAATCGTTTGCTGTAATTGTAAGAGATAGAGACTTCAGTACAGCTCATGAAATGGTTCTCGCCAAGACGCCAAGCCGCCAAGTTTTAAAAGTAAAAAACTTTGCGCCTTTGCGTCTTTGTGCGATTTTTTTTAGCCCTGAAGAAGCATCGTTCAGATGTAAATTATGGCACGGTTTCGATCTGTCCTATTTTTTTTTCATCCCTGTGTAACATATTCTTAAAAGACACGACTAATCTAGAGCTTTTCAATAGCTGTAATTGCTAAAAACTTTATTGCAGCAGACATAAAATATAGAATTAAATTACGGTTCTTTGCACTTTTCTACAGCATTGAAATTGGCAAAGCGATTCAATAGATTTCCAATCTGAGATCCTTGCAGTTTTATGTTTTCAATTTTGAAACACAATATAATTGCCGTCAAACAGTTTAGAGTAGTTATCATAGTTAAGTTATGGACAATAGGAAGTTTATAGGAAGTTTGAAAAAAGGCAATGAAGCATCCTTCAAAGAGGTTTATCTTACTTATTATGATCGATTGGTAAGTATCGCTAAAAGATTCGACTTTAAACTTCTAACTCCTGAAGACTTTGTTCAGGAAACTTTTCTAAGACTTTACGATAAGCGGGAATTACTTCACGAAGATGTTTTGTTGGACAAACAATTGTTTACGATCTGTAAAAATATCATCCTCAATCATGTGAACAGAGAAAATAAAATAGTTCAACTTAATCCTTTAAAAGTTGAAATTGCAGAAGAGGTTACGGATACAGGAGATTTTGAAGAAAAAAAAGAAAAATTATACAATTTCATAAATCAGCTTCCTGAACAACAACAAAAAATATTTACTTTACACAAACTGGAAAATCTTAGCTATAAAGAAATTGCAGCACTTACGGATCTTTCTGAGAAGACCATTGCCAATCATATTTATCTTGCCAGTAAATTTATTAGAAAAAAAATCGAAAACCATTAGGAACTTTTCTGTTTTCGTTTGTTATATATAAAAACAGACTGTAGAAATGGATATAGAAGTTTACAAAACCGATGTTAGAACAAAAGAGCAAGCTAGGTATATTGTAGCATTGTTGCAATTTGTTATTTCTGATTGTATCATGAACTTTGACACAGAAGGTTGTGATACTATTTTAAGAATTGAGACCAATAGAGATATTAAAGAAATGGTCTATGGTGTTTTTAATAAACAAGGATATTATTGTCAGAAACTTTAACGCCCCAAAGATATGGATGAAAATAAACTGGAAGAAGAATTAAAAAAAATGTGGGAGGAGACCCCTGTTTCGCATTCAGATAGTGAAAAAGAAACTTCTTGGGAGCAATTCCAAGCAAAAACCTTTCCTTCGAAAGAACGGAAATTGAAACATTGGATGTATTATGCAGCGGCAGCGGCAATTTTAATTTTTGGCTTTATTGGAACCAGAGTTTTCAACACTGATAACCCATTACAAGTGGATAATTTTGTTGCTTCAACTATCATTGAAAATCCAACTTCTAAGGTAAAAAGTGTATTCTTACCCGATAGTTCAGTGGTAGAATTAAACCCGAATTCTAAAATCAAATACGTCAGTAATTTTATTTCAAACAGAAAGATCGAGGTAGAAGGATCAGCCTATTTTAAAGTTAAAAAAGATAAAAAACATCCTTTTCAGGTTTTTTGCAAAGAGACCACTACAACTGTTCTAGGGACTTCCTTTTCAGTTAATGGATCTACTGATAAAGAAGTAGTTGTTGAACTTTTTGAGGGAAGTGTTCAGATGAATGTAAAAGACCAAAAAGAAAACTGGATACTGAAACCCGGTGAAAAATTCACTTATAGCAATAAGATTGTGGCAGTGACCGATTTCAACCGCTTTGTGGATTTTGAAAATGAAAAACTAGTAGTACTCAGTACCTACATTGAGACCAACTATGGTTATAAAATGATACTCCCAAAAGAATTTGATACTCAAAGAATTACATTGAGAATCAATAAAAAGGAAAATTTAAAAACCATAATCCAATTAATCTCAGAAATGTATAACCTAAATTTTGAAGTAAATGAAGAAATAAAGCAGATTACTTTTCAATAGAAAAGAAAAGGATGCACTAGCCGCGAAACTAAACATCCTCCCTTAGTATGGATAGCATGATGCTATTCCACTTAATAATATTCAAAAATACAAATTTTTATGAAGCATTTAATTACAGTATGCTTTTTTTTACTCAGTTTTAGTGTGTTTTCCCAAAACGTAACGGTTACAGTAGATCAAACCGTAACATTAAAAGAATTATTTAAGCAAATTGAACAACAAACAGACTTTAAATTTGCCTTTACGGATCAAATTGATACCAGTCAGAAATATTTTACAAGAAAAAGTACTTACAAAAAGATCGAAATAGAGAAACTGATCGCCGAACTGAATAAGAATGCACAGATTCAATTTTCAATTGTGGGGAATAACATTTTTGTAAAACACAAAGCGCCAAAAACAACAAAAAAAAAAAATAAAGTAACAGGTCAGGTTTTTGATGAAAACAATGAAACGGTTATTGGTGCCAACGTTTTTATTAAAGAACTCGAAACGGGTATTATAACCGATAAAAACGGAAAGTTTACCTTAGAATTACCCAAAGGAAGTTATACCGTTTCGATTAGTTATTTGGGATACAGTACGAAAGAGAAGCAAATTACGGTTTCCGATGATGTTTCAATTAATTTTAGTATTGCTTCTGATAGTCAACAATTAGATCAGGTAATCATAACAAACACTAAAGCAGTAGACGTTAGGAATACACAAATGAGTGTCAACAGACTTTCGATGGAGGACATCAAAAGAATTCCGGTTGCTTTGGGAGAACCCGATCCTTTAAAATCGTTATTAACCTTGCCGGGTGTTACCAATGCAGGAGATCTGTCATCGGGTTTTAATGTCCGTGGAGGTGCAGCAGATCAGAATCTGATTCTTTTAGATGGTGCTCCGGTGTATGGAGACTCTCATATGTTTGGTTTTTTTTCCATTTTTAATGCTGACATCGTTAGTGCATTAGATTTGTACAAAGGAGGGATTTCGTCTAAATATGGAGGACGTGTTTCTTCTGTTCTTGATGTGGCCCAGCAGACAGGAGATTTTGAAAAGTATAAAGTAAATGGAGGAATCGGTCTTATCTCGAGTCGGCTCTTAGTGCAAGGACCCATAAAAAAAGAAAAAGGCTCTTTTATCGTAGCCGGACGTGCTTCTTATGCTCATTTATTTATGAAACTGGCGGATAATAAAAATTCGGCTATGTTTTATGACTTTAACGCTAAGTTGAATTATCGCCTTAGTCCGAATAACAGCCTTACGTTCTCCGGTTATTTAGGAAGTGATTTGTTTGATTTGAATAAACGTTTCGCCAGTACCTACGGAAATGCAATGGGTATTTTAAGTTGGAAGCATAAATTTTCGGAATCTCTGAACACTAATTTATCGGTTTTATACAGTGATTATAAGTTTAACCTAACGATGACGGAAGAAAAGTTTGAATGGGACAGTAAAATCAGCAGTTACGGACTTAAGTACAATTGGAATTACATTAGATCAGAGAAACTAAAACTCAACTATGGTATCGATGGTTTGTATTATGATTTTAATCCGGGTACCGTGAAGCCTTCAGGTGCAGGTTCTCAGTTTAATTACAAACAGTTGAATAAAAAATATGCCTTTGAAAGTTCTGCCTATATTGATTTTGAGCATCAGATTACAGAGAAACTGAATCTTCGTTACGGACTTCGTTACAGTATGTTTTTACGTTTGGGTGCGGAAGATATTAATACATACAAAGACGGGAAAGCTGTAGTATATAATCCGTTGTATAACATTTATGAAGAAGGTACTCCAACCGGAACTAAGTCCTATAAAAATGGTCAAACCATTAGTAAATTCGATAATTTAGAACCTCGATTGGCATTGTCTTATGCTTTTAATGATGATAATTCTGTTAAAGCAAGTTACAACAGGATGGCGCAGTATATTCATATGTTATCCAATACACAATCTCCAATGCCAATGAATGTCTGGACACCAAGTGGTCCTTTTACAAAACCACAATTATTGGATCAATATGCTGTAGGTTATTTCAGAAATTTTAAGGAAGGGGATTATTCTTTTGAAGGGGAGTTGTTTTATAAGAACATCCAAAATCGAATCGATTATATTGACGGGGCAGATGTAGTGGCAAACGATGACATTGAACAGGTTATTCTGAACGGTAAAGCCAGAGCATATGGTATGGAATTATTATTCCGTAAAAACAAAGGTAATTTCACAGGATGGGTTTCTTATACCTTGTCAAGAGCGGAACAAAAGACTCCGGGAAGAACTCCGGATGAACCGGGTATTGCTAATGGAGACTGGTATTTATCAGGCTATGACAAATTGCATAATTTAAATATAGTGGGGAACTATGATTTTAGTCCAAAATGGTCTTTTAATGCTAATTTTTCATTGCGATCAGGTCAGCCGGTAACCTATGCCGGTAGTTATTACAATTTTGGTGAACTTAATGTGCCAAATTACGGAGTGAGAAATGAAAATAGATTACCCTTATACCATCACTTAGATGTAGCGGCAACTTACACGCCTAAACCGGACAAAAAGAAAGGATGGCAAAGCTACTGGGTATTTAGCATCTACAATATCTATAATAGAGCAAATGCAGTTTCAATGGCGTTTACAACAAATGAAGACACAGGACTTAATGAGACCAAAAGGCTGTCTATTTTTGGATTAGTACCGAGTATTTCTTATAATTTTAAATTTTAATGGCATGCAAAGAGTAATAAAGTATAATTTTAAAAGCAGCGTACTTGCTTTATTTAGTGGTTTGTTTGTTTTGTTTTTTTCTTCCTGTGAAGATACAGTAAAGTTGGATTTAAATGAAGGAACCCCTAAGATTGTAATCGATGCGGAACTAATTTGGAAAAAAGGAACTACAGGTAGCGAGCAGACCATAAGAATCAGTAAAACGACATCTTATTATAATGCTGACACACCAAAAGTTTCAGGAGCACAGGTAAGAGTGGAGAACAGCAATGGAACCAGTTTCATTTTTAACGAATCGGCACCCGGCGTATATGTATGTACTAATTTTGTTCCTGTGGTAGATATGGATTATGTGCTTCATGTACAGGCAGAAGGGCAAAGTTTTACTGCTGTTGAAAAGTTAACTTCCGTAACTCCAATTAATAAAGTTGAACAAAAATATGTACCGGATATATCAGGTCCTGATGTGCTTGTGGTTCAGATTTATTTTAATGACCCGGCTGATAAGAGCAATTATTATCTCACAGATTTCAAAAGTGATTTTTTAAAGTTTCCTCTTTATGTAAATTCAGATGATGAGTTACTAAATGGGAATGAAATAAGTATTCAATTCGGAGATACAGATTTAAAACCGGGTAAAACCATTGCTATTGTGAATCGTGGTATTTCGAAGAACTTTTTTAACTATATGAAGCTAATTTTGGAAGCTTCACAAGGAAATCCTTTCTCTGTTCCACCAGGTAATATCAGAGGCAATATTGTCAATACCAAAAACGCTGATAGTTACGCGATGGGATATTTTAGACTTTGTGAAGCAGATGCTGTTTCTTATTTAGTGAAATAAAGATTTTAATCCTCAGTGATTGATTTGTGATTACATCTGGCATATTCGTATTTATGTCAGATGTTTTTTTTTTTGAGGATAGTGAGGGAGAGCTACAAAGCCACGAAGTCACAAAGCCACAAAGTTTTTAGCGTCTGCCGCTGTATCTTTTGGACCTTTGAGTGTTTGCCTCTTTAAACCTTTGTACGAAACAATTATTGCTCTATCCATTCCCGAAAAGAAGCGGTATTGCTTTGACTGGTCTTCAGGTGTTTTTCATATCCTTTTATTTTTAAAGCAAAAGCATTTTTAGAATAACGCTCGACTCTTTCAACATATTTTTTATGAACCAATTCACTACGGTTAATTCTGAAAAAAGCCCGTGGATCGAGTAAAAATTCAATTTCTTTAAGCGTTGTCTCATTCAGCAAATGTTTTTTTCCTGTTGTATCGAAAGCAAATAACACCCCTTCGTTGGCTTCAAAAAACAAAATACCATTTGTTTCTATAAAATAAATCCCTTTCGGACTACTGATCGTGAAACGCTCTTTATAGGTCTTTGCCCGATTATTGTTTTGAAGAATCTGATTTAATTTAGCGACCAAATCACTTTCGTTAGAGTTTGATTTTCCTAACAATAGGTATTTGTCCCAGGCTTTTTGAAAACGTTCCATCGAAAAAGGCTTCAAAAGATATTCGATACCATAATTCTCAAACGCATCCATCAGAAATTGATCGTAGGCCGTGGTGAAAATAATCGGACAGTTAATTTTAACTTGCGTATAGATTTCAAAAGCATTTCCATCCAGCAATTCAATATCCGAAAGGATCAGATCTACTTTTGTTGTGTTCAAAAATGCAATTGCAGCCTCTACAGTATCTATTTCGCCCACTACTTCAATACTTTCGTTAAGCTGACTGAGAAATCTTTTCAGTTTGTTTCTTGCCGGAATCTCATCTTCTATGATTAGCACTTTTATCATTGTGGTTAGTTTGAAATTAGAGGTATAGAAACAGAAAAAGTAGTAGCCGTTTTTTCAATTTCGATTTGGTCTTTTGTTAACAGAAAGTATTGCTCTTTTAAGTTCTGTAGTGCCCTTCCTGATAAGGTTTTTGAATTGCGTTTTGGTACAATAGTGTTGCTTACCGTGAGTTTAGAATCTCTGTTTATTTTTATACGAATCGGATTTGCCTCTGTTCCTAAATTGTGTTGAATGGCATTTTCTAAAAGCAATTGTAATGTTAACGGTACAATACTTCCGCTTAGATCTAAAGTTTCTGTTTGCAATTGGTAAGCAGTCCCGTATTTGTATTGCATCAGGTTGAAGTATTTTTTAGCAAAAGCATATTCTTCTTCCAAAGCAATTATTTTTTTGTCCGAGACCTGTAAAACATAACGGTAAATTTCAGCAAACTCATTTAAGAAATCAGAAGCTTGCAGCTGATCTTCTTCAATAAGCTGATCCAGTACATTAAGATTGTTAAACAAAAAATGAGGGTTAAGTTGTGCTTTTAGCCGATCAATTTTAGTTTCTGCCAAAGCCTGATTGTAAACTATAAGTTGCTTTTGATTCGTTTTATTTTTTTGATAATAGTAATAAGTCAGAAAAAAACTCCCGTAAATAATCGCATCCATTAGTTCCGAAAAGGTTGATAAAAGCAGCGTTTTCTGATTGAAGTTGCGCTCAAATGTATCAAATAGGAGGGCAAGCAGCAGCCCTATAGTTTTCATTGTTGCTAAAAAGACCAACAAGGAGAAGCTGAATATTTTTAATACTTCTTTGAAACTAAAGAGCTCTGATTTTTGCCAGCGTTTGATGAAAAAATAAAGGATCAGGAATAAAACACAGGACGACATAAGTGAAGCTATAGCAGCCTCCGGTGTAAAAATAAACCAGTTTAATTTCTGTCTTATTAAAAAACGGACTTGTATCGATTGTGCGTAAGAGAATAAAAAGACAAACAGTAGAAAATACCGGGCTTGTTTAAGTTGAGATAGCATGTTTTTCATTTTCTATAGACGATGTATCAATACAAAAATAGCATTTCTAATTTTGCAGCACTATTGACCTGAAGTTTATTTGGTTTTATTTTCGGGGAATGAAGCAATGATAGCACCGTTGTCATCAAAGAAGTCCAATTTGGCTTTGTTTTCTTTGTCTACATAAAACATCGCTTTTGGTTTTCCTTTATCATCAAACAGAAACAGCCCGTTGTTTTGACTTCTTGATTTTCCGAGCATTACTCGTGTAGCGCCTCCTAACAAGCCTTGTTCTTCATACTCCTTTAGTTTTTTCTCCATTGCCTGTGGATCTTTTTTGCGTAATTCTGCCAGTTCTTGTGTTATTTCAAAGGTTTTCAACTGTGATTCTTTTGCCGGGCGATCGTTAAAAGCAAGAGTACTGGATACGACTCTTTTGTCTCCCTTAATGTAATCTTGTGTAAGCAATTGCATGACCTGATCACCATCGTATTGGTCGTAGGTAAGTGACAAACCGGCTGAGTGCCCGTTTTCTTTTTTCTGACCGTCATAGATAAAACCGCCGCATTCAATACCTTCTTCATTAAAGAAAAGCATGCCCGAACGTTTTTTTCGCCCTTCATTAGTAGGCCTTTTATTGATGATATCCTTTCCGTTTGGAAAACGGTCTACATTGGTAATAATCATTTTTACCGTGCCGTCTTTTTCTACAATATTGATCCGTTCTACATCAATTTCAGTAAATTTTGTATTGCTTTTTTCTTTGAAAGCGGAGCTTGTGAGAACAATCATTCCTAACGAGGTGGCGATCGCGAATGTTCTTAAAAAAACTAATTCTTTATTCATTGTTTTAGTGTTAAAGGGTTGAATTTATAAGACAAAACTATTTGAATAAGAACGGTCCGGCAACGACAAAACAATAAGCTAAGGAAAAAAAAGGATGAATTAAGTATTTCAAGAAATGAGTTAAAATTGTATGAAAGAAAATCAGCAGAATCTGCGTGAAAAAATCTCTTAACCTAATGCCATTGAGCTAAAGCAGAAAGCCATTCAAATAGTAACAGATTAAAAAAAAACTAACAACTTGAATTAGTTAGTTGATGATTGCCGACAGATAAACCCAAACAATAAAAAGGATTTGTAATGGAATCCTAAAATACAAATAAGTCGTTCCTTTTCCGTCAAAAGTCCCTTTTTGATAATCGATCTGTTTAGTAGCGGCGTATATATTAGCCGGAAGTATAAGAATAAAAAACACAATGAGCAGCCAAGCGGTTATTATTCTGATTTGCGGAATTAAGAGTCCGATCGCAGCAGCAATTTCAATGAATCCGGTTAACCAGATAACGACCGTTTTATACGGAATAAAGTCCGGTAACATCATGCTCATTCCCTTTGCAAATACAAAATGTGCTATAGCCGTGAACAGTAACATCGCCGACATCGCAATTCGTGCCGCTAATGCAAAATTGTAATCTCCGGAAAGAAGAATAATAGAAACTAAGGAGATCAGAAAAACGCTGATTAATACTAATAGTGGTTTCATATCTTTTAAAATGAGGATATTAATGCTCCATTCAAAAATATAAAAAATAATTCAGCTTGTATGCTTTTTGGAAAGTAGAAGAGGGAGTGAATAAGATCCTTACTTCTTTTTAAATGGCGCATTGATAGATTAAAGTCGAATTGGTATCCGGTTGATTGTTGTTGGAGAGCTGAAAAGTCAATGTGTTTTAAATCAGGTATTTATACTCTTTTTTGGTTCGTTTTGTTTAACGAGTTTTGTTGTGTTTAATGAATAAATCTTACAAAAATTAGAGTTTTTGTAAATAAAGTTGAACAAGTTTATTTTTCGAATACCAACGGATTACAATAAAACTATTCTTTATTAACCCTTAACCAACTGGAATTATGAAAATCAAAACAAATGTATTTTCTGAATGCTCTGGGATTATGAGTGACAGAAGTCCGCCTTTTTCTTATGAAGAGTTTATGAGAACAAAACAACCCATTAAAACAAAAATCATATGAAAAAATTATACAAATATATGCTCTTTTGCGTATGTGGAATAACGTATTCCCAAACGCAGAATGATATTCAAAAGATTAGACAAAATTCAAATATAACAGAGCTGGAAGCGCTAAGTAAACAATACAAGAGTGAGTCAGACCGAAATAAGGACCGAGCTTTAAGTCTGGCCAAAACCAATGGCTGGAGTACCACATTTAAAAATAAAGACGGTACTGTGAGTGAATTGATGGGCGTTTCTGCAGATGGTAAACAACCTCTTTATTTTACACCTGAAAACGTAAATGCTGCCAAATCGACCCGTGCAAACTTTCTGAATTCAGGCGGTGGTTTGGGACTCAACTTAAATGGACAATCGATGACTGCTTATGTTTGGGACGGTGGAGCCACGCTTCCTACTCACAATGAGTTTGGAGGAAGGGTTTCTATTTCTGATGGTGTTACCACTATCATAACGACCAGTAATAACAGCCAACATGCGAACCATGTTACAGGTACTATTGTTGCAGCTGGTTTGGTAGCTGCTTCAAAGGGAATGGCCAATATGGCAACTGCAAGAACAAATGAATGGAATTCTGATTTAGCTGAGGCTACGACCGCAGCCTCAAACGGTATGTTGCTGTCCAATCATTCCTACGGATGGGGATTAAGAAATTCTGCAGGAACTGTGATAATGGCACCTTGGCGATTTGGAGCGTATGAAACTTTCGCAAGAGACTGGGACAATTTAATGTTTAATGCGCCTTACTATTTGATGATAAAAGCAGCCGGTAACGACGGTACTGACAATACCGCAAATCCGAGTCCGCTGGGAGGGAATCCGAGCTACGATAAATTAACAGGATATGCGACTGCGAAGAACAATTTGGTAATTGCTAATGCCAATGATGCTGTGATCAGTTCAACCGGAGCCTTAACCAGCGTAACGATTAATACTTCGAGCAGTCAAGGACCAACAGATGATTTAAGAATCAAACCGGATCTTACCGGAAATGGAACCTCTGTTTATTCTACCGCTACACTTACATCAGTAATTACGCCATTGACCAATACGAGTTATGGTAATGCAACGGGAACTTCTATGGCATCACCAAACGTTACCGGTACTTTACTTTTATTGCAACAGCACTACAAAAATCTGAAAGGAAATTTTATGCGTGCGGCAACTTTAAAAGGACTGGCTTTACACACTGCAGATGATGCCGGACCCACAGGTCCTGATGCTATATTTGGATGGGGTTTGTTAAATGCAAAATTTGCGGCAGAAACTATTACGAAAAATGGAACTTTAGCGATCATTCAGGAACATACCTTACCAAACGGTGGTTCTTATAGTTTTCCGGTAACATCAGATGGAGTAAATCCGTTAATCGCTTCGATATCCTGGACAGATCCTGCCGGAACTGCCAATCCGGGAAGTATTGTAAATGTGGGTACAGCCCGACTTGTAAATGACCTTGACATACGAGTAACCAATTCGGCAGGTACCGTTTTCCCATACAGATTGTTGTCAGCTACAACAAACGGATTGGGAGATAATACCAGAGACCCTTTTGAAAGAATTGCTATTGTAGGCGCTGCAGGTGTCTATACGGTAAAAATTACGCACAAAGGAACGTTGGTGAACAGCAGTCAGAAATATTCTGTAATTGTTACCGGTATCACTTTGCCAATAGCGGATTTGTACATCAAAGACCGACCTTTTGATACAGGTTTAGAGCCAAATCCTGATTTAGGTCCAATGTGGATCAGCGATGACATTTGGGTAAGACAAAGTATTGATGCTGGACTTTCGCATCAGAACCCTGAGTTTAAATTGAGTTCTCCAAACGGAGTATACATCAGAGTTTATAACAAGGGAACAAGTCCAAGTTCTTCTGCAAAAGTAAGACTCTATTTTGCAAAAGCGTCATCCGGATTGGTATGGCCTACTAATTTTGTGAACTTTAGTGTCGGAGCAGTAAAACACGGTGATGAGATTGGTGAAGTAAGTATCCCGTCAATACCGGTAGGAGGTAGCACGATAGTAATGGTGCCATGGTATCCGCCAAACCCGGCAGATTATACGTATGATCAGCATCATTTCTGCTTAATTGCCAGAATCGAATCTCCAAGAGATCCAATGCCTAATGAAGTCAATGGTGTTGTAATTACTCCAAATGCTAAAAACAATAATAATATTGCCTGGAAGAACCTAAGTGTTTATAATTTAAATACAACCGATTTTGTTCCCCCTACAGCAGTATTTATAAGAGGAGTAAAGTCTAAAACTATTAATATAAGATTTGTAGACAAAGGATTTAATGAAGAGCTTAAAAACAACTTCTTTGAATTAGGAGGAACAATCGTAGCGACACTGGATGACCGTCTTTTTGAAAGAGCGCAAGCAAACGGAAGTCTGAAAGGAGTTCAGATTATTGATAAAAACAAAATTCTGATTACTAACAGAGAAGGTGCGATTGCAAATTTACCGATTGACAATGAGGAAACTTTCGGAATAACATTTGACTTTAAAGTAGCGAAAGATTTCCCTCTGGATCAGCAGATCACATTAGACCTTATTCAGGAAGATGCTCTAAAAGGAGAACTGGAAGGCGGTGAACGTTTTGCCCTTGTAAGAGCCGAAAAACAGGCCAATACCAAAGGAAATGAAATTGTTCTTAAAGAAGCAGCCGAGTCTCAATTGTTTACAATTTATCCTAATCCGACAGACGGAGTGTTTAAAATCAGTATTAACAATGAGCAACAAGGAACTTTAAGAATAGTTAGCATTTACAACAGAGTTGTATTTAAAGAAAGAACCGCTAAACAGAGAGATTTTGATGTAAACATTGCGAATCAGGTTCCCGGGGTTTATTTAGTTCAGTTTATTTCAGATAACGGAACGGTAACCACCAGAAAAATAATTAAAAAATAAATTTTAAAATTTTAAAAAGGATTGATAATGAATTGTTTAATTCGTTGTTTTGATCAATTTTAATGACAAAAGAGAGGCTGTTTTACTATTGGTAAGACAGCCTTTTTTGTTGTATATTTTTATTTTCAAAGTGAAAAAGGATCAAATTATTTTAAAGCATTATACAATATACTCACAGGATGCTGTGCATTTCGGTTGGTACCGTCTTTTATTTGATGTCTACAGCTGGTTCCTGATGCTGAGATTAAAGTAGCTTCCTTTTCAGAGCGAATCGAGGGAAACAAAACCAATTCTCCAATTTTCATTGAAATGTCATAATGTTCTTTTTCATAACCAAATGACCCCGCCATACCACAACAACCACTTGGAATATTTAGAACGGTATAGTTTTTCGGAAGCATCAGAATTTTTTTCAAAGGAACTAAAGAAGACAACGCTTTTTGAAAACAATGACCGTGCATGCGTACACGTTCTTCTTTATTTGTAAAACTAACAGACGATATACGTCCTTCGTCTAATTCACGGGCCAAAAATTCTTCAATAAGTAACGTTCTGCCCGCAAATGTTTTAGCTTTTTCTTTCAATATACCACGACATAAATCAGGATATTCATCGCGAAACGATAAGATGGCAGAAGGTTCTATTCCGATTAGAATAGCATCCTTTGGCATATGTTTTTCGAAAGCCAGTATGTTTTTTTCTGCAATTTCTCGAGCTTCTTTTAACATGCCTTTTGACAAATAGGTTCTTCCGCTTATGCCAATTTCAGGAACTACTACTTCATACCCTAAACGATTTAATAATTGAACTGCCGTTTGACCTATTTCGACATCATAATAGTTTAAAAATTCATCGTTGTACAAATAGACCTGACCGTGGATAAAATTCCCTTTTTGAACGTGTGTTTTTATCCATTTTGCAAAAGTGATTTTATGCATTTGCGGTAGTTGTCTTTCAACCGCAAATCCAGTCGATTTTTTGATGAGGTTACCCAAAAAACCTTTAGTAGATAAATTATAAACCCACGGAACTGTAGCAAAAACAGCATTTATTTTTGGTGTATTTCCAATCAGACTGGAACGAAATTTGACTCCATTTACATCATAGTTTTGTTGTAAGGTTTCCGCTTTTAACTTGGCCATATCAACATTAGAAGGACATTCGGATTTACAACCTTTACAACTCAAACACAAATCGAGTACTTCAAGAAGTTCTTCAGCGTCAAATTTGTTTTCTTTTGTTGAGGTAGTGATGGTTTCTCTGAGCATGTTTGCTCTTGCGCGAGTGGTGTGTTTTTCGTTTCGCGTAGCCATATAACTGGGACACATCGTACCACCGCTTTTCTCGGTTTTTCTGCAATCTCCCGAACCATTACACATTTCGGCAGCACGAAGGATGCCGTTGTGTTCAGAGAAATCAAAGTAAGTTTCCGGCATTGGAGTATCCTGTCCCGGAGTATATCTTAAATTGGTGTCCATTGGAGGCGTGTTCACAATTTTTCCCGGATTAAAAACATTCCAGGGATCCCAGGTGTTTTTAAGTTGGATAAACAGTTGGTATATTTCTTCTCCGAGCATCATTGGGATAAACTCACCACGAAGCCTTCCGTCGCCATGTTCACCACTAAGTGATCCTTTATATTCTTTTACCAAATGCGCAATGTCTGTGGCTATAGTTCTAAAAAGGGCGGCACCTTCTTTGGTTTTTAAATTGATAATAGGGCGCAGGTGCAATTCACCTGTTGCCGCATGTGCGTAATGAACACAACTTAAATTGCGTTGTTTTAATATCGCATTAAAATCTTCGATAAAGGCTGGCAAATCATTTACATCGACAGCCGTATCTTCAATAACTGCGACTGCTTTTGCGTCTCCGGGTATATTAGACAATAATCCAAGTCCGGCTTTTCGTAAATTCCATACTTTGTTAGTCTCTTCGCCATAAACTATCGGAAAATGGTAGCCTAAGTTTTTAGAACGCATTAAAAACTCCATTTCTTTGGCTATCGTATCTATTTCTTCTTGTGTATCTCTTAAAAATTCAACCACAAGAATGGCTTGAGGGTCTCCTTCTACAAAAAAACGATTCTTACTTTGTTCTAAATTCTCTTTAGTACATTCCAGTATATAATGATCAATAAGTTCAACACTATCAGGATTGAATTTCAGGGCTTCCAGATTAGCTTTCAAAGAATCGTTAAGACTTTCAAAATGAATGCAAACCAAAGCAGCAAAAGGTTTCAGAGCAGGAACTAAGTTTAGTTTTATAGCAGTAGCAAAGAATAAAGTTCCTTCTGATCCGGCAATTAATTTACAAAAATTAAACTTCTCATCAGTAGCAGCAAACGGCATACTATCGGCTAATAAATCCAATGCATAACCGGTGTTCCTCCTTGGAATTGATTTTTTAGGGAAATTTTTATCGAATAAAAGCCTGTTGGTTTCAGACGATACTACTTCTTTAATTTGAACGTAAATCGATTGCTCTAAAGGACTTACCGTGTCAATGCCGTTGCATTTGTTTTCAAATTCAGCGTTGGTTAATGCTTTGAAAGTGACTTCATTTCCATCAGCCAAAAAGCCCTTTATTTCTAAAAGATGTTCTCTTGTCGAGCCGTAGACTACCGATCGGGCACCACAGGCATTGTTTCCTACCATACCCCCAATCATACAACGATTGCTGGTAGACGTTTCAGGGCCAAAAAATAGTTGATAGGGTTTCAGGTAAAGATTAAGTTCATCACGAATTACACCCGGTTCAACCCATGCTGTTTTATTGCTCTCATCCACCGAAATAATTTGGGTGAATTCTTGTGAGATGTCGACAATAATTCCATTACCGACTACCTGACCTGCAAGTGAAGTCCCAGCCGCACGCGGAATCACACTACTCTTATTTTCACGTGCAAAAGCAATGATTTTCTGAATGTCTTCCTTTGTTTTAGGAATCGCAACAGCCAACGGCATTTCTTTATAAGCACTTGCATCTGTAGCATATAACAAACGCATGGTGTGGTCATAAAATAATTTACCTTCCAATTGTTTTTCTAAATTTTCAAGATGGGAAATTGGTTCCGAAAGCGGATTATTATTACTATTATTCATTTTAATACTTTTTAGGCAAAAGCCTTCTACAAAATCATTTTCAGGTGAATCCTTAGCACTTAAGAAAGTTTCACAAAGCTTCACAAAGGTTACACAGAGACACACAAAGTTTTATGATTCTTTGTGTGTCTCTGTGTGGCCTCTGCGAATCTCCGCGGAATTCTTATTCAAATCTTCACCAAACAACCATCCCACACAAAAAAAGAAAAATCCGCAAAAATCCGCGTCTTCGCATAGCGAATCCGTTTCATCCGTGTGCCAAACTTTTAGCTAATTAGTTCCTAGATTCCTTATAATTCACTCAATGCCAGATCCAATAAAGCAACCATTTCATCTGCATTTTGTTTATTAAAAGGCATTGGTGGCTTTATTTTTAAAACATTATGCAAAGGCCCGTCTGTACTCAGTAGATATCCTTTCTCTTTCATTTTTTCTACGACACGATCAATTTCGGCAACTGCAGGTTCCATAGTAATTGGGTCTTTGACCATCTCTGCACCAATAAACAAACCATGACCTCTAACATCACTAATAATCGGGTGTTTGGTCATTAAATTTCTTAAACCATCCATTAAATGATTGCCTACTTCCAGCGCATGTTGCTGCATTTCTTCTTCCTGAATTACATCTAAAACTGCCAGACCTGCTGTCATAGATACTGGGTTACCGCCAAAGGTGTTAAAATACTCCAAACCGTTGTTGAAGGCATCAGCAATTTCATTAGTAACAATTACTGCAGCTAGCGGATGGCCATTTCCTATTGGTTTTCCTAAGACAACAATATCCGGAACAACATCTTGCAGTTCAAAACCCCAAAAATGATCCCCGATTCTTCCAAAACCAACTTGGACTTCATCGGCAATACAAATACCTCCTGCAGCTCTGACATATTGATAGGCTGTTTTTAAATAATTCTCAGGAAGCGGAATCTGTCCGCCAACGCCTAAAAGAGTTTCGCAGATAAATACAGCGGGAGCTTTTCCTTCTGTTTTTAAATCTTCGATAATGCGTTGCACATCGGCGGCATATTTTTCGCCTGCATTTGCATCCCCGTATTGGTAAGGACCACGGTATAAATCAGGATTAATGGCTTTGTGAATCCAAGGCATTTTACCAAAACCGCCTTTACTGTCAAATTTGTACGGACTCATTTCCATGGCAACAGTCGAAGTGCCGTGATACGCATGATCTAAAACAATGACATCTTTTTGTTTGGTATAATGACGGCTCATTCGAATGGCAAGATCATTGGCTTCACTGCCGGAATTCACAAAATAACAAACACTTAAAGCAGGAGGTAAGGTTGCCGTAAGTTTTTCAGCATATTCAATAATAGTATCATTTAAATATCGGGTATTGGTATTTAACGATGCAATTTGTTTTTGCATTCTTCGAACGACTACCGGATGGCAATGTCCCACGTGTGAAGGGTTATTTACGCAATCCACAAAAGTGCGTCCTTGATCGTCATACAGATATTGCAAAGCGCCTTTTACAATTTTTAGTTTGTCTTTGTAACCAATGCTTAAATTACGACCAATCTTTTCCTGACGGACTTTTAAGAGGTCGCTATAATCATTTTCTTTAATAACACCTTCAAAACCACAAGCTTTTCTAAAAGTATCCTGCGCTTTGATCGGGTTAATTTTGATGAGCTGATACAACAGATCCCAAGCGGGTCTTTCGGTAATAAAATGATGTTCGTTGTCACTGTCCAAAGAAGCATTGTAAGCCGATTGTGTAACGCTGATGCAAAGTCTTCCGGCTATTAAATAATACAGCAGATCTGTTTCCTGTTCGGTAAGAGGGTAGGCTTTATGGTATCCTGCTACAATTAAAGCCGCACAAGCCAATGGATCTTCCTGATCCAGCATGGCATACGTACAAGCAATCGCAAGATTGTTGATTAGGGCCGTAAAAACCATATCTCCGAAATCTATCAAACCACTTATCTTATCCTCCTGAACAAGTACATTATAATCATTGGCATCATTGTGAATATAAGCATGACGCAATTGATGTATTTTAGGAACAATTTCTGTATCAAACTGCAACAGGAAGTAAGACGCAATACGCCTTCTCTCGTGATTTAAAATGTACTTAAGGCCATCGTTTGCTTCACTGGCACGACTAATATCCCAGGTATAACTGCGATGCATTGCAAGGTGCGAAAAATCCTGAAGTGCTTTATCCATATTCCCTAAAAAGGAACCTAGATTATGAAATAACGAATTAGGCTTATGCTCTTTTTCGACCCAAAAAGTACCCTCCAGAAAGTTTAGAATTCTCAGGTAATAGATTTTAGAATCTTTTTCAATTTTGGTTAATTCTTCTCCTTCTTTATTAAGGCAAAAATGCTGAAACAAATCGGCCATATTGCTTTGGGACAAATGTCTGATAATTTTGACCTGAGCTTCCAAAAAGGGAAAGGAATGACTTTCGTTGGATATTTTTAGAATGTATTTTTCATTTTGATCATTAGACAGAAGAAAGTTTAATTCATCATATCCATTTAATGATTTGACACTAACGTTTAATCCGTAATGTTCCTTTACTAAGGTTTGAATAGCTGCTTCTGAAAAAGTCATTATTTTTAGTATTTATTTTTTATATTTCTTTTTAGTGGTCTTGTTTGTAGTTAAAAGTACACACTTTCGTTTGTTTTTTTTGCCACAGATTAAAAGGATTAAAAAGATTTAATTCGTGGAAATTAGTGTAATTATTCATTTGTATAATTTTTAGCATATAAAGTCAACTTACACACTTTTGCCTACTTTTTTTTCACGCAGATTTAGCAGATTTAGCAGATTTTTTTATCACTTCTTTTGCGGAAATCTCCAAGATCTGCTAAATCTGCGTGCTATTTTTATTTTGTCAAAACCAAATTACACACTTTTGCTTACTTTTTTTCTCACGCAGATTTAGCAGATTTAGCAGATTTTTTTATCGTTTCTTTTGCGGAAATCTCCAAGATCTGCAAAATCTGCGTGCTATTTTTATTCTGTCAAAACCAAATTACAAACTTGTACCTACTTTTTTTGCCACAGATTAAAAGAATTAAAAAAAGATTTAATCTGTGAGAATCAGTGTAATCTGTGGCATTATTTATTTGTATAATTTTTAGTATATCCAGCCAAATTACACCCTTTTGCTTACTTTTTTTTCACGCAGATTTAGCAGATTTTTTTATCGTTACTTTTGCGGAAATCTCCAAGATCTGCAAAATCTGCGTGCTATTTTTATTCCGTCAAAACCAAATTACACACTTGTACCTACTTTTTTGCCACAGATTAAAAGGATTAAAAAGATTTAATCTGTGAGAATCAGTGTAATTTGTGGCATTATTCATTTGCATAAGTTTTAGTCTGTCAAGCTCAAATCATGCACTTTTGCCTATTTTTTTTTCACGCAGATTTAGCAGATTTAGCAGATTTTTTTATCGTTTCTTTTGCGGAAATCTCCAAGATCTGCAAAATCTGCGTGCTATTTTTATTCTGTCAAAACCAAATTACACACTTGTACCTACTTTTTTGTCACAGATTAAAAGAATTAAAAAGATTTAATCTGTGGGAATCAGTGTAATCTGTGGCAAGAAAATAATTCGTGGCAATTAGTGAAATTCGTGGCAAAAAATCAGGATAATCAAAAGACCCTGAGAGTAATAGTTTATTTCCAGATTACCGCTTGTGCAGGCAATAACGGGTTTTGTCCAACCAGTATTTTACTGCCTTGCGGAATTGGTAAATTAACGGGCTCATTAGTATAATTTACAACCACATAAAAACCATCTCTCCATTCGATAAAAACACCTTTTGGTAAATTTTCAATTGCAACATTGGCACGAGTGTAGATCGTACGAACAATTTCTCTTTCTAAGTTCCCGTCATTGCTTTCAACCCCAACGTAGGTAATTGTTCCTTTGCCTAATTTTCGAGTTACTGCTGCCGCTTTTCCTTTATAAAATTGATCTTCATAAGTTGCCAGAACTTCTGTTCCTTGTTTGGGTGTAAGCACATCGGCCCAAGTATTCCATTGAAAAGTAGTGTTTCCTGCTTTTACAACTCCATTCACATCCGAAACCAACATATCGAAGAAATCCACTTCAGCACCTATTAGCGGTACGATTGGTGCGCTCCAGTTAGCTTCAAAAAAATGTCCGTTTTTGTCTTTTTGTCCCGTACGGCAAGATAAGATTAGGTGACCTCCATTTTCAACATATTTCTGCCATTTGGCAACTAATTTTTGATCAATAAGCTGATAAGCCGGAGCGACGATAAACGGATAATCAGCAAAGTTGTCTGCTTCGGTAATAAAATCCATCGGAGCTCCCGTAGATTTAATAGCAGCAGTATACGTATTTCTATGTTTCCAGGTATTCCAGAATTTTGTTTGTTTTTGGTTTTCCAAGTCCCAAAGGTTATCATGACTCCATAAGAAACCGGTCTTTCTTTTTAGCAGATTTTGTGGCAATACGGCTTTAGGATCGTACTCTTTGCGCAACAATTTCATGTCTTGTATTGATTCAACAAATTCCTTACCACCTTGCGAAAGTGTAACACCATCAGTCCCCACAATACCGTCATGGTACATTTCACTGCTTCCCAGCGGATGTCTGTATCGATAAGTGCAAGTAAATGAACAATTACCGCCAAAAGCCTGAGAAAGCCACATGTGCACGGTTCCCGGTAATAACTGCGGATTAATACCCGCCCAGTTTACCTGCCCCGGTTGCATTTCCATAACACCGGTTACACCAGTTATGGAACGGTAATAATCGTTTGCTTCTGAAATTTTGCTTGGAGAACCCATTCTAAAACTCTGACCACCCAGCGGATTTTGACCGCTTACGGGATACATGGTGTAGGTAATGAAATCCATTTTATCGGCACTCCTTGGGTTGGCATCATAAATTACATTCGTAAAATTGGTAGTAATCCATTGTTTCGGATCAATATATTTTCTAAGTATTTCGGCTTGTCTGTTCAGATACTCGGCTTGTGCGTCTGAGGTAAAGCGTTTGAAATCCAAAACAGCATGCGGGCTTAACTTATCTTCAAAATAGATCTCGGCATTAGGTAAAATTATTTGTTCGAAATTGGAATAACGCGTGCTCCAAAAACTACCGACCCATTCGGTATTTAATTTTTCGATGGTTCCATATTTAGCTTTTAACCAAACTTGAAAAGCTTTGCGGGCAGAAGGGCTAAAATCGGCTGTTGCCAAAGGCTCATTATCGATCTGCCAACCCATAATGTTTTTGTTTTTTCCGTAGCGTTTTCCCAATTCAGCAACAATCTGATCGGTAAATTCACGGTATTTTTCATTCGTTACAGATACATTAGCTCTGTTGCCATGTTCTCTGCGACGGCCATTAGCGTCGGTCAGATAGATTTCAGGATATTTGTCGCCCATCCATGCCGGAGGCGTTGGTGTTGGGGTGCAAAGAATTACTTTTAAGCCTTCTTTTTTGGCTATTGCTAAAGCATCATCAAGCCATTTGAAATCATATTTTCCTTGTTCAGGTTCCATATAAGTCCAGGCAAATTCGGCGAAATGCGTGAATTCAAAACCTAATTTTTTGATGTTTTTTAAGTCGCGTTCCCATTGTTCCCTCGGCCATTGTTCGGGATAATAATAAACACCAATCTGCATCAGATCAGATTTGGTGAAAAAACGTTTTGGATCTGCCTTTTCTGTTTGTGGAGTTTTCTTTTCCTGCGCAAATAAGGAAGTAGAAAAGCCACCCGACAGCAGTACTATTGATGCTATAAATTTGGTTAATCTCGAATTGTAATGCTTCATTTCTTAATTGGTTTTATCAATTTTTATAGTGTTGAATTATCATGAGGACGCAAAATTTTAAACCATATAAGTCATTTAAGAAAATATAAGCTTTGTTTTAAATGAACTTACATTACTTATATGGTTTAACTATTTATTATTGCTTCTGCACATGCTTCATTTCTTAATTGGTTTCTCAATTTTTATACTGTTGATTAGGTTTGGACGCGGATTGTACGGATTCACTATCGTGAAGACGCGGATAAAAACGGATTTTTTTAGTTTGTCTTATCTATGTTTCTTTCTTGACGTACAAGCTGCTGACTATTATCGAGTCTTTGTTTAAATGTAAATGAATTTAAGCAAAAGAAACAAACCCATTTTAAATAAAAAAAAATCCGTTTTTATCCGCGTTTGTGCGCCAGCACACCCGCATAATCCGCGTCCCATTCTATGTATTCTTCAACCTCTAATCGTTTAAAAGTAATAATAAATAATGTGCCGCTGACCAGCTAAAATTTTCCGATTCTAAACCTTTTCCGGTAATAGGATGGTAATTTTCGCGAATCGATTTTCCTTTCTCAAAAGCGCCTTCTGCATTATGAATAAGTTTGTTTGAAAGCTGATTGGCTTCGTTTACATATCCGTATTTTCGTAAACCATCAATTCCGAAATAACTTTGATCGAGCCAGATTGGACCTCTCCAATACCCATTATCCGGTTTGAATTTTGATTGATTTGCGGCTAAAGTCGGCAGAGGAACAAACGTGTTAAAAGACAACGGATCTAACAAATTGTTTTTTATAGCTTTTGCCTGCTCGCTGGTTGCAGCTTGTACCCAAAGCGGTAAATAACCTTCGCAGCCCATATCTTTTATAAAATTCTTACCATCAATTGTAGTGTCGTAAAACCAACCTGAACTGGCGTCCCAAAATTGAGTCTGAATCTGATTTTTTAATTGCTCACTTTCTGTCTTCCAGTTTTTCTCTTCGTCTGCTAGTTTTAAAACGTTAGCCATCATAGCCAAATAGTTTTTTTCGGCATATAAAAAAGAATTTAGATCAACGCTTTCCTGATCCATTGAATATGCATTTTCACCGTTTTTTAATATCTTACTATTGTCAAAACGAACAGCGTTATCCATACCACTTTCCCATTTTCCGGCAATTAAAGTACCGTCTGTTGAACCAAATTCGCAAAGACCATCCTGATCGTGATCGCGATCTTTGTACCACCACGCATGGTATTTTTTCAACTTTGGATAAAATTCTTTTATGAAATCGACATCTTTAGTCTGTTTGTAAATTTCCCAAACCGCCCAAGCGGCAAGAGGGGATTTTGTATTTCTGTAATTGTTAGGTTCAATGGAAGTATCTCTGTAAATACAATCCGGGATAAAACCATTTGGCGACTGAAAATCAAATAAAGCACGCATTTGGTTTTTGGCTAATTCGGGTGCAAAATGAGCTGCCGCTGCTGCATGTTTCCAACTGTCCCATGCCCAGAAACCATGAAACCATTCGTAATGATAACTCGGAAATATACCTTCGTGTTTTAATCCTTCGGCCGCAATTCGGCTGTTGTTTTGTAAAGTAAGAACCAGTTTGGCTAGGAAAACAGAATAATCGGTTCCTTTATATATTGATTTCTTTTTCGAAATTAACTGAGACAGTTGCTTTTCTTTCTCTCGTTTTGTATTTTCTAAAAGCGTATTAAATTTTATTTTTGAGAGATCTTCCTTTTCTTTTTTCCAATCGTATTGTGGAAAAATATAGGTCTGAGAAACTACAATTTCCTTAGTTTCATTAGGTTTTAAAGTAAGTTCAGCAGTTTTGGCAGCGAAACCTTCTTTTGTGATTTCGATGGTACTTTTTGCGCTAAGGAATTGAATATGTCCAATAGCATTGCTCTTTGAAGAAACGATTTTGATCGCATTCTCTTCTGCTGAAAACTGTAGATTATCGAGATATATTTTAGAATAATAAGCAGGAGTAAGCGTTATCGTTTTTGATGATCGATTTTTGATTGTTGTTTTTTGAATAGCAGATTGACCGGATGAAAATACCAGTTGTTGGATTACCTCCAGTTGATCGTTTTGAAATTGTTGTTCTAAATGACTGTTATAACTATTTTGTTGTACTAAAGCCGTTTTCCAATCGATAAGTTCTTGTTGTTTTTCATCGATTAGATGTAAAGAAATAAAAGAAGCACTTAGCCAGACTCCGTTTTGCTCTGTCATTAAGAAAGGGCCTGAGAATCCACCCTGAGCTACGGCGGGTTCCAAAAAGCCGAATCCAAACCAGGCTCCTTTATCAGAAAAAGCGAGTGATTTTCGATCTGTGGCATTTTTAGGGTCTCCTTTGTAATCCAGACTGTTTTTACTGGCTTCTAAGTTGGTGTATTTATTTTGAGCAAAAGTACTCTGCATCATTAAAAAGAACAAAAAAATAGAAAATGCTTCTTTTTTGGACATGATATTTAATTTATTTGATGTTTTGAAATAATTACCCTGAAAGAGTTTTGTACTGCTTTCAGGGTAAAAATAAGTCTAATTATTTTGTATTTCCGTTAAAGGAACCGGATAAAAGTTATTTTTTGCAGCATCAAAATTGGTGCGGCCAACGGCATCAAGAGCCGCTTTGGTTTTTCCCCAACGACGTAAATCGTAAAAGCGGAAGTTTTCTAAAGGAAACTCAATAATTCTTTCATGTTCGATTTGAGTTTTTACAGCATCGTAGGTAGTACCTGTCATATTGGGCATGTCTGCGCGCTCACGAACCGCGTTGATAAAAGGAATTGCTTCGGCCGGACGTTGTAACTCGTTTAGGGCTTCTGCTTTCATCAAAAGAACATTCGAGTAACGCATTAAAGGAACATTAAGTCCTAAAAACTCAGTATCCATTTGTTCCTGAGTAGGAGGCAGGTATTTACGGAAAACAGGCTTGTCTAAAGTTCCGAATTTTTGATCATAAGTAGCTCCAAAAATTCTTGGATTAGCCGCATCATTAAAATAAGGATCTTTAAAGAAAATATTACTGTAAAGACGAGTATCATAATTTCCTGTAGTCGCTATTTTTCCTTCTTTTTTAAACTCGTTCATCAACATAGTTGTTGGCAGGATTTCATCCCAACCACCCAGTTCGCTGGCCGCCATCCAGAAGTGTAAGGCAGTACGATAGAAAGCACCATTTGAAGTGTTCTCTGTAAATTGAAGTTCAAAAATAGATTCTTTAGAGTTTTTATTAGTTCCGTTAAAAAGACTTACATAATCTTTTACAAGTTCGTAACCCTGAACTTTGTTAAAAGCAGCAAGAGACTCCGTAAGATAAGTTTGTTTCTGTGCTGTTTCTTCGTAGGCTCTCGTTAAATAAGCAAAACCAAGATAACTGTTAGCTGCTCCGCTGGTTGCACGACCTGCTTTTTCTGCCGGTTGCGATGGAGGAAGTACGGTGGCAACTGCTTTTAATTCGCCGATAATAAAATCCCATGCTTCTGCACGCTCAGAAAGTGGAATACTAATTTGAGCTTGATCCGTGATGTATTTGTTTCTGATCTTGATTTTCTCCCAGTTCAAAATTAATTTTAAATGGTAATAAGCTCTTAAAAAACGAGCTTCTGCAATGATTTGGTTTCTGTCGGCATCGCTAATAGTGGAGGAGGACATTTCACCTACTTTGGTAATAACCTGATTGGCATTACTGATCCCGCGGTAATTGTATTTCCAATAACTGGTAAATTGAGTGTTTCCGTTAGTATAAGTAAAATCAGCCAATTCTACCCAGCTTTGATAATTAAGAGCATCACTTCCTAATTTGCAAATGTCTTCACGATAGGCTTCTACGGGCCATTTTATTTCAGAGAAGGAATATTCGTCAATGGAAGCTTCCAGAAAGGCATAGGTGGCAGAAAGACCTGCTTCGGCGTCAGCTTTATTTCTCCAGAAGGTAGAGGAGTCGAGTTGATCCGGTGATTGTTGTTCGAGGAAATCATTACTACATGCCGTTACTGCTAGTAAACCTAAAACAGTAAAAAAATTGAATATCTTTTTCATGATTGTTTCTTTATAAATTTCTTAAAATACGTACTGTACACCCAAAATAAATGATCTCGTAAACGGATACACAAAACGATCTACTCCGGTATCCAATAGCTCACGTCTGGAGAATTCAGGGTCTGTACCGGAATACTTGGTGATGGTAAATAAATTTTCAGCACTGATGTAGAATCTTAATTTATCTATTTTGGCTGCTTCTAACAATTCCTGCGGTAAAGAATATCCGATTTGTAACTGACGCATGCGAACGAAATTTCCACTTTCCAGAAAACGATCTGACTCTCTGCTGTTTCCATTAGGATCTCCAAGAACGGCACGTGGCGTATTGCTGCGGTTTTCGGGTGTCCAGGAGTTAAGAGTAGAAGCCAGCATATTGGTTCCTGAACTCATAGATTCGTAAAAATAACGGTTTCCGTTGTACAATTTATTACCCCAGCCGCTTCCGATTAAAGTACTAAAATCAAAGCCTTTGTAACTGGCTCCCAAAGTTAAGTTAGCCTCTACTTTTGGTAAACCTGTACCGGTATATTCTTTGTCTTTTTCATTAATTATACCGTCATTGTTTAAATCTTTAAACCTAATATCTCCCGGTTTGGCATTGGGTTGAATTAAAGTACCATTATTGGTATAGCTGTTTACCTCGTCCTGAGATTGAAAAATTCCATTAGTGCGGTACAAGTAAAAGGCGCTGATCGGAGTACCCACACGTGCCTGAGTAGGGAAGTGCTCGTCATTAAATTTTAGACCTTCTCCATAAATCGCCTGATCGGCATTGGCAAGAGATTCAACATTGTTGCGTAACGTTGAAAAATTGAAACCTACATTGTATTTGAAGGCATTACTTTGTTCGCTATAATTTATTTCGAATTCAAATCCGCTGTTGCTTACTTTACCTACGTTTAGAATTGGATCATCGATACCTGCTGATGGCGCTAATCTTTTTGTAATCAACAAATCGTTGGTAACGTTGCGATAGAAATTGATCGAACCGCTAATTTTTCCGTTTTTAAGGGTATAATCAATACCGATGTTTTTAGAGTCGGTAGTCTCCCATTTTAATTTTCTGTTTTCTAATGTTGTAGCGATACTTCCCGGCCATGGGTTACCTCCGGTTCCTTGTACATAACCTGAGTTTAAATAATTTCCTGAAGTAATTAAAGAGCTTGATGCGTAGTAACCTAATGCAGCTTCATTACCCAATTGTCCCCAGCTGGCACGTAATTTTAATTTTGAAACAAAGAAATCTTCCGGAAAGAAACTTTCTTTATCAATTTTCCAACCCAAAGCCACAGACGGGAAAGCTCCCCAACGGCTGTCCTTTCCAAATTTTGACGAACCATCATAACGTAAAGTGGCCTGTGCTAAATAACGGTCTTTATACGAGTAATTCAAACGGCTGTAATAAGAAAGTCTGTTGTATTGGTATTTAGATCCGTCTGCAGAATACGTTCCGCCTTTTCCGGCTCCGATGGTTTCGAATCCCGGATCTAAGAATCCTGAAGGGCGTTCAACAGAAACAAGTTGTCCGTTTTCTACCGTGTGATCTATTGTTTTTCCTTCTACCGTAATGTCATTCCAGTTAGAAGATGACGGGTTGATGGTTGCTCCCAAAAGAAAATCAATAGAATGAGCTCCGAATGTTTTGGCTACAGTCAATGTGTTTTCAAAAATTTGCTCATCCCAAAAAGCTCTTCTTTCTCTGTGTACGGTATATTTTTCCGGTGCTTGTGTGTTGGCAATAAAAGGCGGATTGTGTGCCTCAAGCTGGGTGTTTATTTCATGATAAGAGTAAGCCGTTTTAAATTTTAACCAAGGAGCCAGATTGGCTGTTATCGAGATATTAGCCGTTAAATCCTGTGATTTTACAGCTCCGCTTCTAAAATGCTCATCTGCTACCGGGTTGGTATTAAAAGGTAAACCGTCTTTGTTGGTTAAACCGTAACCATAAGTTTCATTTGGATCTAATACGGGTACTAATGGCGAGATCGCGTAAACTTCTTTTAATTGAAAGTTGGGTTGCTCATTATTAGTAGTAAGGTAAGATAATTTTGTATCAACATCAAAAATTGATTTTTTGAAACTCACTCTGGCACTTGCATTGCGTTGTCCAAAATTATTGTCAATTACAATTCCTTTTTCTGTTGAATAGTTCCCATAAAGTGCAAATTTAACCACACCCTGACGTCCCTGAACACCTATCCCATAGTTCTGCGCTAACCCGGAACGGAAAACTTGATCTTGCCAGTCTGTATTGTATTGTCCCGGTTTGGTAATATAAGCTGGTAAAGTTACTGGTGTATTAGCATATTTATTGTATTCATCGTACATTCTTCTGTGAACGGTCTGATAGCCTTGTGCGTCTAATAAATCTAATGTTTTTGCGGTTGATGTGCCTTTCACAAAAGAAGTGAAATCAACTTTAATTCCTTCTTTTTGACCTGCTTTGGTAGTCACGATAATGACACCATTGGCAGCAACAGATCCATAAATTGCAGCTGCAGCTCCATCTTTTAGAACTTCCATTGATTCAATATTGGTTGGATTTACAGAGGCAATATCTCCCTGAAAACCATCAATAATGTATAAAGGTTCGGTGCTTCCGAAAGTATTGATTCCACGAATTTTAACTTTTACAGTTGCTCCGGCGGTTCCTCCACTTTTTTGAACATTCACCCCTGCTACTAAACCTTGTAAGGCCTCAGCAGCATTATTGGTAGCTCTGGTTTCGATGCTTTCTTTTTTTACGGAAGAAATAGCTCCGGTAACGTTTCCTTTTTTGATAGAACCGTACCCGATCACGACTACTTCGTCCAGTTTATTGTTTTCTTCGAGCAGTACAACGTTTAGTTCTTTGCTGTTATTGACTGCTATTGACTGACTGGTAAACCCAATATAAGTAAAGGTTAAAGTCGGGTTTTTGATATCGGATGGAATAAGTAATGTAAATTTTCCGTTTTCATCACTATTTGCGCTCACATTGGTCGCATCTAAGGTTATATTCACTCCCGGAAGGGTAAAACCTTTATTGTCAATTATTTTTCCTGAAACGCTTTTTTGCGCCTGATTTGCTTGTGCAAAACCGATAGCTGGCAGCCACAAGCATAGAAATAAGACAATATAGCTTATTTCCTTACTTAATAAAATTGGTTTTTTCATTTGATAGTGGTTTTGGTTAATTGTTTTTTTTGATGATTTATAGGTCGAATTTAATTCCTTGGGCCAGTGGAAGGCTGGTCGTATAGTTGATGGTATTGGTTTGGCGCCTCATATAAATTTTCCAGGCATCAGATCCTGATTCGCGACCGCCACCGGTTTCTTTTTCTCCGCCAAAAGCACCACCAATTTCAGCCCCCGATGTTCCGATATTTACATTGGCAATGCCGCAGTCAGAACCTGTTACAGATAAAAATCTTTCGGCCTCACGCAAATTATTAGTCATAATCGCTGAAGACAATCCTTGAGCCACTCCGTTTTGAAGGTCAATGGCGTTTTCTACTTCTCCGGAATACTTTACGAGGTATAAAACCGGCGCAAAGGTTTCGTGTTGTACAATTTCAAAGGAATTTTGAGCTTCGGCAATAGCAGGTTTTACATAACAACCACTTTCGTAACCTTCTCCTGAAAGTACACCGCCTTCTATAAGAATGTTTCCACCTTCGGCTACTACTTTTTGCAAAGCCTGAGTGTACATTTCAACAGCATGTGTGTCAATTAGTGGGCCAACATGATTGTTTTCGTTAAGCGGATTTCCAATGCGTAGTTGTTTGTAGGCAGCAACTAGTGCATCTTTTACTTTATCGTAAATACTTTCGTGAATGATCAATCTTCTGGTTGATGTACAACGTTGTCCCGCTGTACCAACTGCACCAAAAACGGCACCTATAACAGTCATTTTGATATCAGCATCGGGAGTTACAATTATAGCGTTGTTTCCTCCTAATTCCAGTAGTGATTTGCCCAAACGTCCGGCAACGGTTTGCGCTACGATTTTTCCCATTCGAGTAGAACCTGTAGCAGAAATTAGAGGAATACGGGTATCAGCAGTTAGTAATTCTCCAATTTTATAATCACCGTTGATCAAACAGGAAATTCCTTCCGGTAAATTATTTTCTTTAATAACCTGAGCCATGATGTTTTGACAAGCGATACCGCAGATAGGTGTTTTCTCAGAAGGTTTCCAAACGCAAACATCACCGGAGATCCAGGCCAGAGCTGTATTCCAAGCCCAAACGGCAACCGGAAAGTTAAATGCTGAAATAATTCCCACAACTCCTAAGGAATGGTATTGTTCGTACATGCGGTGTCCCGGTCTTTCAGAGTGCATTGTCAATCCGTG
Organism: Flavobacterium sp. FlaQc-49; assembly: GCF_044005985.1. Classification (NCBI taxonomy): domain Bacteria; kingdom Pseudomonadati; phylum Bacteroidota; class Flavobacteriia; order Flavobacteriales; family Flavobacteriaceae; genus Flavobacterium; species Flavobacterium sp. FlaQc-49. Next base: position 681,013 of record NZ_JBIPCS010000001.1, on the reverse strand, counting down.
AAGCTGACGTGATAATCCCACTGCAAAATCACAGATGTCGATCATTTCCTGTACTTCACCATAACCTTCTTGAAGTGACTTACCCATCTCATAAGAAACCAATTTGCCAAGAGCCTCTTTATTCTCACGCAATTTTTCTCCAAACTGACGCACAATCTCGCCGCGTTGTGGAGCCGGAATTAATCGAAATGTTTTGAAAGCTTCTGTTGCAGCTTGCAGTACTCTTTCATAGTCCTCAGGTGTTGACATTTTTACGGAAGCAATTAATTTTCCGTCTACCGGAGAATAACTTTCTAAAATGCCTCCTGATGAAAAGTTTTGCAAACCTGTCGATGTTCCTTCATTTATCGTTTTGATGCCCAGTTTTACCAGAGCCTCATTCATTCCAAATTGCGATGTTATTGATGTCATGTTTTGTATGTGCTTTTATACTTTAAAAGAAAGAGATTTGGAATAAATCTTCTTTTAAAGCGTATTACTATTTATTGTGTTGTAATTGTACGTCTGTACTTTCAAATATCTTGTCAGCAGAAGAAGCAATAAATCCTTGGTACAGTTCACCGTTGGCCATTGGATAACGAAGCGCGAATTCGTAATAACAAGAAGGGATTTCTAAAGCGCCTTCCTCAAAATTAACGACGTGTAAATCTGCCAAGGTGCTGGATTGTTCTAATAATTGCTCCGGTGTACCTTTAATTTTTCCTCCTGAGGCATTTAATTTCCATCCGTTATCTTCTAAGAAAGCATTTAGATTCTGTAAAGTAGCAAAGCCTTTCAAGGCGTTAGTATTTATTGTAAAATGGTTCGCGCGGAATCCGTAAACATACATCCAAGCCGCATATTCAGATTCGGCCAATAGGGATTGGTAAGTGGCGTGTGAATTGGCGTTCCAAACGGTTCCGCTCAATACTAATTCCGGATGGTCAAATAGCTTTTGATCGCAACTGTCTAAAATGCTTTTTACTGTCTGCTGCAATTCAGATGAACATTTTTCCAGTTCCAATTCAGAAATGAAAATTCTTGGAGCATTTTGATCCGTAGCATGTTCGTAATGTTTAGCGAACAATTTTTTAGACTCAAAATGGTATTCTCCTTTAGCTTCGTAACCAAGGTTTACAAAAAGCCTTTCTAATACGGCAATATTTATTCTATTATCATTGAATGTGCGGATCGCAATATGATCGTTTTTTATCTCTTCTCCTTTTTGTTCTAATAAGTCATGAATTTTTTTTGCTGATGGGGTAATTTCAGCGTATTGTTCCCATAATTTTGACAGTAATTGCGTCTTGTCCATCTGTAAAAAATTTTAAATGTTATTATTACACAAATCTATATATATAACTGTTATGTTATTATTATTACTGTACGATTATTTATAAATAAATGGATTAGCTGTTTTTTTTTGTAGATTTGACACTTATAAAAACAGTTTTAATCTTAAAGTTGTCAAAATAATAGAATCAAGTAAATCATTTGTAGCTATGTCAATCATAAAACACAACGAAAACACTGACTATTTAGATCAGGAAATTTTACGAAAGCTGGATGAAAATGGTAGAATCCCTTTTTCTGAAATAGCAAAAGATTTAAATATTTCTAATTCATTAGTGCATTTGCGCGTTCGAAAAATGCAGGAATCTGGAATAATTAAAGGGTTTTCTGTTAAGTTAGATGCTAAGGGAATTGGTTTTGAAACGATAACCTACACAGGAATTGCAACCAAAGAAGCGCGTTTTGCTTATTCGATTTCTGAACAATTGGAGAAAATCCCTGAAGTAGTAGAATGCCACTGGGTTTCGGGAAAATATGCTTTGTTTATAAAAATTGTTGCTGCGAATAATGAAGAGCTTCGCAAAATTTTATATGAACAGATTCATCAAATCGAAGGAGTAGGGGGAACGGATTCTTTTATTTCGTTTGGTTCTGCATTTGAGAAAAATCTGCCTGTGAAATAAGTTGTTTTTTTAAGTAATATGTTTTAGCTGGAAAATTTAAGGGTAGATTTTTTGCACGTGGATTTGGCAGATTCTGCGGATTCTACGGATTTTTTTTATTTCATTGTGTTTAAATCTGAGTGAGATTTTTTTTGACAATCTTTGAACTTAATGAGGTTGGGCTAAAGCCATCATCAAGGGCTTTTTAAATCCGTTGGTTAAAACCAACGGCAATTAAAAAAATAGGTATTTGATGTTTTTTTAAACAATAAAATTGCCCAAATGTACTACGCGTTATTTTTATTTCATTCTGCTTAAATCTAGATGAGACTTTTTTTGACAATCTTTGAACTTAATAAGGTTGGGCTAAAGCCATAATCAAGGGCTTTTAAATCCGTTGGTTAAAACCAACGGCAATTAAAAAAATATGCATTTGATGTTTTTTTTAAACAACAGAATTACCCAAATGTACTACGGGTTATTTTTATTTAAGTAGACTTGTAATTTCTTTAAACTCCCTTGACTTTGCAGGTTATAGAGGTGTTGTTGTTTTATAATCAGGTATGTATGTGTTAGTTGGTGCTGTGAATAATCACTAAGAATTTGAATTGCCGTTGGTTTTAACCAATGGTCGTTTGTTGCCAGAGTAATAGGCTTTAGCCAAAAATCTCAAGGCAAAGTTTTGGTTAAAACCTAATATCATTAAATTAAGAGATTTTTTCACGCAGATTTGGCAGATTTGGCGGATTTTTTTATTTCATTCTGCTAAAATCTGCGTGAGACTTTTTTTGATAATCTTTGAACTTAATAAGGTTGGTCTAAAGCCATAACCAACAGCTATTGAAAAAAGGCATATTTAATAGACAATATTTAATATACAATATTTCCATTATGAATAAGAGAGCGCACCGGAGACATTCTCGATACAGCCTCAGCAGAGCAGCTGGCCTCAATCAATACTACATCTGCAGTATCACCCGCTTTTGGCCATTGTTGAATTCCTTTATCATCTAATGGTAACGGACCTGCGGTAGCGAGTTTTAACATTCTGGATAAGCCGAATTCTGTAACTTGTCCGTACAATTGTGCTGCAAGATTGGCTTTTTGCAACACACTTCCGGTTCCAAAAGTATTCCAATGATCGATAATACTGTCGTTTCCGGTCATTACTTTTACGCCATGTTTCAGTAAAGTTGGAATAGGCATCACAAGAGTACCGAAAGGAACAGTAGAAACAATGCCTATCTGAGCTGCGGCCAGTTTTTGTGCCATTTCTTCCTGTTTGGGTTTGTCCAGTTTTCCAAGAATAAAACAATGACTTACGAAAGTTTTTCCTTTCAGACTGGTATTTTCGTTGACTTTGTCTATTAGATATTCAACGGTTTTTAGTCCCGATTCGCCAGATTCATGCAAATGGATATCAATTCCTTTGTTATGGTCGAGAGCCAGTTGTATGGTAAAATCCATTGTTTTTTCAATGGCACCGTCAATCGTGTAAGGATCGACTCCTCCAATAAAATCAATGTCCATTTTTGCAGCTTCTTTTAGATAAGGAACCGTATCGGTATAAAAAACACCGTGTTGTGGAAAAGCTACCAGTTCTGCTCCAAAACCATTCTTTTTATTTTCTAAAGCGATCTGTAGGTTTGTTAAGGATTGTAGCTTAGAAGTAGGCTCAATGTTTACATGGCTGCGGGCAAACGAGGTTCCGTGTGATTGTAACAGTTCGATTAGTTTTTCAGCTTTATAGGTTGAATTTTTTAGCAAATCAGGCATAATTTGCTGCTCTAATGTTATCATGCCTTTTACACCACCATTTCTCTTTTTTACTGCTTCCCAGGAATCGCCGTATAAAGTTTTATCCAAGTGAATGTGCATATCACGAAAAGCCGGAAGCATTAAAAAACCTTTGGCATCTATGGCCTCTGAGTTGGGTTTATTTGGCGAAATAGACTTGATTTTGCCATCACTGATTTCTACGCAAAAGAGTGCTGTTTTGGTGTGTACAATTTCTTCTTCTTTATATTCAAAGCCTGTTTCTAATCTAACATTTTTTAAGGTGTACGATTTACCTGCTGCTATTTTTATATCAGAATCGGTTTTCAGGGAAGAGGCCGCTGCCGAATTTAGAAATCCGGAGCCAATGGCCAGTCCGGCAACACTTAATGCGGAGTTTCTTAAAAAGTCTTTGCGGGATATTCCGGAATTTTTCATAGTAGTTATAGTTTCTACAAATATAACCGTCATAAAGAATCCGAATGTGAAGGATTTATTCCAAGGCTTGTAAAATTTATAACAAATCCCGAAAATCAGTAGGTGTTGTTCCGGTTTGGGTTTTAAAGAAATTGGAAAAATAAGCATGGTCAATAAATCCCAATTCAAAGGCAATTTCTTTAACAGACACGGTGGTGGTTTTAAGAAGACGTTTGGCTTCCAGTACCGTTCTTTGCTGTATGAGTTGTGTTGCTGAAATCTTTAGATATTTCTTGCAAAGGATATTGAGATAATTGGCCGAAATGTGAAGTTTTGCCGCATAAAAGGACACTAGTTTTTGTTCTTTAAAAGAGACATCAATCAACTGTTGAAATTTTACGATGCGTGGCTCAGCCTCATAGTTGTTCAGATCGGTAAAAATTGTAGCGGCAGATTTACTTATAATAGAAGCGATGACGGCCGTACGGGAACTGATTAATTCTGAGAGGGAGTCTTCAGCAGCTAACTCATTTTTAATCGCATCAAATTCATAATGAAGCAGTTTAAAGGAATCCGGTTCCAGCTCAATAACAGGATGATTGTGATACTCGACGAATGAAAATCTGAAACTGGCAGAAAAACGTTCAAAAAAATGACGATCAATCATCAATTGATAGCCTGTTGTTTCCGGTTCGATATTCCAGGTATGAACCTGTCCGGGGAATAAAAGATGAATTTGTCGGTTGCTAATTTTATACTCTTTAAAATCAATAGTATGATTCCCTTTTGCCTGATCAAAAAGAATGATGATAAAAAAATCGTGTTGATGTGGTTTGTGAATATGTCTTTCGCCATGCAGTTCATTAAACAAAAGCGGCTCTTTAGAATGGAGTCGGTCTTTTCTAAACTCTTCTAAACCGAGAAGCGGAATATGTTTGTTTTTGTTTGTTAGCATCACATGGGGGTAGATTTCTCTGTAAAGTTAACTATAACCGTATGATTTTGCAAAAGGATACAATGGAGTACAAGGGTTTTGCATTTTCTCCAAAGAAGTCAAATTTAAAAAGTAGAGACAAAAAAACCTGACAATAAAATTGCCAGGTTCAAAACACTCTACTTCGGATTAATACAAACTAAAGATGGCTCATAATTCCAGAGTATTTTGCAAAAAAAAAATAAAACTAAAATGACTTAGCTTTTATTGCTTTAACATTTTGTTGCAAAATTCTTAGTTTAAGAAGTTTGCTACTTTGAAAGATTTTTTGTTTCCTGCTTTGTTTGTTACTACAACGATAAACAATTGTTTCGTCGAAAAACTATAGTTTTGAAGCAGTATTTCGTTATTGTTCGTCCTGTTTTTGTAACTGGCTAAAGATTGTCCCAATGTATTAAACACGTCGACCTGAGCAATATCTTCCGTCTCGCTTTTAACTAGTAGAGCATTGTTTTTGAAATAAACCACTGTATTGTTTTTTGCTTCAATTTTGTCAAGAGATAACTGTGTTGCAAAATAAGTAGCATACGCATTTGAAAATTCATATCCGGTTCCGCAGCCTGCATCCCAGTTAATCGACCAGGTCATTACTCCTCTCATATCAGGATAAGGACCACCTTTAAGTGTGTAATTTCGTCCTGTATAATTGATTCCGCTTCTTAAATAATTAAAAGCTTCAATTCCTTTTTGCGGTGTTATATAACTTGCAGCCTGAGCTGCTCCGGTACAAGCCGGAATCGCTATGACCACTTTGGATGCGGGTAATGGAGGGAAATAAAAGCCTGTAGTGCTTACATTAAATCCTTTCATTAACATTTCTGACATGGATACTAAGAAATCGGGTTTTCCTTGTTCATAGGCAAGGTTGTCCAGCGCTACTATTGATCCTGTATTGTATAATTGCACCATCAAAAGATCCAGCTCGTTGCGTAGATTATGAATTACGGGTAAGAAAGAACCAACTCCGTTTCCATAGGTATTATAACCTGCCTGAACGTAGTAGGCTTCGGGAGCAGCTGTCAGAATGAATCCGCTCCCATAATTTGTTTTTAATTCTTTAAAAGCATCTACGACATTTTTTAATTTTGGATAAGTGGAAATCGATGAATAGGAGAAATCTTTAAGTGCTCCTGCTTCGAAATTCATTGATGATCCTTCAAAATCAATATCAAGACCGTCAAAATGATATTGATCAACAATCGTTTTTATGCCGCTTACAAAAATGTCTTTTTGAGCGACTGTTTCTAACACTACATGACCATTTTGCCCTCCTATGGATACAAGAACCGGAATTTCTTTATCTCTTAAGAACTTGATATCGTTTTTTAATAACTGAGGATCAAAAATACCATTTGTAAAATATCTTGGCTCGTTTACCACAAGGACTGGTGTATAGCCGTCTCTGTTTTTAGTTTCAATGAAGGAGTAAATGACTACATTAAATTTTTTATCCCCCATTTGATTGAAGTATAAAAACGGTGCACTTGAGTTTTCCCATCCGTGGGCATAACCAACAATTACCTTCGCCGGGAGAAGATTAAATGCAGAATTAACGATATTAATCGATTGGTTTAAGGTGTTTTCGCCTCCGGAGTTATCCTTGGCTTTTACAACTATTGCATATGTTTTGAAGGCAGTTGGAGTGAAAGTGTAATTGTAAGTACTTCCCGCGCCCTTTGTCATCGTATAAGAAACCCCATCAATACTAATAGAAGCACTGGCAACTGTACCATCTTTATCTGTAATAGTAACACTGACCGATACAGTCTTAAATCCCGAAGCCTGATTGATAGTAGTTGATGCCGGATCAATCCAGGTGATTTCGGGTACTATATTTGGACAATTGACACCGGAACATTGTAAATAAAACGTTTTACTGTCTTCTGCAGTGATTGTATTTGACGCTGTTACCGTTGCTTTTAAGGTGTAATTTTTATTAAAATCGGCTAAAGTTGGTGTCCAATTGGCTACATATTCGGTTGCTGTTGAAAGTGTTCCTGTAATCGTTTGTCCATTGATGTTAAATACTACAGAAGAAATAGTCACGGACGGATCTGCAAAAGTCAAATCAGCATTGGCTTTGAGTTGAACAACCGTTCCTGGTGTAACTGCTACTGTTGTTGCTGTTGGACTTGTAATCGCAATTTGTGGTGTGACAGCGCTTGAATTGAAATTATAAACTTTTGATACCGTTGGAATCTCAAAGTTTGCCAAATCAGTTGGGAAATAGTCAATTCCATTATTATCCCAAGTATTCAGTTTTAAGGTTTGTACTTTTGAATAACCTGCTAAATCATCATTATTAAAACTGTACGCCCCTTGTGCATCTGTAGTTGCAATTATGGTTTTATAAGCATGACTGGAGTCGGTCCAGGGTAAGGTTAATTCTAGTTTTGCTCCTGAAACCGGAGTTGAACCCTTTTTAACTGTACCACTAATTTTGTTTATAATGGCATCTTGGGTAAAGTCTAATGTTTTGTTGGCGTCAATTGCAGCATAAACGGTATTAGCCGGAGTATAAGTCATCCCTGTTTTAGCGGCTGTTACAGCGTAATCTAATCCTGCGACCAAATTGGCAACGGTGTAATTGCCCGTAGCATCTGATGTAGCGTTCAGAGTCATAGTTCCGGAAGTTGCAGAAACTACCATTCCTGAAACTGCAGTAGTTCCATTTTTAACAGTTCCGCTAACGGTGTAAGTAGGGCGTGCTGTTCCTTGAAGTACTACTGCGGTTTGATCCGTCGTCACATTTGTAAAATTTGTAGCTGTAAATGTATACGCCGGATGAACAGCGATAAGGCTGTAATTTTTTCCGGAGGCTAAATTATGGAAAGTAAAATTACCAGTAGTACTAACTGTAGTCTGCAGAATTGCATTGTTTGAATCTCTTAATTCAACTGTAGCATTGACGATCAAAGCAGTTCCGTTTTTTACAGCACCACTAATACTTACTGTTCCGGGTAAGATAGCCTCAAACGAAGTATCTATCTGGTTTAGTAATGCATTTGGAACTACGCCTCTGGTATCCTGAGAAAGTTCCCAAATCATTCCTCCGGCCAGATTTCGTGATTTAAGATATTGTACTTTAAAGTCTATAGATTGTTTGTCTTCATAACTGATAAACTGGTGTGTACGGTCGTTGTATAGATAAGGAACTTTAGTAGTGTTGTCAAAGTACCTTACCCAACCGGCAGCAGCGGCGGTGGATGTTACCAGCATGGTAGTTGGATCTAAATAAGGATGTGGATTTGTAGTTTGGTTTCCTACTAAATCACAGATTTCAATACTTCCCGAATTTTCACAGGGTTTACCTGAATCCCAGGTTCCTAATGGAGGTTGATGATTGGTGCATCCTGAAATGATATCTTGTGGAGCTGAAACAAATAGACCCGGATGATTTGGATCTGTTCCATTATTGGCAACATTGTTAAACAACTTTCCATAGTAAGGCAATCCCATGATTAATTTATTGGATGGAATACCCACAACGTTTAGAAATTGATTCGTTAACTCGTCTAATGATTCAGATTGTGTTGCGCCGTATAAAGGATCGTTTGTGTTTTCACTGGCATATAAAGGAGCATTATAGCACGTTTTATCATACCAGTTTCCACCAAAATCATATCCAAAATAAGTGATATAATCGCAGTAAGTCGAAAGGTCTTCTGTCATTCCATATTGAGCTCTATTGTTAGGCCCCAGATATTGCTGAGAAACATTTTTCACATTATTCCCGGCGGCGATCGAGATTAGTTTATTAGGCATTACACGACGCATTTCTTTTAATAGGTAGACAAAATTTTTGTTATCATCCGGATTGTGATTTTGTGCAGGAACCGGAGCATCATTAAGCATTTCCGTTCCGTCTGTTCCTCCTTTTACAGGATATTCCCAATCAATGTCAAACCCGTCAATAAAGGGATAATTGGAGATAAACTGTGCCATATCTGCTACTAAAGCATTTCTTGCTATAGGGTTTGCGGCTATTGGTGATAAATCCTGACCTTTGGTCCAGCCTCCAATCGAAATTAAAACCTTTAAATGCGGATACTTTTGTTTTAACTTCATTAAGTCATAAAAGTTCCCTTTTACCGGAGCGTCCCATGGTATTCCGCCTTCCATATGTTCAAAATCAGCATAGGAGTCTAAACATCTTAATTTGGTATTTTCGGGATGGGCGGGATCGTAGGTTGTCCCATAAAAGGAATAGTTTAAATGGGTTAATTTACTGCCGTCTATTTTTGGAATATTAAAATCCCGTGCATAAATAGACCATTGTGCATAGTAGCCTATTACTTTTTTACCATGAGCTGGTTGAGCTACTGCCAGTAAAGGAAATAGTAATAAAAAGATTAATTTGTAGTACTGTTTCATAGGTTTAATTTTTGATTAAGAAAGTGTGAAAAACCCCAATTTGTATCAACTTGCCAAACTTAAATACGGTTTATAAATACGATAATCATAATCCAATCGGTTAGGGCTGATAAACATTGAAATTATAGAAATCAATTCATTATTTTTTTTACTGAAATAATTCGGAACATGCAAAAAGTATAATAAAGCAGGTTGATAAAGAATGAGGGCGAAATAGCAATACCTTCATTTTTTTTCAAAAATATTAAAGAGCAGTGTAACAGAAATAGTTGGTTGTATAGATGTATGATTAAAAATTATAATTGATATAATAAATTCAATACCTATGCTATTAGAGGTTTACATTAGAACAACCGGAAAATTTTGGGTCAATATATTTTTTTCAGTAGCGAAAAAGGCATTTAATTTAGGATGCTTTAAAAACAAAAAAAACAGTTACAAGAAAATCTCGTAACTGTTTAAGTAGTATTTTTTTTTAGCCAAATCGGTTAGGATTTGTCTAGTATTTAATTAGTTGTCCCTGCAGCACTTTTGTCTACCAAAAACAATAATTCTCCTGTAACAGGTTTTATTAGTTGCATCGGATAAGTAGTGGGGTTATAATCGCCATGTAACACTTCTTTTAATGCCGGAGCTTTCTTTCCTCCAAAAGCCACTACGATAATCTGCTCTGCTTTGTTAATCAGAGGAGCGGTCAACGTAATACGGTGCATGTTTTGAGATTCTAAACGGTAAGCATCTACCCATTTTGTTTGTTCATGCAAAACAGCTTCGCCCGGGAAAAGAGAGGCGGTGTGCCCGTCATCACCAAGCCCAAGTAAAATAAGATCTAATTTTCCGTCCGGACCAGTAATATCTTTTACGGATTGCTCATAAGTAACCGCATACGCTTCTGGTGAAACACCCTCTTTGTACATCGGAAATATATTTTCTTGCGGAATTGGAACGTGGCTCAAAAGCGTATCAAAAGACATTTTTGCATTACTGCGGTCATCATCAAGTGGTACCCAACGCTCATCACCCCAAAAAATATAAACTTTGCTCCAATCAATTTTTGATTTGTAATCGGGAGAAGCCAAGAGTTTATAAAGACCGGCAGGTGAAGAACCACCGGTAAGTACGGCGGTAAATTTTCCTTTTTCCTGTATGGCTTTTTGTGCTGACACTACGAAAAGAGTTGCTGCTTTAGTATTAATCTCTTCTATGGTGTTAAAAATCTGTATCATTTTAAATTTCTTCTTTTACGGTAGTTGTTGTGTTAGAAACCCAGGCATGTCCCTGACGTGCAAGTAATTCGTCTGCGGCTTCAGGTCCCCAGCTTCCGGCTTTGTAATTCGGGAAATTGGCAGGGGCATTGTTCTTCCAGAATTCCTGAATGGTGTCGATTGCATCCCAAGCCTGTTCTACCTGATCCCAACGCATAAACAGGGTAGGATCTCCTGCTAAAGCATCTGCAAGCAGGGTTTCATAAGCTTCCGGTGACATTGTAGAACATTGAAAATAATCAAAAACCATTTCTGCAGGTCTCAAAGAAAGCGAAAGTCCCGGTTTTTTAGTCATAAACTGCAGCTTGATATCCATAGAGGGCTGAATGTTTATGATCAATCGGTTAGGCGTCATTCCTTCATTGCCATAAGAAAAGGAGGAATGCGGTACCGGTTTGAACTGAATCACGATCGAGGACTGTTTTTCCTGCATTCTTTTTCCGGTACGCAGGTAAAAAGGAACGCCTTGCCATCTCCAGTTATCGAGGTAAATTTTCATCGCCACATAGGTTTCTGTATTAGAATCCGGTGCGACTCCTTTGTCTTTACGATATTCTGGAACGGGATTTCCTTGTATAAATCCTGCATCGTATTGACCTCTTACCGTATAATGATCGACTTCATTTGGTTTTATACGACGAATAGAACGCAGCACATCTGCTTTGCGACTTCTGATATCATCTGCATCTAAAGAAGCGGGAGCTTCCATGGCAGTCATACACAAAATTTGAAGCAGGTGATTTTGGATCATGTCCTTTAAGGCTCCGACTCCTTCATAGAATCCGCCACGATCTTCAACTCCTACTTCTTCTGCCACAGTAATTTGAACAAAATCAATAAAATTGCGGCTCCATAAGGGTTCAAACATAGAATTTCCAAAACGGAAAGCAAGGATATTTTGAACGGTTTCTTTCCCTAAATAATGATCAATACGGTAAATCTGTTCTTCCTTGAAAGTTTCGGAAAGCATCTCGTTAAGTTCAATCGCCGAAGTCTTATCGTATCCGAATGGTTTTTCGATAATAATACGATCTTGTTTGGCATTCGCAGCAAGACCTATTTTCTTGATATTACTCGAGATAGTGGTAATGAAAGAAGGGGCTATAGACAGGTAAAAAAGACGATTGGCACGCAGACCAAAAGACTCATCGATGGCATTTAACTTGGAATCTAAGTCCTGATAGGATTCTTCTTTGTCAATGTCGTGTCTGAGATAGGTAATATGTGAAATGAATTTCTGAGTATCTTCAAGGGAAAGCCCTGATTTTCTCGAAAATTTCTCTAAATTTTCCAAAACATAACTGCGAAACTCCTCATTGGTTTTTTCGGCTCTTCCCAGTGCTATAATCTGAAATTTTTCATCCATACGACCATCGAGATATAGATTTTGAAAGGCAGGGAAAAGCTTTCTTTTAGCTAAATCACCTGAGGCTCCAAAAATAACAATGATTGTTGGGTTTATATTTTTAACAGTACTCATTTTTGTTTTGCTTAAAGGTTCTTAATCATTCCATTGGGTATGAAAGATGCCCGGAGCATCAATACGTTCATAAGTATGCGCTCCAAAATAATCGCGCTGAGCCTGTATTAGGTTGGTTGGAAGATTTTCGGACCTGTAAGAATCAAAATAAGCCAAAGAATTCATTAGACCGGCAGTTGGTAAACCATTTTGCACGGCAAATTGAATAATGGTTCTGATACCTTTCTGACTTTCATTCAGTTTTGCTGCAATATTCGAATCTAAAAGTATGTTGGGTAAGTCGGTATTCTGTGCGAATGCTTTTCTGAAATCTTCCAGCACTTCTGCACGAATGATACAACCACCGCGCCATATTTTTGTTACGGTCTCTAAGTTTAAGTCGTAGTTGTATTCTTTTGAAGCCGTTTTTAACATGGCCAATCCTTGTGCATAAGTAATCAGGGTAGAAAAATACAAAGCCGATTTTAACGACGCAATTGCTTCCGTTGTGTCCACCGTTGTTTTTGCATTTTCCCAGATTAATTTTGTTGCTGCCTCAATTCTTTCCGGTTTGCTTTTTGACATATCACGCATAAACACTGCAGCATCAATAGTAGGGACAGGTACTTGCAGATCCATCGCATTTTGTGACGTCCATTTTCCGGTTCCTTTAGACTTTGCCCAATCCGATATTTGATTGATTAACCTTGAACCATCCGGTTCTGTTTTTTTAAGGATCTGTGCTGTTATTTCGATTAAGAATGATTTAAGATCGCTCTCGTTCCATTCTTCAAACGTTTTTTGAATAGTATCTTCATCGAGATTATAGCCACGCTTCATCAGATCATAAATTTCTGAAATAAGCTGCATAATTCCGTATTCGATTCCATTATGAACCATTTTTACATAATTACCCGCTGATCCGTTCCCCAGATATTCCACGCAAGGTTCTCCATCGACTTTTGCTGCAATAGCTTCAAAAATCGGACGAAGTCTTTCGTACGCTTTTTTATCTCCTCCGGGCATCATGCTAGGACCAAATCTCGCTCCTTTTTCTCCTCCCGAAATTCCCATACCAAAGAAATGAATTCCTTTTGCAGATAATTCAAGGAATCTTCTGTCTGTGTCGGTGAAGTATGTATTACCACCATCAATCAGAATGTCTCCTTCATCAAGGTGAGGTAAAAGGCTTTGGATGGCGCTATCGACAGGCTTACCGGCTGGTACCAAAAGCATAATGGCTCTTGGACGTTTGATAAGTTCCACAAAATGCTTAACGTCTGTTGTTGCTTCGAGGGTATGCTCCGCATCGGCTTCTTGCTGAAGTGAATTTACTTTTTCGGCATCTAAATCTAAGCCCGCTGCGGCGAATTTTTGGCTGGCAATGTTTAAAAGTAGGTTACGGCCCATTACGCCGAGCCCAACAATGCCAAAATCAAATGTGTTCATAATTTTTTAAATTAACTAAATTGTTAGTGTGTTGTTGTTTACAATACGACAAGGAAATACGCTGTATTGCTAATGTTCCGCTAAATTAGACAAAAAGGTTGGAATATTATAAAATAAACTCGAGCCTTTAAAGCTTTGCTGAGTAAACAGGAGATTTAAACAAAATTCAAGGAAAAGTTGGATGAAATTTATTTGTGCTCGAAAACAGCTATTTTTAATCCTACCGCTTTTTTTGTTTTGAAAAAGGAGGATTGCTTCGGAAGGGCATATTAATAAATCATTAAATGAATGGGTTATCAAAATAAGGAAAGTTAGTTTAAGGTAATTTTGTAAGGATACCTTACACCTTTAAAATTGCATTATGAATACTATTTTGATTACCAGATTGCGCGACGGAGACGATTCTTGTTTTAAAGAAATCTATGAGCTATATCACTTCAAAGTGTATTGTTTTGTTAAAAAGTATGCTGCTCAGCCTGCCGACGTAGAGGATATAACACAGAATGTCTTTATTCATATCTGGAAATACCGCACTAAAATAGATCCTTCCATTCCGTTAGACTCGATTTTGTTTAAAAGTTGCAAACAGGAAATTTCAAAATGGTATAAAAAACAGAATGAAATTTTTTCGATGGAGTATGAACAGTTGGTAAAAGATCTGGATGAAACCGATGAAGCAGAGGAGACGGTCTCTTTAAATCTGGAAAAAATAGAAATACTATTGCAGCAGATTCCGGAGAAAAGAAGAAAAATTTTTACCCTGCACAAGTTTGACGAAATGAGTTACAAGGAAATTGCCACCGAAATGGGAATGTCCCAAAGTGCTGTGGCCAACCAGATCTCCAAAACCTTACAGTATCTTAAGAAGAATTCTATAAAGAGCCATGAACTTTATTGGTTTCTTTTAATGTTCATTAACCATAATTAAACTTTGATTTTTCGGACTGTATTTCGGAAATATTTCAGGCAAATTATTGATTGTGATTCTGTTGATTTTTTCTTTTAACACATAGAAACATAGATGCGGAATTTATAATTTGTGGTGTTTTAAGGGAAACATAATTTTTTCACATAGCTTTATGTGAATTGTTTTTTAGCGCATCATCTTTTTACGCTTTTTTGACCCTATCTCTATGTATTAAAATTAGTTGCATCCAACGCGCTGTGTTATAAAATTGCGTGACAAGTGTAAATTAAATGTAAGTTGTTTTGAGCTGTTTTTTTCTAATGAATTGTTTTTTAATCGGTTTCATTGTTTTTTGCTTTTTAAGGCATTAACAAATCGTTAAGTGTCGCGACCCCCCGTGATTTTTTGGAGTAAAAATATCTAATGTAGTTAGACAGGAGAAATTCTG
Organism: Flavobacterium sp. FlaQc-49; assembly: GCF_044005985.1. Lineage (NCBI taxonomy): Bacteria > Pseudomonadati > Bacteroidota > Flavobacteriia > Flavobacteriales > Flavobacteriaceae > Flavobacterium > Flavobacterium sp. FlaQc-49. Next base: position 665,990 of record NZ_JBIPCS010000001.1, on the reverse strand, counting down.
GAGTTTTTCCTAAAATATTAATTTTTACTAAGATAAAATGAAATCGTACAGACTACGTGAAGAATGGGATGAGTTGCCACAAAAAGGATTATTTTCGGAAGAGACAAAACTCAGAATGTGGACTAACATTCTCCGCGCAACAAGCAACAGACGCAGACGTAATTACCAAAGAGCAATCGCAGCTTGCGCGGTGCTTTTTCTATCGATTGCTGCTTACCACACTTTTTTGGCATTCAATTTTTCCAGGAAACCCGAAATTATCACACAGACATTTCCTCAGGACATAAGACTATTGCGTCTGTCTGACGGTACCCGTGTTTGGGTAAATGAAAATACTCAGATTGAATATCCGGAACATTTTGCGGCTAATGAACGAATTGTAAAATTAAAAGGAGAAGCTTTTTTTGAAGTAGCAAGAGATACTACGAGGCCTTTTATTATCAGTTCCGGTGATATAAAAACAACGGTTTTAGGAACTTCCTTTAATGTAAAAGCGTACGGAAAAATAGCAGAGGTAAATGTGAGAACCGGAAAGGTAAAAGTAGAAAGTACTCAAAATGCTGTTTTTTTAGAACGAGGATACGCTGCACTATTTTTTCCAAAAGAAAACAGAGTTAAAAAACACAAAACTACTGAGTTGGAACCACAATGGAAAAAAGCGCTGCTTGATGTTGATGGCCTAACGCTCGTTGCTGTCATCGAGAAACTTAAATCCGATCATGTCTTTAAATTGGAATACGCCAGCGAAGACCTGAAACAACTTCAAATAAAAGGAACACTTGATACCAGACAAGGCCTTTCTGAAATATTACAAACAATTGCATTTGCTCTTGAAGTTAAAATCAAACCCATCGGGGAGAATAAATTTTTAGTAAGCAAATAAGCCTTTATCCGCTAAGAAAACATGCGATTTCCTATAACCTAATATACCATTAAAACAAATTATTTACTTATGAGCTATTTTTTCAGGCAATTTCCGATTGCCATACAAATGCTGTTTTTTAGCCTATTCCTCTGTACAACCGCCACCTACGCACAATCTGGAACCGTGTCGGTAGATTTTAAAAATGCTTCACCAAAAGAAATTTTTGAAAATTTAGAATCCCGAACTCCTTATCGCTTTATTTATCAAAAAGATATAGATTTTAGTAAACCATTGATCAATCTTAAAAAAGAGAATGTAACGATTGATGAAGTATTAAAAGAATTAGAGCTGCTTACCAATCTAAATTTTAGAAGAAATAATACCAATATTGCTGTCAATAAAAGGATCGCATCGACAAAAAAAGTAGGAGGTATTTCCGGGAAAATTGTCGACAAAAATGGTTTGGCTTTGCCGGGAGCCTCCGTGAAAGTAATAGAAACCGCAAATGCAATTGTTTCTGATTTTGACGGAAATTATTCTTTTGCACTGGAAGAGGGTTCATATACCTTGGAAGTGAGTTATGTTTCCTTTCAAAGCCAGAAAATTACAGATATAAAAGTGGGAGATGCAGCAGAAATAGTCTTGAATGTAGTCTTAAAAGACGATGCGGAATCATTGGATGAAGTGGTAATCACCCAAACCTATCAAAAAGCAACTGCTTCTACGGAAGGAATGCTGCTTCAGCAAAAGAAAGCCGCTCAGTTTTCTGATGGAATTTCTGCCGAACAAATTGCCAGAACACCGGATAAGGATGTCGGAAGTACCCTAAAACGTATTACAGGAGTAACTACAATTGATGATAAATATGTGGTCGTACGTTCGATGGGAGAACGTTGGAATCAAGCTGTAATGGATGGTGTTAATTTGCCAAGTACAGATCCGAATGTACAACAGTTTAATTTTGATATTATTCCCACGGCAATGGTAGAAAGTGTTGTAGTTAGTAAAAATGCAACTCCGGATATGAATGCCAATTTTGCCGGAGGGTATGTAGAAGTAAAAACAAAAGATATTCCGAAGAAAAATTTCATGTCATTTACCGTCGGAAGTTCTTATAATAGCCGTAGTACGTTTAAAGACCGTCTGAGCAAACAAGAAGGTTCAAATGATTATATTGGGTTTGATGATGGCACCAGAGATTATCCTTCCGGTTTAGTAAATATTGCTTTGCCTACCACGGAGGCGACATCAGGGCCTTTTTTAGAGCAATCGAAAAAATTTACGGAGGATAATTTTACTACTTATAAAACCTATGCCGCTCCCGGAACTTCGTTACAGTTTGCTTTGGGACAAGTATATGAGTTAAAAGACAATAATAAACTTGGTTTTGTGGGTTCTGTTATTTTCAAAAACACACAAGATCAGTTACAAATTGACCACACCGAAAGAGGTACCTATATGACCAACTCGGAGTTTACACCGGAACAAGAAGAAGGTTATTCGACTTTTAAAAGATACGGATTTAAAAACTCGGGGGCTTCCTATAATTTCAATTCGACTTTAGGCGGAATGTTGAATGCGGGTATTCAGCTCGGAAAGCATAAAATTGCCATTCGCAATACGTACATGCACATGTACGACAACCAACTGACTCAAATTACAGGTTGGAATTTCTACGCAGGAAACGTCGAAGGAATTGTAAAAGGAACTTATTTGCCTTTTACCAAAGAAACTGATTATCCGGTTTACCAGACTTTTATTCAAAATAAAATAGAAGGAAATCATCGTTTTGAGAATTTTGAGATCAATTGGTTTGGGGCTTTTGCCAGTACTTCAAAAGATACTAAGGATGCTACTTTTTTAACGAGTTACAGAAGAAAAGTGGGAAGTGATGTTCAGTTGTACCAACAAATTTATAATGCTGATCCGGATGCTTTTAAAAGATCCAATTTCACAAACAACGAGAAAGATTATAATGTAGGAATTAATTTTAATTATGCTTTTGATTTAGGAGAATCGGTCAAAAACAACGTAAAAGCAGGATATTTCGGGACTTACAAAATAGCAACCAACCAACAGGAATCATCGGCTCTGAATGTTGTCGGGCAAGGAACAGAAACGGCTATTGTTGATTTTCCTCTTTCGCAATTGCTGGACGGTTCTTATTATCGCTGGGGTGGTTATGGCTGGAACAGGATTACGACTTATGGTAATGAATATGAGGGAGATGTCAAAATTCATTCTCCTTTTTTAATGCTCGATAATAAATTTTCGCAGTATATCAGACTGGTTTGGGGATTGCGTGCTGAAAGTTATGTCTACACCCAAATCGCGAGTCAGTCAGACAATTCGGCTGGTTTTGAAACAACGCAAAAAGATGAGGATGTGTGGCAATACCTTCCTTCTGCCAACCTGACCATTAGCCCTACCAACAAAATGAATATCAGACTGGGGTATACCAAATCGGTTTTGCGACCACAGTTTGCAGAGCGAATCAATATGCCTTATTACGACCCAATACGCGATGCAAAAGTGCTGAATTATACAGGCGGAATTGTTTCTACTCTGGTTGATAATTTTGATTTTAAAGCGGAATGGTTTCCTTCTCAGGGTGAAATTCTGTCTTTTGGAGTGTATCATAAAAACATCAAAAATCCAATTGAAGGAGTTACCCAGATTGGTAATGACGGAGGTTCGCGTACCATCTTTAATATGAACTCAGACAGTGCCAAACTATTTGGAGTAGAATTTGAAATTTATAAAAACCTCTCTTTTTTGGGTGAAGGGGATCTTTTGAAAAAAATCTTCCTATGCGGAAATGCCGCTTTTAATGATACAAAAGTAACCGGATATGTAAACATTGACGGTACAGGCGGACTTTATGAAGCCAATCGTCCTTTATACGGACAGGCTCCTTACAATTACAATTTAGGATTGGACTATGTAGGAGAACGTTCAGGGTTCAGTATCAGACACAATGCTATTGGAGATCAGTACATTCTGGTTGGTTTTGATTATCAGGCCGAAGAGATCCGTATGCCATATGCCGTTACCGATGCTCAGGTAAGTTATAAGTTTTTCAAAGAACGAAATTTAGAAATAAAACTCGGAATCAAGAATCTTTTTGATACAGCTATTGAGACGTATAATAATGCCAATAGTTACTCAAAAGATGTGGATTACGATTATGGTTCAAATCCAAGAGATCAAAAGGCACTTGGGGCAGGAGCAACCGATAAATACGATCCGTACATAGACCGAAAAATGTTTAAAGCCTGGAGTGGGAGAAGCTTTAATTTCTCTATGAATTATTCTTTTTAGTAACATTAGATTGTTGATTTCACGGAGAAAAGACCATTAAAATTAAGAAAACGTTAAGGAAAGATTTTAGCGTGATTTTTTCCCCTTTTGAAATCTAATGTATATAAATGAGACGATCTATTTTTAGCTATAAAGTAAATCTGTTTTGATATTAATTTCTTTGAAAAACTGCTACAAGTCAACACTACATCTTAACAGACGTACACAATCTGCAAAAAAAATCCAGACCGAAAAAAGCGCGTCAGAATGGTACAATAGATTTTTACGTTCTCTACAACTTATAGTATGGTTTGTTTCAGATTTTGAAGAAAATGAGCCTTTCACCGGAACCCTAAAAGTGAAAGAGGAATACTCAGGGATAGTCTCCGGAGGTAAGACGGAGACCTATAAAATACATTACCAAAAAAAGGAAAGGTCAAAGGGAAGAAAATTTGCTGCTCCTCCCAAAGACCTCAAGTGTAAAATATTAGCAGCAAAGTTAATCAAAATTCAGTTATCATGAAAAAAGTTTTTTTGTTCGCGATTGCCATTCTTTTCTTCAATTCTTGTCAAAATGATGAAGCAACAAGTGCTGATTCTTCATTTGCAATGAAATCTGCAAGTGCAGATTATTCAGGTTACCCAGCTACAGTACAAACAGTAAGTGGTAACATTACAACTAACACTACTTGGACAAACGACAGAGTTTGGGAAGTTAGCGGTGTAGTTCGTGTTATTGGAGCGAAATTAACGATACAACCGGGAACTTTTATTAAAGCTAAAGTATTAGGTTCAGGAGTTGCTACAGGGGTATTGGTTATCACAAAAACAGGTCAGATTGATGCTCAGGGTACTGCTGCTTCTCCTGTTATTTTTACAAGTTTTAATTTGTTAGACGGAAACGCTGCTACTAAAGCGACTCCTGGTGACTTTGGTGGTCTTGTTCTTTTAGGAGATGCGCAAGTAAATACAGGAGTTACTACTAACGTTATCGAAGGTTTAGGAGATCAACCAAACCCTTCTGATTTTTACTACGGAGGAACAAACAACGCTCACAATGCCGGAGCTTTAAACTATGTTCGTATCGAGTTCGCTGGTCGTATTTTAGATGCTACAACTGGTGTTGAGATCAATGGTTTAACTCTTGGTGGTGTTGGTAGTGGTACTGTTATCGATCACGTTCAGGTATCTTACGGAAGAGATGATTCATTCGAATTTTTCGGAGGAACTGTAAATGCAAGCCATTTAGTTTCTTTTGCTCCGGATGATGACAACTTTGATTTTGATTTTGGTTATACAGGATCAATCACTAAAGCGATCGCTATTGCAGATAAAGATTCTACACACAGTTTAAGCGGTGGAAACCCGGATTCAAATGGTATAGAATTAGACAATAATGCTACAGGTACAAGTACTGCAATCATTACAAGACCGGTTATCTCTCAATTGTCTATCATTGGTGCTAGTTCATCTACAAATGCTGCTCTTTATGAGAATGCAATTCACGTACGTAGATTAGGTCAAATCAACCTTTCGAATGTTACTGTTACAGGATACCTTACAGGAATCAGATGGGAAAGCCCTTCTTTACCTGCAAACTCTACATGGAGTCTTTTATCAGTTCACGGTTTCACAAATCCGGTATTGCCTGTTGGTACAGCTTTAGGTTTTGGTAGTACTACTTCTACTGTAAGCCCTGCTACAGCATGGGGTTTAACACAACCATTCTTTAATGATGGTACGTTAAACTTCGCTGGTGCAACTGGTGCATTTAAAACGGAAGCAAACTGGACAAATACTTGGACTAAGTTTACTAACTTTTAATAGTACTGTAAATTAATAATACAATTTAACGGGGCTGTCTGAAGAGTTTTTTATTGTTTTTTTTATAAAGAGTAGGATATGGTTTGATTCCTCACTTTTTAGGCAGCCTTTGTTTTAAATAGATAAAAATGAAGAAAAAATTACTCGTATTGGTTTTTATGCTTATATCCGGAATTGCATCTGCACAGTTTGCAATTTGGGAGGATGATTTTGACGATGCTGAGGCATCAGATTGGACTTTTTTGGATGCTGATGGTGATGCCATAAATTGGATTACGCGAACCAATATTCAGATTGATGGAAATGGTGTCGTAACAGACGGGACTTACAAAGTACTGGGAACTTATAATATTGATATGGCTTCGGGAGCGCCACTTGGAGTGGAACAGAAAAACTGGGCCATTATGCCGGCGGTAGATTTATCCTATTATGCAGGAAACATGCAATTAATTTTAAATGCTCAAAAAGCGATTTATGACGGACCTGATAATTTATATGTTTATGTTTCTACAACAGATACTGATCTTAAATCGTTTACTCAGATTGGGGTTTTAGAATTAACAAGAGTATCCACTTTAGATGCAGAATTTAAAGATTATACACTGGACATTTCTCAATTTGCAGGAAAAACTCAAGTGTATTTCGCGTTTTTAAATGCGCCTAATTTTGTAGTAGGTTATGAAATTGATAAAGTTTCAATTACAGCAACATCATTAGGATTAAAAGACTTACAAGGAAAAAAAGAAATTGCATTAAAACAAAATCCTGTTGAGAATGATTTGCAATTAGAGTTGGACAGCACCCTAAATGAAGAAGAAATTGCACTAAAAATATACAATACAGCAGGTGTATTGGTTAAAGAATCGAAATATAATAAAGCAGGAATTACTGTCGGTAACTTGTCGGGAGGCGTTTATTTTCTTGTTATTGAATACGGAGATGCAGTCGAAAAAATAAAATTTATCAAAAAATAGATTGGTATTGTAAAAAGAGAATTGATCTATACCAACACCAACAAGAATATCATTTTTAATAGTTTACAACTCATGACGAATATAGTAAAAGCAATAGTTCTCTTTTTTATTACAAGCCTTTTGATTGCCGCCTGCAGCAACGACGAATTAACACCCTTGTACGAGGAACAAAAAGCAGGAAAAGTAGTGATACGCGGTTATAATGGAGCACAGGATTCCATTCAGGTTTCCTTAAATGGTAAATTGCTGGTGGTTGATAAACGCAACGCCTTTTTGAAAAAAACAGAAAATAATTACGAATTTGTATTTTACGGTCAGAGCAGTAAAACTGTAGTGATTAGTCTTAAAAAAACAAAGCAAATTCTACATTCATATACTTTTACTACCGCAAAACCGGTAGATACAGTTTCTTTTTACACCAAAGAAAATGTTTGGATAGAAAATGTACTCGCTAATAAACCCGGAACCCTTAGCGCAGCAGGAAACACAGGCTATAAATTTATTTTCCCTTCCGTAAATCAATATTCTAAAAGTGGCTACAACGGTACTTTGGATGCAATCTTAAGAAAAACCAACGGACAACAAATAGGCCGAATAGAAAACATAAAGAAAGACCGTTTCAGTAGCTTTTTAGAGTTTCCGTTCAGTTTACCCCCAATCGTCAATGTTGAGCTAGTCAAACACGGAACAGATGAATCTTATGTACCAGGGAGAAAAGTATCTTTTTTAATGGTGATGCAAAAGAATAAATCAAAGTTAATCGTACTGGAAGAAAAAGCGGATGCAAATGGTGCTTTTTCAGGAGTAGAAGGGAGTATTAATTTAACGGATTATTTTTCTTTTTAAATTTTGAATGTCTTTCAATCCATGAAAAAATATCATTTTACTTTACGTTTTTTCGTCCTTGTTTTTTCTTTGATGATTTCCTGTCAAAGTGATCCCGTTCCGGTTACGTATGAAGAAGGTACCAATCAATATGTAAATGACTGGATGTACGAACAAATGAAAAAGTATTATTTATGGAACGAAAGTTTGCCTAAAAACACAGATAAGTCGCTAAATCCAAAAGAATATTTTGAGAGACTATTAAATGCGGAGGATCGTTTTTCTTATGCAACAAATGTGACATTGCCGGAAACAGCCCCCAAAAGCATTAGAATCTCCTACGGATTTGACATTTCTTTTATTGAATATGAAGCACAAGTTTATGGTGTTGTTTTATATGTACTTTCCGATTCGCCTGCGGAACGATCAGGTCTTAAAAGAGGTCAGCTTATAAAAGCAATAAACGGGGTTGCGGTAAACAATCAAAATTTGGAACGTTTGTATGCCGATATTCTCAATTCTGAACGCATAAATTTGAAACTTACTGAATATGCCTCGCAGTCCGGATTTTCAACTGCAAAAGAAATGGAGATAATTCGGGGGTTTACTTTTTCGCAGTCTATAATTCATAAAATCATTTCAAATAATAGTCAAAAAACGGGGTACATCGCCATCGCTCATTTTGATAGCGGACTTGCAGCGACGTTGTTGTCCGTCTTTAGCGAGTTTAAAAAGGAATCAGTTACCAAAGTGATCGTCGATTTGAGATATAATGGAGGTGGAGATGTCTCATCGGCAACAGCATTAAGTATTCTTTTGGCTCCAAACATTAAACCGGATGATTTGTTTATAAAATTTAAAGGAAATAAAAACGGAGGTTTTGTAAATAAGTCCTTTAAAGAAGCATTGGAAATGAACGAAACTCAAATCGGTTTTGAAGCCTTAAGAACTGCACACCCATTATTAATTCAGGAGCTGTATGTGTTATGTGGAACGCATACCGCATCGGCTTCTGAAATAATTATCAATAATTTAAAGCCGTTTATGCCTGTAATTTCGATAGGCGAAAAGACCGTAGGAAAAGATGTAGCGGGTTTTGCTATAGAAGATGAAAGACCTTCTTCAGGTAACAAGGGATGGGTTTTATATCCCGTGATTTATAAGTTGTTTAATGCCAACGACGAAGGCAATTATGCCAAAGGAATAACCCCCGTTGTTGCGCTAAACGAACTACAGGAAATGGAGATTTTTCCCTTGGGAGATCCCAGAGAAATTTTAATCAATAGAGCTTTGAATGGGGGAGTGAACGCTAAACAAAATAGAAGCTCAGCTGTAAAAAGACTATCCTTAAAAACAATTTACAAGGATACAGATCCTTTCTTACAGATTAATTTGAAATAAAAATTTAGCGATTCTAGAGAGAAAAAGTAATCTTGTACAGCTATGGGCAAAAAAAGTTTGACACGAATTACACGAATTTGCACGAATTAAAATTTTAATTAATAAAAAGAATTAGCGTCAATTCGTGTAATTCGAGGCAAAAAAATCTGTGCGAATCTTTTTAATCTGTGGCAAAAAAAGGTTGACACGAATTACACGAATTACACGAATTTGCACGAATTAAAATTTTAATTAATAAAAAATTAGTGTCAATTCGTGTAATTCGCGGCAAAAAAAATCTGTGCGAATCTTTTTAATCTGTGGCAAAAAAAATTAGTGCCAATTCGTGAAATTCGTGTTTAAAAAAGATCAGAACAACCGAATAGGTATAAAATGTTTTGTTGTGTTTGTGTCTCGTTCCGAATAAGCCAATTTTGTGTCAACTTATTTTGGGACGGGACTTTGTATAAAAAAAGTCTGATTTCTATAATCAGACTTTTTTATGACAATCGTTTTTCGTTAGCATGCCTAGCGGCATTATGGGAAATGAAACGAGTCTTATTTTTTTTCAAAATTTGTAGAAATCTTATCAACGATATACCAGACCCCATTTAATTTAATCATATTGAAATAATCAGTAAATACCCTTTTTGGAGTCTCAATTTCACATTTTGCAGAAGCAACATTTTTTGTATAATTGATATCGAGTATAGTACCTTTCGTATTTTCCATTTTTGGACGAGGTTTGAACCCGGCCAGATAGTTTTTTCTGTTAATTATGGTAATCTGATCGTCTTTGATGAATTTTAAATGGCAGGAAGCGTGCATTGCCTTTCCAACTTTTAAAGTATCACCGGTCATCCAGCCGTCAAAATAGGTTTCAATTGTTTGTTTGATCAAATCCTTTTCTTCTTTTTGGGCATGACTGTTAAAAGAAAAGAATAAGGTTAGCCCCAGGCATAAAATTCTTGTTGTTTTCATTTATAAGTGTTTAATAATTACAATAAACCTAATTTTTTAGCCTTGTCGATTAAGTCTTTATCTCCACCTTTACCTTCTAAAAGCTGGTCTTTTATATTGGCTTTGCGTTTTTCAATAGCACTCATGGATAATGGAATGTAATTGGGCAGATTAACCGTTTTTACGCCCTCTGCCAATAATATCAAAATCTGACTATCATGATTATCCCAGTTTATATTTTTCTTTAATAATTCTCTTTGTGATTCTATTATTGTTGGACTTTTGTAGAATTCTCCATTTAAAACTTTTTGACAGATGACCGGAAATAATTCAAAATTGATATCGCTTTTTGAGATAAATCCTTCGGGTTTTATTTCTTTAATTATTTTATCAACCGTCAGAGCTTCACTGTGCATGGTAAGAAGAACGACTTTACAGAAAGGGAATTTTTTTCTGAGAAGAGAAGCCAAATCAACTCCACTATTAATGTTTAAATCTTTATAAGGAGGGATGCTAATGTCCAGTAATGCAAAGTGTATTATACTATTCTGTTTTTCGTATAAGTTTATTTTATTATATGCCTCTTCACAATTATAACTTTTTATAAAATGCAAGTTTTTTTCTTGTAAGCTACTGTATGATAGTAGGTTAATGTAACTATCGACGGTCATCGGATGATCGTCAACTATTAAAATGTTTAATCCCATAATTTGTAATCTCAATTTACATCAAATCTAGTTAAAATGTTACGGAAATCCCGTACAATTTAGAAAAAATAAAGCTTTTTTTTTACCAAATATTCATGATTAATAAAAAAATACAATTTTATGAGAATTAAATTCTACTTACTGGGACTTGTTTTTGCTTCATTATCAATGGCTTCATGTTCAAATGATGATATTGAAAATGAGCAAGTTAAAAATTTAAAAACACAAAAAGATGCATTTGCGCGCGAATTGGATTCAAGCAGTATCAAAAGGGAGATAGCACCAACTAATTGTGACGGGGAACATTATGGCGACCCAAGTAATCCGAAACCACCAAGACACTAAAAATTTATTTGCTAATTATTAATATCATTAAGTTCCGATTTATTTCAAAATGTTATATTTGAGATTATAAACAACAATTGTATTTTGGCTATTTCGACCCGGGTTCCTTATTATTTTATTTTTCTCCTTTTTTTCTCGTGTAAGAAAAATGACACGTTGAGCTTTGAAAGTAGCCCAACGGATTTGTTTGATAAAAATTACGTTTGTAATCTCGAAAACAATAAAAAAGAGGCCTATTTAGATTATCGGGTTCTTGTCTTAAAAAAGAAAAAGAATGATTCGGCAGTAAGGGATGCTTATTTAGAAATTGCGTCAGAATATTATTATATTAATAAATCAAAAAAATCTTTAGAGGTTAGTTTGAAAGCTTTAGAATTATCAAAATTGGCTAGTGATAGTGTCAGAATGGCAAAGTCATCTTATTTTGTAGGAGATTGCTATGAAAATACACAAAAAGACAGTGCATACTACTATTATCTTAGAGCTGAAAAAATATACCATAAAATTCATGACAACGATAATGTTGCCAGAATGTTATTCAACAAAGGCTATGTTTTATTTTATGACGGTAATTATATAGAAAGTACTGTTGAAATTTCTAAAGCTTTACAATATTTAAAAAAATCCAAAGATTACGAACTGATTTACAGTTGTAATACTTTAATGGGGAATTGTCTGGAGAAACTGGTTAAGTACAATCAGGCTTTAAAATACCATCGCATGGCTTTGGAAGTAGTCGGTAAAATGAAAATTACAGACAAAGCTCATGTTAACAATTATAATGTAAGTTCTATTATTAACGTTTGTAATCTACATGATTTAGAAGGCGAATACGATAAGTCTATAAAAATGCTAACCCCATTAGTAACCGAAGACTTAAAAAAGAAATGGCCTAAATTGTATGCGAACGTTTTAAGTAATCTGGCTTATTCAAAAATGAAAAGCAAAGACTATAAGAATGTAAGTTCAATGCTTTTTGAATCCCTTAAAATAGTCGATAGTATAGGTTTAGAACCGGATATTCTATATAAAAAGATACGTATAGGAGAGTATTATTTGTCTCAAAAAGATACGGTACAATCTATTAAGATTCTGGTAGAAGCAAATCGACTGGCTGTTAAACTAAAAAGCAGTAATGAGATTCTGACCACTTTGAGATTACTTTACAAAATTGATAAAAAGAAAAACTTATACTATACAAATGAGTATATTAAGTTAAGTGACAGCATTAATGCCATTCAGAAAAATGCACACGATAAGTACTCCAGAATCGAATATGAGACGTCAAGAATTGAGGACGAAAATAAGATTCTGACCAAGAGAAATTTTTACATCTTAATTACCTCCTTTGTATTAATTCTGGGACTGTTAATAATTATCCTTTTTCGCTATTTGAAATATAAAAATCAGGAAATGCGATTCTTTAAAAAGGAGCAGTTGGCCAATGAGGTCATCTATCAATTATTGACCGATCAGCAGGAGAAAATTAATACAGCACGTGAAGACGAAAAGACAAAAATAGCGAAAGAATTACACGATGGCATAATGAATAAAATTTATAGTGTCAGAATGAATTTGGGCTTTTTTAATTCACAGAACAATGCTGAAATTATAGAAAAGCGACGATATTACATTATTGAATTGCAAAATATCGAAAATGAAATACGTACGGTTTCACATGGCTTAAGTCACAGCTCGTTCTTGGAGCATAGTGATTTTAATATCTTGTTAATGGCTTTGATAGAAAATCAAAAGGAAATTACGGAAACCAAGTTCAATTATTTGGATAATGACGGGATCGAATGGAGAAGTATTCAGATTATTTACAAAATAAATTTGTACCGAATTATTCAGGAGGCTATTTTAAATGTCAATAAATATGCTAACGCAAAAAGTTGTGAAGTAAAGATCAGTAAAAAGAAAAATAATATTCTGAAACTGACCATTACAGATGATGGTGTTGGCTTTGATGTTCGAAGCAGAAAAGCAGGCATTGGATTAAGTAATATGAGAGACCGAGTAAATTCTTTGAATGGGAAGTTTATCGTAATTTCAAAAACAAATGAAGGAACCAGAATTGAAGTTACAATCAACCTTCATATACAAGGTCGACAGGGCTTGTTTTAATTTTTAAATCCTATTTAGTAAAATCCGGATGGAGCAAAGTCTGGTAAAACTCAATATTTTAACCTCAATGATTGAAGTGGTTTGGCATAATTCTTCCAAATCCAAAATTCCTATTTACTTTTCTTTTAGTGTTGTTTCGGTATGGAAGCTCCATGTATTGTGATATTAGTTGTTTTATTTAGGAGCGTTGTTGCAAGTTTCTGAAGACCGTAATTATTAGATCAAAAGCCCGTAATTTTTAGACCTATATCTCTGTTACCTTAGTGTTAAATTGGTTGACTGAAATAATTAGAATAAACATTTGAAACTGAGATTGATGAAATCATAAGGGAATGAAATAGTAATAGGTTTCTTGTTTTTTCTCTTATCCTGTTTGCCATTTTTCAGTGAGATAATTTAATAATAAACAGAGACGCAATGCAACAAATCAATCAGATTACTACTAGAGAAAATTGGCATAGAGAGATAAGCAAGATTGCTTCTTATGAAGGAAGTGTTTCTGAAGTTTCTACGATAGATTGTATGATAATAAACGCTTCAGATCTTTCTTATTTTTATGAGTTAACAGCTGGAAATACGATAGCAGAATACACTGTGTTAATCGGTTTGTACAATATACTGCTTCAACATTATTTTGAGGATTGTAACAGGATAGCGGCAAATATTGACTTGGATTTTAAGACGGTATCGGTAGGTTACGAATTTGACAGTATTGCTCAAAAATCAATAAAAGAATTTCTCCAGGAAGTCAGAGAAGAAGTGCAGACGGTTTATAAATGTATTAGCTATTCCGAAGATGATTCCTTTTTTGCTGCTGATGTACGTAATGTCCCTTTTCATTTTAATTATGGAGCAGAGGAGACAGAAGCGGATTTAAATTATGGATTCTCATTTCAAATAGAAAAGCTGGAGAATAAAGATTATGAAATTTTAGTTAGTCATTCTCCAAAATTTATAGACAGTGTCATTGTTTCTGATTTTTTAATGAATTTTAAAAATTGGTTGAAAAATTTAAAAGAGAACATTGATACTCCGATTTCTAAAATCCCACTGCTTTCAGACAGAGAAAGAAAGTGGCTTACTTATAATTTTAATGCGGTGAATTTTAATAGTGAAATTGCTGGTTCTTTAGGCGAGACCATTGTCGAAAGAAAAATTAACATGATTCCAATGGAGATTGATGTTATTCATACACAAACTAGTTTCTTGTTTTGATTTTTCTTTTTGCGGAACGTATTGCCAAAAATAATGCAATAAAAAGTTGAACACGAATTACACGAATTTTCACGAATTAATTGTTGAGATTCTTTGTGGGGAATTTTGCCACTGATTAAAGGATTAAAAGGATTTAAGCTATTCTGCAATTCGCAAATAAATTAGTGAAAATTCGTGTAATTCGGGATCAAGACATATTGTTTTGGAGGAACACGATCTCGCAAAGACGCCAAGCCGCTAAGTTTTTTTCCTATTTTTAAGCTCCACCTTTCTGTTTTCTACTTTCTCGCTTTGGATTTCTAAAAATAGTATTGAGTCTCAAAGTTTTTTCTGTTTTTTCATTAAAACTTTGCGATTTTGCGACTCTGCGAGATTTTTTCTTCCCCGCAACTTTCGGGCTTGATCCGTAATTCGTGGCGAAAAACCACTAAGCCTGTATTATTATTATGTGTTATAGCATTTTACTAAGTAGCAAGTTAATTGCTTATATTCGTGTTGAATAAAAGAAGTGTGAAATATTTAGTATTAATGTAATCTGGGCGACAATTAGATTTTCATACTATAAGTACATTTGACTTATAAAATTGTACGTTATGAAAAAGATTTTTTATTTGTTTTTAGGGATTGCACTATTGATTTCGATGGGATTTTCTACGTTTAAAGAAAAAAAGGCAGAGGAGTCTAAGTCATTTGTTGTCTTAGAATTGTTTACCTCCCAGGGCTGCAGTAGCTGTCCGTCCGCCGACAGATTAATGGGGAAATATGCTGTGGCAAACAATCCCGATATGATGCTGTTGTCATTTCATGTAGATTATTGGAACTATATTGGATGGAAAGATCCGTTTAGCAAAAAAGAATTTTCAGAAAGACAAAGACAATACGCAGCAACATTAAATTCCTCAGTTTATACGCCGCAGTTGATCATCAACGGAAGTGAATCGGTTGTAGGAAGTCAGGAGAGTAGTATCACAAGGTTTATTAAAGAAGCACGAGAGCAGAAACCTTTGGGGGAATTGAATATTACAGCCGAAAAAAAACTTAGCAATGTACAGGTGCAATACCATTGTAAAGTAATTTCGGCGAAAGATAAAATTTGTTTTGCCTTAGTAAAAAAAGAGGAGTCTACTGCAATAAAAAGAGGGGAGAATTCAGGTTTGACACTCACCAATTACAATATAGTAACTGATTTTAAGACCGTTCCTTCTGATTCGAAATCAGGTAGTATAAATTTCGTTTTGAATGGCAATGCAACTGCTTCCGAATACCAGATTATTACGTTTGTTCAGGATGCGAAATCATTGAAGATACTTACTGCTGCAAAAACAGAAATTATAACCCAATAGTTTGAAGAGCAGGTATTAAATAATTTATAAGCTGATCCGACGTTTTGCAGATCGTATTAACTTGGAAGGAATATTATAGGAAACAACTAATTGTATATTTTATATGAATGTAGAAGAGCAAATCAAAGAATATATTGCCAGTCTGCCGGAACCAAAACGAAGTGAAGTGCAAGAGTTACACCGGGCCACACTGGAGGTATTACCGGGATGTCAACTATGGTTTTTTGATGGTAAAAACAGTGAGAATAAAGTTGTAGCTAACCCTAATATCGGATATGGATTTTTCGTCATGGAATATGCTGATGGAAAAACCAAAGAGTGGTTTCAAATTGGGATCAGCGCAAATAAAACCGGAATTTCTGTATACATTTTAGGAATCAAAGACAAAACTTATCTGGCAAAAACCTTTGGAGAAAAACTAGGCAAAGCAAGTGTGACGGGGTACTGCATTAAGTTCAAAACGCTAAAAGATATCGATCTTGCTATTCTTCAGTCGGCTATACGATACGGAAGCCAGAACAGTTGATTTTGGTGCGTCATTGGTGTCATCATTGCCAACTGTTTTTGGGTTGACGGGTAGCGAAAAATTTATTTTGCCCTGTAATCTGATAGTCAATCAATAAACGGGTTTGTTTACTTTTTACGAAAATTTTTTTAAACTTATTTTTTGTAATGGCACGATTAATGCAAAGAAGCCAACGATATGCTTTTTTAAAGCAGATCGAGTTTAATCCTAATTGTAGGTATCAGCAATACTTTTGCACCTATTAATGGAATATTTTATAATCAAATACTTATGAGTATTACAAAATTTGAAACGATGAAAAGATTTAAGAAGATGTACGTTTTTATGATGCTATTGTTAGTATCAGCATTTACCTATGGACAGGAAACAATCAAGATGACTGTCAAAGAAAACAAAGTGCCTTGTCAGGGTGTAGCTCCGATGGAATGTTTAGAAGTGAAATATGATAATGGAAAGGATTGGGAACTTTTTTATGATCATATCGAAGGCTTTAATTTCGAAAAGGGTAATCGCTACGAAATTATAGTAATCAGAACAAAAAGACAGGGAATTGTGCCGGCAGATGCTTCTTCTTATCTTTATAAATTAAAAAGTATTGTTTGGAAAAAACCGGTAACAAAGTCTAATGGGATTTACAATACCAAGATGATATTAACGCGTTTGAATGGTAAAACAATCAATTCAAAGAGTGTATATATGACCATTGATCCAACTACCGAGACGATTAGCGGGAAAAGCGGATGCAATAACTTTAATGCAAAATACAAAAAACTGAATTCTAAAAACGGGATTCAAATTAGTGCAGGTGCAGGAACCTTAATGGCTTGTAATGATGCTGCAATGAAAGTAGAGAGAGACTTTCTTGACGCTATAAAAGATAAAAAATACAAAATCGTTAAGAAGAAAAATGTTGTTCAGTTTAAGAACTCAAAAAATAAAACGATAATGGAATTTACTATTCCTACTCAAAATGATCTTTGGAGTTATATTGGTAAAAATGACTGGAAACTAATTAGCCTTGAAAATGTTGGGCAAGATTATGGAAGAGCTTCAATTAAATTTAATATTGCCGAAAAGAAAGTAAATGGAAATAGCGGTTGTAATAATTTTTTCGGAAGTTATACTGCTAGCGGTGATAACTCTATTCAGTTTAGCAATATTGCATCTACCAGAATGGCTTGCCTAAATGAAGAAGCGAATAAAACAGAACAAAAAATACTGTCTTTTTTAAATGACAAAAAATTACGTTTTGACGTAGCTGATCAAACACTTAATTTCTATCTTGATAACAAGTTAGTAATGATGTTTGGTGTAGCAAAGTAAATAGATTCAAACCTAGAAATAACAATAAAACCCGGCAATTGTCGGGTTTTGTTGTTTATACTGGTGAAGTGTCAATGTATTCTTCGATGCGACAAGATTATTAGTTTATGAATTAGCAACTTTCGGATTTTGTGAGCAATAAAAGCAAACTAAATTTGGAGTAAACTTGTAAATTGAAACAAAATGAAAAATTTTAAAATTATACCTCTAACGACAGAATATGCAAATAAAATCAAGCAAACTTATAAAGATGATTTCGGTAACCAAGTATACGAAGAAGTAGCAACTGGGAAGGGCCCTTGCCGAATTTCATTACAACCATTTGATGTCGGGAATGATAGAAGATTGGTTTTGAAACACAGTCCGTTTCAGATTGACAATATTTTCAATCAGCCCGGCCCCATATTTATTCAAAAAGAGGAAGTAGAACCGTATGCCGATATTTATAATTTTCCTCACGCAATAAAAGCAGATAAAGAAAATTTTCCATTGACATTAATAGGTTACAACAAAGGGCAAAAAATGATATACGCCAAGCTGGTTGGAAACGCCGATGTAGATGATTTAATTGTCAAAATTTTTGAAAGTAAAAAAGAAATTGAGTTTCTTCACGCCAGAAATTCAGAAGCTTGTTGTTTTATTTGCAAAATTGAACGATTATAAAATTAGTTGTAGTTGCAAACGATAATAGTATTGAAATGCCCCTAATATAAGCTTCTATTGTCTGATCAATTATCAGTTTCCCTTTAGTAAATTGATGCTTACTGTAGCGATATCAGCATCCGGAAAACGGCTAAAAATGGATTGATCCGGAAATAATCCTGCTTCAGCGGCAACGGCATTGAAGATATCGATTTCAACAATGTATTGATCGGAAAAACCATGAGTAGCATCATAAGCTGTTGCGGGAGTTTTTCCTAAATTCTGAGCAGTAAGTTTTGGATCTATGGTATGTAATTCAATCAAAAGCAGACCAAATTTACGAACGTAAGGCGACCATTTCTGTAAATGTTCCAACAGATTATCTTCTATGTGGTTGTTACTGATTCTTTTTCCATGGTAGGCAAAAGCACCGGTAGATTTACTGATTCTGTCTGATTTAATGTGTTTCGGCTCTTCCCAAATTCGATTGTGATCCAAAAAAGTTCTCACGTTTAGCAACTCTTTCAGGTCAATATTGTAATGTTCTTTCAAGTCTTGGGCTAGCAAATCGGGGCGTCCAATGTCTCCCCAAATGACCTTTGCCCAAATATCTGCTTTGATAAGATTGGCTCTTGTCACTTTCAGAGCCGCTTGGTTATAATCGGCACCAACAAGAAACAACGGATACTCATCAAGCATTTTTCCTCTTAAAGTTTGTCTGTCAATGACTTCAAAAATATGCTGTAAAAAAGCACCATTACCACAGCCCATATCCAGTATTCCTTTAGGTTGTTCTTCAATTGGCAGGTTAAAAAGCTTAACCAGAATCTCGTCTACAACTTTAAAATAAGTATCGTGAGCTCCTCCGCTTCCCCATACATTCATTTCACGGTCAACATGTATTTCATTTTCACCCTCTGTTACCATTCTTAAAACGGTTGCATCGCCAAAAATCAATTCTTCAATTTTCGCAAAGGTCGGCAGATAAGAAACAGTAACCCCATAGGCACTGGCTCTTTTAGCATAAAACAAACCCACTTCTGTAAATTGATAATTGCCATTTTTCTCCAGGAACCATCCAAGATGTACAAAAAAGTCTAATATTTTTTTAAATTTTTCAGGAGATTTATGAAATTCCTCCGGCTTGAAGGAAGTCTCCATAAAATATTTATGAAACATGCCGCTCATTGCCAAACGGACAATGGTTGGTCCAATCAGATAGCCTTCTATGTGCTTTAAGATTTGGTTTTGTATACTGTTTACAAGCGGATCTTCACCCTGTTCAACCCAATAATTTTGTTTGTATTTTTCAAAAATAACATTAAGTTTTTCAAATGGTTCATCCTCAAAGACACGCGGATGAAACTGGATCGAAAATTTTAGTAAATCAACCACATCTTCATACAGGTAAAACATCGAAAAGGCTGTTTCTGTCTTTTCATTTGTCAGGATCGTAATTTCCTGAGTGCTGTTATTCACTTCATAATCGAAAAAACCTTGCGAAGCCAAAATCCTCAAACCAACATTTAGATAGCCTTCATTTGCTTTAAAAACAGTTGTAAGCTGTGCCAACTGTAGTTGCTTTTTGTCCAGAATAAAATCTAAAACTCCATTGTTTTTCAATGCTATTGCAACAGGGGCAACTGCCAGGCCGTCAAGATGTCTGAATATAGAACTACGGAGTTGTGATTTATCGGTCATAGTAAATGAGTGAAGGTTTACTCAAAAATAGTGATTTTTTTGACTGAGGACATGGATTGTCGCAATTGATCTGGCCAAATTTTTGTTTTTATTAAATTATATAGATGGATGTTTTGTTATGTAATTCATCTCTAGGTGATTAAAGTGTATTGAGTTTAAAAACTATTTTATTGAATCTTCTATTTTGTGTTTTTTTGAATAGCCGTTGGTTTTAATCAACGGATTTAAAAGATATCGATGCAAGGCTTTAGCCAAAATTTCGCGGTTAAGGTTTTGGTTAAAGCCTATACAATCAATCCTATCCGACCGTTGATTAAAACCGTGGATTATTCAAATGCTGATTGATTAATTTTAATAGAAAATATTTGAGTTTTAGTGAAATAAAAACGACAGTATCAAATGACATGTTGATTGATTTCTTAAATTTGTATCAAGCACCATAAAAACTTCTTTAGTATGCCAATTATTGAACAATCAGAATATAGTTTGCCTTTTATAATGTACCGTAACAGGCACATTTCTACTATTTATGCTGCTCTGTTTAAAAAATTTGATGTTCCGGGCTACACAAGAGAAAAACAGGAGTTAAAAGACGGCGATTTCATCAATATAGATTTCATTCTAAAGGATTCTAAAAAAGCAGTGATTTTATGCCATGGTTTAGAAGGAGATTCGCGAAGAACGTACAATAATAGCTGTGCAGCTTATTTTCAGGAGAAAGATTTCTCCGTTTTCGCTTGGAACAATCGCACTTGCGGGGGCGAAATGAATCGGCTTCCGAGACTGTATCATCATGGTGCTGTGGATGATCTTGATGAAGTAGTGCAATTTGTTTTACGAAAAGGCTTTGAAGAGGTATATTTAATCGGATACTCAATGGGAGGCGTGCAGCTTTTGAATTATTTGGGCTGGATAAAAATGGATGAACGCATAAAAGCGGCAGTCTCTATTTCAGTTCCAACGCATATCGCAACAAGTGCAGCGGAACTCAAAAAAGGGTTTAACAGAGTTTACTTAAAGAATTTTACAATCGATATTAAACGAAAGCTAAAGCACAAAGCAGCACAATTTCCGGATTTTATAAACCGTGATCAGATTGATAAAATTTCTTCTTTTGATGAAGTCGACCATTATTTTACAGCACCGTTGCATGGTTTTGCAAGTCGGGATGATTATTATCAGCGTGTTTCTCCGGAATTTTCGCTTAAAAATATTACCACTCCGGTGCTCATTATTAATTCGCTTGACGATCCTTTTTTAGGAGAAAGATGTTATCCGAGAACAATAGCGGGTGACAGTGCTTATGTGTATCTGGAAACCCCAAAATATGGTGGACATTGCGCTTTTCCACTGCGCAATTCGATGTATTCCTATGCAGAGAAAAGAGCGTATGAGTTTTTTGAATCCTTTTAAGGCTTCATAGTTTCTTAAAGCTACGATCAAGTCCAAAAGTTGTCGGTATGTAATAATCTCGCAAAGTCGCGAAGTCGCAAAGTTTCTTTTCCTCTTTTCTTCTTTTTTATCTTTAATCCTTTGCTCCTGAAAATTGCTTCTAGCAATCAGCAAAACAAATAAAACTTGGCGACTTCGCGGCTTTGCGAGAGCCATTCCCAATCTCAAAGAAAGAATTTTCATAAAAACCTAAAACTTTTGGACTAGATTATCAATAGAAGTGTAGTGTTTATTGGTTTTTTAAACAGTTGTAAAATACGGTTCATAAACACGTAAAAGTACGTGTACAACTTTGATTTTAATTATTTTAATTTACAGTTAAGTTGTAATGTAAAACAGTTAAAAATGGAAAACGAAAACCAATTTGACGGTCTGGATACTTTTGACCACATTGTCGTTCTGATGCTCGAAAATCGTTCTTTCGACAATCTTTTAGGCTTCCTCTATGAAAATGATGAAGTACCAGCGAATAAGTCGTTTGAAGGGCTTTACAACCCCGCAGTTGACTATGCGAACCCTATTCCTCCAAGAGTTATCAATAACTCAGGAGAGACGAGTATTTCCCCTTCACGCGCTATGAACTATTCGGTACCTTATCCCGATCCGGGTGAGGAATATCCGCATGTAAATACACAACTTTTTAATACGATTGACCCGCTTTGCAATGTTGGTTTGCCGGAGTATAAAATGACACCACCTTACAACCTGCCTACTCCTGTACCCACACCCGGGGGGATGATCGGATTTGTTAACGATTATGAAAGTAATCTTAGAGCTACTTATGGTATTGATGACCCAAGTTACGAACAGTATGAGGTAATCATGCAGTGTTTTCAGCCGGACCAGATTCCGGCAATGGCTACTTTGGCTAAGGAATTTGCAGTTTTTGATCATTGGTATTGTGCGGTGCCCAGTCAAACCTATTGCAATCGGGCTTTTTGGCACGCAGCCAGTTCGGGGGGCAAAGTGGTTAATCCGCTTGAGGAAGACGGAACCGGTTTTCCCGGTATTGATGGCGATTTCAGCGATATGGATTCGTGGATAAAAGAGGTTTGGCCTCTTCCCACCATTTTTGACCGCATGAATGACAAGGATGTTTCATGGAAAGTTTATTCGCCTATTGCGCCTCTGAGCCTCACCAATATTGTCAATGGCTTTGGAGACGGAAAAGACAAAACACACGGACATCTTGATTTTTTCTTTGATTTGAAATTTGGAAGTCTTCCGCAATATTCGTTCGTGGAGCCTCAATTTCTTGACAAACACAATGATCAACATCCGTCTGCAGTGAATCACAAATTAGCTACGGGAACTGTAAAATTAGGAGATGAACTGATTCGCGAAGTGTATAATGCCATCAAAAATAGTCCAAAGCGAGATAAAATACTTTTTATCATCACTCATGATGAACATGGCGGCTGTTTTGACCATGTATATCCGCCTGCAACAGTACCACCTGTTCCCGGTATGAAAGGACAGTGTGATTTCACTTTTGATCGTCTGGGCATTCGAGTTCCTATGATAATGGTTTCCTCCTATATTCAACCAAATACGATTATCAACGGACAGTTTGAGCACACCTCATTCATAAAAACTGCTTGTCAGAAATGGGGACTGGATGCGTTAACCGACAGAGATAAAGATCCAAGTGTTTTGCCATTTACAGAGGTTTTTTCCAATCAAAAAAGAACAGATTGGCCCGACATCCCGTCCCATATAAGTCTGGAAGAATTACTTCCTGAGCCCGATACAAGTAAAGATCCATTAAACGGTTTACAAAAAGCAATGTTAACGAGTCTGCTGCATATTGAAAAGGTTAGAGCGCTAGGAAACACCCAAAAAGAAGATATACAAACTATTGGTGATATGATGGAGTTTATTAAAAGGTTTTGATGGTGTAAGGTGGATAGATTGACTTTGCTGTTATTTTATAATGCAATAAGTATTTTTCCTTTATTTATCGAGAATTTAAGAGGGAAGAGGGGTATAGAAATTTTAGATTTACGGCTTTTTATTTAGGCTAATATTTAGCAATTATTCATTTCTGGTTTACATCTTGTCAATCATAATTGACTCGGCCTTACCTGCAAAAAAAAGTTTCTAAACGAAAAGCCGCATCATTAACTTTCATTGGATTTATTTTCGCTAATAGATATCTCCTAAAATTGCAATACAGAATTACCAATCCCAGACTTTCGTTTCAACTTAAGAAAAAATTGATTTATCTACTTACAGTTTGTATTTTTGCCCTTATGAATGATAACTTTATAAATGAATATTTTGGGATAGGAATACAAAATGGTAAAACTCCTGAAAATTTGGGTGTTTTGTGGCGATCTGCTCAAAACTTAGGTGCTACTTTTATATTTACCATCGGGAATCGATATGCCAAACAAGCCTGCGATACTCATGATGCGGTAAAAGCAATTCCTTATTTTCATTATGATACTTTTGAAGCTTTTTTTGAAAACCTGCCAAAAGGAGCGAGATTGGTTGGTGTTGAATTAGATGAAAATGCCTGCGATTTAGAAACCTTCGAACATCCAAGACGTTGTGTTTATTTATTAGGAGCAGAAGATCATGGTTTATCCAAAAAAGTAATGGATAAATGCCATTATTTAGTGAAATTTAAATCCGAAAAAAGTTTAAATGTTGCTGTGGCTGGAACTATTATTATGTACGACAGGAACTTGTCTAAACCGCGATCTTAAAATGAAATCACTTTATATCTTATCATTATTTATAGTAATTCTAATAGGATGTAAATCAACGAAGCATTCAAAAATTACTACTCTAAAACCAGATACTGAAAAACAACTCGCAATTTCAGATCAAAAAACATGGTATAAAAAGGATTTTCAAAAGGATAATATACCTGGAATTTCTTTGGATAAATGGTATGCACAAAATAAAAAGAAGCCAAAAAATAATAACATTATTGTTGCAGTTATTGATACCCAAATTGATTTAAAACATGAAGATTTACAAGGTGTAATCTGGACAAATGCAAAAGAGATTCCAGATAATGGTATCGATGATGATAACAACGGATATATAGACGATTGCAACGGCTGGAGTTTTACAGGTACCAAAAGTGGAGGTTACGTGGTATGGAACCGATATGAATATGTACGTATAGTCAATGAATGGGAAACATTATTTAAGGATAAAAAAGAAACCCAAATCGAAACTAAAGATTTGTACAAGTTTAAAGTATACCAAAGAGCGTTAAAAACATTTGAGGAAAAAAATAAGTATTATAAAAACTGGCACAAGTCTTTAATACATGGTGTAGCAATTTATCCCTTGGTAAAAGATACTTTAAAACATTTTTTTCCTAAAGAGGATTATACTTATCAGCAATTGGACAGCATGTATAATAAATACAAAATTAATAATAAAAAATACCGCCAGAGACGAGATGATAATGACAAAGATCTTGGTGCACTTGTGTTTTTTATGATGAGTAATCTTGAAGTTAATCAAAAAACTTTTGATGATGTAAAAGATCAAGAAGTTCAATTAGATTCTGTAGTTAATAAAAATTTAAATTTAGCATACAATGAACGACTTCCTATTGGGGACAATCCAACGGTTTTAGAAAAAGGATACGGTAATAATAAGATCAGCAATACTATAAAGGGTGTAAGAACTATTCAGGATCATAATACGATGGTATCCGGTATTATTGCAGCAAATAGGAGTAATGCTATTGGCATAAAAGGAATTGCTGATGTGAAAATTATGCCTTTAAACATTTCCCCATCTGGTGATGAACATGACAAAGATATTACCATGGCAATCCGGTATGCTGTAGATAATGGAGCTAAAATAATTAACATGTCTTTTGGCAAGGAGTTTTCTATGCATAAAGATTGGGTAATAGATGCTTTTAAATATGCCCAGGATCATAATGTTCTTCTTGTGCATAGTTCTGGGAATGATAGCCAAAATTTAGATAATTTCCTTAACTACCCCAATGACCTTAATAATGATGATACCGTGGAGATCTATGACAATTTTATTAATGTAGGTTCAACGACTCAACAATTAGGGGATAAATTTGTATCTGATTTTTCAAATTATGGTAAGCAGAATGTAGACTTATTTGCACCTGGCGATGAAATTTACACCACCGGAGCAGGAAACATCTATAAATTTGAATCAGGGACTTCATTTGCAGCCCCGATGGTTTGTGGAACCGCTGCATTGATTTGGTCCTATTACCCTAAACTTACTGTAAAAGAGGTTAAACAAATTATTTTAGATTCAGGTACGGCATATGATATAAATGTTATTGTTCCGGGAACAAACGACAAAAAAGCACCATTCTCTGAGCTATCAAAAACAGGAAAAGTTCTAAATGTGTATAACGCGATGGAATTAGCTAAAAAAAGTAAGTAAATAAAGTAAATTTTGAATTAGATTTTTGAGCAAACTCTCGAGTTATTTAGCAGTAAATAAGAATTTTTAAAATAAAGAAAAGGGTATTTATACTTGTGCAGTATATGTAATTTATTTTTTACTTTTAAATATTTCCAAGCTATAAAATATATTCACTATAAATTCTCAGATAGTTGTTAAAACTCTATTGTTTTTATATTAATACTACAGGTTGAAAAACGCGTTTTTGAATATTTTTTTTTAATTTTCAATACTTTTCTAAACTTATATGAAATGAATTGAAAATCAGTAGCTTTTACTAATAACTTTAAAATTAGAAAATGTCAAATCATACTATTAGTATTGGAATTCAAAAACACGGATTAAATTCGCAAGGTTTTTTCAGTTATAGTGAGCCTAAAAATCTAATTGTGTTTATTCATGGTTTTGGTGGCACTTCTATAGGAACATGGAATAATTTCCCAACTTATATTACTTCAGAAGAAGAGTTTGCAAAATCTGATATTATTTTTTACGGATACGATACTTTTAAAGGACAAGCCGGTGATCATTCCGGAGAACTTTTCAAATTTTTAAATCTTGTCGAAAATCCAGTAGCCAACCATATTTTGCCCATTGCACAAGGATTGCCTGAAAGAAACTATAATGGGATTATTTTAGTGGCTCATTCTCTCGGAGCAATTTTGACAAGACAAGCTTTAATATTTGCGATCAATGAGAATAAGACATGGGCTGATAAAGTTACTTTAGCATTGTTTGCACCGGCTCATCATGGAGCAAACATTATTAACTTGGCAATGCAAGCTTTACCTGGTTTAACCGGATTACTTGGGATTTTTGCTAAACTAAGATATCCAATTCTTAATGATTTAGATAATACTGAGGAAGGTATTATACATTACATAAAGGAACGGACTCACGAATTTCAAAATCAAAATAAAGGCGATTGTACTAAAGCAAAATTAGTTGTCTATGCTAAGGGAGATAAAGTAGTCAGAAATATTCCTTATCTAAATGATATAGCTCCGATTGTTTTAGCAGAGACAAGTCATGTCTCTGTTTGTAAACCCAAAAGTGGTTTTATAGAACCATTGGACTTGCTTAAGTCTATCATCTAAACTAAGGATTTATGGAAAATACAGACAGAAATTACGATTCTTTAAAGGCCGAATTTTATGAAAAGAAGATGCCGTCGCAAGGATTTGAATTGATAAATCAGTTAATTCTAGAAAATAGAAAGATTGACTTATATGCTTTACTGGATGATCATAAAAAAAGAAGTTATTACGGACTTGAACTTCAACAACGATTTTGGACGGATGAGTTAATAGGGTATTATAACTTTTTATTAATTGCCGTATTCGCTGGATTTATACCTCGAAAATTCAATAATGACCTAAGACAAGAAATTAATAAAATAATGTCTTATGAAGCTGTAGTGGAGTACTACAGAATAAACTATCCTTATAAATTAGCTGGATATACTTGCGAATTTTCGTTAAATGAAATGGAATATAATGGAGAAACAAATGAGGAAAGTTTACGAATTTTTAATGAATATATCAGTTTAAACAGATTCTTAAAAAATGATGATGATGTTGACGTTTTTTTGGCAATGCTAGATTACGTTAGTTATGGTGAATACGATATTTCGGATGTTATTAAAAGTTTAAAATCATTCGAAAAATTAAGTCAAATAATTACATCAAAGGATAAATCCGCTTTAGCACAAGGCGTTTGGGGTTTTATTAAATATACCTCTTTTATAAGTCAGTTAAGGACATTAATGGAAAGCGCTGATGACTTTCCTATTCTTCAATCTGCCATTTGGTTGTATCATGAATATTATTTCAACCGATTACAAATGAAAATGAAGTCTTTCTTTGATATTGCGTTCTTTAATCTTGAAAAAACGATGAACAACGAATTGCTTTTTAAAGAAATGGTCGAAGGGCTATACAATCAAAATGTACCAGAAGATTTTAATTATAAAGAATTAATGGACTTTTCAATAAAAGAAATAAGTGACGCTAAAGATGACATTAGTTATATTTTAAATGAAAATTGGAGTTTAGCGATGGAAGACTATTTTAAAGAATCTTAAAGATTATTGTTTCGTTGTTCCATATTTGTTGCATGAAGTTATCGCAAATTTTAGACAATGCTATAGTGTTATCTTGTGCAATTTTTATATAAATAATACTACTAACAATAAACGTCTTATAAAATTAAGAGGCTTATTATTAGTACTTATTGTATTAAGGTCACCGGCATCATTCTTTGGAATACATTCGCTCATGTCCATCTTGATAAATCCTTTTAATTCCAGTGATGGAATTTTTTTCTAAAATTATTTTTATACGAAATTCATCTATCCCATTTACCAGAAACAAATTTTGTTCTAAAGGGGTAAGCAAAAAGCTAACCGTATTATTCCATTTATAATACAAATTGGAATTCTCATAGACCAGTTCACTTTTCCCATATTTTCCTTGATATGATTTTAGAATTTCGCGATCTATAATCGCTGGTTTTTGCCTGTTTTTAACAACCGGAATAATCCAATCAATAGGGTGTAATGAATCTTTATTTTTCGATGACAATTTTTGTAAGGCTAAAAGATGAGCTACATTCACAGCGTCTTCGCTTTTACATAGTACATCCGGAGTGACGCCGCGGCCCTCAAAATCTGTTTTTGTAATAGGGTCTGTTACTTCTCCAAAAGGTATGTTTACAGAAAAGCCGTTTGTTATTATTTTTCGATCAATCGGATGGGCGCCACCTGCTGTCTGCTCTCCAACAATAGTGACACGTTTAAGGTTTTGAAGAGAATAACTCATCCATTCAGCAGCGGAAAAAGTTACGCCACTTGTCAAAATATAGATGTCAATTTCATCTAATCGTTTGCCGGGAACAGAAGGTAACAACCACATTTCTCGATCTATTTTTTTTCTCCCACTTTCGTAATAATAATATTTATAGAGCGGTAAATCTTTATTGTAAAACAAATAACTGCTGATAAATTGCCCCATCTCCATTGCTCCACCATTATTTTTACGCAAATCTATAATTAAAGCATCTGTGTTGCTTAAAAACTGTAACGCGGTTGTTGCAACTTCACTTGCTTCGACCGGATCGTGAAAATAGGTAAATTCCAGATAGCCCACATTACCTTCCAATATTCGTGTTTGTTGAAAACCAAAATTCTTTTTTTTCGCCTCTGTTAGTTCTTGAGCTTTAATTGTTTTTCGTAAAAGATCATCTTTGCTTTTCAATTGATCATTTATCCATTGTGGATCGTAAATTACATTAAAATGCAAATCTTTGCTAATATCTACAATATCTGTTGTGAGCATGGAGGCAAATTCTTTTGGATTAGAACTTTTACTATACTTGCCTTTTTTATAGTTTTCACTCAACTTTGTTTTTATATTTTGTAGCGCGTTGGGGCGTATATAAAATTCTATAAGCTTTTTGTTTAGCGAATCTAAAATATCTTTTTTTTCTAATTCAGTAAGATTAACTTCTGTTCGGGGAGCTATTGTTTTTTGCGAATAAAAAGATGTTGTTAGTACTAATAGCAATAAAGTGATGATACGTTTCATTTTAGCTGGTTTTACAATTGGAGATTATTTTATTGAGTATTTTGTCAAGGAGTTCAATTTCATTATTAGTTAATCCATTTAGAGCAGTTTCCCTATTATGTGTTATAACTGGTGATAATAGCTCTATGGTATTTTGTCCTTTTTCTGTTATTTTGAGATTAAATTTCCTTCTGTCAAATTCATTTATTTCCCTTTTTAGATAGTCTTTTTTCACCATTAATTCAATTATTCTTGTAATGGAAGCATTGTCTTTAAAAATAAGATTAGCGATTTCTTTTTGAGAATAATCAGAGTTTTTATTGAGGATTATTAGCACTAAACATTGATCAACAGTTATATCGGTTACAATTTTGCTGATTTTTTTTTGCGAAATTTTTCTGTATTCTTTTATGGCTTGTTCCAGCGAATAAAGTACTGTTCCTGTTGGGGTATTGTTTTTCATCTTTATTTTGTTTGATACAAATATAATTGATATGTCAATTAAATAAACATAATTTTAAAATTTATTTTGTATTTGATTTTTTGGGGAGTTAGAAAAGCAGTATTTTAAAGGAATATTTGGGTTGATTTTATGTTCTAAATTCAGTTCAATACACTGCTGGTCAATGAAGTATTTTTTAATTATCAATGACTCTTCTCCGCGAAGGTCTATCATGACAGACGCCGTGTATGCCCTCGGCCAGTGTCTTAGCGTACATTAGTGCAAGAATTTCGCGTGACAAGATTAATCCATTTTGGTATGATTTGGAAAAGCTTTCTGTAAAACAACTGGGATATAAATCCGGAAAAACGATTGCAGTAATAATATTTTATTATTTTCGTTTAAAATCAATCAATCAATCAATCAATCAAAATGAAAAAACAAATATTTCTTTACTTTACAGCTTTACTTTTTACAAGTACTATTTCAGGACAAGAGATAAAAGATTTCTTTTCAACGCTTGCTAAAAATGATCTTTTTTACGGCAGTGTTTTAGTTTCCAAATCAGGAGAAAATACTTTTTCAAATTTTTATGGATATTCCAATATCGATAAGAAAGAAAAGATCAATGAAAAATCGCAATTTCCAATTGCATCGGTATCAAAAACGTTTACTGCGGTAACAATACTGCAGCTTAAACAAAAAGGTAAATTGAACATTGATGATGCAGTGCAAAAATATCTTCTGAATTTTCCTTATCCAAATGTCAGTATCAGGCATCTGATAAGCAATACTTCCGGATTGGGGCAAGAATATCATCTATTTGATAAGGAAATAAAAGAAAGTCCGGAAAGAATTTTTTCTAATGAAGACATTATACCGGCATTAATTGATAATAAAGTACCACTTTCGTTTGCTCCAGGAGACAAATGGGAATATAATAATGTTAATTTCTGTCTTGCGGCATTAATAGTAGAAAAAATAGCCGGAATTAGTTTTGGAGATTATATGCTAAAAAATGTTTTCATTCCTGCTAAAATGAAAGATTCATTTCTTCCAAAAAACAGAAAGCTTAAAGAACCAAATCAAGTAGAATTGTACACTTATCCAAACTTTTATTCTACGGACGTAGTGAATGTTCAAACCTTAAAAGAAACTTTTTTAATCTATGAGAAAAGCAATTTTTATGGAGGTGGAAGTATTGTAAGTACTGCTCTGGATTTGCATAAGTACCAAAAAGCATTATTTAGCTACAAGCTTTTAGGCAAGAAAGAATTAGAAGAAGCACTGACGCCGACAAAGCTTAATAATGGCAAAATTGCTTCTTATCGTTTGGGCGAAAAAGAGATTGCCTATGGTTTGGGATGGCAAATCTACACTAATGACACTAATGAAAAAATAGTTTTTCATGATGGACTCATTACTGGACTTACTTCAATTTTGATGCATAACATTACTAAAAACAACACGGTTATTTTGCTGTCTAATACAGCAAATCCGGTTTTCGTGACAGCCAATGAAGTTTTGAAATTAATAGATAAGAAGCCTTATAAAATGCCATTACAGAATCTTTCGAGAGTCTACGGCAGTTTGCTTGAAAGTGGGAATAAAGAAAAAGCAAATGAATTAATTGGAGAATATTTAAAAAATCCAGACACTTACGAAACAACAGAAAGAGATTTTAATAGATTGGGATATCAATTTCTGAGACTTCAAAAAACAGACAATTCTTTACTAACATTCGCTTCAGCGGCATTAATTTTTCCAAATAGCTCAAATATATATGATAGCTATGGGGAGGCATTGCTCCAATGCGGTAAAAAAAATGATGCGATTAAGATGTATCAAAAATCGGTTGAATTAAATCCGGATAATGAAAATGGTAAAAAAGTATTAAAAGAATTACTGTAAGTAACGAATATAGAAGTTTAGAGGTAATTAATTTTCAAGTACTTAATGCAGTAACAAATTCCCCACAAGCGTATCGTATACCTCGGTCTGAATGGAAAATGGGTGGCGATTTGTCAATGATTGGTCTGTTGGTTTAAGCCCAATGTCATTAAGCTAAGAAAATTTTTCACGCAGATTCTGCGGTTTTTTTATTTGATTCCGCTAAAATCTGCATGAGACTTTTTTCTCATAATTATTAACTTAATGACATTGGGTTTAAGTGATCTTAAAAATATTAGTATTGCTTGCTGTTACAGAGCAATACAGCGCCCCGATACAGAAAGTAGCAATCTAGTGCTTACTGCTATCGAGGTAGAAATTAAGGTACAATTCAGAACAAATTATCTCCTCCTTTGCAGTTTTATAAATTTAAATTTAAGCCGTGCCTTACCTAAGAGAATACTGGTGGCTTTGCGCAAAATATTCCTTTCCATTTTAGGTAGGATCTCCAAATTAAGCGCACTTTTTTTTGGCATAGGCTTTGTATTTTTTCTGATGCAATCAAACACACACTCACACACGATATGAAAAAAAATAAAACAAGAAGCAGGGAAATTACAAAGGATTATATGTCCAATAAGTCGATGCAGCGCAAAGAAAAGGCTATAAATGTAATGGTGTTTAGTATCATTTTTTTTATTGCTGTTTTACTACTAACTCAAATTGTATAGAGCGTATTTAAGCCTAAGTATATCAAAATGATAAAACCTTATCATTTTGATACTACTTTTACATAGCCATTAATTAGTATCCATTCTAATTGTTGTTATTAACGTCTTATGTTTTATTATTTAGAACATAACCGTAAAAGGCAGGAGACTTTTGAGGATCTAATGTTTTATAACAGATAAAAAAAAATTGCGCAAAGTCAGAGATATTTGCGGAGCTTTTCATTAGAACTCTTCGGAGAGTGGTGTATGAAGAAAATCACCCTATGATGGAATAGCTTTAACACTCATGTTCTAAACAAGATTCTTCGTAAACCCAATTTCCCTTTTTTTTACCTTCTTCTAGAAAGTCTCTAATAACGGGATAATACACTTTTTGGGGTATATTAACAGCAACAATACTTCTTACGAGTAAAACTTCTGATTCACAATCGTTTTTATTCAACCATTCTCTTGTTGATTCAATTTTATTATCATCATAGAAAAAGATCCTTATAGTACTATTCCCTGAAATTTTAACAAAATCATCAAAATAATACATTTTTTCATCTTCATCATATTCTGCTTTGATTGTATCTCCCAACGAAATTCTTTTTGCAACAAAAGGAATATTATCAATTACGAAATTTTCCCCATCTCTTTCACACCAGATAGTTTCGGTCTCAAATTCAGCTTCATTTATTTTTTGTACAAAAGCTACTTTTATGCTATTATCCATAATTATTTATCACTTTTTTGATATTCAATCAGAACATAAAACATCTCTGTTGGTTGGTTACAAATTTGCACTAGAGGGTTTGATTGAAATATAAAATATTAAATAATTTTATAAGTTCCACTTCCGTCAAATTTATTTTCGTTATCTGCATTGGCTAAGACTAATCCAACTTCCGTGGGATTGAACTTTGAAACCAATTGTTCCCAATATTTTTCATCTATTAGTTCATTCTCTGAATCAACTAAATCTTCATAATTGAAATCCTTTAAGAACTCTACCAGTATATCTTCGAAAATAAAGACTATTAGTCCTGTATCTGACGAAAAAAAGGAGAAATCTTCTGAAAAAACTTCATCGTAATCGACTTTAATAATTTGGTTTACAAAAAAAACATTTTTACTTGATTTGTATTGAGCAAAAGGAGTATCAGTATAAGGAAAAACTTCACGTCTGATATCTTTAGGTAAAATATTATTTTTTAGTAACTCATTTTTTATGTCAGTCAAATAAAGGGCATCAATAACATAATATTTTTTATTAATGCTTAATTCTAAAGGTTCATTATTAGTAGATATATTTTTCATTTTATAAAAATGTTTTATATGATAGCTTCCCATTTTATCTTTGCATTGCCACAGCTTTATAAGAATTCTTGGAATTATGGGTCATATGTTCATAATAAATTCTGTAAAGGTTTCGTTCCTAAAAATGGATTCTTCCTTTGACATACCAATAAATGGCATTTCGTAAATATATCCCGTATTTTTCTCTATTGCAAAAGCAGTGTCTCCTCCATCTGAACCGAAAATAAAAAATTCGGGGGCATAATCTTCCACAGTATAATCTTTATTTAATTGCATCATATCTGCCAATGCCCATAAAAGAATGTATTTTTTATCTGTACTAATATCTGCTCCATTTGTTTCCTTAAAAAAGTCCATAAATCCTTTGGGTAAAATAAAATCAACTTCTTTCAAAAAAAAGTCTATTTCTTCCGCTGTTGGTGCTGTATTTCGTTCTATTCTTGTCATTTTTTTATTTTTTAATATTTCCCCGCTCTCCAAAGTGTTCCTCACAATCATTGCGCAAATGTCTCTGACTTTAAACAAATTTAGTATATGTTATATCAAAAAAAATGATTTCTGACCTACTAACATAATGTAATATTTTTTATGATCTGGAACATAATCATAAAAGTCAGGAGACTTTTGAGAGCCTAACGTTTTTATAACAGGCAAAAAAAATTGCGCAAAGTCAGAGACCTTTGCCTTCTCCATAAGAACTCTTCGAAGAACGAGACAAAACCTTAACAAAAATAACAACGCACCTAATAATTTTATGCTTTTAGAATTCTTTACTCACTTGATCCAGGTCGTACTTTTTATAAAACCGCAGTTGGCATTAATATAAACCTCATTCTAACGGTAACCATTACAACCGTCTCTCCCAAAAAGCAGCTGTTTTCCACCTGGTTTCCGCTTGGTAAAAAATACTTTTGTGTTTTAGGTAATGGTGCCAAATATGCTCCGTTTGTTCGGTATGTATTTTTTGAAGTGTTTCAGTAAATCCATACTTCAATAATAAATTTTGCAATTGCATGGCACTAGCCATTGCATTGTACATGCCTTGCGAAGATAAGGGGTCAAAACTTAGTGCTGCATCACCTAAAGCTACCCATTGTTGCCCTGCTACTTGTTCTAATTTAGTAGAATTAGCGGCAACTGTACCTTTAAAAACAATAGCATTTTCATGTTCGTTTAGTAAAGATAAAATAACAGGATTTTCTTTTGCCAATTCCAAAAATGAGGCAGTGGTTTTAAGTTCGTTTTTAGCCACTAAATCAGCATCGGTATGAAAAGCCACCACCCGTTTGTCATTAGGGACAACAGCACTATACCACCATCCGTTTTCACTAGCTAAAATGGTACTCATGGTATTTGTTCTGCTATTAGGTAAAGTAACCCAACAAGCAACCAATTTATCTTTCACTTGTCGTTTAATGCCCAAGCTCTTTGCAAAATGCGATTGGCGCCCACTGGCATCAATAATAAAAGAAGCTGAAATTGTAGAAGTTGATAAAGAGGTATCACCAGCTCTTAGTTGTACTTGCCAACGAGAATCTTCATAAGAACTGCTATGTAGCTTGGAACCCCACAAGCAATGAACTCCTCGGGCTTCTGCAGCTTTTCTTAAATAGGTTTCAAAGGCTTGTCTATCCAAATTTTTAACAAAACCATCAGGATTTCTTAAATCATCCAGAAGATATACTTGATTACTTCCCCAATAAGACTGCATGCCTACGTTTTTTTGATACAAAGTGCCTATTTGGTTTTCCAAACCCTCCAATAAATTCAATTGTTTTAAAATGCGTTGCGAAGCAGGAGCTAAAGATTCTCCAATCCGTTCATTAGGTTCAAGAAGCTTATCAACTAATGTTACCTGATAAGTATCTATTAAAGAAATGGCGACAATGCAACCTGCAATGCCACCACCTATAATTAATATATCTGTTTTTTCTGTCGCCAAACCTAGTGTTATTTTGGAATAAAACGTTGGAAACGAACTGATTGTTCGGGTACACCCACTTCTTTTCGAGGTTGTCTGGAATGAGGAACGGTTCTTGTTTTGGTTAATTTATGAGCTTTCGAAGCTAATAAATCAACTAGTTTTTGAACTTCACTTGTTAAAGCTTCATCCTGAACCAATTCGTCTTGAATCAATTGTACCAGTTGCTCGCGCGTGCTTTCAATTACAATTTGTTCGGTAAACAAGCCTTCGTTTGACAAATGTTCTAAAGTAATATGCAATAAAGATTCCTCTTTCTTATCCAAGTGTTTGTTGTCATTTAAGATTTTTCTCAATCGGGCTTCTGTCTCTTGCAACAACAGTTGGTTTTGTTCCTCATTTGGAACTACACCAATTTGCATTTCCGGTGGAAAATTAGCGTTATCAGGCACACCTGGACGCGGTTGCACAATCGCCAACTTGTCAAAATATTTCACCATAGCATTAATCTGATTGGTTTGTGTTGGATCTTCACCATCTAAAGGCAAATCATCTAACCAAAAATAACGATATGCAAAAGCCTCTCTACGGGTTTCTTCTGCTAAGTGTGTATCTAAAGTTTCTTTGTAACGTTCTTCACTCAAAATATTATTAGGAACTCTGGCAGGCCAAAATGTTGGTAGATAAGGATCATATGCAGTAGTATAACCATCTCTGCAACTTGCCGTATCAGTTTGCCAAGGAATAGCCATCCATCTCGTTACGCCACCGGGTACTTGACCACCTAATAATGGACCAGCAGGTAAAGTCAACACATCACTATTCATAGTAGAACCATAATAATGATAATCGGTTTTTGGTGTTTTAGGAGCGTGTTTCAATCGGAAAGGAGCCATATACATACCAGAAGTTCGCATAGGCCAAGTCATTTCACAACCCGGATGAAAAGCATCTGCCAAACAGAAATCCATAGCTGCTTTAGTTAACATGTCGGGTTGTTCAGCAATAGGATAATCATCAATTTTTTTAACAGGTGGAATATAAGGACAGCCTGTTGTATCTACAAAATCAGCATCAAAATCACCTTCGACCCATTGATCTAAAAACTCCAATTGCAAATGCGATAAGGTTGAATGTTGACGAACAGAACCTTGTGTAGGAATGGCAACTGCATCACCATACAACCAAGGCCATAGCTGTGGAGCTTGCGCACCGGATTGATCAAACCTACGGAAATTATTGGAAATAGTACGACGCATTTCTAAATTGGCAGAAGTAGGGTCATTTAGTTTTTTTACCCATGCTGCACTGGTATAATTAAATTGACCACCCCATCCAAAGGCAGCAGCAAATCCTGCATTTACCCATTGTAAATTGGTCATTCTTTCAAAAATAGGCAAGATGTCTTTAGAGAAAGAAGGTCTTGCAGGCCTTACTAACATTTCTGATTCTACAGCAACACTGCGCATTAAATCCCACATAGTACGAACCGATTTTTGCATAGGAGCATAATCAGGTGGAGCGCAAATCACCCAAGCAGGATCTACAGCAAGAGCTACTCCTTCATATTCTACCGTGGCTGTAACAGGGCCATCTGACATATCATCATACCAACCTTCATTGTTGGCAAAGGTAATAGCTCTATCACCATTGATGTTTTTCGATTTACCATGACCGCCCAGCATCACTAGGCGCCCTTTTTCATCTGTGTGCATTTCTCCTAAATAAACCGATTTCCCCATGAATTTTCCGGTGAATTCTTTCCCTTCAGTGACATTAGGTTTTGAAATGCTTTCACTACCACAATCAATCAATAACTGACGACGGTCTTTTACATCAATGTTTCTTAGTAAAGAAGGTGGAACATTGGGATCGGAGGCATCTGGAATATCTAAGGCAATTTGGAATTGATACCAAGATGATTTTTGATTGGCCAAATGCGAATGCCAGGTAATTTTAGCATTATCCATCGTCAATTCTTTGATAGCTTTTCCAGCCGCATTGAAGCCATAAATTCGGAACTGAGCAGCCTGACGTTTTATCGCTCCTGTTTTATCACGATAAGCATACACATCCTCTTTTGCTTCCGGTTCGTCTACTAAAGGCCCTATGAAATACTCCTCTTCACTATTTCCCACGCGCATCACACCAATAGGAGGATAGATACCAGCTCTAACAATACAAGTACTATCCTCGTCTGTATTGCCTTTAAAATGCGGATTTATAATATTAGGCTCTTGTAATTGTTGTCCATTGGCTTGATGCCTGGCTTCAGCACTAGCAGCATAAACTGTTTTTCGAGCGTCTGCAATACTGCCCAATGGTTTATGAGCTTCTAAAGTTCTCCAAATATTGAATGAAAGATTGCTTCCAAATTCAGACTGACCAATTGCTGTTACATCTTGTTGAGGCAAATGCAACTTAGCAATACAGATGTACGGACTTTCCTCAGTACTCCAAACTACTTGTGCATCATTAAGAGGCATGGTTGCTTCGTTAGTACGCAATTGGATTTCAAATCTAAAAGTAGCATCTCCATTGCGTAAACGTTTTTCTAAATCCAATCGTAAATAATTATCATCATCAAAGGGCGCGCCTTTATAGGTGTCATCTGGAACCAAACGATATTTAACAATTTGATTTTCTCCTAGTTGAAAAGGCAAAATAGCCCAGTAACCAGCACTTAAAACACTAGCCTCTTCTTTTTGCATAGCTTGTAAAATACTAGCCAATTCAGGATGCTTGTTGATATAAGTATCGTAATCCCTATCAATAGCACCAGCGGTTGTAAACGCACACATTTGCTGCGCATCACTAGCAAAAAAGCGATCTATATTCTGAAAAATGAAATCGGCAGTAGGACCTTCTCCAAAAAGTTTTGGCCCTTCCACTCCAAACAACTTCAAACCCACTCCAATAGTGGTGTGTAAGTCAGGTGAAGTAGTGCCTGTATCACTGGAGAAACGAACAGCACAGTCATATCGAGAGCCGCTAAAAATGCCTATTTTGAATTCTTCAGGGATATCCTCATTGATCACGAATTGCCCATAAGTGATACCATGTTGTTTTCTGAAAACAGCACGTTCCGCTGGATTTTGCCCTTTTTCAATTCGGGTTTTTTGACCCATTTCTACAAACATCTCTTTAAGACGCTGTGTTACCATTTCAGTACTACCACTACTGTCCCAACATTTTACGTTGTTTGCAGTAGGTTTTTCAACGATTCGTTTTTTGTTGTCCATATTTAGTAATTGTTTGTTTGTTACGCTAAGTAGGTAAATCGCATATATTAGGGGATACTATGACAACCCTAACAGCTCAATTGTTAGCCACTATGGGTAGTACATCTTGACAAATCTAAAATTTATCCTGCAAATGGGTATAGGTAGTTTTACTTGTTCTTCCGAAATTTCTTTAATTTTTGGACCCACTTTTCTATTACTTGCCGATTATGGAATTGAAATAGAATTTTTAGATTTAGTAAGTAATGAGAATTTCCTATCCGAAACAATTTGCCTTCGACTTTAAAAGGGTTTTGAACGCGATAGCATAGAATTGATATCCTGCTTAAATGGAATAGATTATCCTCTTGAAAGAGTGGAACTTCACCTTTCAATTTTAAATCTTACCGCTATGAAAAAGAATAAAATATCCTTCGAAACAAGGTTTTGGGCTGGGTTCTTGGCAGGAAATCCATTTGAGGCATTTGATGCCATATTTGACTTTGCACATCTCGATTATTATAAACAGAATTTAACTGAATCGGTTCTCTACTGCTATAAGAGGAAATCCTATAGTGAAATCCTATAATTTTCACTGTCTCCTAAGCCTAACGGGACTCGAACCTTAAGGATGTATGTAGTAATTATATCAATTGATATTTAGAATACAATATGAATAGTAAAATCACAAAATACGATCTAACTTTTCCGTTGATTTAATTTTATTTAAAAATTGGAACTATCATAAAAGCCCGTAATTTTTATATCAAAAGCCCGTAATTTTTAGATAGATGTTGTTGTTATTTTCGCGTAAAATCGATTATGCCTAAACGTTAAAAATTAATGTTTTTAAGGGGAATTTAGACTTTGTAGAAAATAGTTTAGAATAGAAATGAAGAGTCTTACATGATCTTTCAAAATGGTTACTAAATTAAGTTGTACAATAGAAAGCTGGTTGTGCCCGAAAAATATAAATATTGAGTTTATAGGTAAGAATAAAGTGTTATATAACATTGATTTGGTTATAAGGTATAGAAAGATAAGGGCATTAAAAAGAGAGGGAGTTCTTAGGGAGTACCAGAAACAAAATAGTCTGCCTTGTGTCGTTACTAATGCAAATGAACCAAATTATTTTAATAGTCTCATCAATAAAAATTCAATAGCTCAATATATAGTTTAAGTGCTATTTATTTGTTAAAGAAACTGATTAATGAATTTGATGGTTACGTAATATTTAGCTATAAAGAATATAGAATTGAAAATTAGTTTTGTGAAATGTAGAACCAAACCAAGTGGGATTTGACGCCCAGTATATGAGATTAAAAGCTTAAATGTTTATAGTGTCTTTAATAATCAATGTGAATTTACTTCAATAATAAAAAAAGGCAAAATCATCCAAAAATGAATACTTACTGTTTAAAAAGAGATTACTCTCTAAATATCCCTCAGATGTTATATGGGAGAATGTCTGAGAATTGGCTTTTAAAAGAATTAGGGGATATTCATTGGGAAATGATATCAAAAGGGTTGGGAGCTCCTTCAGATGCTATCTTTGATAGTAATGGTGAACGTCTTTATGCCAGTTTTGTTAGAATACAATGGAGTTGCCAAAATGATATAGGATTAAAAAGATTTGTAGAGAACGATGAAACGATAATCGAGTCCTGTTTAGAGCAGTTTAAAACTAAAATGTTTTTAAGCAATGGAACGGTAAAAAACAGAACAAGTGATAGTACTTTGCAAACCTCAATGATCTCAATTTTTTCAGCGAGAAAAAATGACGATAATCAAAATTTAGTCAAAGGGACACCTGTTCAAAAAGACGATTCCAAAGTACCATTATTAAAAATAATACCTAAATACGTTAAAGCTTTTTTTAATGTAAAGAATCACATAGCTTCTTTACCTACTGCCGAGGAAGAAACGTCTAACAAGCATTATTTTTATGATTCAGAGTTTACTATACTGGCAGAACCGCTGTTTACCAGAACTTATGAAGTAGAACCTTATGACGATATTAACGGCGTAGGGCTGTTATATTTTGCTTCCTACCCAAATATTAGTGATAAATGTGAACGCCATTTTTTTGAAGAGCATATTCTTGTAGATGGAGAAAAAATAAACTGGGCAATTCATGCTATTTGTACTGCGAGAGATATTCATTATTATGGAAATGCTAATCCTAATGAAAAATTAATATATCAACTTGATCAAGCCCTTTTGGTAGATGATTTAACCATACGATTAACATCGTCATTGTACAGGGAAGAAGACGGTCAAATTATTGCCAAGATTTTTACGGTCAAGAAGCTAAACCAAAAAGTAAGTATAGCAAGTGAAATTGTAGAAAGGGTAAAGAAAGAAAACGAAATTTTACAGAATGATAAAAAAAATGCGTCTGTTAAAAATGAAGTAACAGAAACTCCCAAGAGAGTTCACGAAGAAATCGCTGATAGCAATATAAAAATAACGTCCGAAGAACTTTCGGATATTATCATCGACTTTTTTAATTCAGTTTATGAAAGTAGTGAAGTCGATCTAAATACAGACTTACGCAAATTAGGTGTAGAATCGATCATTTATACCGAACTATCGGAGTATCTTAATCTGGAGTGTGGATTAAAAACAAATCCAAGTCGATTCTTCGGGTTGTATACAGTCAAACAAATTGTATCGTATTGCTTAGGGAAATCGGTAAGTGAAGATCAGAAGATAGAAGAAAAAAATGAAAACCATAGTTCTGATATAGCTATAATAAGTACTTGTTGCAGATTACCTAATGCCGATACTCCCGAGTTATTTTGGAAGAATCTTAAAGATGGTATTTCATCAATAACAACTACACCGGAAGGTAGATGGATTTGGCCTGAAGGAATCGAGAATAAATATGAAGGAATAAATTATGGAGGCTATTTAAGCGACATAGACAGTTTTGATTCTTTATTTTTTGAAATTTCTCCCAGAGAAGCTCAATTAATGGACCCGCAACAGCGAATGCTTTTACAATTAACTTGGGAGTTGTTCGAAAATGCAAAACAAAAACCAAGTCACTATAAGAAGAGTAATACCGGTGTGTTTATTGGGGTAAGTGGTAGTGATTATGAACGTGTAGTGACAGAAAATGACGCAACACAAGAAGGAATTGTTACCGGTAATGCAATTGCTCTTTTAGCGAATCGTATTTCTTATTTTTATGATTTTGAAGGGCCAAGCATGAGTATTGATACAGCTTGTTCTTCATCTTTAGTAGCTATAGCTGAGGCAGTAAAAGCGTTGAAACAAAAACAATGTGATCAAGCAGTTGTGGGAGGAATTCATTTGATGTGCCATCCGACAAAAAGTATAGCGTACAGTAATGCAAATATGCTTAGTAAAGATGGAAAATGTCACACTTTTGATATACAAGCAAACGGTTATGTAAGGGGAGAAGGTGCTGTTGTAATGCTTTTAAAACCTTTAGATAAAGCTCAGGAAGATGGGGATGAAATCTTAGGAATAATTAAAAGTACAGAAGTTAATCATGGAGGTTATTCAGGAGGAATTACGGTACCTAATCCGTTTCAACAACAAAAATTAATAACTAATGCTTACAAGCAAGCGGATGTTCCGATAGAAACGGTTAGTTATATAGAAGCACATGGAACAGGAACAAAACTGGGAGATCCTATTGAAATTAAAGCACTTAAAGATGCTTTTGAACAAATGCAGCATACTGATTCAGTAACAAAATGGTGTAGTTTAGGGTCTGTTAAAACCAATATTGGACATCTGGAAGCTGCTTCAGGAATTGCTGGATTATTAAAAGTGCTGTTGTCAATGCAAAACCAATATTTGCCTGCGACATTAAATTTTGAAACATTAAATCCACATATCGAATTAGAAAACAGTCCTTTTAGAATTCAAACTGAGGGACAAGTATGGAAATCATCTACTAACGTGCCCCTTAGAGCGGGAGTTAGTAGTTTTGGGATAGGAGGAACTAATGCGCATGTAGTAGTCGAAGCATATGATCAGAATCCGAAATTAGATATGGACAAATACATTCAGCTACCGATGCAGGTGTTTGTATTATCAGCTTTAAACCAAGAAAGTTTAGAAAGATATGCTCATGAAATGTATAACTGGATCGAAAAGCAAGAAGTAATTCAATTAGCTTCTTTTGCCTATACATTACAAACAGCCAAAGAAGAATTTGCAGAGCGATTAGCATTTACATAT
Source organism: Flavobacterium sp. FlaQc-49 (assembly GCF_044005985.1). Taxonomy (NCBI): domain Bacteria; kingdom Pseudomonadati; phylum Bacteroidota; class Flavobacteriia; order Flavobacteriales; family Flavobacteriaceae; genus Flavobacterium; species Flavobacterium sp. FlaQc-49. The sequence goes on along the minus strand of NZ_JBIPCS010000001.1, from coordinate 622,771 downwards.
AAAGATTATAATGACTTAATAAATAAGTTAGAAAGCTTCCTTTCGAAAGAAAAGAAAGAATCAGCATTGTACTATATAGAAAATATAAAACAATGCAAAGAGGTTCATAAAGAGGAGTCTATAGCAGAGCAGTATATAATCGAACAAAATTTTGAGGCACTAGCGATGTTTTGGAGTAAAGGAGGAATTGTAAAATGGGAACAATTATATGATAAACTTCAAATTTCAAAGATAGCATTGCCAATATATCCATTTGCTAAGAAAAGATTTTGGATAGGAAAAAAAATTGAAAGAAAAGAAAGCCAAACCACTTCAATTATACATCAAGCAGAGCTTACAAAAGAAACGATTATACCTCTCCAAGAAAACGTAGTAGCCTCCATGGAATCAAAGAAGATTTTTACTGCAGCTAAAATTAAGCTTGTGCCTTTAAACCAAATACCTGCTGTTGCGAAGGAAGTTGTTTCCGTATCTCCTTATCTGGGAGAGAATTTAGAATTACTATTATCTCAAATATTAGGAGATTTATTGTATCTGGAACAGGAAGAAATTAAGGAAGATCAGACGTTTGCAGAGTTAGGTTTAGATTCTATTTTAGGTGTTGAATTTATAAAAAAGATAAATAAAGCTTTAGGGATTTCCGTAAGTACGGCAAAGCTGTATAGTTATCCTTCAGTAAAAGAGTTAGCAAATGCATTTAAGATACTAGTCCAACCAACTATTGCAAATAAAAAAGAAGACGTTGTTAAAATTAAGTTGCAACCAATCGAAACTTTTGGTGATCCGCAAATTACTATTGAAAATGAAACGGAAGTACTATCGACTGAAACTCTAATGGAGGGGTATGAAGAAAAGCTAATTGAACTTCTATGTGATTTATTATATGTGACCCCGGAAGAATTAGGACCCGACCAGACTTTTGTTGAACTGGGATTAGATTCTATTTTAGGAGTTGAATTCACGAAAAAAATCAGAAAACAATGGAATATTGATTTTGCTACAGCACAATTGTATAGCCATCCTACTGTAAAAGAATTAGCAGTACACTTACAGGTAATAAACAGCGGTAACCAAGCTTTAATCACCCCCGCGAACAAAACATCTTTATCAAGTAAAGAAAGCGATAAAAATTACGCAGTACAAGATAATTATAGCGCTCAACATCCTACTATTCAAAAGGAGTTGTTGCTATTGGTATCAGAGTTATTGTATTTGGAAGAATCTGAAATAGACGACACACAAACTTTTGTAACATTAGGTTTAGATTCTATTTTGGGAGTAGAATTGGTGAAAAAAATCAATAAAAAATGGCAGCTTTCAATTCCTGCATCACAAATTTATAGCTATCCTAATGTAGAAGAATTAAGTAATTATATAATATCAAGTCTTGAATTAACAGCAACTAACGAAACAAAAGAGTCTTTTGTAGAAAGTGTTGAACAGGAAATTATAAATGTATTTGAAGAAGAGGAGCTAAAAAATATTCTGGCAGAACTTTTATACTTAGAGAAAGAAGAAGTTTCGGGTACAGATACTTTTGTATCATTAGGTTTAGATTCTATTTTAGGTGTAGAATTCGTCAAGAAAATAAACAAAGAGTTTGGTACACAATGCCCAACATCCTTACTCTACAGTTACCCAACTTTATCTGAGTTGTATGCCCATTTGGCTTCAAATTATAGAATTAAAAGCAACAGACAAGAAGAAGGAAATGGTAGTATTAATTCTTTTTTTAAGCCAGTTGCTATCATTGGAAATATAGAAAAGGATAATGAATCTGATATTGAATATCACTTAAGTATCGCAAATACACCATGTTTAAGAGATCACAAAGTATTCGATGAATACATTTTACCAACAGATGCTTATGTTGAATTATTATATAGTTTTTTTAGAGAGCAATTAGGCAAAAAAAGCTTGACGTTAAAACAATTCCGCATCTCGGAAGTTTTAATTGCCCAAAAAGGAGAAACCGTTCCTATTGTACTGAATTTAAAAAAAGTTAGCGAAGGAATAATTCGCTTTATAATTAGTAACAAAGAATCACAGAAGGTTTATGTTAGGGGAACTATTGTAGAAGAAGTTGGTTTAATCGATGATTTCCTTTATACACCTAAAGCATCAGGAACTAAGCTAGACCTCGAAGCATTAACAGATTGGACTAAAGATATTTTGTCTGATAGTTATTTTCAAGTAAGAAAATCTCTGGAAATTGAAGGAGAATTTGCTAATGGCATCGTTGCAGTTACAAAACCACAGAATCGGGCTATTAGTTATGTGTCTCAGTGGTTAGATGGAGCACTATTATTTGCCATACAGTATGCAGCAATACAACAACGTCAAGGAAAAATAGATGGAGTCATGTATTTGCCTTACCGTATAGAAGCGATCAATATTCATGCAGCGGCACAGTCTGATGTAAATTATGATTGTCGTATGATTTGCCACGAAGCAGAGGATGATAAATTTCTTTTTTCGATAGAAATAGCTTCGGATTATGGTAAGTTGATCACAATTAAAAACTTAGAAGTTGTAAAAATTGATCAGAAGCAATTAGCAGTACAACAAGAAAGAAAAGTAAGCGCAGAAGTGCAGGTAGAGGATATTGTAAATTCTAAGAAACCTATAGCATCTGATGTGGCTATTATCGGAATGTCATGCCGTTTTCCGGGAGCAGAAAATGTAGTAGCGTTTTGGGAAAATTTAAAGGAAGGTGTCGATTCTATTTCCGAAATAGATTTAAAACAATGGCAAGACATCGATTGGTATAATAAAGACCCCAAACAGCAGAAAAAATCGTATAGTAAATGGGCTGGTTTTATAAAAGACAAAGATAAGTTTGACCCTTTGTTTTTTGGAATATCACCTCGTGAGGCAGAAGTAATGGATCCTCAGCATCGTTTATTTTTACAAGAATGTTGGAGAACAATAGAAGACGCAGGTTATACATCAAAAGCAATTGATAAACAAAACATTGGAGTTTTTGTAGGGGCAAGTTCAGGTGATTATCAACAGCTATTGGCACAAAATCAAGCTGACAAAGAGGGCTTTGCTTTTATGGGAAATTCCCAAGCTATATTGGCGGGAAGAATTGCTTTTTTACTAAACTTAAAAGGACCAGCTTTAACGCTGGATACGGCATGTTCATCTTCGTTAGTCGCTATTGATAGAGCGTATCAAAGTATCGTATCCGGAGAATCAGATATGGCTTTGGCAGGAGGCGTAAAATTAATGTGTACACCGTTATTGCACATTTGGACAAGTCAAGTAGGAATGGCTTCTAAGGATGGAAAATGTAAAACCTTCGATAATAAAGGCGATGGTATTGTTTCATCAGAAGGGGTGGGCGTACTATTCCTAAAAAGATTAGATGCCGCTATAAAAGACGGAGATCAAATACATGCTGTAATTAAAGCTAGTGGTATCAATCAAGATGGTAAAACTAATGGTATTACTGCGCCTAATGGGGCAGCACAAGCTTTACTCCAACAGCGCATTTATAACCAATATAATATAGATCCGGCAACCATTAAGTATGTAGAGACTCACGGTACCGGAACTAAGTTGGGAGACCCTATAGAAATTGAAGCACTAAAAACGAGTTTCGGTACTAAATCAGCAGTAGATAATAGCTGTGCACTAGGATCGGTAAAAACAAATATTGGTCATGCTGCTGAAGCTGCAGGGGTTTCGGGAGTCATTAAGACCATACTCATGCTTAAGAACAAGTACCTTGTACCTAGCTTGCATTTTGAGCAACTCAATGATGAAATATCTTTAGAAAAGTCCCCATTTTATATTAATACTGCGCTCAAACCCTGGCAACTTAACAACGAAAATCTTAGACGTGCAGTTGTAAGTAGTTTTGGATTTAGCGGAACCAATGCCCATTTGGTTTTGGAAGAATATCCGGAATTACAAGCAGATGCAATGGCAGATGACGGTACGGAACAATTAATACTACTTTCTGCTAAGACAGAATATAGTCTTAAAACGCAAGTGCAGCAAATGTTGGATTACCTTAAAGAGTCTAAAGAATCTTTAAGAGCAATTGCGTACACGTTACAATTGGGAAGAGATGCTATGCAAGAACGATTAGCCGTCATAGGAAACTCTAAAGAAGAAATCATACAACATCTGTCTAAATTTCTTGGTACATCTAATCATGCAGTATTAAGAGGAACAGTTGAAAAGCGAAAAAAGAGTACAACATCTATTAGTTCAGAGGAATTAGATACCGCTATCCTCAAAAAGAACTATAGAATTCTTGCGGAAACATGGATTTGGGGGATAGAGATAGATTGGGCACTATTATATGATAAAGAACAGATAAGAAAAGTTCAATTGCCTACATATGCCTTCGAAAAAGACAGGTATTGGATAGAACCCGTAAAATCTAGTATAATAACGGAATCGGCTTTAGAACCTGTTCAGAATCAATTGCATCCATTAGTACATCGCAATGTTGTCACATCAGACGGGCACATGTATGTAAGCACGTATTCAGGACAAGAAACGGTTTATAAGGACCATGTAGTGGATGGTAACAAAGTTCTGGCAGGAGTTGCTTATATAGAACAAGCTAGTATTGCTTTAGAGGAAGCTACTTTGAAACGAATATGGGGACTGAAAGACATTTTTTGGCAACAACCTCTTTTGGCAAATACTCAAAAAGATGTATTTACCAGAATATATTCAGACTCAAAAAATCATAACTATGAGATTTATACTAAAGAAAATGGAAGTATTTTAATTCATGGTAAAGGAACTGCTATTTTGGAAGAGCCATTGCAACCCGAAAAAATAGAGGTAAGAAGGTTGTTGAGTTTAAGTCAAAAAAAGATTTCAAGAGAAGAATTCTATGCTTTTCTGAAAACAGAAGGTTTTGATTTAGGAGTAAGTTTTAGGGGAATACAAGAGCAGTATTCAACCCCGGAATTTTCTATTTCGAGAATACAGTTGCCTTTACAAGAAGGTTACAAGATGCAACCGGGTGCTTTGGATAGTGCACTGCAAAATGCATTAGGTTGGATTATGATCGAGGGAGTATTAAGTCAGGCACTCCCGTTTAGTATGAAAACATGTTATCGATTTGTGGATCAATTGCCGGAAACATTTTGGTCGTATGCTCGCAAAAGTAAATCAAACCAAATAACGGATAAAGTTCAAGAATATGATATAGATATTTTAGACGAGCAAGGCAATGTTTTAGTGCAATTTCAACAATGTGTATTTCTTCCTGTAAAAGACAAAAGAAAAAAAGAGTCTGGTAATGCACTGGATATCCAAGAAGTGGTATGGCAAAAAGTGGCCTGTCTCAAAAATCAGGATTCGGTTCATAGCCACACAATTGTATATATGATTGGAGGTAATCCAATTTTGGAGGATGCCATCAGAAATTCTTATGAAGCAGAAATTCAATCGATAACTATTGAAAATGAGATTTCGACTTATATCCAAATTTTTGAAGATGTAAAACAAAGAGTTCATACAAAAGAAAGAATACAATTAATTGTTCTAGGTTCAAACGAAGAATATGAACAGTTTGGATTCCTTTCGGGAATGCTGAAAACACTAACATTAGAACATCCTAATTTAGAAGGGAAAGTAATTGCTATTGAAGATTTTTCAATTCATAATATCCATGAGATACTTGAAATATTAAATAAAGAACAATTTAATAAAGCAGTTGAAGTACGATATACAGCTCTTGAAAGACTCGAAAAAAGAAACGCAGAATTTACGATTCATAAACAGCAAGATGACTTAGTTAAAACATCAGGAGTATATGTATTAGTAGGCGGTACCGGAGCGATAGGGCGTACTGTTTGCGACTCTATTCTTGAAACTTTTGATACTAAAGTGATTCTGTTAGGAAGAAGTGAACAACCTAACAAAAGAGTGCCTGAAGGAGCATATTATTATCAATGTGATAGTACGGATGCATCCTCTGTTTCCAGCGTTTTTAAAGAAATTAGGAAACAATTTGGTACAATCAATGGTATATTTTATCTCGTTGGTAGTACTGCTGATGGTTATGCAAAAAATAAAACGGCAACAGAGGTTACAAAAGTTTTAAAAGCAAAGATAGAGGGTATCAAGAATATTGATAGAGAAACGAAAGAGGATTCTTTAGATTTCATGGTTTTGTTCTCTTCTCTAGCCGCTATTCATGGCAATATAGGGCAGATAGATTACGCGGCAGCGAATACTTTTCTTGATGATTATGCAAGATATAGAGAAAATCAGCGTAGCAAAGGAAATCGCTACGGGATAACTAAAAGTATCAATTGGCCTTTTTGGAAAAATGGCGGAATGCAAATTAATGCCCAGACAGAAACATTTTTACTAAAAAAGTGGGGAATGCAGGCGATGCCTAATGAAGAAGGTATAAAAGCATTGAAACAAATTTTGAACTCAGATTGTGTTCAAGCTTCAGTTATCTATAAAGTTTCATCAGAAAAGGTTCCGGTGAAGGTAGAAAATACGACCAATTCTTATAGCATTTCGACCAAAACGTTGCTGGAAAAATTAACGCAACTAGCAGCTACATTGGTTAAAATGAATCCGCAGAAAATAATTTCGCATATAGAACTTGGAGATTATGGATTTGATTCGATTTTATATACACAGTTTTGCAATGAAATTAATGAGCTTTTTGGATTGGATATAACTCCAACATTGTTCTTTAATTACCCAACGTTAGAGGAATTAGCAGCACATTTAGAATCGAATTATGCCCTTTCGGTAGAGGAGGATCAAGCTTTTAATGATGAAAAGGAGAACATAGCGATTGCTACAGTTCGAGAAGAGACGGAAAAAGCAAGTTTTGATACCGATTCAAATAAAGTTACGCGTAGAAAAGAAGTAGCCATAGTTGGTATGAGTGGGCGTTTTCCAGGTGCGGCAAATGTAGATGAGCTTTGGGAGCACTTAAAAAATAAAGAAGATTTGATTACAGAAGTTCCTGAGAGCAGATGGGATTGGAGAAAGTATTATGGAGATCCACAACAGGAAGAAAATACTACTTTATGCAAGTGGGGAGGTTTTCTGGACGGTATAGATGAATTTGATCCTTTGTTTTTTAATATTTCGCCCGTAGAAGCAGAATTGATGGATCCTCAGCAACGATTAGTATTGCAAGAAGTATATCATGCTTTAGAAGATGCGGCAATTTCAATCAATACAATTAAAGGAACAGACACAGGAGTTTTTATTGGAGTATCAAGTTCAGATTATTCAACTTTACTAAAAGAGCAGACAAATCAAGTTGGTATGGCACAATTTGCAACCGGTTCTGCGCATTCCGTTTTAGTAAATAGAATATCATACATTTTTGATTTGCATGGTCCAAGTGAGCCTATCGATACAGCATGTTCCAGTTCTTTGATAGCAATTCACAGAGCAGCAGAACATATAAGAAATGGTCATGGTACATTGGCAATTGCGGGAGGTGTAAATGCTATTTTATCACCTGAGTTAACATTGTCATTTAGTCAAGCAGGCATGCTAAGCAAAGATGGTCGTTGTAAAACATTTGATCAGGCTGCAAATGGTTATGTAAGAGGAGAAGGCGTTGGAATTTTAATATTAAAAGATTTAGATCAAGCCATTAAAGATAAAAATCCTATTTATGGAATTTTAAAAGGAAGCGCGGAAAATCATGGAGGGAAAGCTAATACTTTAACGTCTCCCAATCCAAAAGCCCAACAAAGGTTACTAATAAAAGCCTATAAAACAGCAGGAATAGATCCTGGATTAGTAAGTTATATTGAAGCTCACGGAACAGGAACACCACTAGGCGACCCGATTGAAACGGAAGGTTTAAAGTTAGCTTTTGAAACATTATACAAAGACACTGAGTCTTCTTATGGACAAGAAGCTCATTGTGCTATTGGTAGCATCAAAACAAATATTGGACATCTGGAAGCTGCCGCAGGAGTAGCAGGAGCAATCAAGGTTTTGATGGCAATGAAAAACAATAAAATCCCTGGAAATCCATTATTGCATCAACCGAATAATTACTTGAAGTTAGAGAATACTCCTTTTTATCTTCAAAAAGATACAACAGATTGGAAGGTGAAAGAAGGGCAACATAAAATTGCCGGTGTAAGTAGTTTTGGTTTTGGAGGTGCAAATGCGCATATAATTATTGAAGAATATATAGAAGATGAGTTAACAAATCATTCTCCAGAAGCATTACCTGTTTTTGTATTATCAGCCAAAGATTCTGATGGTTTAAATCGTCTGGTTAAATCGATGATTGAGTATTTATCAAGTAGTAATGACACTGGTTTTCAGGATGTATTATATACGCTGCAGTCCGGAAGAGAAGTGCTGGAATGTCGATTGGCATTTGTTGTAAATACTCGAAAAGAATGTATCAATCGATTAAATGAATTTGTTGAAACTAATTATGTATCAACCGATATGTATATTGGTAATAATGAAGATACTATTCATAGTCCTGATAAAGAAGATATTCAGGATATTATGAACAATTTGATTAGAGATAAAGAGGCAGATACAATTGCTAGATTATGGAGTCAGGGTGTAGAAATGGATTGGGAACTTTTATATGGAAATAAAACACCTCAAAAAAATCATTTGCCTACCTATCCTTTTAAGAAAGATCGCTATTGGTTTGTTTCTACAAAAAACACTAAAGAAACGGTAGCAAAGACTTATCAAAAGGCGCATCCATTAGTACAAACAATTGTAAATGATTCAACTTACGAAAGTGTTTTTTCCGGTCTGGAACCCATTTTTGCTTCACATAAAGTAAATGGAATAAATGTCTTACCAGGTGCAGCGCAAATAGAATGGATTCGCGAAGTAGGAAATCAGTACAAGAAACAAGCTGTGACCAGGATTACTGATGTAGTCTTTAGAGAACCTATTCAAGAAAATGACAACGAACGAGTTGAGGTTGTTGTTGTATTAGAAGAAACTGAAAAAGGGTTGAGTTATGATTTTAGAAAGAAATCAGATCCAACATCTATTTACAGTAATGGTAGTATTCAATACGATTCACTGCCAGCAATAAAATCAGTAGCGATAGATAATATAGCCTTGCGATTGCCTAATAGTTTAAGTCAGGAAGCGTACTATAAACTGCTAAAGGATAAAGGAATCACTTACGGAAAGCATTTTCAGGGTATCCAGGATATTATGTATTCAGATACGGAAGTCCTGACTCAGATTTATTTGACAGAAACGCAAGAGAACTATATGCTTTCACCGTTTTTACTGGATAGTGCAGTACAAACCGTGATGGGGCTTAGTTTTGGGTTTGATAAAAAGAATGCGACAAAACTTCCTTTTCGCGTCAAAGAGGTCAGGATTTATAAAGAATTACCACAACAATTTTGGTCATATGCTAAAAAAATAGAGCCAAAAAACGGAGAAGTACTCCCAACTTATGATGTAGATTTAATTGGTGAAGATGGTGAAATCTTAGTTCAATTTGAAGGTTTTGTTGCTTTAGATATAAAAACAGCACCTACACAAGAACCCTATTCGATAGACGATTTGATGTATGTGTCTGAATGGAAAAGAGAAACATTATCGAAACAGGAAGAGAGCCATAACGGAAATGCCTTAATTATTTCTTATAAAAATAAAAGAAGTAAGATGGTAAATGAATTGAGAGAATATTTAATCCATAAAAACGTAGCCATTTTTAATTCTGATGAACTGTCTGTAATACCAGAAAAAATTACAGCTGTCTATATTGTTCATGATGCACCTGAGGAAAACACCTCTACAACATTAGAAAGATTTTGGGAGAGAAATGAATTAGAAGTCTTTAAACAGCTCAAAAAACTATTGTCTTCTCCTTACATACATAAAGAATTAAACATTACTGTTTTATCAGATCGTACACAAAAAGTATTGATCAGTGATAAAGTACAGTATCAAGGCAGTGGGATTTTGGGATTAATGAGTTCATTAGCCAAAGAACAGAGCAATTGGAATGTTCGTATTATCGATGTAGATACATCAGATAAAATAACAGCTCAGGATATTATGAGGTTATTAAGAATACCGTATGACGCTAATGGAGAAATAATAGCGTATCGTCATCAAAATACCTATACAAGAAATCTATATCCTTTAGAAACACAAACGATTACAACCAAATTTAAAAAAGGAGGCGTGTATGTAATTCTGGGCGGTGCAGGTGGTATCGGAAAAGTTACTTCGGCCTATTTGGTTAAAAAATACCAAGCCCAAATAATTTGGTTAGGACGTAGCCCCGAAAACCAAACCATCCTAAAAGCACAAGAAGAAATAGCAGAATGGGGGCCAAAACCGGTTTATATCCAATGTAATGCGATTTTAGAAAAAGAAGTAAAAGCGGCTTATCATAAAATTAAGCAAACCTATCAAAATATTAATGGTGTATTTCACTCCGCATTGGTACTTAGGGATTGTTTAATTCACCAAATGGACGAAAGTACTTTTGTCGAAGTTTTTGAATCCAAAGCAACCGCCAGCCATTATTTGATAGATGTATTTGCCAAAGAATCATTAGACTTTATATGTTTTTATTCCTCAATGCAATCTCAGGTAAATGCTTTGGGACAAGCAAATTATGCTGCTGCCTGTATGTACAAAGATAGTTTTGCTTATACGGTTCAACAAAAATACAATATTCCGGTACAGATCATTAACTGGGGCTATTGGGGATCTGTAGGTGTAGTAGCCTCAGATGGATACAGAAATAAGATGAAACAATTAGGCATTGGCAGCATAGAAGCAGAGGAAGGAATGGCAATTTTAGAAGAAGTCATTGCGCAAGAATACCAACAAGTTATTGCTGCAAAATTTTTATAAGAGCCTAAGATCACACTAATCGAAACAAATAATTATGATTAAGATTAATAAAAATAAAAAAGTGACTTTGGTGCAGGAAAGTACACTTTTAACGCCTCAAATTCCAAATTTAACTTTATATAAAAAGGATCTGGTTGCCGAGAATGATTTTAAAGAAGATTGTGCTCTGGCCGTATTGCAAATAGTAATGCGAATGGGAATTGAATCCTTGCGTGCAAATACAATTGAAGAATGGCGAAAAGAATTAAATATCATTCCTCAATATGATTCTCTATTTCAAACGATTATTAAAGAACTCGAGAAAATATCCTATATCCAAATTACGAATCAAAGCGTAATTGTACCAAAAGATATTGAAGAAAGAGCGGCCTCCTTTTCTCTGCACAATAAGCTATTAAAAGCAAAAAAAGAGGCAAATAGTCATCATAGTTATTACGCATTATTGAATCAAACGATTGGTGCTTTTGAGGAAATTTTGATTGGAAAGACGAAAGCTACTGATGTATTGTTTCCAGAAGGAAATTCCAGATTGGTAAGCGCTATCTATAATGGCGATTACAGATCTAATTATTTCAATTCAATAGTGGCATCAATTGTAGAAAATACAGTCAGAAACTATGAAGGAACTAATCAAAAAATAAACATCTTAGAAGTAGGAGGAGGTACAGGAGGAACAACGGTGCGTATTCTGGAAAAGTTAAAAAAATATGGCAATCAGGTAAAATATACTTTTACAGATGTTTCTCAAAGTTTTTTAATTGAAGCAGTAGAAAAATTTGAAGACATCATACCTTATTTTGAAACTAAGAGATTTGATATTACCCAATCTGCAGCAATGCAGGATATCGCAATGGGCAAATATGATATTGTGATAGGAGCCAATGTTGTTCATGCTACCGCCAATATTGCTGAAACACTTAAGAATATAAAACCAATTCTTAAGAAAGACGGGATTCTGATTATGAATGAGTTGAATGCATTGGAAATGTTTACGACATTAACATTCGGTTTGCTTTTTGACTGGTGGAATCATGAAGATAAAGAATTACGAATTTCAGGTAGTCCGGCATTAACTTTCGATAAATGGAAACAAGTATTGTCTGAAGTTGGTTTTGTTGATTGTGATGTATATCCCAAACAAGAAGATATTCCACAACAAATAATAATAGCCAGGAGTAATGGCAGAGTATTAATTGATAAACAACAACCGGAGGAATTCTCTAAAACGGCAACAGAAGAAATAGTAAAAGAGGTTATACCAAGCTCCTTAAACACGGCAATAGATTTAAATGATTTTCAACAGAAATTAATTGCTATTGCGGCAGGAACTATCAAACTTCCGGTAACCGCTTTTAAGAAAGAAAAGCCATTTTCAGATTATGGTTTTGATTCCATTTTAGGGCTTACACTGATCAAAAACATTAATAAAACCCTCGAGATAACGCTGGATGTTACGGCTATATTCAATTATCCAACTATTCCGGTATTGGCTCAGCATATACTAGATATACGCCCCGAGTTACTGGATGAAAAAAAGAAAATAGCAGTACAAGTACTTGAACCGATTACTGAAAAAGAGGTCGAAGAACCAAGTTTCTCGAAAATTGACAATAAGCAAGAAAAGGATAAAATTGCTATCATCGGAATGAGTGGGCAATTTGGGAAAGCAAATGATCTTGAGGAGTTTTGGGAAGTTCTAAAAAATGGAAAAAGTCTTGTAGAAGAAGTTCCTGAAGATAGATGGGATGTTGGATTGCATTTTGACGAAAATCCAAAAGCCAAACAGAAAACTTATAGCAAATGGGGAAGTTTTTTAAGAGACATAGATAAGTTTGATCCGGAATTTTTTAAGATATCCGGTAAAGAAGCAGAAAACATGGATCCGCAACAGCGCCTATTTTTGCAACATTGTTGGAAAGCGTTGGAAGATGCAGCAATTGATCCAAATACTTTGCACGATTCTAAGTGTGGTGTCTATGTTGGTGCAACAGATGGAGATTATTACAAAACCTATTTAGAAGAAGCAAATGAAGCTTCTGCATTTTGGGGAATTTCGGGTTCTATATTGGCAGCGCGTATTTCATATTTTCTTAATTTGAAAGGAGCTGCTGTAGCAATAGACACAGCATGTTCCAGTTCATTGGTAGCAATGGATATGGGATGTAAAAGTTTATTGACAAAAGAAACAGATCTTATTATAACCGGAGGAATTTCATTATCTGTAACGCCAGAGTTTTACAAACTAAGCAGTATGGCAGGAATGTTATCTCCCGATGGTCAGTGTTATACTTTTGATGAAAGAGCAAATGGATTTGTACCCGGTGAAGGTGTAGGCGTACTTATTATGAAACGATTGGAAGATGCTATAAGAGATGGTGATCCCATTTATGCTGTAGTACAAGGAATTCTTACCAATCAGGATGGAGCAACCAACGGAATTACGGCTCCAAGTGTGCTATCTCAACAAGACATTCAAAAGGAAGTTTTTAATAGATATGAAATTAATCCTGAGACAATTACTTATGTAGAAGCTCATGGGACAGGAACAAAACTGGGCGATCCTATAGAATTGCAAGCTCTTAAAACATCTTTCAGGGCGCATACATCCAAAGTAAATTATTGCGGGATTGGTAGTGTAAAAACAAATCTAGGACATACACTTAGAGCGGCAGGAATGGCAGGTATTATTAAAGTATTGTTAGCCATGAAAAACAAGCAATTACCTCCATCAATTAATTATAAAAACCTTAACCAACACATTCAATTAAAAGATAGCCCTTTCATTATTCAGGAGAAATTAACTTCTTGGGATAGCAAAACACCCAAACGAGCTTCGGTAAGTAGTTTTGGAATTAGTGGCACAAATGCATTTGTTGTTTTAGAAGAGTATGTACAAAAAAATAGCCTTTCGGAGGCCAGTGATGAACCAATACTAATAGTTTTATCTGCACTAAATGAAGAAAGTTTAAAGAAAAAAGTAACGCAACTGGTTCATTTTATTAAAAAAGAAGAGAACTTAAACCTTCATGATATAGCCTATACATTGCAGATAGGCAGAAAAGTAATGGAGTGCCGTAAAGCTTTTGTTGTAAGTCATATAGAAGAATTAACAGATCAATTGCAACAGTTTACTCAAGAGGAAACGGTTAGTTCTTACAGAAAGGATAATGAAGTTAATGAAGCTGAAATTCAACGAGCCATTCATAAGAAGCAATATACTGAACTGGCAAAATACTGGGAACAAGGAAATACTATAGATTGGTTGCGTTTGTACACTGTACAGCAACCTAGAAAGATTCATTTACCTACCTATATTTTTGCAAAAGAGTCCTATTGGATAACGCCCAAAACAGAAATAGTATCATCTAATGTAAAAACATTACATCCATTAGTACATGAAAATATATCAGATTTTGAATCACAAAAATTTTCATCTTATTTAACAGGAAGAGAATCGATCCTATCAGATCATATAGTGCAAGGAAAAAAGGTACTTCCGGGAGTTGCCTATGTAGAGATGGCAAGGGAAGCATTACAACGAAGTGGATTAAATGTAGTACCTGGTTTCTCGGATATAAAATGGTTGCAACCCATAGAGATAAATAAAGAGTCAGTCCGGATTGAAACTGAAGTTTATGCAAATGCAGAAGGCACTTTTATCGAAATTAGGAGTATAAAAAATGAGGAAGTTACCATTCATTTTCAAGCCAGTTTAGAAGAAAATCAAAAAACAACAGCGCTTGGTTATAGAGATATATCCGCTATAAAAGAGCAAAGTAGTACATCATATACAAGTGATCAATGTTATCAAATTTTTGGAACAAAAGGAATTAATTATGGAGATAGTTTACAACTCATAAATTCTGTTCATGTTCTAAAAGAGGAAGTACTTACAAGTATTGCAGTTTTTGATAAAAGTGAATTTAAACTTCCAGTTGAAAAATTAGATAATGCACTTCAGACAGCTGCATTATTATGGTTGCAAGATTCTGATGCGCTGGCTTTACCTTATTCTATTGAAAAAATTTCATGGTATAATTTAGAAGAAGAAATTAAATACTGCTATGCCTATTATTCGGATAAGGAAAAAAAGAAAAGTTTTGAAGTTGAACTATTAAGTGCATCAGGAGAAATTGTTATAGCACTATCAGGATATAAAATGATGCCAGTCTTAAAAATTAAGCCTAGTACAGCACAAACCTATTTATATGAATCGATATGGCAGCCAAAGATAAGCACACGTAACAGAGCAGATTTTTCTATTTTATCTACCGAGTTTATAGTTGTAGGTGATTTTCCTAAAGTCGAATTAGCGGGCACTATAACAAGAATTACGGATCGTGAAGAAAGGATCTTATTTTCTGTTGTTTTTGATAAAGTTAAGCAAGCTATGACGTCCAGAACTCCGGTACGTTTTGTCATTATTTATGATGATAAGACCGAACATGAAGTACAGTTTTTATCAGGATTATTAAGAACCGCTGCAATTGAAAACCCTAAGGTTTTATGGAAATGTATAGGTATTGATTTAGATAAAAACAGCAATGCAGAACAACTATCGAAAATTATTACGGAGGAATTAAATGAAAGAGAAACAATAGTCCGATATCAGGATTTAAAACGAGAAGTAAAAGCAATCGTACCAATTGCACCACCACTAACCGAGTCTAATGAAAATATCAAGTTCATTCCAGGCGGAGTTTATATCATTACAGGTGGTATGGGTGGCATTGGAAAAATGCTGATAGAATACCTTTTTGATACCTATAGTGATATTAAAATTATGGCTTGCGGGAGGTCTGTTTTAAATTCAAATAATCAGGAATATGTAAAATCGTTCAAGAACCTGACCTATTACCGTTGCGACATTACGGATAAGTTAGCCACTCAACAATTAATTGATGAGGTACAAAACCAATACGGTAAACTAAACGCAATTATTCATGCAGCAGGTAGTATTAATGACAATTTTATTCAGCAAAAAAATAGTGGTGAAGCATTAGAAGTTTTAGAAGTAAAAACCAAAGGGATACGTAATCTTCATGAAACTACACAGCATATTTCGTTAGATTTCATGATGGTATTTTCATCATTAGCTGCTGTTTTAGGAAATTCAGGACAAGCAGATTATGCTGCAGCAAATGAATATTTAAGAGATTTTGCAAAATTCAGAAATAAAGAAGTAGCACAACAAAGAGCTTTTGGTAAAACAATAAGTATAGCATGGCCATTATGGGATAGTAGTGGAATGCAAATAAATGATGAAAGCAGGAAATCGCTGGAAAAGAAACTGAACATCGTTCCTCTACCACAAGAAGAAGGAATATATTGGTTAGAAAAATTATTGGGCAGCACGGCAGAATCAGTAGTCTTGCATTATGGAAAAGCGCCTTTACCCGAAATATTTTTATCGGATTTAAAAGAAGTGCCGGAAAGTAGTGTAGCTATAAAAAATGAAAATGTAACGGAAGAATTAACGGAAGAAAGTTTAAAAGAAGTTACCTACGAATATCTCGTGGGGATTTTAGCCGAAGAACTGCGTTTTCCGGTTAGTAAATTTAAAATTACAGATACTTTTGAAAAATACGGTTTAGATTCTATAATGATGACGAGTCTCACTAGTCGTTTAGAAGAAACGTTTCCGAACATTCCGAAGACCTTATTTTTTGAGTTTTTAACCATAGAAGAATTGGTTATGTTCTTTGTTGAGGAATATTCAAATGAGCTAAATGCCATAGACAGCAGTAAAAAAATACCGGTTGACATAAAAGAACAAATTAGTATTCCATCAGAAATAAAGGCAACTTTTAAAAAAGCAGTACCGCATAAGTTTGTGCAACTTTCAGAAACGAGACAAGACGATACAATAAAGCGTACCGATGTGGCTATTGTAGGATTAAGCGGTAGATATCCACAAGCAGATTCGATAGAAGAATTCTGGGAAAATCTTAAAATAGGGAAAGATTGCATCACAGAGATTCCTGAAGACAGATGGAATATAGAGGGATTTTTTGATACAGAAAAAGGAAAATCAGGACGTAGCTATAGTAAGTGGGGAGGTTTTGTAAATGATATGGATAAGTTTGATTCATTATTTTTTAATATAACACCTTTAGAGGCTGAGCAAATAGATCCACAAGAACGTTTGTTTTTGCAAATAGCTTGGGAAACAGTAGAAGATGCAGGATATACTAATGAAACTTTAAAAAGGAATCCTTATACAGGAGAACAAGACGGAAAAGTAGGGGTATATGTTGGAGTTATGTACCAAGAGTACCAGTTATACGGAGTAGAAGAAACAGTAAAAGGAAACCCAACAACACTTAGAGGAAGTTCAAGTAGTATAGCCAATAGAGTTTCGTACGTTTTTGATCTTCATGGACCTAGTTTGTCTCTGGACACGATGTGTTCTTCGTCAAGTACAGCTATTCATTTAGCATGCAAAGCCATACAAGAAGGAGAAATCAGTATGGCTATTGCAGGAGGAGTAAACTTGAGTGTACATCCTAATAAATATTTGATGCTTAGCGATGGCGGTTTTGCCAGTAGCAAAGGAAAATGTGAGAGTTTTGGACAAGGTGGAGATGGTTATGTTCCCGGAGAAGGTGTTGGTGCTATTTTGTTAAAATCTCTTGAGCAAGCCGAAAAAGATGGAGATCATATTTATGGAGTAATTAAAGGATCTGCATTAAATCATGGAGGAAGAACGACAGGATATACGGTTCCAAATCCTAAGGCGCAAACAGCAGTAATTAGGGAAGCTATTAAAAAAGCGAATATCAAACCGGAGTCTATTTCTTATATCGAAGCACATGGTACAGGAACTAGTTTAGGAGACCCGATAGAAATTGTAGGGCTAAAAAATGCATTAGAAAGAACAACTGCAAATAAATGCCGTATAGGTTCTGTAAAATCTAATATTGGACATTGCGAATCGGCAGCAGGTATTTCTGGAATTACTAAAGTATTGTTGCAACTTAAATACAAACAGTTGGTTCCATCCATTCATTCGTCTCTATTAAACCCTAATATACAGTTTGATCAAACTGCCTTTTTAGTTCAGCAAGAATTAGAACCTTGGTCCGATCAAGACGAAACATTGTTAACTGCAGGTATTAGCAGTTTTGGTGCAGGAGGAAGCAATGCACATATCCTCATACAAGAGTATCCGAAAACGGAGAGAACTACTGATTTTGGTAAAGAACCGGTCATAATAGTTTTGTCGGCTAAAAACAAAAATAGATTAAAAGCTTATGCCGGTCGATTATTAAGTTATATAGAAAAAACTCCGGAAGCTTTACAAAATATAGCGTATACTTTGCAGATTGGTAGAGAAGCTATGTCAGAACGATTGGCAATAGTGACCAGTTCTAAAGAAGAGCTGGTGCAACAATTAGAGAATTTTGTTAAAAATGATGTGCGTTTAGCAGAAGATATTTTTACGGCTAATAGTAAAGATGAAAGCAATGATTTTCTCCTAAAAGGTAAAGCTGGCGCCGCATATATTAAAGAAGCTATTCAAGAAAAAGAAATAGCATCTATAGCGCAACTATGGACAAAAGGAGTTGAAATAAAATGGGAATTACTGAATTCGGGTAATAGTCCTTTACAAAGAATAAGTGTGCCTACCTATCCTTTTGCTAAAGAAAGGTATTGGGTACAAACAACAAATACTGCTGTAAAACACGAATCAGTTTCTAAACTGCATCAATTACTTCATACGAATGAATCAGATTTTGAAGCTCAGAAATTTGCGAGTGTTTTTACAGGAACAGAATGGTTTTTAGAAGATCATCTTGTTCAAAACGAAAAAGTAATTGCAGGTGTAGCCTATCTGGAAATGGCCAGGGAAGCGATAGAGAGAAGTACACATCAAAAAGTAACACAATTTCAGGACGTAACATGGTTGCATCCTATTAAAGTATTAGAACAACCCAAAAAAGTTGTTATTAGACTGGAACCTTCCGGTGAGCAGATTAGATATGTGGTATATTCTAAAGACCAAGAAGAAGAATATATTCATGGTCAGGGAATTGTAACTACAAGGGCTCAAGAAGAACCTAAACCCTATGATTTGATAACGATCAAATCCCGTACTAATCAGACAGCCTCTGAGTCAGAATGTTATAAAATGTTTAGCGCCCTTGGGTTTGGATATGGAGAAAGGTTTCAAGGTATAAAAGAGTTGTACTATAATGATACAGAAGCACTAGCCAAAATTACATTGCCACAACATGGGGACATGACCTTAGATCCCGGAGTATTAGATAGTACGCTTCAGGCATGTTTAGCATGGCTACTGTTAAAAGATGAAGGTAAAATGCCATTGTCTATCCCATTTAGCGTAGGTAAAGTAACGGTTTATAAAGAGATTACATTTCCGGTATGGTCGTATGCAAGGTTTAGCCCGAATGCTAACCCAAAAGCAACTATACCTAAATGTGATATGGATTTATTAAACGACAAAGGTGAGGTTGTGGTAAGTTTTAAAGACTTTGTCATTTTACCGTACGATGGAGGATTTCTAAATAAAAATTCAAGAAAAGAATCCGTAGCGACAGAAATTTATGATTACCAATGGGAAGCAACTGAACTGGAAAAAACGTATGCGCATACTACAGATTACAATGATGTGATTTTAGCTGGGGCTACTCAAAATTTGGTACAACAATTTAGCCGGGAATTTGAAGGAAATGTATATAGTGTAGACGAAGAAATAGAAGAATCCTATTTTCTGAAAATACTGGAGCTTCTCAGAAACAGAATGTCACAAAAACAACGAGGGCAATTTTCGGTGCTTATAAATGACACAGATTATGATAAGTATGGATTTATTATAGGCATGTTGAAATCGGCTTCAAAAGAAAATCCAAGAGTTAAAACTAAATTTATTTCTATAGCATCTATGAATGTTAAGACAGGAAATGAATTAGTGCAAATTTTGAAAAACGAAAATCTTGATGAACAGGCAGAAGTACGTTATCTAAACGGAACCAGAGCAGTAAAGAGCGCTAGCTCAGTACCTCAAAATCAAATTTCTGATCTTAGGATAAAAGAAGGAGGTGTTTATTTGATTACTGGTGGTGCAGGAGGAATCGGAAGTGTTTTTGCAGAACATATTGCCAAAACCCAAGGAACGCAACTTATACTTACAGGTAGAAGAACTAATAATGATACAATCCGGAAGTATACTGAAAGCTTACCAAATGCGCAATATTACGCATGTGATGTTACTAAGTACGAAGACGTAGAAAACGTAATACAAACTATTTTAACAGATTACAAAAAAATAGATGGGATTATTCACTGTGCAGGTATTGGTCTGGCCAGTACAATTATAGAGAAAACAGAAACAGAAATCTATAAGGTATTGCCACCAAAAATTGCAGGAGTAAAAAATTTAGACAAGGCATTACAAAATGAAACAATAGATTTTATGATGTATTGCTCCTCTATTTCGTCAGTATTAGGTGATATAGGACTGTCAGACTATGCTGCCGCTAATGCCTATATGGACCATTTTGCAAAAAAACGAAATCGTTTAGTTAAAGACGGTAAACGTAAAGGAACTACGATTTCTGTGAATTGGGGATTATGGGAAACTGGCGGAATGCAGGCAAATGCGGAGAATATAGAATTTTTATCCAAACAATGGGGCATGTTTCCTTTACCGGAAGCAGAAGGAGCAAAAGCATTGGATAAAGTACTGCAACTGGCAAATGAACAAACAATTATTGTTTATGGTTCTAAAAATAAACTGGACAAAACCTTTGGAGTTAAAGCGAACAGTGTAGTCGCTATAGATAAAAAAGAGACTTTAGGAGAATCGGCAGTAGACTTAAGTGCAATTGCTTATGAGAAAATAGTCGAAATATTTAAGAAAGAATTAAAATTAAAAGAAGAGCACATTCAAACTGAATTGCCTTTTGAAGAATATGGAATCGATTCTATGTTAGTGGTAAAGCTAACCAATAGATTGAGCGATATTTTTGATAACGTTTCGGTATCCTTACTGTTTGAATATCAGACAATAGATCAGCTTGTATCCTATTTTGTTAAAGAACATTCAGATACTTTACAAACATTAAATACGGCAAAAGGCACTCATGAAGTTCCTGTTCAGATGGATAAAGTAATTAGAAATGAAGCATTTTCTATACTTGAAGCAAAGGAACACAAGCGCTTTATGCAACCTAAATTAGTTCCGGTTATCAAAAAGGAAGAAATAAAAAGTGACGATATAGCCATAATCGGATTGAGTGGAATCTATCCCGGAGCAAATGATATTGCTGAGTTTTGGGAGAATCTTAAAGCTGGTAAAGACAGTATTACAGAGATACCGGAAGAACGATGGAATATTGAGGAGTTTTATAATGAACAGAAAGGAAAAAAAGGAACAAGTTATAGCAAATGGGGTGGTTTTATTAATGATATAGATAAGTTCGACCCCTTGTTTTTTAATATTTCGCCACGCGAAGCTTCAATGATGGATCCGCAAGAACGGTTGTTTTTGCAAACGGCCTGGCATGCGATTGAAGATGCAGGTTATACCAAAATGAAATTACAAAATATAGGAAAAAAATCGGCTACAGATACAGGTGGTAATGTAGGTGTTTTTGTTGGAGTTATGTATGAAGAATATCAATTGTTCGGAATAGAAGAAAGACTCAAAGGTAATTTTATTGCTCCAACCGGAAATGCCAGTAGTATAGCCAATAGAGTTTCTTATTTTTTAGACCTTCACGGGCCGAGTATGGCAGTAGCAACGATGTGTTCTTCATCGCTAATTGCGATTCAGATGGCTTGCGAAAATATACATTTAGGGAACTGTGAAGCAGCTATAGCCGGAGGTGTTAATTTAAGTATACATCCCGGGAAATATTTAATGTTGAGTGATTTACATCTGGTTTCAGAAAAAGGGAAATGTGAAACTTTTGGAGAAGGAGGAGATGGTTATGTGCCTTCAGAAGGAGTTGGCGCAATCATGTTAAAATCATTGGCAAAAGCAAAACAAGACGGAGATCAAATTTATGGAGTCATTAAAGGTGGCGCTATAAACCACGGCGGAAAAGTAAACGGATATACCGTACCTAATCCTAATGCTCAGGCAGCGGTAATTCTGCAAGCAATGGATAGGGCCGGAGTTTCGCCTGAAGCCTATAGTTATATTGAGGCCCATGGTACAGGAACCAAATTAGGAGACCCTATTGAGATTGCCGGACTCAAAAAAGCATTTACAGGTACAACAAATCAATTTTGCAAAATAGGTTCTGTAAAATCGAATATTGGACATAGTGAGGCAGCAGCAGGGATATCCGGGGTTACCAAGGTGCTTTTGCAACTTAGGAATAAACAACTCGTTCCGTCATTACATTCTAAGAAGTTAAATACCAATATCGATTTTGAAAATAGCCCTTTTCAAGTACAGCAAGAATTAGAAGACTGGATTACGTTAGATGGCAGACCAAGACTAGCCGGAATAAGCAGTTTTGGAGCGGGAGGCACCAATGTACATCTTGTGATTGAAGAATATAAAAAAGATTCGCAGAATTTTCTTGACTCACAAGAACCTGTTATCATTCCACTATCGGCTAAAAACAGTGTTCAATTAAAAGAACATGCTCAAAAAATAAGTCAATTTCTGGAAGAGAATATTGAGGTCCTAACGATTAATGATGTCGCTTATACCTTGCAAATCGGTAGAGAAGCCATGGAGAGCAGAGTAGCTTTTATTGTTGCAAATACAGAACAATTAATTACAAAACTAAAGCAATATTTAGAAGATCCTGTAGCAGGAATAGTGGGCGAAATAGAGACAAAGAAGTTGATGGCTTATTCAAAAATAAGCAATGCAGTTGAAGAAGCTTTAATACAAAAAGATCAAACAGCTTTAGCAACTTTATGGGCTCAGGGAGAACGTATTGATTGGAATCAATTATACGATAAAATGCCGACTGTTATTAGTCTCCCTAATTATCCATTTGCCAAAGATTATTGTTGGTTTAAGCCAAAAGATGCGACTGAGTTTACAGCAATAAAAAAGGAACATCCACTGGTACATCAACAAGCCAATAAAGCAGATAGTTCTCGATTTATAAGTAAATATTCCGGTACCGAACAATTTCTGTCAGAACATGTACTGCATACTGAAAAAATCTTACCGGGTGTAGCGTATCTGGAGATAGCAAGAGTTTCGGGCGGACGCTATACAGACCAAAAAATAGCTCAATTAAGAGATGTATTCTGGATGTCACCGCTACAAGTTAATGGACACTCCAAATCAATAGTTACAGAATTACAAACAGTAAATAAAGAAATTACGTTTGCAGTTAAAGATCAGGAACAAGAAAATATCATCTTAAGCCAAGGTAAGATTAGTTCCGTATTTACAGAGGAAATAGAGAAATTGGATATACGATTAATTGGTAATCGATTAGGAGATGTTCTGGATAAAGAGGCCTATTATAGCCTATTCAAAGAACTCGGATTTCATTATGGAACGAGTTTTCAAGGGATAGAATATATCCGATATTCCGGAAACGAAGCCTTAGCCAAAATTAGCATCAATCAAGATCTTTCAGACAATTACTGGACTGTTCAAGCAATGGATAGTGCCTTGCAAACTTGTTTAGGAATTCATCTTAAAGGAAATACAAGAGAATTACCATTATCAATCCCATTTAGCGTTAAAGAGGTAAATATTTACAAAGAATTACCCTCAGAGTTTTGGTCTTATGTAACGATAAGAGAACAAAGTGAAGAAAAAAATACACCGATACACTATGATGTAAAATTAATAGATGGTAGTGGTGAAGTGATCATGAGTTTTATCGATTTTGTAACGCTACCTTTTGTTAGCCAAGAACAAGCTGCATCGAATAAAATAGAGGGGTATACGCAATTATATTCTTATGACTGGAAATCAAAACCAATCACAGAGAAGGTAATAAGTAATGCGAACAGAAATTATGAAGTTATTTTGGCCGGTGCAACATCAGAAATGGCCGAACGATTAACAGATGAGTTAGAAATCGAGGTAACAAGCATACAAAGTCAGAACGAAGAAGAGTTCTTTAGAATTATTCTAGATCGTGTTAAACAGCATTTAGTCAATAAAAAAGAACAGCATTTCCTAATACTATTTGAAGAGCAAGAAGCCTTGTCCTATAGTTTTGTTTCGGGAATATTGAAATCGGCAAACAAAGAAAACCCAATAATCTCAGGAAAAACAATAGCTGTCGACCAAATTTCTGTAGCGAATATAGACCTTCTTTGCAAGATTATAAACGAAGAAAGAACCACAGAAGAGGCTGAAGTTCAGTATATAAACAACAATCGGGAAGTCAGAGAAATAGGAATCTATAACAAAGTATCCGATCAGAATGCAATTGTTATTAAACCCAATGGGGTCTATATCATAACAGGAGGAGCTGGAGGATTGGGGATGATTTTTGCAAACTATTTGAATCAATTCAAAAATACGAAGCTCTTTTTAATCGGAAGGAGCGAATTATCTCCCGAAAAGAAAAGTAAGATCAAGTTATTAAACAAGGCAAAGTATATCCGTTGTGATGTTACCGACCGAGCAGCTATTTCAGTAGTGATCAATGAAATTCTTAGGGAAGAAGGACAAATTAATGGAATTATTCATAATGCAGGAATAGGAACAGCCAGTCAGATAATAAAAAAGACTCCCGAAGAAATACATAAAGTATTGGCGCCAAAAATTGATGCAACCAGAATTTTGGATGAAGTAACGCAACAATTATCGTTAGATTTTATGATGTATATATCTTCTATTTCTGCCATTATGGGAGATATAGGATTAGCGGACTATGCCTCTGCCAATGCTTATATGGATGCTTATGCAGTACACAGAAATCAATTGGTAAAAGAAGGAAAACGCTCAGGAAAGTCTATTACGATTAATTGGGGATTATGGCAAGAGGGCGGACTGCAAATAAATGAAGAAAGCCGGAAATATTTAGAGCATTATTGGGCAATGCTGCCGTTGCCTACAGCCGAGGGACTCAAGGCATTATCTTATATATTTAAAGAAGCACCTTCGCAAGTAATGGTTGTATATGAGAAAGCATCTAAGCTTTTAGAAAAGAAAGCGCATAAAAAGACAGCACCCGTTGCGAATACTTTTGGTATTACAAAGGAGGCTTGTGTAAGATATTTCAGAAATCTGATTGGCGAAGAGTTGCAAATAGAACCGGAAAGAATTGGTTTAACAACACCATTTGAAACGTATGGAATGGATTCTATTCGTATCGTGAAACTGACGAATAAATTAAATGAAGATTTTGAAGACGTCTCGAATACCTTGTTTTTTGAGAACCCGACTCTAGACGATTTAGCCCTATACTTCATGAAGAATTATTCTGATTCGATGCTGAAACTCACAGAAAATCAGGAAGAAAATCAAGTAATTGCAGAAGACAAAATAGAAGCTTTTTACACTAATAAAGAAGAAAAACAGCAACAAGAAACTAATTACAGCTCTATTGAGGAACCAATTGCAATTATTGGTGTAGCAGGAAAATACCCCGGAGCCAATACGTTGGAAGAATTTTGGGAGAACTTAAAAACAGGTAGAGATAGTATTACGGAAATTCCGGAAGACAGGTGGAATACCGAATTATTTTTTGATCGAGAAAAAGGCAAAGAAGGAAAGACGTATAGTAAGTGGGGTGGTTTTGTAGAAGATGTAGACAAATTTGATCCTATTTTTTTTAATATATCACCCAAAGAAGCTGAGTTAATGGATCCGCAAGAGCGTTTGTTTTTGCAAACGGCCTGGAATACAGTAGAAGATGCAGGATATACTCCGGAAGACCTGAATCAAAAAGTAGGTGTTTTTGTTGGTGTAATGTATAGTGAGTATGCTATGTTTGGTATAGATACGATGCACGAGGGGCAGTTTGCGACACCAAAAGGAATTCATAGCAGTATTGCTAACAGGGTTTCTTATGTAATGAATTTTGAGGGACCAAGTATGGCTATCGACACCATGTGTTCTTCTTCTGTCACCGCTATACATTTAGCTTGTGAGAGTCTCCGAAAAGGCGAATGTACAACCGCAATTGCTGGTGGAGTTAATCTTAATTTGCATCCGTACAAATATCTCTCGCTCAGTAGTGCAGGTTTTGTATCCAGCGAAGGAAAATGCGCTGCTTTTGGCGAAGGAGCAGACGGGTATGTTCCTGGTGAAGGTGTTGGAGCGGTACTTTTAAAACCGCTATCGGAAGCGATAAAAGATAAGGATCAAATTTATGGAGTAATCCGATCGACAACAATTAATCATGGCGGAAGATCTAATGGGTTTCATGTGCCTAATCCTAATGCGCAAGCCAAAGTTATTCAAAAAGCAATTCAAAAGGCAGGAATACAATCCTCGTCGTTACAGTATATAGAAGCTCATGGTACAGGTACAAGTTTAGGAGACCCGATAGAAATAGCAGGCTTGACTCAGGCTTTAAACTTAGACCATAATGTCACTTGCAAAATAGGATCTGTAAAATCGAATATTGGGCATTGCGAGTCTGCAGCCGGAATTTCGGGATTAACAAAAATTTTACTTCAATTTAAGTATAAACAAATTGCCCCTTCGATTCATAGCAATATCCTGAATAAGAATATTCAATTTAACGAAAGTCCATTTGAAGTTCAGCAAGAATTAACAGATTGGATCATTACAGATACAGAAAAAAGAAGAGCAGGTTTAAGCAGCTTTGGAGCAGGAGGAAGTAACGCACATGTTATACTCGAAGAATACCAAAGAAATGATGATAGAGATAGAGCTGAGACGGCGTCGGTACTCATTGTTTTATCGGCTAAGAATACAGAACGTTTAAAACAGAAAGCAGAAGAGCTTATTAAATTTTTAGACGAAGTGGAAACTATTTCTTTAACTGATTTAGCCTATACACTACAAGTAGGAAGAGTTGCTATGGAAACCAGATTAAGTATAGAAGTTACCTCTGTAAAATCACTCAGGAAGGAACTTCATAACTACCTGCAAGATCAATTTTCGGGGCATCAAAGAAGCTTGAAAAGTTACGAGTTAAATACAACAGATAATATAAGCATTTTGTATAAAAGAGCTTTAGAGAATAAGGATCTGAATGAACTGGCAAAATTATGGATTCAAGGAGAATATATTGCCTGGGAAAAGTTATATGATAACAATACACAGCCTAAGCGAGTAAGTCTCCCAACCTATCCATTTGTAAAGAAGAGGTATTGGATACCGGAAATCTCTGAGAAATTTGAGAAAAGAGAAAAGGTATCAAAAGTAATACATCCATTATTTCAAAATTAAGCAGCATGAAATTCAAGATTATATATACAGGAAAAGAATCATTCTTTCAATATTTTAAAGTCAACGGAAAGAAAACATTACCATTATCAGCTTATATCGAAATGATAAGAGTAGCAGGGAGTAAAGTAAATAATGGAGAAATTAATGCCATACGAAACTTTAAATGGAATCAGCCTATTGTAATAGAAAATGAACCACTAGTACTTCATATTGAATTTAAGGAACAAAATGAAGGATTTTCGTTTGAATTCTATCAGGATAATGATGACTTTCATAAAACAATATATGCACAAGGAGATTTATTAAAGGTATCTGAAAAAATACCTGCAAAGATTGAATTAGAGCATTTAATAGGCATAACACCAGAGTTATACAAAGAAGCGTTCTACAAAAAGTTAGTAAAGAATTTAGCAGAATATACAAATGAATTGCAGAGTATTCATTCTGTATTTCAAATTGAAAATCAGGTTTGGTCCAGAGTTATTCCTAAAAAGGAAGAAGAGCCGTATGTGTTGCCCTTAAATATAGTAGAAAGCGCTTTTCAGACCTTAAATGGACAAAAAGAGAATATTTCAAGAATAGAAAGCATTGAGGCAATGTATATATATGGCGATATTACGAATACGCATTGGTGCCAGACAATTAAAGAAGAAAGTAAAGAGGATTCTTTTACGGTTAATTTACTTAGTGCTGAAGGGGAGATTCTTTTTGTATTTGAAGGAGTGAAATTGCTTCCGGATGACAGTGCTTTAGAATTGCAATATTTTGAAGAAAAATGGGAAGAGACTAAACGGATAACTCAGGAAAAAAATCCTTTTCAGGAAAAGAAAATTTTATGTTTGGGTGATGATACGGATTTGCTTTTTGACTTTAAAAAGGCCTTAACAAAACAAAATGCAGAAGTTATTCATGTTTCAGCTATGGATGATATCGATGAATCTTTTGATTACGTCTTTATATTTCCAAACCGTTCTTTGGTAGCTCAGGACAGTGAAAATGGATCTTATGGAAAAGAAGAAGAATTTGTTTTTATCTGTTTAAAAAAACTAGTAGAATTAAAAAATAATAATTTTCAGATTCACATTATTCTAAACCAAACACAGCAGGTTTTCTCTACCGATACAGTTCAGGAAAAAGGAGCTGGAATCTTCGGTTTAGTCGGTACAGTAGCTGCAGAAATGCCTACCTGGAATTTTAGAGTAGTTGATATCAATGAGAATGAACCCATAGATTTTGAAGAATTAGCTATTAAAATAGTACAAACGAGTGAGACTTTAGTGGCTTATAGAAACGGAAGTTTTTATAAAAAACTATTAAGCCCAATAGCCACATTACCAACAGTATCTTATTCTAACAGAATTAGAAAAAATGGAACTTATGTAATTCTTGGAGGAGCTGGTGGTTTAGGTAAAATCAGTACAGAATACCTGATTAATAAATATAATGCCAAAGTATACTGGTTAGGAAGAAGAGCATCAGACCAAACAGTAGAAGCTGGTATAGAGCAGTTTTCAGGCTATGAAAGGAAACCCGTTTATATACAATGCGACGCAAATAAAGTAGAAGATATAAGAGCGGCTTTTGAGCAAATAAAATCTGGTGGAGAAGTTATAAATGGTGTCATTCATTCAGCTTTAGTGTTAGAAGATAAACCATTTTATGCGATGAGTTTTTCTGACTTTACCAAAGCCTTTGCTCCAAAATCAACAGCAGTTCAAAATTTGGTTCAGGTATGCGGGAATGAGTTGTTGGATTTTATGTGTTTCTATTCCTCTATTCAAGGGTTTTTTAATGGTCCCGGACAAGCCAATTATGCAGCAGGTTGTACTTATAAAAATACCTTAGCAAAAGTAGTTGAACAAAAATATAAGATACCTGCATATACAATTAACTGGGGGTATTGGGGGCATATTGGTGTGGCTTCAGACTCCAAATATGCAGATCGAATGGATCAAATGGGGATAGGGAGCATTGAAGCAAAAGAGGGAATGGCCGCCTTAGAGAAAATTCTGGATGGCGAACTAAAGGAAATATATGCAGTTAAGTTTTCTAAAAAACCGATTGCAAAAAGTTTAGCCTCGAGAATAAAAAAAGCCCGTTCAGTAAATAAAATTACCGAAGAGAAAACCCTGATAAATCAATTTGAGTTAGAGACTGCAGATACAGAAGAACATCAAAATATTGTATTAGACAAAGTACAAAAAATAGCAGCGTCTTTAATCAAGCTTCCTCAGGAAGAGTTTGATTTAGACGAACCATTCGCGGCAATGGGTTATGATTCTATTCTGAGTAATCAACTTAGTGACTACATAAATAAAGAACTGAGTATCGATATTCAACCAACGGATTTATTTAATTATCCTAGTATTCGATCTTTAGTACAATATATTATCGAAAATAAAGAGGGTTGGAAACACAAGATTATAAAAGACAAGAATGTAAATACAGCTGTCGTTAAAGAGGAAGAGAATATAAAATATCTACCACAAGAGGAACAAAAAGATACAGACGATATAGCAATTGTTGGTATGAGTGGAGCTTATGCAGGAACATCAAATCTGGAAGAATATTGGGAAGCTCTAAAAGGAGGAGAAAATTTGATAAGAGAAACTCCAATAGAAAGATGGGATAGCACACTTCATTACAGCCCTATTAAAGGTGAAGAAGATAAAACCTATAGTAAATGGGGTGGTTTTATGGATAATATAGACAAGTTTGATGCTGGGTTTTTTAAAATATCAGGCATAGAAGCTGAAAATATGGATCCGCAACAGCGCTTGTTCTTAGAACATTGTTGGCATGCATTAGAAGACGCAAATTTAACTCAAGACCATTTAGACGGTAAGCAAGTAGGAGTTTATGCAGGAGTAGGTAATAGCGATTATATTCAGAATCCTAAAAACAAGCACGTGTCTGTTTTTTGGGGTATGGATAATTCAATTCTTGCAGCCAGAATTTCTTATTATCTAAACCTTAGAGGACCTGCCTTAGCAATTGATTCAGCGTGTTCGTCATCATTAGTAGCATTAGAAGCAGCTTGTAGAAACCTGCAAACCGGCCATATTGATATGGGGATTTGTGGAGGCGTAAGTCTCGCAGCCACGCCACTATTTCATAAAATGGCAAGTAAAGCTTCAATGTTAAGCGAAAATGGGCAATGTTTTACATTTGATTATAGAGCAAATGGATTTGTACCGGGTGAAGGTGTAGGCGTAGTGGTGGTTAAACGCTTAAAAGACGCGCTAAGAGATGGAGATAGTATTCATGCAGTGATTAAGGGAATTCTAACGAATCAAGATGGAGCAACCAACGGCATTTTGGCACCAAGTGCACCATCACAAGAAGCTTTAGAAAAACAAGTGTATGAAAAATTTCAGATAAATCCGGAAACGATAAGTTATGTAGAAGCACATGGTACAGGAACTAAATTAGGAGATCCCATAGAGGTTGAAGCTCTTACTAAAGCTTTTAGATCCAAAACACAAAAAAGGAATTACTGTGGTATTGGGAGCGTAAAGACCAATATTGGGCATACACTTCATGCAGCAGGATTAGCAGGATTGCAAAAAGTGATTTTGTCAATGCAACATAAACAAATTCCGCCTTCTTTGAATTATCAAAGAAATAATGAATTTATCGATTTTGAGAACAGCCCTTTTTATGTAAATACAGCCCTTAAATCTTGGGATAACTACATAGGTGGTAAAAGAAGAGCGGCTATTAGCAGTTTTGGATTTAGTGGCACTAATGCACACGCAATTATTGAAGAATACATTCCTGCCGTTTCAGAAAAAGAACAAGAAATAAATGGTAAAGTAATCCTTGTACTATCTGCAAAAGACAGAAATAGTCTGGAGAGATATTGTAAAAAAGTAGTATTGTTTGTTCAGGATAACTCCAATGTATCATTAAATTCTTTAGCATTTACATTTCAGGTTGGACGTACAGCAATGGAAGAGCGCTTTGCATGTGTTGCGCAGGATCATGATGAATTAATAATGAAGTTGAAAAACTTTTTAAATCCAGAGGGTGAGAAATCCGGAGCCTTAAATTATTATGCAAATAATATAAGAGTTCAGGAGAATACGACTATGAAAGGTATTTCGGGGAAAGCATTTGTAGAAAGTGCAATTAAACACGCTGAATTAGAAACTGTAGCTGAATTATGGACACAAGGAGTAAGAATTGATTGGGAGTTATTTTACAATCAAAAAATAAAGAAAATTAAAATCCCATCATATCCATTCGAGAGAGATCGTTACTGGATTGAAGAAATAGAAAAACAGACAGAAAAAACTTCAAAAATACATCCCTTACTTCATCAAAATAGTTCCACCATTAAGGAACAGAAATTTGAAAGTAATTTTAGTGGTGATGAGTATTTTATAAAAGAGCACATTGTTAACGGTTCTGGTTTATTTCCCGGAGCTGCCTATATAGAAATGGCACTGCAAGCCGGAAAAATCAGTGCGAATGATATGATAAATGAATTATATGATATTACGTGGCAAGAACCTTTAAGAAATAATGATAAAGGAATGGAGCTTAATACGGTGATCTCAGAAATTACAAGTTCAGAATATCAATATCAAATATATTCAATTCATAAAGAGAAAAAAAGCATACATAGCTCAGGTAAATTGCGAAAACAATCTGCTAATACTACACCTTCAAAGCAATTAGATGTAGCTGAAATAATAGCCGGTTTACCACAAATTAAAAGCAAAAAAGAAGTTTACGAGCATTTTAGTGATCTGGGATTTGATTATGGAAGAAACTTTCAAGGAATTGAAAATATCAGCTATTCTCAGGATAAAGCAGTTGTTGAATTGACATTCAAAAAGCAGGATCAATTTGTTTTAGAACCGGGCCTATTAGATAGTATATTTCAATGTACGATAGGGCTTTCATTAGAAGGAAAAACAAATACAGTTTATGTTCCATATAGCATACAGAGGATTAGTATCTATAAAGAAATACCTCTTAAAGCTTGGTGTTTAGTGGAGCAGGTTGCAACAAAATCCAGCACATCCGGTATTCGAAAATACAATATGATTTTAGCGAATAGCTTGGGAGAAATTATCTTAAAGTTAGACGAATTTACGCTATTGCCATTAGAAAATATTCTTGCAGATAAAAAGGAAAGTGAAGAAGATAAGAAAGAAGGAATTCGATATTTTAATACGGTATGGAAAAATGTTGCCCCGCAAATAAGTAAGCGTAAAGAAAATAAACAATTGGTTTATTTGGCAGGATTTGACCGTACAATAAAAGAAAAAATAAAGAACAATAGTCCGGAGGTTAGGTTACTGGAAGATAGTGAAGATCCAAAAAATGGATTTCAGGTTATCTTTAAGAAACTCAAACAAATTGTAGAAGCAAAGGAAGAAGTACAGCTTACTATCGTCATAGAAAACAATAGCTATAAGCAATATGGTCATTTGGGAGCATTACTTCAATCTGCTCAATTAGAGTATTCTAAAATATTGGGAAAAGTGATAGTTCTGGATGATGCATCTAAAAAGAGTATAGAAGAAATTCTTGAAATTGTAGCATCAGAAAGTAAGTTAGAAGCCCCGGAGGTTCGGTATATAAACGGACAGCGAGAAGAAAAAATTCTAGAGGTTTTAACGCCGCAAAAACAAACTCCAGAGATAAAAATCAAGGAGGGAGGAGTGTATTGGATAACTGGAGGAATGGGCGGTTTAGGACAAATATTCTTGGAGCATATTTTAAAAACTAAGGATACGAAAGTAATTCTTACCGGCAGAAGTAGTAGTAACGATGCTTATAATAAAATTGTAAACTCCTATTCTAATGTGTTATATAATTCTTGTGATATCGCTGATAAAGAAGCTGTAACACTACAGTTTCAAAGAATAAAACAACAATTTGGTACTATAGATGGAATTATACATAGTGCGGGAATTATTAAAGATAGTTTGATAATTCATAAAAGTGCGGAAGAGGCAGAGGAAGTATTAAAACCTAAAATCGATGGGATCCTATTTTTAGATGAAGTTACTAAAAATGAAAAGTTAGATTTTTTTGTAAGTTTTTCTGCTTTAGCGGCAGTAAAGGGAAATCAGGGGCAAAGTGATTACGCTTCTGCCAATGCTTTTATGGACAATTTTATGGCTCATAGAAGAACAAAATACGAGCAAAAGACAAGATTTGGTAAAAGTATAAGTATCAATTGGCCGCTATGGGAAAATGGGGGAATGAAAATGTCCGAAGAACAAAAACAATATATAAAAAATCAGACAGGTATGCTACCAATGCCTAATGAGACAGGTACAAATAGTTTTGATTTTATACTATCTGGCGAACAGAGCCAGGTAATACCGGTATATGGTTTATTAGAAAGAATTGAAATACAAAAACAGGGTAATAAGGAGGTTGTAAAGGAAGTTAATGAGAAGAAAATCAAAGAATACAAGCAAGAGGAGTTAAAAGTATTTATTACATCTTATCTAATAGATCTTTTATCAACAGAATTTAAGTTGCCCAAAGAGCGATTTGAAGCCCATAAATATTTTGAAGATTTCGGAATAGATTCCATTAGTATCACGAAGTTAACAAACACATTTGATGCGGTTTTTAATGATATTCCAAGAACCTTATTTTTTGAATACCAATCACTTCAAGAATTGATTGGCTATTTTCTGGAAAATCAACAAGAAGCGATACAAGAATTGTTGTTAAAAAATGAAGATCCAGTATCTCTTGAAGAAGTAGATAATGAAACATTTATAAGTGAAGGTATTGAAGAGAGAAATCAAGATTCAGATCAATCTGTAATAGAAGATAATCCAAAATCTCAAGATGACTTTTCAGCGGTCAGAAATGCGGACAATGAAGATAAAATAGCAATTATAGGTTTAGCAGGAAAGTATCCTGGTGCAAATAATGTACAAGAGTTTTGGGAAAATCTAAAACAAGGAAAAGACAGTATTACCGAAATTCCAAGTGATCGATGGGATATGACCAGTTTTTATGATGAAGAAAAAGGTAAATCAGGTACAAGTTATAGTAAATGGGGAGGTTTTATAGAAGACGTAAACAAGTTTGACCCGTTATTTTTTAAGATATCCCCTCGTGAAGCTGAAATAATGGAGCCCCAAGAACGATTGTTTTTACAAACGGCATGGGAAACTATAGAAGATGCTGGTTATACAAGAGAACAATTAGGACGGTCCACCCAAACAAATGAAATGACTGGCAATGTAGGTGTTTTTGTGGGAGTTATGTATGAAGAATATCAATTATATGGTATAGAAGAACAGCATAAAGGCAATCAGATTCATCTTGTGGGTAACCCAAGTAGTATAGCAAATCGAGTTTCCTATTTCTTTAATTTTCATGGGCCAAGTATGGCTTTAGATACGATGTGCTCGTCCTCAATAACTGCAGTAGAACTTGCATGCCAAAGTATTATGAATGGTGATTGTAAGGCAGCAATTGCAGGGGGAGTAAACGTAAGCATTCATCCTAATAAATATTTGCTTTTAAGTAAAGCAGGATTTGCATCAAGTACAGGGCGTTGTAAAAGTTTTGGAGAAGGAGGAGACGGATATGTTCCGTCTGAAGGAGTTGGAGCTGTCTTGCTAAAGAAATTATCAGATGCGGAACGTGATGGAGATCACATTTATGGAGTTATCAGAGGAGCATCTTTAAATCATGGAGGGAAAACGAATGGATATACAGTACCGAATCCTAAAGCTCAAACTTCGGTAATTAAAAGAGCCATGGAAAAAGCAAACCTCAAAGCAGATCAAATCTCCTATATCGAAGCACATGGTACAGGAACAAGTTTGGGAGATCCGATAGAAGTTGCGAGTCTGAAAAAAGCATTTCAGGTAGAAGAGGAAGAGTATATCTGTAAGATAGGTTCTGTAAAATCTAATATAGGACACTGTGAATCTGCAGCGGGAATATCCGGAATAACAAAAGTGCTGTTGCAATTGAAGAATCAGCAATTAGTGCCCTCTATTCATGCCGAGAAACAAAACCCTAATATTAATTTTAATGATACTCCATTTAGAGTACAAAAAACATTAGAACCATGGAACACAGACGGAAAAGCAAGAATAGCAGGTATTAGTAGTTTTGGTGCAGGTGGTAGTAATGCTCATTTGATTATTGAAGAATATAATAAGCAAGAGAAGCAACAAAATTATGACCAACCAATACCCATATGGGTCCTATCTGCAAAATCAGAAAAACAGCTCAGGGAATATGCAGAGAAGCTATTGCATTTTATAAAAAATCAAGAAAAACTTTTGCCGGAAGAAGTGGCATATACCTTACAAGTAGGAAGAGAAGCAATGTCACACCGACTCGCTTTTTATGCTACAACTACAGAGGAAGCTACAGCTCAGTTAAACGCCTATCTGGAGGGAGTTTTATTAGATTATTATTGCAGGATTACAGACCCGGAAGCTTCAACAATGGAAGATATAACAGCTACAGAAATCAAAAATTTATGGAAAAATAGAGATGCAAGAGTATTAGAATTATGGTCTTTGGGAAGAAATATAGAGTGGTCTGCCTACTATAATAAAAAGCAATTACCGCAAAAGGTAAGTTTGCCTACCTATCCTTTTGAAAAAAAATATTGTTGGTTCTCTAAAACTGATAAAACAAATGAAAATGGAGTAACATTAAATGGAGTAGATGATTTACATCCGATGCTTCATATAAACAAATCTGATTTGGACGGAATTAAATTTCATAGTGATTTTTCAGGAAATGAAACCTTCTTAAAAGACCATTTAGTAAATTCTGAAAAACTATTTCCGGGAGTTGCTTATATAGAACTGGCCAGAAAAGCTTTAGAAGAAGTAACACATCAAGAGGTATTACAGCTCAAAGAGATTACTTGGTTGAAGCCGTTAAAAGTGGAGGATAAAAGTACAGAAGTAACCACTCTTGTAACAAAAGATAAAAACGAGATTTTAGTTCAAATATCGAGCAAAGAAGAAGGAAAAAGTATAACGCATGCGGAGATAAAATTAGGCAGAGAAGATTTAAAACAAGGCTCGCGATATGATATTTCGGTTTTAAAAGAGCGTATGCAAGGCGAGAGAGAAGGCGAAGCATGTTATGAAGCTTTTAAAACGGTAGGCTTAGAATATGGTGATAGTTTTCAAGGGATCAAAAAAATGTATTTCAATGAAAATGAATCATTAGTTAGTATTCATTTACCGGCATGGGAAGGAGTTATCTTAAATCCGGGTGTTATAGATGCAGCATTACAAGCAACCATAGGAGTAGATTTTAATAACAAACAAGGAGGCTTACAATTGCCATACAGTCTTCAGGCGGTAGATATTTATTCTAAAGATTTATCAAGAGCTTCTTGGTGTTATGTACAAAAAAATAAAGAAAAAAGTAGAGTACACAAATATTCCATGCAAATACTGGATCAAGATGGGAATGTATTGATCGGAATGAGAGATTTTGTATCGATTCCATTAAGTCCAGAAACAAAAACGACTCAAGAAAATAAAGAGGAGTCTATCGGGATTTATTATGAATCGATATGGGAGGAAATATCTTTTGAAAAATCGGCGATAGTTCCGCATAAAAAGAATGCTTTTATAGGAGCCAAAAACGAATATACGGCAGCATTAGAAAAAGAAATACAAACCAATGGCGGAAGTGTAAATTGGTATAAAAATGCAACTGATGTTCCGCAAGACATTACATCTGTTTATTTCCTGCAAGGGATATGGGATGCCGATGATAAAAATGAGGTACTTGAGCAGATTGATAAAATAGAAGTAAACGTCTTCAAGAATATTAAAGCATTACAAAAAAGAAGTGCTGAAAAGCTAGAGGTTGTATTTGTAACTAAGCAAACACAAAAAGTAACCTTTTCTGATATTGTTACAGAAAAAGGTGCCGGTATTCTTGGATTAGTTGGTTCTTTAGTAAAGGAAGAAATGAATTGGAGTTTTAAAAGTGTAGATGTTTCGCATCCTAATGATATGAAGCGCATTCTGGATACGCCCCATTCTAAAATGGGAGAATCCTTAGCAATCAGAAATCTCGATTTATATCAAAATATACTCATACCAGTAGAAGATAAGATAGAAAAACAATATTCTAAACTTAGAAAAGGCGGCGTATATGTGATTTTAGGAGGAGCCGGTGGTTTAGGAAAAGTAACCACTTCATACCTGGTAAAAGAGTACCAAGCCAAAGTGTATTGGTTAGGAAGAAGAGAACAAGATGCTGCTATTACAGCAGCAATTGAGGAAATAGGGCAATATGGAGTATACCCAACTTATATTCAATGCGATGCAGACAATAGGTTAAGTATGCAATCGGCCTATACGCAAATCAAACTTACATCCGAAGAAATCAATGGAATTTTTCACTCCGCTATTGTACTTAATGATAAGATAGTAGCCAATATGAGTGAAGAAGATTTCACAAAATCATTCTATCCAAAATCAGTTGGAAGTCAATATTTGATAGAAACTTTTAGTCAGGAAGAACTGGACTTTATTTGTTTTTATTCTTCAGCTCAAAGTTTTTTCAGAGCTGCCGGTCAATCTAATTACTCGGCAGGATGTACTTATAAAGACAGTTTAGCAAAACAAGTACAGCAAAAATCAGGAATCCCAACCTATGTAATTCATTGGGGATATTGGGGGAATACAGGTATTGTTTCTTCTAAAGACTATGAACAACGCATGCAGCAAATGGGAATAGGAAGTATTACTGAAGAGGAGGGAATGCAATCGTTAGAAAAAGTTTTTGCACAAAAAAAAGGCCAACTTTTCGTAATGAAATTTTTAAATGATGCTGTAATTAAGAGAATGAACATTTTTCAATTAAAAAAGAGAAAAATTCTACCTCCAAAAGAGGCGACAATAGAACTTAAAAGGATAAAAATAACTTCTCCAAAACAAATCTTAAATTAAATGACTACCATAAAAAATAATGCCATAGAGATGCAAAGAATATGTCATAACTCATTACTCAGTATTTTGATAAATATGGGGTTTAGAAGTGGCATAGCTAATGATATAGATCTGTTAAAAATAGAATTAAAAATTGTTGACAAACATACCCGTTTGCTGGAAGAATGTATTCGTAGTTTAAAAAGCTGTGATTATCTTCAGGAAAATGAAGCAGTATTTGCCCTTACTACAAGAGCTCAGGAGGAATTAAAAGATTTTGACAGACAAGTAACATTGCAAAATATCTTTGCAGAAATGCCGGAGATGGCAGGTCATGCTAAATTATTACAAGGATGTTTAGATGGGTTACAGTCTATATTTCAAGGAAAAATAAATGCAACAGATGTAATGTTTCCAGATGGAAGTATGGAGCTGGTTTCTGGAGTTTATAAGGGCAATGAACAAGCAGATTATTTCAATGATATATTGTGCCAGGTAGTAGAAAATATTGTAGCAGATAATATCGAAAACTTAGGAGAAGGAGAAAAGTTTACCATTCTGGAAGTTGGAGCAGGTACAGGAGGAACAAGTAACCTATTGTTTCAGGTATTAAGTGCATACAAAGACAAGATAAGCTATGTATATACAGATTTGTCTAAAAGTTTTCTGTTTCATGCAGAGAAGCATTACAAGGCAATTGCACCTTATTTAGAAACGAAACTTTTTAATATCGAAAGGTCACCGGAAAATCAGGAACTAGCCTTGGGAAGTTTTGATATGGTAATTGGGGCAAATGTAGTACATGCAACAAAAAATATTAGAAAGAGTCTTCAAAATATCAAAGGAGTACTCAAGAGAAACGGGGTGTTGGTATTAAACGAAATAGCACAAAACGATATATATGCTACCCTCACATTTGGATTACTCGATGGCTGGTGGTTGTATGAAGATGCAGAAGTTAGGTTGGGGGGAAGTCCCGGTCTATCTCCAAAAGGATGGCAAAAAGTATTAACCGATACAGGATTTGTCAATACAATGAGCTACCCGGAAGACGAAGAATTGTTTCAGCAAATTATAATATCTCAAAGTGATGGAGAAATTATTTTGGCTGCCGAAGATGCTAAAGTCGAGCAAAGTTTAAAAGAAACTAAACCCGATAAGAAAGAAATAGTATCTCAAAAAGCGGTGGGGATCGCACAAGCTGTAGACAGTAAGGAGATCGCAAATTTTATAAAGAATAAATTAGCCTTAGTGCTAAAAATGGAGATTTCGGAGTTTGACGAGATAACACCAATGTCCGATTATGGAGTAGATTCAATTATAGGTTTAGAATTAATAAAGGAAATAAATGAGACATTAACAAATGCAATTCCAACTACGATTTTATTTGATTATCCTACCATAAAAGAATTCGCTAAATATTTGGCAGAAGAACATAGTTCGGCTTTTACGATACAGCCAACAGTATCAGAAAACGAAATTAAACCAGAAAAGGAAGTTCTAAGCCAACAATTAGAAACGGTAAAAAAGGAAGAGACACCATTTTTTGCCAATAAAGAAAAAGGCCAAGCACAGCGATTATGGCTGGAAAAACCTGCCACAATAGATGATATTAGCATTGTGAATTTTGATTTACCTGCAATACAACAAGAGGAGGTTTTGGTTGAGATTTCTCATTTTTCGCTCAATTTTGGGGATTTACTTTGTGTGAAAGGATTATATCCTACAATGCCTCCATATCCTTTTTCTCCGGGGTTTGAGGCTTCGGGAATTATTATAGAAAGAGGAGATAAAGTAACCAATTTCAGTATTGGAGATAGAGTAATAGTAATGACAGATGGCAGCTACGGATTGCATGGTACGCATTGTGTTGCTAATGAATTACAGTTGCTACCTATACCGGAAAATCAATCCTTTGAAGAAGCATGTGCTATTCCTACAGTAGCAATGACAATGGTTGAAGCTTTTAGGAGAGTACACGTTAAAAAAGGAGATTATATTTTGGTTCAAACCGCCACTGGTGGTATTGGGCATATTGCTATACAATTAGCCAAGCATTTAGAATTAAAGGTTATTGCTACGGCGGGGAGTACTCATAAAATTGAGTATTTAAGGGAAATAGGCGTAACGCATGCGATTAATTATCGAGAACAAGATTTTGAAGAAGCCGTAAATAGAATAACGAATGGGCAAGGAGTTACAGTAGTTGTAAATACCCTTTCGGGCGAAAATATTCAAAAAGGAATCAACTGTTTAGGAAAAAGAGGGCAATATATTGAGTTATCAATGACGGCTTTAAAATCGGCAAATCATATTGATCTGAGTAAATTTTCAAACAATCAAACCTTTATAGCCGTTGATCTAAGAAAACTGATAGGCGAAGATCGGGAATACATTGAAGGTTTATGGGCAGAATGTAAACAATATATAGAAAAAGGGATTTTAAAATCAGTGATCAGTACAGAAGTTCCTTTTGAAGACTATAAAAAAGCCTATAAAATACTTGAGGACAGAGATAATATTGGGAAAGTGATTGTCAAAGCCAATTCAGCAAGAACGACGCAGACAGAAATTCCATCAGGTAGTTTTAAAGAAATTAAACAATCCAGTCAAAACCCCAAAGCATTGGATATTGCCATAGTAGGAATGAGTGGGCAATATGGTAGTGCAAAGGATTTAAATGATTTTTGGAAAA
Source organism: Flavobacterium sp. FlaQc-49 (assembly GCF_044005985.1). Classification (NCBI taxonomy): domain Bacteria; kingdom Pseudomonadati; phylum Bacteroidota; class Flavobacteriia; order Flavobacteriales; family Flavobacteriaceae; genus Flavobacterium; species Flavobacterium sp. FlaQc-49. The sequence goes on along the minus strand of NZ_JBIPCS010000001.1, from coordinate 581,997 downwards.
AAATAAAAGGAGGAGAAAGTCTGATCGAAGAAGTGCCAAATGAGCGATGGAATATTGACGAACACTTCTCTGCAGATCAAGAAGTAGCGAATAAAACCTATAGTAAATGGGGAAGTTTTTTAAGAGACATAGATAAATTTGATCCCTTGTTTTTTAGAATATCAGGTAAAGAAGCCGAAGGAATGGATCCGCAACAACGGTTGTTTTTGGAACATTGCTGGAAAGCTTTTGAAGATGCCGCTATTGTAACAGATAAGCTAAATGGAGCAAAATGCGGAATATATGTAGGAGCCGGACAAGGAGATTATGTACAAACAACTAACCTGGAAAATGCAGCAATTTATTGGGGAAACAGCAGCGCAATCTTAGCTTCAAGAATATCCTATTTTCTTAATCTTAAAGGACCTGCAATTGCTATAGATACAGCATGTTCATCATCGTTGGTAGCAATAGAGATGGCCTGTAAAAGTCTGTATTATAAAGAAGTTGATATAGCACTAAGCGGTGGAGTATTTATTAATACAACACCTAGATTCTACAAATTGTCAAGCAAGGCAGGTATGCTAAGCAAAGACGGTCAATGTTATGCTTTTGATCATCGTGCCAACGGATTTGTACCAGGAGAAGGAGTTGGCGTTTTGGTACTCAAAAGATTAGAAGATGCAAAAAGAGATGGTGATTATATTCATGGTATAATCAAGGGAGTAGAAACCAATCAGGATGGAACTACTAATGGAATTTTGGCACCAAGTATGAAATCTCAGGAAGAGTTAGAAAATGAAGTATATCAAAAATATGATATTCATCCGGAGAGTATCACTTATGTAGAGGCACATGGCACAGGAACTGCTCTAGGCGATCCTATAGAATTTGAAGGATTAACACGTGCTTTTAAAAAGCAAACCACTAATACAAATTATTGCGGATTAGGAAGTGTTAAAACGAATATAGGGCATACAGTTTATGCCGCAGGAGTAGCAGGAGTACAAAAAGTACTATTGGCATTACAGGAAAAAATAATACCACCAACTTTAAATTATGAAGCAAAAAATAGTTTAATCAATTTAGAAAATAGCCCTTTTTATATAACAGATAAGATACAAGATTGGGCTTCTTCTGCAGGAACACCAAGGAGGGCAGCTGTAAGTAGTTTTGGATTTAGCGGAACAAATGCGCATTTAGTTGTAGAAGAGTATGAAAACAAACATCAAAAAAATAGTTCCAGTAAAGAGTTTGTTATACCAATATCTGCAAAAAGCGAGAAAGCGCTAGAACGTCAAATAATAAATCTGATTGATTACCTGGAACAAAAACCGGGGATTTCTATTTCTGATGTAGCTTATACATGGCAAGTAGGACGCCAACCAATGGAATTTCGTAGCGTATTTATAGCAGATTCTATAGCAGATTTTGTAAGTAAGTTAAAGAATAATAAAGGCTTAGTGAGCTCCAATGCAATTTCTGCAAAAGAAAAAGAGCAATTCAAAACTTTTTTGTCAAACGGCGCAGGAGAAGCCTATATAAAGTATGCAACAGAACATAATGAATACCAGTCTTTAGCAAATTTATGGGCAATGGGGGTAACTGTCGATTGGAATAAATTATACAGAAATAATAAAGAGCGGCCACAAAGAATAAGTTTACCTACATATGCTTTTGAAAAAGAAAGATATTGGTTAAAATCTAATACAACAATCGAATCGAATTCTGCAGTACAGAAGCTACATCCGTTGCTACACCAAAGAATAAACGTTGCCGAAGGAAATCAAAAATTTAATAGTATTTATTTAGGAGAGGAACATTTTTTCAGAGATCATATTTTTAGGAATGAAAAAATATTGCCGGGAGTAGCCTATCTGGAGATAGCCAAAACAGCTGGAGAAAAGTGTATAGAAAAAAGCATTACGCAATTCAAAAATGTGTTATGGCTTCAACCTATATGGCATCGAGATAAGGCGATACAAATTGAAACAGAAATTATAAAACAAGGAGATAGCCTTCAGTATGTTATATATAGTACTATAGCAACAGCAGGAGTTTCAGGTCATGAAAAGCAAATTCATGGGCAAGGAGAGTTAACTTCAACCGAAACCTCGGCACCTGTAAAACACGATATAGAAAAGATTAAAAAATCCCTTAGCAAGAATATTTCCAGAGATACTTTTTATGAAAAATACCAAGAAATAGGATTAGAACTAGGAGCTTCTTTTCGAGGAGTACAACACTTGTGGTTCAGTTCTTCGGAAGCAATTGCTAAGATTGAACTTCCAAAAGGAGAAGGATATGCTTTGACTCCTGGAATAATGGATAGTGCTTTACAAACTTGTATAGGAATTAACCTGGAGAAAGAAGTAACAGGTTTACTATTCCCTTTTAGCGTAGAGCAAATAGACATTTACCAGCCATTGGAAGAGAATATATGGTCTTATGTACGAAAAAGTAAGAACAACAAATCAGACGAAGTCATTAATTATGATGTAGATATTTGCAATCAGAATGGAGAAGTATTAATTGCATTTCAGAATGTATTATTTCTACCGGAAAGAAAAACTGCACCTCAAACAATACCTACTGAAGAAATACAACTTTATAAAGCTGTTTGGAAAGAAACCCCGATAAGCAATAAAAGAAATGTTGAAGTAAAGCGTAAAATAATAATCTGCGAAGCAGTACCGGAAATGGTACCACATTTTAATGAATTTTTGAATGCGGATATAGAAATGATTGAGGCTGCGTCTCCCGAAGTTTATTTTGAAAAGACTATAGCAATAATCAAGCAAGTAATAGCAAGCAAAGAAAATGTCGAAGTTACCCTTGTATACCCGGTTAATAAGCAGTTAGAAATAGAGTTTTTAAGTGCTTTATTAAAAACAGTATCATTAGAAAACTCAAAAATCATGACAAAAATGATTGGAGTAGCTATTGCGTTTACTGCATCAAATAGTGAAGCCCTTTATAAAATAATTGGCAATGAACTGGAAACAACTGATCAGGAAGTTAAATACGCTAAAGGAAACAGAAACTGTAAACAACTGGAATTAGTCAGACTTTCAAATTCTAAAGAAAAAACAGCTATTAAAAGCAATGGACTTTATGTGATTACTGGTGGAATGGGAAGCTTGGGACGCATTTTTGCAACATATATCACCAATAAAAAGGCTAAAGTCATTCTTTTAGGACGTAAAAAGCTAAATAAAAGTCAAACAGATTTTGTTGAGAGTTTACCTAATGCTACCTATATGATTTGCGATATAACAAACAGGCAAAAAGTACAAAATGCAGTTTCTAAAATTAAAAAAGAGTATGGTCAGATAAACGGAATCATTCACACAGCTGGAATTACAAGAGATAGTTTAATACCATTAAAAACAGCGGAAGAAGCAAAAAGTGTTTTTGCTCCAAAAATGGAAGGGGTAAAAAACTTAGACGAAGTATGTAAAAATGAACCGTTAGATTTTGTGATGTTGTTCTCTTCTATTGTTAGCGAACTAGGCAATATTGGGCAGTCAGATTATACTGCGGCCAATGCCTATCTTAATAATTATGCACTATACAGGGAACAAGAACGATTACTAGGCAATAGAAAAGGTAAAACGTATAGTATTGGATGGGGGTTCTGGCAAGATGGAGGTATGAGATTGCAAGAGGAGCAAATAGGGTATTTGGATACACAATGGGGAATGAAGCCAATGCCAACTGATTCAGGATTAGAGCTGTTTGAAACCATTTTAGCTACAGCTTCACAAAACCTATTAGTGGCTTATGGAGATTCAAAAAGAATGAGTACCATCATTACAAACCGATTGGTCGAAAAGAAAAAGGTGGAGAATTTAGTAGAACAAAACAGTAAAAATATTAAAGAAGAGCTTCTGGATAAGTTGCACCTATTGATTGCAGATTTGTTAAAATTAGATAAAGATAGAATAGATCGAGACAAAGACTTAGCGGTATATGGAGTAGATTCAATTTTATTAACAGAATTAAATTCGGAGTTGAATGCCTATTATGAAATTGCATTATTACCATCAGTATTCTACAATAATACGACCATAGAAAGTTTAGCTGAACATCTATTAGAAGAATACAATTTAGAGGTTCATACTAAACATCAAGATAGTAAGGAAGACTTTTTAGAAGAAGATTCGGCTAATAAAAACAATTTGTCTAATGCAAAAAGTAAAGAGCATAGTTTAAGTCAGCTGGATGTTAGCAAATTACAAAGTACTATAGAAGGATCCTCTTATTTAATTCAGTTTCATAAGATCGCACCCGAGAAGACTTCTATTTTTATCATACCGGGCGTACCGGGAATTGCCTATGGATATTATGAAGTAGCAGAGCAGTTCTCTACCTACGGGAATTGTTACGGAATCACAATGCAGGGTATTTTCGATAATAAAAAACCACTGGACAGTATAGCAAAAATGGCTGCTCACAATGTAGCGGAGATTGCCAAAATAACCCCGCCAAATTCAGAGATACATCTTGTTACTCATAGTTTTGGTGGATTAATTAGTTATGAAATGGTCAAACAGTTGCAGCTATTAGATATAGAAGTGAAACAAATATTCATGTTAGATTGTTTTCCTAATACATTATCGAGTAACGAGATGGAGAAAACGGTTTTGTTTCTTAATCTATTCCCTGAAATATTTGATAAAGTAGAAATAGAAGCATTAAAAAGTAAAGTATACAGTATACTGCAAGAAAAAAATGCTGATAGAAAAGAATTGCTATACAACTTCATTACAACAAATGGTGTGACTGTAAATCAAAACATGTTCGACAAATTATGGGATGTTTTTGATGTATCTATGAGTTGCAGCTACGAAATGGATATTCAGCACCAAGTTCCTATTACTCTGGCCAAAGTAAAAGATAAAGTAATTACAAATGAAGTATACGATTTAGGGTGGAGCCAATATTTTGAAGAGGTAGAAGTAATTGAGGTAGAAGGAGATCACTTTTCTATAATACGAGAACCTCATTGTTCTAAATGGGTTAAAGAAATAACATTTTATAAAGAAAAAAACGAACAGGTATCCTTAACCAGATAGCATAAAATAACATAAAAAAAAACGTAACAATGCTAGTATCTATAACTAAAATTAAAAGCACATCACTATTAAAATCAATGTCTCTATTCTCTGTAGAATACAGACTGAAAAAACAAATGAAAGAAGTAAAGTGTTTAAAATATAGAAGTCTAAAGCTTTTCAGGATAGTCTACACAATGACATTATGGAGAGACCATGAACATATGTTAGAATTCAGAAACAATGGAGAACATAGAAATGTGATGAAAGATATAGGTAAAATAGCAGTATATGGCGCCTATGTTTCTTATGAAACAGAAAAAAGTCCTTCATGGAAATCTGCTATAAAGGTGTTAAACGAAAAAGGAAAGAAAGTAAACTATTAACCGATTTATTAAATTATAGAATATGGAAATTGAAAAACAATTTTATCCAATTAGACTAATAAATATTAGTGAATTAAAGGATAATAAAATGATTGGTGTTAATAAAGAAAATGTAGAACTTGTAGTGGTTAATAATCACGACGGGATTAAAATATTTCAAGGACTATGTCCACACGAAAAAGAACTTCTAAGTTTCGGAGAAATTGACGAAGAGCTAAACATTGTATGTCCAGCACATCAATGGAAATTTAATTCCCTGTCAGGAGAAAATAAATGTAATCCAAAAGGCAGCCTAAAAACGTTCTATTATGAAATCGTTAATGGGGATATTTTTATTGATAAAAACGAACTTTTAGATCATAAAAGGGAGATGGAAAATGCGCCTGCGCAAAGACAAATTCGTATAAAAACATTAAAAGATTTACCGGGTCCAAAAGCAATACCTGTTTTCGGAAACTCATTAAGCTTTCTTTCCAAAATGACAAAAGTGCATTTACAATACGAAGAATGGGCAAAGCAATATGGGTCTTTTTATAAGATTAATGTTAATGGTGAAGACGGAGTAGTAATTTCGGAAGCGTCTTTTATCAAGGAAATTCTAAATCAACGACCTTATAAATACAGGCGTTTCAAAAATATCAGACCAGTATTAGAAGAGATGGATGTTCATAACCTTTTCTCAACAGAAGGAGATGAGTGGAAAAGAAGTAGAAAATACGTAACCCAGGCATTATCAAATAAAGTACTCCGATCGTTTTATCCATCGATAAAAGAAACTACTGAAGATCTCTATAATCACTGGGAGAGAACATTAGAAAAAACTTCAGAGATAGATGTGCACAAAGACATTTTTAATTACTCCTTTGATATTATATCTTATTTAGCATTTGGACAGAAAATAGGAACTGTCGGAAATGAAGAAAGCAAGATTCAGAACAATTACAAAAGAGTGATGAACATGATTCAATTTCGAATTGTGGTTCCTTTTCAGTATTGGAAATTTTTTAAACTACCTAAAGATCATAAGTTAGATAATGATCTAAAAGAAATAAAGGAAGGTATTTGGAAGTATATAAATGAAGCAAAAGAAAGGATCAGATTAAATCCGGAATTAAAAGAAAACCCAACAAACTATATTGAGGCATTACTACAAGCAACAGATGATCAAGGCGTATACCTGACAGATGAAGAGATTTATCCGAGCATATTTGGTACGCTCGTAGCAGGAGAAGATACTACTGCTAATACCATATTATGGGTACTTCATTACATCACAGATTATCCGGAAGTCCAGAAAAAAATGAGGGAAGAAATATCACTTGTTTTAGGAGATGAGAAGTTTTTGCAAGTAATGGATGATTCCAATGAGTTGGAATATGTAAATGCAGTTATTTATGAGGTGATGAGGTTAAAACCAGTAATTCCTGTTATAGCCTTAACTACAAATGAAGACTGTATTATTGGAGAATATGAAATACAAAAAGATACAGACGTATTTCTGTTATCGCACTACAGAGATCAGGAAAGTTGCCCTTTTTTAAAGAGAGAAGCATTTGACCCGGAGCGTTGGGTAGAAAGTAAGAGTATTACATTTCATACCAATCAAAGTAATCTTATTCCTTTTGGACTTGGAAAAAGAATATGTCCGGGAAAATCATTGGCAATGGTAGAAATGAAAACCATTTTGTGTATGATTTTAAAAAATTATGAAATAAGTAAATCAGACAAAGAAAATAAGGTAGAAGACCATTTTAATACAACGCTGGGACCGAGTAAATTCAGTATAAAAATAGGGCGTATAAATGCGCCGGTTGCGGTGGTATAAAAGCGAATCATTTGAATTATAAACTAAAGCCTTAGATTTTTTAAAAACTATAAAATGGATAATAAAACGGCAATTATATTAGGAGGAGGTATTTCTGGATTATTGGTTTCAAAAGTACTCAGCAAAAAGTATGAAAAAGTAATCATCATCGAAAAAGACAAACTGGAAGATAAACCAGAAGTACGACAAGGACAATCTCATGCAGGACAGTTTCATGTGTTACTGCTTAGAGGCTTAAATACCTTAGAACACTATTTTAAGGGGATTACAGGAGAGCTAAAAGATAGTGGCGCGGTAGAGTTAGATCTGGGAAATGGTGCTTACTGGTATTCTTATGGAGGAGTAAAACAAAACAAGATTACAGGTATAAACACCTTATTATCGAGCAGAAAAATAATTGACTATACACTTCGAAAAAGGGTAGAGAAAATACCTAATGTTCAAATAGTAGATAAAACCAAATATATTGATCTTATTGAAGAAAACGGAACAATTAAAGGCGTAAAAGTTAAAGGGATAGATACTGAAGAATATGAAATAAAATCAGATTTGGTTATTGATGCAACCGGAAGAGGTTCCTTAACGCCTAAGTGGTTAGAGAATAACAATTTCTCAAAAGTAGAAGAGGAGAGAACCGTCGTTAATATTACCTACAAAACAGCTATATACAACAGCCCAAAAGGAGGACTTCAGGACGGAAAGATGCTGATGTACTCGCCAACATCTCCCGAAAAAATAGGAGTAGTGATACAACCTATTGAAAATAATCAAAACTTGGTTTGTGTAGCGGGTTGGCATAAAGAAGATCCTCCGACTGATGAAGATTTACTTGAATTCCTTAAACAATTACCGGATGAAAGATTTTATAAGGTATTATCTGCATGCAATAAAGAGAGCGATTTTGTAACCTACAAGGTTCCTTATTGTTTAAGGAGATATTTTGAAAAATTAGCTGATTTCCCTAGAGGATTCCTTCCGATAGGTGATGTGTTTTGTAATTTGAATCCGGCACACGGACAAGGTATAACCTCAGCTTGTTTGCAAGTAGAAATTTTAGAGAAGCTAATACAGAAACATGATCCGGCAAATATGTCTGCAATCTATTTTAAAAAAATAGTTAAGGTTTTAGATGAGTGTTGGAGTGCCTCAGCCTATGAAAATTTCAGATACGAGGAAACTATAGGTATAAAACCTAAAGCACTAAACCTTGTTAATAAATATATGGTAGCAATTCATAAAGCAGCCAATAAGGATGCATCAGTATATGCTGAGCTGGTAAAGGTTTCTGTTATGATAAAACCTGCAATGAATTTATTTTCTCCTCCTTTTATGTGGAAAGTATTCGCGGCTAATATGCGTAAATAGTTTTTTTATTAATTAAAACCAAGGAAGAACCAATGAAAGCAATAATGTTTCCAGGACAAGGAGCCCAATACAAAGGAATGGGGAAGGACCTTTTTGAGAAGTATAAAGACAAAATGGAAATAGCCTCAAATATCCTCGGATATGACCTAGAAGAATTATGTCTCAAAGATCCAAAAAAAGAACTTAACAAAACAGAATTTACCCAACCTGCTTTGTTTGTTGTTAACGCATTAAAGTACGAGGAACAATTTGCTTCAACCCAAGCAAATTATTTTATCGGTCATAGTTTAGGCGAATATAATGCTTTATTGGCAGCAGGAGCATTTGATTTTGAAACAGGAGTACGAATTGTACAAAAGAGAGGAGCTTTGATGGGAGAAGCTTCCGGGGGAGCTATGGCAGCTGTTTTAGGATTAGATGAAATTGCTTTAAAAGAAAAACTGGAAGAAGGAGGACATCATGCTATAGATATTGCTAATTTCAATACGCCAGCACAAGTAGTAGTATCTGGTCCTGAAGCTGCAATCAATCAGTTGGTAAAAGATTTTGATCAGCAAAATATAAAAATTATTCAATTGCTGGTTACAGCACCATTTCACTCCAGATATATGCAAAGCGCAGTAGAAGAGTTTAATAATTTTATTCATAAGCTAGAATTCAATAAGCTCAAAGTTCCGGTAGTTTCTAATGTTACGGCTAGAAGTTATAACCAGCATCAAATTAAAGATTTACTGAGTAAGCAAATAGCAAGTTCGGTGCAATGGGTAGATTCTATCCGTTATCTGATGGGGAAGAATGTTAAAGAATTCGAAGAAGTAGGAGGAGATAGATTAACCAAAATGGTTGAGCAAATTCAGAACAATTGTACGCCCATCTATGAAGAAATAAAGATAGGAAGGGGAATCTTTAATAGCGAAAAGCAAGTAGAGAAAGAAACAACAGAAACAACCATCAATCATAGAATAAATACATTAGGAAGTAGCACATTTTGTAAAAGATACGACACCTCTTATGCTTATGTAGCAGGAGGTCTCCATATGGGAATAGCTTCTGTAGAGATGGTAAAAAAAATGGCGAATTCTCAGATGTTAGGTTTTTTGGGAACCAAAGGGCGCACCATAAAAGAAATTAATAATGATATAGAAAAGCTTCAGGAACAAGTAACAAAAGAAAGACCTTTTGGAGTTAATTTATATCACAATATTCTTGAACCCAATAAAGAAATTGAATTAGTTAATAAGTTGTTAGATAATGGGATTACAATAATTGAAGCAGGAGGATTTAGCCAAATCACCCTGGCATTGGCCTATTTTAGGACGGTTGGATTAGTAAGGAAAAAGGATCAGAGTATAAAATGTAAAAACCAAATCATAGCCAAAATATCGCGACCAGAAGTAGCAGAAGGTTTTATGAAACCAGTTCCTGAAAGACTTATTAAAAGGTTGTTGGACAAAGAATGGATAACACAAGATCAAGCAGAAATGGCAAGAGAAATTCCTTTAAGTGGTGATATCTGTATTGAAGCAGACCCGGGAGGCGTTACGCATAGAAGCGCTGCATTTGTTTTGTTTCCTTCTATAAAAAGTTTACGCAACCAAATACAACAGCAATATGAGTATAAAGAACCCATACATCTGGGAATTTCCGGAGGAATAGGAACACCGGAAGCGGCTGTTAGTGCTTTTGTCATGGAAGCCGATTTTGTACTTACAGGTTCAATTAATCAGTGTACTGTAGAATCTTGTTTAAGTCCTATAGCCAAAGAGTTATTGCAAAATAGTGATGTACAAGATACAGCCTACATCCCGGACGAAGAACTATTTGAGATCGGTATACAAGCTCAGGTATTAAAGAAGGGAGTTCTCTTCGCAACACGTGCCAAAAAACTTTACGAGTTGTACCAACGATATGATAGTTTAGAAGCAATACCTGATGATGTAAGGGAGCAATTAGAGCTTAAATACTTCAAGAAAACTTTGCCTGAAGTATGGAAAACGATCAAGCAAGAGTTTATACAAAGAGCTGAAATATCACAAATAGAGAGTATCGAAGAAAGACCTAAGAAAAAGATGGCTACCCTATTTAAGTATTATCTAAGGCTGGCAAGTCAATATGCATTGGATGGAATTACAGAGGAACAAGGTAATTTTCAAATACAAAGCGGAGCAGCTTTAGGAGCATTTAATCAATGGGTAAAAGGAACCCCATTAGAAGTATGGCAAAATAGACATGTAGATGAAATAGGCATAAAAATTATGGAAGCTGCAGAAAAACTAATGAAGAATAAATTCACGTTGGCCGAAGTATAATTACGAAGTAAAAATAGTAAAATAGTAAGAGTATGAATACCAAAAGAGAACATGCAGTAGTAATCGGAGGGAGTATGGCTGGTTTAGTTACAGCAAGAGTACTAAGCAAACATTTTAGAAATGTAACGATTATAGAAAAAGATAAAGTAAATGATAAACCAGAGACGAGAAAAGGACAACCTCAAACCAGGCACATTCATTTGGTATTAGCCCAGGCAATGAATATACTCTTGGGGTATTTTCCTTCGCTAAAAAAAGAATTAATAGAAGCCGGGGCATTAGAACTGGATGTATGTAATGATTATAATTGGTATTCTTATGGAGGATATAAGAAAAAAGGAGTTACAGGAATTACAGCCCTTACTATGACAAGGGAACTTCTGGAATATCATGTAAAAAAGCATGTTTTGAGCATCGGGAATATTACGATTCTAGATGAAACCAAAGCGTTAGAAATGAAAATGAAAGATGAAAATGTCTACGCCTTAGTATTAGAAAAAGCAGGAGAAAAACAGCTTATAAATACCGATTTTGTAGTAGACGCATCAGGAAGAGGAACCAGAGCTTATAAATGGTTAGAGCAGCATGGATATGCGACACCGGAAGAAACTAAGATCAAGATTGATATAATGTACGTAACAATATTATTGGAGCGTAAAGAAATACCTCAAGGAAAAAAAGCAGAAGTAATTAGCTACACTCCGGATGCACCAAACGAAAAATTAGGAGCTGTACTTATGCCTATTGAAGAGAATAGATGGGTACTTACGCTAATAGGAATGAGAGGAGTTGAACCACCTCAAAATGATGAGGAATTATTAAAATTCTTAAAAGGACTTCCTATTTCAGGATTATATGATACTGTGTCTGAAGCTAAGAGACTTACAGATTTTCTAGTATTTAAATGCCCACATAGTATAAGAAGACATTATGAAAAACTAAAAAAATTCCCGGGCTCTTATGTTGTTTTAGGAGATGCAGTTTCAAACTTCAACCCTATGTATGCGCAAGGAATGGCATCCTCTATATGCCAGGCCAAAGTTTTAGACGAAGTACTGACAATTATTCCGGCAAATGATAAAGTATTTAAGCCTCATATAAAAAAAGTAAATGACGTAATAGAAGATTTTTGGACTGCGGGCTCTTATGAAGATTTTAAATATCCTGAAACAGAAGGAGAAAAACCTGTTGGACTAAAAATGGTTAATGGATACATGAAAGCTTTGCAAAAAGCAGCCAATAAAGACACAGAATTATTTAAAGAAATATTAGAAGTAGCGGGATATCTTAAATCAGGAAAAACACTATTTAGACCCAAAATTATGTGGAAAGTATTTAAAACAAATTTATAATTAACATAAAAAACAAGAATATGAAAAATCAAATAATAGAGCAAATCAGAGAAAATTTACTTGAGATTATTCCAGAACTGGAAGGAAAAATACTATCTAATGATGAGAAACTATCAGATATTGGAGCAAATTCTATCGATAGAGCAGAATTAATCGCATTAACATTAGAACAATTAGAGAAAGAAATTCCTAGAATAGAATTAGCAGGAGCACAAACCATAAATGAATTAGCAGAATTGATTGCTGAAAAATAAAAACACCTGTGTTGCTATGAGTACAGATCAAATACATAAAGCTTGTGTAACAGGAATGGGAGTCGTTACCCCAGTAGGAATAGGAATTCCCGCTTTTACAGAGGCTTTAAAAAACGGAAAATCGAATTTTGCTATAAAAGAGTATGTTATAGAAGATAGAACCTTTAAATACGTATATGGGAAAGTAGAAGATTTTGATCTAAAAAAAAACATATCAGATAGTGAGCTTGAGGAGCATTGGAAACTAAAAGTTAAACGTTTACGTGATATTTCATTAAGTACTGCTTATGGAACATTTTGTGCTCTGGAAGCTTGGCATCAAGCCAAGCTTCCGTCAACGATAGATAAAAGTAAAATAGCTATAGTTGTAGCAGGCAGCAATACACAACAGCAGCATTGTCAGGATATCAGAGAAACGTACAAAAATAAAATGCAATTCATGAAACCTTCCTATGGATTCAATTTTTTGGATAGTGATATGATAGGTGTAGCATCAGAATTATTTGAGATTACAGGAGAAGGATTTACAGTTGGAGCAGCCAGTGCCAGTGGAAACATGGGAATCATTCAAGCTTGCAGACTTATAGAAACTCAAGCATATGATGTTGTTATGGTAATTGCTCCTATGATGGATTTATCCGTTTATGAATACCAAGGATTTTCTGCTTTGGGAGCTATGCATCCAGTAGCATCAGAGACAGCGGAAATTCCCCTGTACAAACCTTTCGATATCAATCATTCAGGATTTGTATACGGACAAAATGCTGGAGCAATTATTTTAGAATCAAAGCAGCATGCGCAGCAAAGAAAAGCAAAAGTGTTTGGAACGATATCTGGCTATGGAGTGACACTAGATGCCAATAGAAACCCAAATCCTTCAGTAGATGGAGAACAAAAGGCTATAGCTAAAGCGATGCAAAAAGCAGGTATTCTGGCAGAACAAATTGATTATATTAATGCGCATGGCACAGGGGCAAAACTGGGAGATCATACAGAGATTGAAGCTTTGATTAATCTGGAACTCAGAAACAAACCGATAAACAGCACAAAATCACTAATTGGTCATGGTATCACAGCAGCAGGAACTGTTGAAGCTATTGCGAGTCTGATACAAATGAATGGAAATTTTGTGCACGAAAATCTTAATTTAGAAACACCGATAGATTACCCTATGGACTGGATACAAAGTTATAGAGAGGCCCATTCAATACAATACGCATTAAGTAATAGTTTTGGTTTTGGAGGTATCAATACAGCTATTATTCTAGAAGCATAACCAAAATAGAATCAGAAAAAAATATGAGAGCAGGAATAGAAGCTATAAATATATATTGTGGATCAGCAGTCATAGACGTTGCTGAATTAGCAAAACATCGACAATTAAACACCGAGCGATTTGAGAATTTGTTAATGAAAGAGAAAACAGTGCCAATGCCCTATGAAGATCCGATCTCTAATGGGGTTAATGCAGCAAAACCCTTATTGGATGCATTGACAGATGAAGAAATAGAAAGCATAGATATGTTGATCACTTGTTCAGAATCAGGTATTGATTTTGGAAAGTCGATGAGTACGTACATACATGATTATTTAAAATTGAGTCGAAATTGCAGGTTGTTCGAACTCAAAAATGCCTGTTATTCCGGAACGGCAGGTCTTCAGATGGCTATTAATTTTATCCTTTCGGGTACCGCTGTGGGTAGAAAAGTTTTAGTCATCGCTACAGATATTATGAGGATGAGTACAGTAGAAGGAGGAGCCATGGAAATGTCTTTTGTAGAGCCTTCATCCGGATCCGGGGCTGTAGCCATGCTGATTAGTGATCAACCAAAAATATTTGAAATAGACAAAGGAGCCAGCGGTTATTACGGTTATGAGGTTATGGATACTTGCAGACCCGTTGCAGACAAAGAAGCGGGAGACTCAGATTTATCTTTATTATCTTATCTGGATTGCTGCGAAAACAGCTTTAAAGAATACCAAAAGAGAGTTGATGATACAGATTATCAGGATAGTTTTCAATACTTAGTCTTTCATACACCATTTGGAGGAATGGTAAAAGGTGCACACCGAACCAATATGCGAAAATTCAAGAAGGCAAAACCGGATCAGATCGAAGAAGATTTCCAAGGGCGTGTAGCTCCTTCTTTAGAATATTGTCAGAGAGTTGGAAACATTATGGGAGCAACAACTTATTTGGCATTAGTAAGCATGATTGAAAAAGGAAATTTTGAAACCCCAAAAAGAGTTGGCATATTTTCATATGGATCAGGATGCTGTTCCGAGTTTTTTAGTGGAGTGATACATCCTCAAAGTCAAATGTTAATTTCACCTTTGGCTATAGAAGAACATTTAGACGAACGAGTGGTATTATCTATGGAAGAATACGAAAGTACTTTTGCTGTTAACTCACAAATCAAATTCGGAACCAGAGATTACAAAATAGATACCACATTATATCCGGAACCCTTCAGTAAAGTAAAAGGAAAAAAGAAACTGATCTTTTCAGAAATTAAAAATTATCACAGAATTTACGAATGGGTATGATAGAGGTCAATAATAAATACAGCACCATTCTGGTAAGGCAACAACGAGAGGTTCTCCATATTCAGCTCAATAGACCCGAACAGCATAATAGTATTAATGCCTTGATGGCAAATGAACTTTTGGAGGTTTTGAAAGAGGTTAAACAAAACACAAAAGTAAAAATCATAGTATTATCCGGTAATGAAAATCAATTCTGTACCGGAATGGATTTTGAAGCGGTAGCAAATCAGCAGAAGGAAGCTTTAATGAATCAAGAACCGGATCAATATTACAATGTTTTGAAAGCGATTAGCGAAATTGATAAGGTGGTAATAACAAAAGTTGAAGGGAAAGTAAATGCAGGAGGAATAGGATTAGTTGCAGCCAGTGATATAGTACTGGCAAATAGTCAGGCAACTTTTGGTCTATCTGAAGCCTTATTTGGATTGTTACCCGCTTGTGTAATGCCTTTTTTGATGCAAAGAACTGGTCCGCAGAAAGCCAAATGGCTCACATTAATTACACTTGGAATATCGGCAGAGCGAGCTTATGAAATAGGTCTGGTAGATGAAGTGACAGATGAAATTGATAATCTGCTAAGGAAAAATATACTAAGGCTTAGTCGATTAGAAACAAATACAATTCAGGAAATTAAATCTTATACGGCAAAACTCTGGATTATAAAGGAGGATACCAAAACAATAGCAGTTAATAAATTACAGACACTAATGGAGTCTGAAACGGTACAGAAGAATATAAAGAACTTTATTGAGAAAGGAGAATATCCATGGGAGAGGTAGTAAGCATTACAGAAATCACAGAAGAAATTGTACAAATTACGATGCAAGATAAAGTGTCAAGAAATACATTTTCTAAAGAACTAATGCAAGGATTAAAACAGGCTTTTGCAATTGTAAATCAAAATAAAGCGTATAAAGTAGTAATTCTAATAGGTTACGATAGCTATTTTTCTTGCGGAGGAACCCCGGATGAGTTACAACAAATATATGATGGAAAGTTGAAATTTACGGAATTAGATTTTTTTACAGCACCAATTGATTGTGAGATTCCTGTAATTGCTGCCATGCAAGGACACGCAATTGGGGGAGGACTTGTTTTCGGATGTTATGCAGATTTTCAAATTTTAGGAAAGGAAAATATATATACTGCAAATTTCATGAAATACGGATTCACTCCGGGTATGGGAGCAACTTACATGGTGCCACTGCGTTTTGGTTCCTCTTTAGGCAGCGAAATGCTTTTTACAGCCGAAAGTTATAGGGGAGGAGAATTGCAGGAACGAGGAGTCTCTTTACACGTAGTTCCAAAAAAAGAAGTTCGTACAGAGGCAATAGCATTAGCAAAGAAATTAGCTGAGAAGCCAAGACTTTCATTAGTGACGCTAAAAAAACATATGACATCAAAAATCAAGAGGAGTTTAAAGGATATATTTGAGCAAGAATTAGAAATGCATAAAATAACTTTTCATCAACCACAGGTTAAAGAAAATATAAAAGCTTTGTTCGAGAGGTAAACATTAGTAATCTTACACAAGATATGAAAAAGTATAAAGTTGTCTTTTTATTTTCTGGCCAGGGTAGTCAGTATCGTAATATGGGAAAAAGCCTATTCATGGACCATGCTGTTTTTAGATCAAGCATGGAGGAAAGTGATCTGATTTTTCAGAAGTATTTGAATAGATCTCTTGTGCATGAGCTTTATGGTAAAGATGACTCAGATTTTGATGAGCTGCTAATCACCCATCCTGCTATCGTGGCAATTGAGATTGCTATGATAGAGGTAATGAAGTCTTACAATATTTTTCCGGATTATGTTTTCGGCCAAAGTCTTGGTGAGTTTGCCGCTGGTGTTGCCAGTGGTATTTGGTCTACATCAACAGCTATAAAAGCTGCTATGGAACAGGCCAAATCTTTAACAAGGAGTAATCTGGAAGGAGGTATGCTTACTGTTATAAACGCAGAGACACATCATAAATTTAAAATATATGAACAATACAATTTGTACCTGGCCATCGATAATTTTAAGGGAAGTTATACGGTCTCCGGAACAACATCAAATTTGGATCAATATCAAAAAATCTTAAAGGAAGAAGAGATAATACATAAACGTATTCCGGTAACTGTTCCTTTTCATTCTCCTCTCCTTAAGGAAGGTTTACATGATTTTTCGTATTATATGCAACAAGGTATTGATTTGGTTCGACCTAAGACACATTATTTGTCTGGCGTGACATCAGATCTTTTAAAAGAAATTGATGCCGAGTATTATAGTCAAGTGGTAAGTTCTTATTCCAGTCATAGTAAAACAATTGACTTTTTGGAACAACTCGGACCGTGTTTCTATATTGACCTGGGACCTTCGGGTACTAGTGCTACTTTTACTAAATATTCCATACTAAAAACATCTGAGTCCAGCATACAGCCTATTTTATCCCCTTTTGGAAATGAGCTTAAGCAATTAGAAAAAGTAAAAAGTTTAATTTCTAATCACTCTTCCTATGTTATATGAAGGTATTATAAGATTGGTAAGAGAAAACTCGGAACATATAGCGGGATATACCATTGTAAAAAAAGAATTAACCGATTTAAATGGATATTTAGAAGTTTTACATCCGGATGAGATCACCTATTTAAATGCTCTAAAATTCAATAGACGAAAATCTAGTTATTTGTTAGGTCGCATTAGTGCGAAGAGTGCTTTAGGCAAAATTATACCAACAAATACCGTTATGAGTTCTTTTAAAGTAGGTTTCGGTGTTTTTCAATTCCCGGTCATAGAGCAACTGTCTTGTTCTGGTTTTCAGGTATCTATTACGCACTGTGATGCTATTGGTATTTCCATAGCTTACCCGGAAGCTCATCCTATAGGGGTGGATATTGAAAAAATTAATCCGGAAAAAGTTGATTCTATGATGAATATGTTTACTCAGCAAGAAATAACTTTAGCAAATTCGTATCTGAATGATAAGGCTTCAGCCTATACATTGCTTTGGACTGTAAAAGAAAGCCTGTCTAAAATCTTAAAGACAGGAATGATGATTGATTTCAACTATTTGGAATTAGATTCCCTTGATTACAAAAATGGATTATATAGTGCAAGTTTTAAGAATTTTAGGCAATACAAATCATTTTCTATAGTTCTGGACTCTTATATTGTCTCCATTACTTGTCCCAAACGTACCGATATAGATTTAACTAATTTTGCTAAACATTTAACGCATCTAAATTTACAGTCCTGATGATTTATGTGCAACTTTTTGAGGTTACTAATGGTGTTTTTAAGAATCAATGCTATCTGGTCCATAATCAATACGAAGGTGTTTTGATTGATCCGGCTTGGGATTACGAGTTGATTACTAATTATATAGAAGAAAATGGAATTTTATTAAAGGGTGTATTGCTTACTCATGGCCACTTGGATCATGTAGATCTGGCAGGAAAATTTTCTAAAGAAAAAAATGTTCCTGTGTGGAGCTCCGATATAGATGCAATTACTTTTCGATTAACATATTCTAAATTGCAATTGGTTTCTCACTTGAAAAACTTTAAAATAGGTACAATCGAAATAACTCCAATTCTTACTCCTGGGCATACTTCAGGCAGTGTTTGTTACTTAATTGATAATCATGTGTTTTCTGGAGATACTGTTTTTATTGAAGGTGTTGGAGTTTGTTCTGAAGATGGTGCGGCATCTTTATATGATTCCGTTCAATTCTTGAAAAATTATCTGCCTGAGCACTCCCTGTTTTGGCCTGGTCATTCATATGGTGAAGCACCGGGAAAATCAATTTCTTATCTAATGATATACAATATTTACTTTCAGTTCATTTCGAAAAAATCTTTCATTGCTTTTCGGACTCGAAAAAATCAACATAAAATATTGGAGTGGACTTTTAATAAGAAAATAGATGATCGCTTCTCTAGATGATATTACATAAAATGCTTTCTTGTAGCGTTTTAGTTAGGGTTGTTTTATGAAACCTACTTCCCAATACAGAAATTAGCAAAAATATTCCCCAACAATTCATCATTAGAGACCTGACCCGTAATAAGCCCAAATTGGTACAAAGCTTCGCGAATGTCAAGTGCCATAAGGTCGCTTGAAAGATTCGTTTCGAGACCAAATTTTACTTTTTGTATTTCATCTAATGCTTTTAGTAAAGAATCGTAATGTCTTGTATTGGTAACGATTGTTTCATTATTTCTAAGTGCCCCGTTCCGGAGCAAATTGACCACCAAGTTTTGTGGTTAATTAACGATTAAAAACTATTCATTTTTTCATGTTGTTAGAACCATACATTCGTTAAAAATATACGGATTATGGCAAACAAAATAACAGACATGAGTAAAATTAGAAAAGTAATTAAATTCTATTGAAATGGAAAGAGTAAGGGGTCTGTCGCATCTGATAATAACTTTTATCTTTAGAATTTTAAATCCATTAAAAAATGTATACTTAAAGGTCATTGTTGTTCAAAATCCATAATTCTGCAAGCAGTATATTTTAAATTAAGATTTGCAGTATAAAAAAAAGCGACGCAGAATACCTTCCACGTCGTTCCATTCATTTCTATATAATTGATTTAGATACCTTCCACCATCAAACGAGTGTCTGGTAAATTTTTCAATGGCTGTATTTTAACCTCTGGTTTTGCCATTCTCGAAATTGCATTTAATGCAGCTGCAATAGCGCCTTCTTGCCAACCAGGAAGAGAGGAAATTTGATCACCAACAATAAAAAAGTTAGCATTGCTCGCATTTTTTGTTTTCGGATCTATAATTCCAGATCCTTGTGCAATAGCATTAAATTGTTTCGTTGAATAGTTCGCATCTCCAACGGACTGCCAATATGCCCAGCCCCCCTTAATATTTGGCATATTTTGCCAAGCTATAGCAACGCCTTCTCCCAAGCCTTCGGCAAATTTCTTACCGAATTTACTGGCATCATTTCGCGCTTTGGTAAGTCGCTCATCAACGGGTAATTTTCCCCAATCGTGTGCTATTTTATCAAAATTATAAGCGCCTGTGAGCACGCCTTTTTCGTCTTGATATGCCGTAGATGGATACCAAATTTGTTGAATTTCATTGTCTGTCCAAGAGATTCCTCCAAAAATAGGTACAACTCCTACTTCAGATTTTTCAACTCCCATTGTCTTGAGATTTATTGGGCTTCCTTGCCATAAATATCGATTTGCTTGCCAGCCCACTTTGGAGGTACAGGCTAAAAAACGCGGAACGTATCCGTCTTTTCGCGGTTTATAACCTGGAGCTTGTGTTGGTTCAAATTGTGCCACAAAAACGGCTTCTAATGCATCTTTAAATTCAGGTTCAAGTCCCGATTTTAGGAGATCAGAATCTAGAATGTTTTTCAAAAAAGGCATCGCAAGGTTGCAAACACAATAATCAGCTTCGTAATAGATCGGTTCTTCTGTTCCAACTTGTCCAACCGAAATGATGTACTTTTCTTTAGTTGAGTCCCATTTTATTTTTTTTACAGGACTATTCAAAAGAATATTTCCTCCCAAAGCTGCCACTTGTTGAGCAAAAGCGTGTTGCACCTGATCCATTCCTCCAACGGGTTGAAATAAAGTAGGTTGCCAAAGAAAATCTGTAGGTTGATAGAATTTTGTGCCTTCCCAAAATTTTGATTCGAGCAATTTATCAAAACTCAAAACATCGGCTACAATTCCAGCCGCAACACCAGGTAAAACTTCATATCCAGCGCGTGTTTTTCCATCCTCGAAGCCAGGTGATCCAGCCGTTGCGCTATAGGTTCCATCTACATCAAGCTCTCCGAAACTGATCATCAAACTTTGTAATTCTTCAACGCGTGTTTTAAGATTACTTTCACTAATTCCTACTTTTGAATTACGAAGTAATTCTTCCGCATTTTTGTATACCATGTGCGCCAACCAACCTCTTGTATTATGATCCAAACGACGGTAAACCATAGGTTTACCTCCAAAACTTTCGTTCTTTTGAACCAAATTAGATTCAGAGTTCATCACATATATTTCAACGTCTACCGAAAAACGTTTTAAGTAAGAAAGGAGTCGTTTGTGACTGCTTGGAATACGACCAGGGCCTGCATTAAGGTAAGGTTCTGAGTCTCCCACCGGGCGCTTAAATCGAACAACTTGCGGTTCTCCTGGTTTCGAATCGAACAAATCACTGTTTGCATCTTCGATGAGTGTATCCCCTGTGCGTAAGCTCATGCAGCGTCCTCCCGTTTTATGAGATGCTTCCAGAATGGTTACTTTTGCACCTGATTCTTGAGCGAGTAGTTCATACGCGGTGGTAAGTCCGCCAACACCAGACCCGATGATTATAACCTCCTTTCCTTCTAGTTGATTTGGACTAAGTTTAATCGCTTGATTGGTAATCGTGTCTTGCATTTTTGTTGCTTTAACCAATGCGGCGAATGCAATTGATCTCGGATTGTTTTTTAAAAATTCCTGACGACTTTTGTACTGTCCCATTTTATATAAATTTTATGTTAAAAAATAAAAAATTTGATTTCTATGGTATTCGTATTTTCTTTGGGATAATCTCGAAAATGCTTTCTAGCTCTAGATTTTATTTTCCGAAATGAAATTAATGATTGAAAATAAAAAAAATGAAAAAGATGTCATTAGTGAAGGTTTTTCTGTCGTGAATGGATGTTTTTTTGTTGTGAATAAAATTGATTTATTCCAATAAAATAAATTACTTAAGGTTATTGTATGAATGCGGCTTTATAAAGAAGATTAAAATATAAAAAAGTAAAGGGAGCTAGCTGGAGAATGAACGAAACTTATATAAAAATTAGAGGTATTTGGTGCTATTTATATAGGGCAGTCGATAAATTGGATAACACAGTAGATTTTCTTCTTAATAAAAGAAGGCAAAGAATGAGTGCCCAGTGATTTCTAACTAGGGAAATAAATAATAACTGCAGACCAATGGTAATAAATATAGAGAAAAGCGGCTCGAACACTAGTGCTATAAGAGTTTACAATAAACGCTCTTTTTCGAATATCAAGATTCGGCAATGTAAATATCTCAACAATATAGTTGAACAAGATCATCGCTTTATTAAGTGGAGAATACAAAATAGTTTGGGTTTCAAAAGTTTTGAATCTGCCAAAAGAACCTTAGGTGGAATTGAAGTTATACATATGTTGAGAAAGAATCAGATGCTTAACCCAGAAACAAGTATGTTCAAATCATTTTGTAAATTGGCAGCATAATTTTTAGCTCTGCAATTTCTTTCTGTTTTTATATGGTAGATGCGACAGAACCTTCATTTTACTATTATAGCTAATTCTTGAATTAAAAACGAGTATAACTACCTTATTTTTAAATTTTTAAATTTTATATATTTGTACTAGTAATGATATTTGTTAATATAACAAAAAAACAACAAAATTATTATTTATTGTAATTCAATTACTTATACAATTTTGTCGACCCCATTATTTCAAGTAGTAAAAATAAAAATCTGTCATAAATTCACATTTCCCATCTCTACTAAATATTTTCAGCGCATCTATTTGGACTTTAAATATAATTAGCAATTTTAAAACAATTATCATGAGCATAAAATTTAACCAAGAAAATTTTTTTGTAGACAAATTTTCACTTAGCGCAAAAAGAAATAAAGACAGATCTGCTGATATCCCAAAATCTGATGAATTATCTGGTATAGAATTAAGACTTTCGAGAGTGCTAATAAAGGACAATGGAACTGCTAAGATCTTTCCATTTCCAGGTCTTGCCCAAATGTATCTTTTAATAATTGTAATTAGTGATCTTGATAATCCAATTCAAAATTTTGATTTAAAAGGATTTCACAAGGTTGATGATATGGAAGAATTACCCGTTGACCGAACAATTTTTTATTGGAAACAAACGGATAATTCGAAAATAAATCCAGGACAAATTCATGCATTTGTTTCTGTTGTAAAAAGTAAGGAAAACTTAAGAGAAGTGGGGGGGATTCTTGCTAAAGTTAAAGAAGATAAAGACTATTCAAATTTGGTTTCTGGTCTCAAAGTTATATTATCAGGTTCTACGCCATTTGGTCAAGTTGCAGATTCATTATTTAACTTAGCATCTATCGTTGGAAAATATTTAGGGAATGTTAAAGACAAACCTCTTTTAACTTGGGTTCAAAGTTTTACAGATATAAATGGTGATCTCGATTCACTAGGTAAAGCTGTAAAGGAAAAAGAAAATGATAATGCAGCATTAGCAATGACTTTAATTGTTAGAGATAAGTCTAGAGAAAAAAAAATACTACAAAATCAACCGGAAGAAATTAAGGAAAATCTTAAACTTGACATTCATTAAAATGCCTACTGAATCCTCTATACTTCCTTGTGTTTTTCTTGCTTTTGCCAATCCAAGAAATGATTTAGATAGACTAGCTGATGAACATTTATCAATCAGAAGCTCTTTGGAAAAAGCCGAAAAAGAGGGATTATGTGAGTTCATAGAAAGATTTAACTTAAACATTTCAACTCTAATAAATGTTTTTCAAGATTCACGCCTTGCAAATCGCATTTCAATTTTTCATTTTGGTGGTCATGCAGGAGATTTTGAGTTAATATTAAATAATTCTAAAATTGAAGGTCATTCATTTAATAGGTTTTTGCTTGAAATTCCAAGCTTAAGACTTGTTTTCTTAAATGGGTGCTCAACATTTCAACAAGCACAAGACTTACTAAAACTTGGTATTCCTGCAGTTATTGCAACATCTCAAAAAATACCTGATGATGTAGCAAAAGAGTTTGCATCAAGATTCTATAATGGTCTTGCAGAAGGACTATCAATAAATAACTCTTTTAAACAAGCTAAACTTGCGATCTTGAGCTCTTCAACAGATAATATTAAAATTTCTCAAGCCTTATCTGATCCACGAAAACCCAAGAAAGAGTTAGAAATTTTATGGGATCTCTATTATACAAACGAGGATTCGTATAATTGGAAATTATCAGATGAAATAAACAACCCTTATTTTGGATTGCCAAAACCTTTAAATTATTTACTTCCGAATGCTCCATATATTTCATTACAACCTTACACTGAAAAGGAATCTCTTATTTTCTGGGGAAGAGGTAAAGAAATCAAAGATCTCTTTACTAAGGTTATGGATGAAAATGTAAATCCAGTAATTTTATTATACGGACAAACTGGCGTTGGTAAATCTTCGCTTCTTGATGCCGGGCTTATTCCCAGATTAAAAGCTGTTTCTAATGTGTTCTATACAAGGAGGGCACCTGATATTGGTTTAATAAAGACATTGCTAAAATCTCTGGATATTCATTCAGATAACTTACTTGATTTTATTCTCAGTCTTAATGCACTCGCAGAATCAACTAAAAAAGGAATAGTAATTATTATTGATCAACTTGAAGAAGTCTTTACAAAGCCCATTAAAGAATACAATTCAGAGCTAAAAGATTTCTTTTCTCTACTATCAAAAATAATATATTCAAAAGATTTAAATAATGTAAAAATTATCTTAGGCTATCGAAAAGAATATCATGCTGAGATAGAGTCTGAAAGTACTAAAATTAACATACCTTTTTCTGCATATTTTCTCCACCCTTTAAAAAGAGATAATTTAGTGGAGATTATAAATGGAAGTAATTTGTCAGCTACAACTAGAAATCAGTATTGCATTACCCTAGAGAAGGATTTAGATGAACAAATTGCCGACGATTTAAGTAAAGATATTGACTCTCCTGTTGCCCCAATACTTCAAATATTACTCACAAAATTATGGGAGAAAAGTACACTTGAAAATAACAGTAGATTCTTTTCGAAAAAAACATATTATAATCTAAAAGATAATGGTCTCGCACTTGGAGATTTTATAAATGAACAGATTATTGAGATATCAGAATGGAATAGTGATATTGTAGAATCAGGTCTTTTGCTTGACATTCTTTATTTTCATACTACTCCTTTAGGAACTTCAGCATCACATGAACTTGAATCAATATTGGACAGATATGATAACGGAAGTTTTATAAAAAAAATTATCCAAAAATGTAAAGATTGCTACTTGCTTTCAGAGGACAAAGATTCTGGACAATATATTAGTTTAGCCCATGATACTTTAGGACCAATAATCCGCGCAATGTTTGAAAGCTCAGTAAAAGATGGTCAAAAAGCTACCCGAATATTAAAAAACCAAGAAACATATTTAATCAATGACCAAGACATAACGGTTCTTAATACCAGAGATCTTGAAACTGTTGAAAAAGGATCAAAAGGAATGCGAAAGTGGAATGATAGGGAAATAGAACTTGTGATAAAAAGTCAAAAGGAAAGGAGCTGGGCGATTCGTCAAAAAAAAATTCGAAATATTGTTTTAGGGTGCACTGTTATAGGAATTTCAATACTTTCAATAATAAGCCTTATTTATTGGCAACAATCTAAGAAACAAGCGAGTATTGCTTATGCTCAGCAAAAAGCTGCTCAATCTAGAGTTCTTGCAGATCAACCATTGCAGTTTTTAACTGCAGCTCAGTTTGCTCTTGATGGAATAAATCAATACAATAGTTTGGAGACAAATCAGGCCGCAAGATACATTTTAAGTAAAATGTTATCTCCCGTTTCAACATTTTCTTATCCTAACTCACTAAATGGTGTTGAAAAGATTGTATTTAGTAATGATAATTGTTTTTTGGCTGCTAGTTCAAGAGGCTATATTAAAATATTTAATGTTAAAACAGGTAAAATTATAAAGACCTTTTCTATTAATGATAAATTTGATCATTTGGCAAATGACTTAAAATTTAGTAATAATAATCGTTTTTTAGGTTATGCAAGCGATAGGGACGTGTGGCTTTGGGAATGGAAAACAAATAAAAGACCAGTAATTATTGATGCCAGCAATCATTCAACATTTAATTCAAATAGCAATTACGTTGCTTGCGTTTCTAACGCCTTTGATAACAAATTAGCTTTTAGAAAGGCACTTTTAAAGGATGGCCTTATAAAATCAATCGAAGATTCAATTATAAGAAAAAAAGATGGATTATACATAAATAAAAGTCTAATACCTGAGGAAAAGTTTAAAAAATATCAACAATATTTTCAAGGTGACGATAATAATAATACATTAAGAATATATGATGTTTACACAGGAATTGAAAAATATAAATTTCATCATGATTCGTGGATTGTAGATGCCGAATTCTCACCAATCGATCCATTATTATGTGCTGTCGGATATGAAGATGGGGATGTGGTACTTTACAAATTAAAGGAATCTAGACCTTTTTTTACATTTCAAGGTAAAGGTAAAGTAATGGATATCGAATTTGATTGTACTGGTAACTATATTGCTGTTGCACATGATAATGGAATAATTGAAGTTTTCAATGTTAGTTCAAAGCAAGTAACGATTCAATTTGCCCATTACAAAAGTGCAACTGAAATTCATTTTAGCAAAAATGGGAAAAGAATTTTATCTCAAAGTAAGGACGGCACGACTAGGGTGTGGAATAGTGAAACTGGGCAGGAAATTTCTAGACATAATTTATTTGAGAACCCTACTGGTATAGCTTTTTTAAAAGAAGGTCAATATTTTGCCTCTGCAAGTTACGGTGACAATGTTAGATTGTTTGATTCATCCTCTGGGGAGGAATTTGGTGTAGTCCCTATGAAATCAAATATAAACTCTATTTGTGCAAGTCCAGATGGAAATTATTTAGCAACCGCAGATGACAATGCAAACATAGTAATCTGGAATGTATCAGTTTCTGACCCATTCTATATTTTTAAACATCGAGAGGAAGTAACATCACTTCAAATAGACAATAATATTATAATCTCCTCTTCAGATGATGGCAGTGTTAGATGTTGGGACTCTAAAACGGGAAAAGAAATTTATAGGATTCAACATAAATATCAATTATGGAGAACTCCTGTTTATGATTTAAAATTAAATATGATTGCAAGTACCTCTGAAAATGTAATTTTAAAAAATAGGTCTGATTTCAATTATAGTTTTAACATAAATCTATATAGAAGTTATCACGACAAATATTTGTTTGATCAGAATGGTAATTTATTAAGTATTGATTTAAATTTTGACATTACTGAGTTAATCGGAGAAAGTCCAGTTTTGCCTAATAAAACATCTTATAATGAAGAAGTTCCAATTATTTACTTAAACAATTCAGACTCTTTATTAGGCGGAAAACTAAAACCTAAGACAATAAAAAGGAAGGTCACATTCAAAACTATTGATGAAGAACAAAGTAGAGATTGGGGAGGCTCAGGATCAGGTATATTAGGTCCCATTGCGATTGCAAATAATGGGAAAATTTTGGTTACAGCTGCTTGGGATATGATTTGGATTTGGGATACTGAAAAGAAAGAATTATTATCAAAAATTTCACATGGTTATATTTATAACGATAACAGACTAAAATTTGCCAATATAAATACCCTCCTTTTTTCCTTTGATGGAAAATTACTATTGACAGAAACTACCGGTGGCATTCTGAGATGCTGGAATGTTGAAAACCCTAAAAAGCCTAAGCTATTCTCAATTAACAAAACCATATCCACACTTAATTTTAAATTGAATGTTCCATCACCATTCATTGTAAGTAAAACAATGTCAAATAAATTATATCTTTTAAACGTGCCTAGCTTTTCCAAAAGAGACTCTATAACATCTAAAGGAAGTCTCGATGAATGTTATTTTAACGCAAAAGGTGATATGTGCGCGGTACTTTCTTATGGAGAAACAAAGATGATAATCGTAGGTGAGGGCGCAAAAGATACAGATTATTTCATAGAGATTTGGGATCTAAAAAAACATAAAAAAATGAACCAATTCACAATCAGCTCCCCTGTCCATGCTATTTCATTTAGTTCAGATAATAGAAATATTGCTGTTGCCCAGCAAAATGCTTTAGTAAGTGTCTGGGACTTAAAAACAAATAAAGAAGTAAGCCGGATAGCACATAAAGGATCAGTCAAGTCGGTTTTTTTTACTAAGAATGATCGAATAATTGTTTCTACTATTGGCCCGACTGGGCGGGTAAAAACAAATGACTATTCAAATGAAATCTTGCTTTCTTATTGGAAACAAGAAGACTTGTCGAGACTACTTATCGAAAGAATCGGTTCTGTCGCATCTGTTAGATAACTATTATATTTAGACCTTAAAAATACATTAAATGAATACCAAAGGTCATTGTTATCCCAAAGCTATTATTTTGCAGGCTGTTTATTTCAAATTACGATTTACATTGAGTTACCGGGATGTTGAGGAAATAATGAAAATGCGAGGAATAGCAGTTGATCACGCTACAATTCAGCGCTGGGTGTTTAAATTTTCACCTCTGATTGACTCGGAACTCAAGAAGAGAAAGAAGAGTGTAGGCGTCAGCTGGCGAATGGATGAAACGTATATAAAAGTAAAAGGTGTCCGGTGTTACTTATATCGAGCTGTTGATAAATGGGGTAATACCGTAGATTTTCTTTTGACCAGAAGGAGACAGAGAATGAATGCGCAGTCATTTTTAATAAAAGCGATAAAAAGTAACTGCAGGCCAACGATAATAAATATAGACAAAAGTGGCTCTAACACCAGCGCAATAGGGGTTTATAACAAACGATCATTTTCGAATATAAAGATTCGTCAATCCAAATATCTCAACAATATTGTTGAACAAGGACATCGCTTTATTAAGTGGAGAATACAAAATAGTTTGGGTTTCAAAAGTTTTGAATCTGCCAAAAGAACCCTGGCAGGAATTGAAGTTGTACACATGCTGAGAAAAAATCAGATGCTTAACCCAGGAACAAGTATGTTCAAATCATTCTTTAGATTGGCTGCATAATTTTGGGGTTCCTGATTTCTTTCGGATTCACATGAGAGATGCGACAGAACCAAATATTTTCGTGGTACAATAATGGTACAAAAAGGAACAAACTATCTGCAAATAAAATTATATAAACAGAAAGAAGAATCCCAGTTAAAATACCGTTTTATAGTATTTTAACTGGGATTCTTTGTTTTATTTTGTGATGTTTTGTGAAACCTATTTCCCGATACAAAAATTAGCAAAAATATTCCCCAACAATTCATCATTAGAAACCTGACCCGTAATAAGCCCAAATTGGTACAAAGCTTCTCGGATATCAAGCGCCATAAGATCGCTCGAAAGATTCGTTTCGAGACCAAATTTTACTTTTTGTATTTCATCTAATGCTTTTAGTAAGGAATCGTAATGTCTTGTATTGGTAACGATTGTTTCGTTGTTTCTAAGGGCTCCGGTATTTACAAAAGAAAGCAATTCATCCTTTAAATCATCCACACCAATTTTTTCTTTTGCGGAGATTAGTAAAAGTTTGGCATTTAAGTTTTCGAGTTTATCAGTGATGTTTGAAACTTCATCAGCAGATAAAATATCTTTTTTATTAACGACAATCAGCAATGGTTTTAAAGGATATTTATTCTTGATTTGCTCAATTTCCGAAACAAACTCCGAACTTGAAACCTGAAACTTTAAACCATCAAACAAATAAATCACAACCTGTGCCTGCTCAATTTTTTCAAAGGTTTTTTTGATTCCGATGCTTTCCACAACATCTTTTGTCTCGCGGATTCCTGCTGTGTCTATGAATCTAAATCCGATTCCGCCAATTACCAATTCGTCTTCGATGGTATCACGTGTAGTTCCGGCAATGTCAGAAACAATGGCGCGTTCTTCGTTTAATAAGGCATTTAGTAAAGTCGATTTCCCAACGTTGGGTTCTCCAACGATGGCTACCGGAATTCCATTTTTGATGACATTTCCAACGGCGAATGAATCAATTAAACGTTTTAAAACAAACTCAATTCGGTTCAATAATTCATGAAACTGACTTCTGTCTGCAAATTCAACATCTTCTTCTGCAAAATCCAATTCCAATTCAATTAGGGAGGCGAAGTTTAAAAGCTCTTCGCGCAATTTGGCTATTTCATTGCTAAAACCACCACGCATTTGTTGCATGGCAATTTGGTGTGAAGCTTCATTATCGGATGAAATCAAATCGGCAACAGCTTCTGCTTGTGATAAATCCAGTTTTCCGTTTAAGAAGGCTCTAAGGGTAAATTCACCCGCATCGGCCATTCTGCAGCCTTTTCTTAACAATAATTGAATAATTTGCTGCTGAATATAAGTAGACCCGTGACAGGAGATTTCTATAGTGTTTTCACCGGTATACGAGTTCGGTCCTTTAAAAACAGAAACCAAAACTTCGTCAAGCGTTTTCGACCCGTCGACGATATGACCTAAATGTAAGGTATGAGTTTTTTGTTTGGTTAAATCCTTGTTTTTGATGGATTTAAAGACGCTGTCACCGATCGTTATAGCATCGGAACCTGAAATTCGAATTATGGCAATTGCTCCGGCTCCTGAAGGAGTAGCCAATGCAACTATAGAATCTTGATTTATCATGCTGCAAAGGTATAAAAAAAGCCTCAAAAATCACGAACCCGGAGTTCGTTGTCTAGTGTGTATTTACTGCTTACTTTTATTGTTTACGCTTTGAGGTGTTAAAATTATTTGTAGCCAACAGGTTATTTATTTGTTTTTGTAGAATGTTAAATTACTGATAATTGTCAGGTTAATTTCTTTTTAGAATGATTAAATTTGAGAAAACAACTTCTAAATCTCAAACAAAATGAAAAAGATATTATTTCCCACAGATTTTTCTGAGGCTGCAACAAATGCTTTTGTTCATGCCTTAGAGTTTGCTAAGATTGTAAATGCCGAGCTTATTTTGTTGCATACCTTTGAGATTCCGGTTTACGACAGTCAATTTTTTCCGGAAAATTATGCCGCAATTTATAGTTCGGTAGAATTAGCCAAATTTGAAATGTTTAAAAATGAAATTCCAAAGCTAAGAGCTATAGCTGAAGAACGAAAATTAGGGAACATCGTAATAAAACACCGTTTAATGGATGGTGACTTACTGTATAACCTCAAAAATGCCGTCGAAGAAGATAAAGTTGATTTTGTAATTATGGGAACATCAGGAGCTTCCGACTGGACGAAATTTTTCCTTGGTTCCAATACGAGTTCTGTAATTTCAGGAGTGGAAGTGCCGGTTTTATGTGTGCCGGTTGATGCTAAGTTCAAAAAAATTAAAGTAATCGGCTTTACAACCCGTTATCGTGAAAAAGACAAAAAAGAGTTAAAAAAAGTACTCGAAATCGCGAAAAAAACGGATGCTAAAGTCAAAAGTTTATACGTGAGAACTTCAAGTTCAGACGTCCCTGAAGCAACAGTTAAAGAATGGGAGAAAGAGTTTGCAAATGAAAATGTAGAGTTTTTAGTTTTGCCAAGTGATGAAGTAAAAGAGACAATTCTTGATTTTGTGCTTTACAAAGAAGTGGACATTCTTTCTATGATCACACACAAACGTTCTTTTTTTGAAAGTCTTTTTGACTCCAGTTTCACTAAAAAATTATCCAAACAAGTGCCTGTGCCCGTTTTGGTTATGCACGAAGATTAAATTACTATAAATTCAGAACGTTTATTTTGTTATGGAAAACCTATATTTGTGTTCCATCAAATAAGCAAAATGAATTCATATCAAAATAAAGTCGTTCAGTATACGGAACTTTTAAAAAAAATCAATAAAAGATACAACAGCATTAGTATTTCACGTCTTTTAAGCGTTTTTCTTTGTCTATTTTTATTGTTTTATTATATCAAGACAAACGAGATTAGCTACGTTGCTTTTGCTTTTCTGTCTTTTGTTGGTTTTATTTTTTTGATGAGAATCCACTCAAAGTTATCTTTCGAAAAGCAGCTTGCAACCGCGATTCTGAAGATTAACGAAAACGAAATTGCCTTTTTGAAAAGAGAAAAATTGCCTTTTGAAAACGGAATTGAATTTAATGACTTTCACCACCCTTATGCATACGATCTGGATATCTTTGGAGAACATTCTTTGTTCCAAAGTTTAAACAGAACAGCCACTTTTGTTGGAAAAAAAACGCTTGCGAATCAGTTATTGGAAGTACTTCCCAATACAACCATTTTAGAGAATCAGGAAGCAATAAACGAATTAAAATCCAAGCTGGATTGGAGGCAAGACTTCCTGGCTTTAGCGACAATAAGTGCGGATTCTAAAAATGCTTATGATTCTATAATGCATTGGAGTTCTTCTAAAATAAACAAGCTGCCTAAAGTTATTATAGCACTTTCTATAATACTGCCAACCTTGTTTTTTGGTTTTTTAATCGCCTATATCATTACTTCGAAAATGATATTGCTGAGTTATCTGACGTATATTTTTATTGCAAACACCATAGTTTTAGGACAATGTTTTAAAAGAATTCAATCTGAAATTGCAAAGGCTGATAACGTTGATAAAATTATCAAACAGTATAGTTTATTACTGATTAAGATCGAAACGGAGACTTTTCAATCCAAAAAATTAATTGATCTGCAACAACAGCTTGTATTTAGAAATGCAACAGCCAGTACACATGTAAAAGAGTTGTCGGAGTTGTTCTCAAGAATGGACAGTATTAATAATTTTGTCACGGCAATTGTATTTAATGGGACATTTTTGTTTAATGTGCATGTTTTAAAATCGCTTTTAAAATGGAAAGAAAATTACGCGACAGAACTCGGAAAGTGGGTTTCAATAATTGGTGAATTTGAAGCTTTGAACAGTCTGGCTAATTTAGCCTACAACAACCCTGATTTTGTTTTCCCTGAAATAAATTCCAAATATAAAATTGGGTTTAAAGATTTGGCACACCCATTGTTGAATCCGCTAAGTAGAGTAGGGAATGACACTCATTTTTATCCCGAGTCGTTTGTGATTCTGACGGGGTCGAATATGTCCGGAAAAAGCACTTTTTTAAGAAGTCTGGGTGTTAATATGGTTTTAGGAGGAATCGGTTCTGTGGTTTGTGCCTCAGAAGCTAATATGCATCCGTTAGCTGTTTTAGTTTCCATGCGATTATCGGATTCTTTGTCCGATAGTGAATCTTATTTCTTTGCGGAAATAAAACGTCTGAAACAAATTATGGATGCTCTGGAAGAAAAACCGGCTTTTGTTTTACTGGATGAAATCCTAAGAGGAACCAATTCCGATGACAAACGCAACGGTACAATTGAAGTCGTGAAAAAGATAATTGCTAAAAAAGCGATTGGCGCGATTGCAACACACGATATAGAAGTGTGCTTAACAACAAACGATTATCCTGAAATCTTAACCAACCAATGTTTCGAAGTCGAAATTAAAAATGAAGAACTACATTTTGATTACAAACTCCGCAATGGAATTTGTAAAAACAAAAGCGCCACTTTTCTAATGCAGAAAATGGGAGTTATTTGAGATTTTAGATTTTAGAGTGTAGATTTTAGATTTTTTGCGGGGCGTGTTATTTCTGTGAAATGATATTGCGTGCCAATCTATCGCTCGATAAGTTTATATCTTTTTATTTTATTATTCGGGTCAAAAAATTAGATATTAAACAAATAATCAAAAGTCTAAAGTTTAAAATTTTAAATTGTAGATTTTTTGCTGGGCGTGTTATTTCTGCGAAATGATATTGCGTGCCAATCTGGCGCTCGATAAGTTTATATCTTTTTATTTTATTATTCTGGTCAAAAAAGTAGACATCAAACAAATAATCAAAAATCAAAAATCAGCAATCAAAAATCAGTAATCAAAAATCAGTAATCTAAAGTCTGCAATCTAAAATTCCCTACTTCTGTAGTTCTTTTATCGTTTGTACAAAGGCTTCAACCGGTTGTGCTCCCGACACGGCATATTTTCGATCAAAAGCAAAGAAGGGAACACCTTGTACGCCAACTTGTTTTGCTTCGATAATATCGGTATGTACATCGTTTAGAAACAATTTGTCGTTTTTTAGTACCTCTAAAACTTCGTCTGACGGCAGACCTGCACTTTCAGCTAATTCCAGTAAGGTAGGATCGTCGTTTAGATCTCTTCCTTCTGTGAAATATGCTTTAAAGAAGATTTCCTCCATTTCGCCAGCCAGATTTTTGGTTTTAGCCAAATGAATTATGCGATGAGCAGGTAATGAATTTGAAACGATAGCCTTCTCAAAATGATAGTCTAAACCAACGCTTTTAGCACGCTCAGTGACGTCTTTGTGCATGGCTATAGATTGCTCAACCGAAATCCCTTTATGCTCCGCCAGGAATGTAAAAACGTCTTGCCCTGATTGTAGCGGAATGGTTGGATCAAGTTGAAAACTCTTCCATTCAATTTCAAATTCTTCATCTGGAAATTCAGCCAAAGCAGTTTCCAATTGTCTTTTTCCTATATAACAAAACGGACACATGATGTCCGACCAGATTTCTATTTTCATAGTAACAAAAATAGAGAAATATTTTTTAGGAGTGAAATGTTGGTTGTGAAAATTTGACAATGAGAAAATGAGATAATTAGATAATGTGAAATACTGAGTCTGAATCCGAAATGCAGGATGCAAAATGTAAAAATGTAAAAATGAGAAATCTAATAGATGAAAATGAAATAGGTGAGATGTGAAATGTTGTACCGAATCATTTTGTCAGACCTATTCCATTTATCGGATGCAACATGGTTTTATGTTTTAGTTTTTTCTCTTATTCTGAAGATTTGACTATTACAGAAAGAAGTGTTTGATAGGAGATCGTCTTTCGTACTTTCAAAATTCAGATCCAGTTTTTCAGATCCAGTATTTGAGATTTAGTATTTCATTATCACATTCCCACATTATCTCATTCCAATAAACCCTAGCAATCACCCTATTTCACAATGGTAAGATAATACTTCTAAAATTGTAAAATTTACACTTATCGGGTAATATACGCTGCTTTTGCGATAATATATTATCATAAAAATTAGCTAAAAAGCAAAACATTTGCCAATACTAATTATAAAACCATAATATGAAATTTAAAATTAATTTTATGAAAGTTACAATGCTCTTCTTTGTGCTTGTAGCTCAACTTACGTTCGCGCAGGAACGGGTTGTGTCGGGAATTGTCTCAGATAATACAGGAATGCCATTACCGGGTGTCGGCGTATTAGTGAAAGGAACAAAAACAGGAACTCAGACTGATTTTGACGGTAGATACTCAATAAAAGCAGAAGGGAATGCTGTTATTATATTCAGTTATATTGGGATGCAGTCGCAAGAAGTTATAGCAACTGATAAAAATTTAAACGTAAAAATGTCTTCAGGATCGATGCAATTACAGGAAATTGTAGTAACGGCATTGGGTATTAAAAGAGAGAAAAAATCTTTAGGTTATGCCACTCAGGAAGTAAGCGGTGAAGAGCTTACAAAAGTGAATACGGGTAACGTTTCTAATAATATTTCGGGAAAAATTGCCGGAGTAGAGATCAGAAGAAACAATAATATTGGTGGATCTACCAATGTTGTGATTCGTGGTACTACTTCATTGACACAGAGCAATCAGGCATTGTGGGTTGTGGATGGAATTATATTGAATAATGACAATACCAATACAAACGATCAAATATCGGGCGGTAACAAAGGTGGGTACGATTACGGAAATGCCGCTTCGGATATTAATCCCGATGATATTGAAAACATGAACGTTTTAAAAGGTGCTGCTGCAACAGCATTGTACGGATCAAGAGCGTCAAATGGAGTTATTATTGTAACGCTTAAAAAAGGAAGTAAATCTAAAGGAGGTTTAGGAATAAACTTTAGTTCAGGTGTAAATATTGGAGTTGTGGATAAAAAGACATTGCCAAAATATCAAAACCAATACGGAAGTGGTTATGGTGATTTTTACGGTACAACTGATTTAGGAAGTGGAACTCATCCTTACACCGCAACTGATGATGCGTCATGGGGTCCAAGATTTGATCCGTCATTATTGGTGTACAACTGGAATTCGTTTTACCCTGAGTTGCCAACTTACGGAAAAGCGACACCTTGGACAGCAGTAAAAAACAACCCAAATAGCTTTTATCAAAATAGCGTGACCTTTATTAATAGTATTGCTGTTTCGGGAGCGAATGAAGGTGGAGATTTTAGATTTGGTTACAGCAACTACAATCAGAATCAGGGGATTTTACCAAATAGCGAGAACAGAAAAGACAATTTCAACTTTTCCGGAAGTTATAAAATTAGTGACAGAACTAAAGTTTCAGCCACAGCAAATTATTTGAAATCATATGCTAAAGGAATGAATGAAACTGGTTATGGAGATGGAGGAAATAACTATTTAAGTAGTGTGAGACAATGGTATTCGACCAGTGTTGATTTTAAAGATCTTGAAGACGCCTACAATTTAACTGGAAGAAATACAACGTGGAATGTTGGTTCACCGGAGAATTTAAATGTACAATTTCATGATAACCCTTATTTTCAAAGGTATCAGAACTACAATTCATTAGTGAGAGACCGCTTCTTTGGAAATGTAGTCATCAAAACTGATATCACCAATTGGTTCGATATTATGGGAAGAGGTGCAGTAGATTATTACCACCAATTGCAGGAAGAACGTGTGGCTGTTGGTTCGAAAAGAACGCCAAACGGACTAGGAGAATATTCCAGATATGACAAAACGTTCAGAGAAATCAATTTAGATTTAATAATGAACTTCAAAGCCAGAATCGTTGACGGGATTAATTTCACGGGTATGTTGGGTGCTAACTCAAGACGTTCGATCAATACTTCCATTTTTGCAGTAACAAACGGAGGATTGGTAGTTCCCGGGATTTACGCCTTGGACAATTCGGTTGATGCGATTAATAGCCCGGATGAAATGATGGAAACGAAAGGAACAAACAGTGTTTATTCAACCGCTAACTTTAATTTCTATGATACTTACTTTTTAGAAGGAACGTATAGAGTGGATCAATCTTCGACTTTACCAAAAGATAATAGTGTTTACACTTATCCGTCGGTAACGGCAACGTATATTTTTAGCAATCACCTCAAAACAGACTGGTTGTCTTTTGGAAAATTGCGTTTGAATTATGCTGAAACAGGTAATGATGCCCCTTTTGGAGTAACAACAGCTGTGTATCCTAAAAACAACAATTTTGGAGGAGCATCGCGTTTTTCTACAGACAATAACAAAAGTAATTCGGATTTAAAAAGTGAATTAACAAAAGGAGTTGAAGCTGGTATTGAACTTAAGTTTTTCAAAAATAGAGTTGGACTTGACTTTTCGTACTACAAAACGAATACGACAAACCAGATTCTTTCTATTGAAACACCAACTCAAACAGGTTATACCAGAGCATGGATAAATGCTGGTGATGTGCAAAACAAAGGATTTGAAGTGTCTTTGAATGCGACTCCAATAAAAACAGACAACTTCACATGGCAGACTACAGTAAACTGGTCGACCAATAAAAATGAAGTAATTTCTTTGGGAGGACCTGACAGGATTTCGTTAGGAGGATTCCAGGGAGTAAGTTATGTAGCTGAAGTAGGTAAGCCAGTCGGACAGTTGGTAGGTTCCGGATATACGTATTTGGACGGGCAGAAAATCATTCGTTCAAACGGAAGATATTTGCAATCAGCAGGAGTAGTTATTGGTAATGTGAATCCGGATTGGATCGGAGGTTTTAATAACGTTTTGACTTATAAAAATATCGCTTTCAACTTTTTAATTGATGTTAAAAAAGGAGGAGACGTATATTCTCTGGATCAGCAATACGGACATACTACAGGTATTTACGAAAGCACAGTAAGCAATAACCATTTAGGAGTTCCACAGCGTGAACCGGTTGCTAATGGTGGTGGAATTTTATTAGAAGGAGTAAAAGCAGATGGAACTCCAAACAATGTAGTGGCAAGCATAACGGGTACTGACGGATACTATTTTTACAACTCAATGCCACAGCAGGAATATGTATACGATGCTTCTTATGTGAAACTTCGTGAGGTTGGAATAAGCTATAAATTTCCAAAAAAATTACTAAAAAGCACCTTCATTAACAATATGGTTTTTGCTTTGAATGGAAGTAATCTTTGGATTATCAGTAAAAACTTGCCTTATGCAGATCCGGAAGCAGGGATGTCTTCAGGTAACTTGCAAGGATTCCAGACGGGTGTATTGCCAACTACAAAAGAGTACAGTTTTACATTGAAAGTTCAATTCTAAAAAAAGATAACGATATGAGAATTATAAAAACAATATTTTTTGCAGGAGCTGTTTTACTTTCAATAGTTTCATGTGACAACTTAGACGATTTAAACGTTGATCAAAAAGCCTATACCAAAGTGGTACCTGCTGCTTTGATGACGAATGCTCAGGTAAATTATGCCTATTTTTTAACTAACGCTTCTGTGAATTCTAATAATTTCAGAGCCTACGCACAGCACTGGTCTACGTCAACTTATACAGATGAAGCCAACTACAATCAGGCAAAAAGAAATTTAGGAAGTTCACACGCGATATTACTGTACAGAGATGTATTGCAGGATTTAGCGAATGCTCAAATTCAAATTAGAGAAGCGCAGGCTTTAGGCCCAATTGAAGAAGCAGTTAAAAAAAATAACATCGCCATACTGGATGTACAAATCGTAATGGCTTACCAAACACTTGTTGATTTGTTTGGAAATGTTGCCTATTCAGAAGCGCTTAATGTAAAAGCATTTCCTTATCCTAAATATGATGATGCTAAAACCGTATATCTGGATTTAGCAGCTCGTTTAGATGTTGCCATAGCAAATATGGATGCTGCTAATGGAAGTTTCGGCGCTGCTGATTTGGTATTCAAAGGCAATGTTGGTCAATGGAAGACTTTAGCCAATAGCGTAAAACTTAAAATGGGATTGCATCTTGCTGATGTAGAACCGGCAAAAGCAAAAGCTATGGTAGAAAGTGCTTACAGTTCAGGAGTAATGAGTAATGAAACTCAAACAGCCTTGTTTCAGTATTATTCTACGAATACAGATATGAATCCGCTTTATGATAGTTTGGTGAATGAAAGTCAAATCATTATCTCCGCTTTTTTTGCAGATGAATTAAATGCGAAATCAGATCCAAGACGTGATTTCTTTTTTAACCCGGATTCAAAAATAGCCGGAGAATACAAAGGTGCTCCTTATGCACAGCAAGTTAATTACTCCAATTTTACAAATACGGGTAAAAAATTAAAGTTAAAAACCAATCCGGGTGTATTGTTTGATTACACTGAAACTTGTTTTTTATTAGCCGATGCTGCTAACAGAGGATTTAATGTTGGAGGAACTGCTGAAGAATATTATACTAAAGGTATAGAAGCAAGTATGAAATTTTGGGGAGTTGCCAGTACCGATATGCAAACGTATCTGGCCAGACCTGACGTTGCATTTGCAACAGCAACGGGTACAGACAAACAAAAAATCGCCTACCAACTTTGGATCGCTTACTACAACCGTGGTTTTGAAGCCTGGA
Organism: Flavobacterium sp. FlaQc-49; assembly: GCF_044005985.1. Lineage (NCBI taxonomy): Bacteria > Pseudomonadati > Bacteroidota > Flavobacteriia > Flavobacteriales > Flavobacteriaceae > Flavobacterium > Flavobacterium sp. FlaQc-49. The sequence continues at coordinate 542,517 of NZ_JBIPCS010000001.1, read as the reverse complement.
CAGAATACAGACGTTTAGATTTTCCAATACTAACGGCTCCCGTATCAGCTGTGGCTGAAGCGGAAGGCAAGGTTCCGGTAAGAAATATTTATTCCACTTCAGACAAAACGCTTAACAAAGCAAATTACGAAGCGGCATCAGCTGCTATAGGTGGAGATTTAATGACCACCAAAATTTTCTGGGACAAATTTTAATTTTTGAGTTAGTTTTATTTGTTTTTTGAAGCCGTCTCCCATTGTGGAGACGGTTTTTTTTTTTTATGGGGGGCTTCGGCTTCGCTCAGCCTGACAGTTTTGGGAGTTTTAGTCTTGGTTGTTTTGTGTCACCCTGAGCGGAGTCGAAGGCTGGTTTACTTAGAAGGGGGCTTCGGCTTCGCTCAGCCTGACAGTTTTTTTTGGAGGCTATCTTGGTTGTTTTTGTGTCACCCTGAGCGAAGTCGAAGGCTGGTTTATCTAGAGAGGGCTTCGGCTTCGCTCAGCCTGACAGTTTTGGGTTTTCGTCTTGTTTTTTTTGTGTCACCCTGAGCGGAGTCGAAGGGTGGTTTATTAAGAGTATTTGTGATGATTATGTTGTTTTTTGGTAAAAGTAACAGATGTATTGATAGAAATTTTAGATTATTTTTTCATAGTACGTTTTTTTAAAGTTAATAAGTTGTTAATTATGTATTAATTCTTACTAAAATAGTATCAAAATAAAATTACGTCTAGGACTAAATTTGGTCATTACTAATTAAAACCCAAATAAGAATGAAATTTAAATTACTATTGTTCTTTCTGATTTTCAGTTTGTTGAAAGTTGGAGCTCAAGGTTTACCTTGTCGGACGACCGAAGAAAATGCTAAAATGTACCGGAATAATCCAAGTGCACTTCAAGAGAAAAAAGATTTTGATGCTTTTACCAAAAAGTTTGCTTTACAGCAAAAATCTAAAACTTCAAAAGCAGCGGTTACTACTTATACCATACCAGTGGTATTCCATATTTATGGAGACGTTCAAAGTGGAAAAACCGTTACTTATGAAAAAATTGTAAATCATCTGGCACAACTAAATGATGATTTTAATGGAAGAAATGCCGATTATCAAACGGTAGAATCGTTCTTCCAAGCCCGAAGAGGAACTTTGAATATCGAATTCAAGTTAGCAAAAAAAGACCCTAACGGTGGTTGTACAACAGGAGTTGTTTTTCACGCAGCAAAAAACGGTTATGGAAACGGTGGTGGTTATGACGACCAAATCGCTGCTGATGCCTGGGACAACACTAAATATATGAACATTTACATTCAAAATGATTTGTATAATGATGGTGCTCTAAATAACTCAGGAGTTGCCTGGTACCCGGATTCGGGTATGACGGCCAATAATACAGCCCGTGTTGTTTTTAATGGGGCTTATTTATATGATAACTCCACTAACAAAGAATTCTCTGCAACCTTAACGCACGAATTTGGTCATTTCCTGAATCTGATTCACACTTTTGACGGTGGTTGTTCGGGAACAGACGAAGTAGATGATACACCGGCAGAAGACGGAAATCATACTTTAGCCTGTACTCCGGGTACAAATTGCGGTGGAGGCAAAGTAAACTTTGAAAACTACATGGGATACAACGGAGCTCAGGGCTGTTATAAAATGTACACGCAAGGACAGATCAGCAGAATGCTTGCTGCTTTAGAACATGCTTCACGTAAATCTTTATGGCAACCTCAAAATCTGATTGATACAGGTGTAAATGTAACAGGAAGTGCATTAGTGGCTTCTGCGACTTCCTTTAAAGAAGCAATTGTAAATGATGGTTCTTTCACAACTTCGTCTGCAGTAACTTTGAGCGGTGCAAAAACCTTCGCGATTAGTTCAGGGACAATGACGGTGGGAACACATTTCACACATACTTTCCCAGCAGGAATAACTCCGGTGCTTACTGTAAATTCCAACAATCAGGTAACGGTTACCTTAACAGGAAAAGCAACAAATCACGCATTGGCAAATAACACTTCAGGTGGTATTACTTTTTTACCGGCTGCTTTTGTTGGTGGAACTACTAATTTGTCTTGTACTTCTTTGTTCTTTAATTTTAGATTTTCAGACCCATACGGAGTCTTTTTTGTAGATATGCCGGATGTAACGGTTTCGGCCTCATTAGGCTGGAAGTATTTCGAAATAGCGAAAGGAGATGATCCTGCATTTGGAGGATGGAGATTTGCTGCTAATGCTTTAAAAATTGAAACATACGATAAGAAATTAGTCTGCGAAACGGGTTCCAGAAACATCTCTTTACTAGGAGCAAATACTGCTGTTGGTCCAACAAGTAATATGACGGCTCCGGGTGCATACCCGAATCAACTTGATTTGAGAACTGCCGCTTATACTGCTTGGGATGGAAAATCTGGTTATGTAGGTTTTGACTATTTAATGGATGGTCTAACGTGTTACGGATGGTTTAAAGTTACCGTTACAGCTAACGGAGACGGTTATACCATTTCTGAATATGCTTATAACACACAACCGAATACGCCAATTTATACAGGTATGACGGCTAAAACAGCTGTAGTTTTATCAGAAGGTACTTTATATGAATCGGAAGTAAATGATGGTGCTATAAGTACAAGCACTGTGATTTCGTTATCAACCAATAACGGAACATTTACAAAAAGCAGCGGAACATTTACAGCTGGAACACATTATACAATTACAGGAGTACCAGCTGGATTAACAGCAGTGTTGACACTTCAGAGTAATTCTAAAGCGGCACTTACTTTTACAGGGAAAGCTACTGCGCACCTTCCTGCTAATGATGCGGCTGTGGTAGTTACTTTTAAAGATGCTGCAATTACCGGCGGAATTGTGACTTTAGACAATGCTGCAAAAACAATAAACCTGAAATTTGACGCACCTTACGGCGTATTTTATGTAAACAATCCGGATTATGTAGCATCAGCTGCAGCGACATGGGATTATTTTAATTTAGGTATAGGAGACAATACGGAGTATGGTGCATGGCAATTTGCAGCAGCAGCTTTAAAAATTGAAACTTATGGAAAAAGATTAGTTGGAGAAACTGGGACAAGAAATATTTCTTTTATAGCAGAAGGAACTACTATTGGAGCTTCCAGTAATTTTGTTACTCCGGGAAGTGCTTATCCGGATCAATTAGATTTGAGAACTGCAACGTATACGAATTGGGATAATAAAACAGGATATGTTGGTTTTGAATATAAAAGCAGAGGACGTACTTGCTATGGATGGCTTCATATAAAAGTAGAAGCCGGTGGAGTAGGATATACTGTTCTGGATCATGCCTACAATACAAAACCTGGTGAATCTATACAAGCAGGAACACAGACGGGAGTTACCGTTTTAGCTCCGTCAAATTTAACAGCAACAGTCAATGCTACAAATTTAGAAGCACAACTTAGTTGGACAAACAATGCTACAAATGCTACCAATGTTGTAGTAGAAAGAGCAGGTTCAGATGATGTTTATGCTGAAATTGCAACTTTAGCCAGTACTGCAGTTACTTATACCAATACAGGTTTAACAGCTGGTAGTACTTATAAATACAGAGTTAGAGCAAAAGCTGCAGCGGTTTATTCTCCTTATTCAAATGTGGTATCGGCTACGATTCCAAATACTGCATTCTGTGCCGTTCAAGCAGCAAACGGGTATGAATACATTAATACAGTAACAGTTGGAACTTTTACGAATACTACAGGAAAAGATGCGGCAGGTTATGCAGATCATACTTCAAAAGTGATTACGCTAACGACAAATGCAAGCATGAATGTTAGTTTGACTCCTGGATTCTCCAGTACTTCTTATACAGAATATTGGGGTGTTTGGATCGATTACAACAAAAACAATCAGTTTGAAGCTTCTGAAAAAGTGATAAACAACCTTTCCGCAAAAACCACAGTAACAGGAAGTTTTACTCCGGTTGCCTTTACAGGCACTACTCGTATGCGTGTTGTAATGAAATACAATTCAAATCCAACCACTGCTTGTGGAAACATCGGAGATGGTGAGGTAGAAGATTATACGGTTACATCTGGAACAATTGTGGTTCCTAACCCAGGAACTTTACCAGTACCGACAAATCTTACCAATTCAGGTGTTTACTCATCAGGTTTCTATGCTTCTTGGGATACAAAACCGGAGGCGGCATCTTACGAAGTACAATTAAATAGCGCAACAGGCTGGACTTCAGCAGGAAGTTCTGCTACTTATTATTTGTGGATTCCAAAGCAAGGTACTCAAACGGTTTATGAATTTAGAGTTCGTTCTATAAACGGCACAGCATTTAGTGATTGGAGTCCTTCTCACACGATTGATCTGCAAACCGCCAGCTCAGGACCACAGCAAATGGATACAACCAGATCATTTACATTGTATCCAAACCCGGCCTCTGATGTAGTGAATTTTAATTTTAACAATATTGATGTTACTAAAGTTAAAATAACGATTTACAACAGCACCGGTAACTTGATTGATATAGTACGAAATACTACTTCTTATTCTGTTAATACGCTAAGAAAAGGGGTTTACATTGTAGTAGCAACAGACGGAAACTTTGTCGAAAAGAAAAAGTTATTAGTTGAGTAGTTATATTGGTTAGTTAATAATAAAAAGGGTTGTTTCATATTTTGAGACAACCCTTTTTTCTTGTAGAATGGAAAGTTTTTTTTGTTTCAGGTTTCAGGTTTCAAGTTTCAAGTTTCAGGTTGCAAGTTTTGTTTCAAGTTTCAGGTTTCAAGTTAAATGTGAAAGGTAAACTGATACTGAAAACCGAGACATTAACCCCAATTGTCAGGCTGAGCGAAGTCGAAGCCCTTCTCAACAACCAGCCTTCGACTCCGCTCAGGGTGACACAAAAATAACTAAGACGGAAACCCCAAATTGTCAGGCTAATCGAAGTCGAAACGTCTTACGAAATCTTCAGTTTTACTAACTGAGACTGAGACTGAGACCTGAAACTTGAAACCTGAAACTAATAAAAGGGTTGTTTCATATTTTGAGACAACCCTTTTTTCTTGTAGAATGGAAAGTTTTTTTGTTTCAAGTTTCAGGTTTCAAGTTAAATGTGAAAGGTAAACTGATACTGAAAACGGAGACTTTAACCCGAAATGTCGGGCTGAGTGAAGTCGAAGCCCTTTTCAACAAACCAGCCTTCGACGCCGCTCAGGGTGACACAAAAATAACTAAGACGGAAACCCCCAATTGTCAGGCCGAGCGAAGCCGAAACGTCTTACGAAATCTTCAGTTTTACTAATTAAGACTAAGACCGAGACCGAGACTGAAAACGGAGACTTTAACCCAAAATGTCAGGCTGAGCGAAGTCGAAGCCCTTCTCAACAAACCAGCCTTCGACTCCGCTCAGGGTGACACAAAAATGACTAAGACGGAAACCCCCAATTGTCAGGCTGACCGAAGTCGAAACGTCTTACGAAATCTTCAGTTTTACTAACTGAGACTAAAACCTGAAACTTGAAACCTGAAACTAATAAAAGGGTTGTTTCATATTTTGAGACAACCCTTTTTTCTTGTAGAATGGAAAGTTTTTTTGTTTCAAGTTTCAAGTTTTGTTTCAAGTTTCAGGTTTCAAGTTAAATGTGAAAGGTAAACTGAGACTTTAACCCAAAATGTCAGGCTGAGCGAAGTCGAAGCCCTTCTCAACAAAACAGCCTTCGACTCCGCTCAGGGTGACACAAAATAACTAAGACTGAACCCCCAATTGTCAGGCTAACCGAAGTCGAAGTGTCTTACGAAATCTTCAGTTTTACTAACCGAGACTGAAACCTGAAACCTGAAACAATCCCTCCCCTTAAACCCCAAACGGATTATCAATAGATTCCATCGGAGTCGTAAACCACTTAGGACCGCTTGCTGTCATGTAAAAATGATCTTCGTGGCGAACACCAAATTGACCGGGAATACAGATCATAGGCTCGTTACTAACGACCATGCCTTCTTGCAAAAGGGTTTGATTTCCTCGAACTAAATACGGATATTCATGGATATCCAATCCCGTACCATGGCCTACGCGATGGGGTAAACCCGGGATTTGGTAATCACCGCTTAGTCCTGCTTCGGCTAATACTTTTCGGGCGGCATCGTCTACAGCGCCGCAAGTAGCACCAATTTGTGCGGCATCAAAAGCTGCTTTTTGAGTGGCTTTTTCTAAGTTCCATATTTTTATGTGAGCTTCGGTTGGAGTCCCGTATACGTAGGTACGTGTGATGTCGGAAAGATATCCTTCTAAGCGACAGCCCGTATCAATTAAAACAATATCATTATCTTTTAAATTCTGTGGAGCAGTTACGCCATGCGGGTATTGCGAATCCTCTCCAAAAAGAACGATACAGAAATACGAACCTGAGGTAATTCCGGCTTTGATATGAGCTTTATTGACAAAATCTACAACAGTAGCCGCTTCAATTCCCGGATACAAAATACGGGCAGCAGCTTTTTGAACAACCATTGTAATATCTTTTGCCTGTTGAATTATAGCAATTTCAGCTGCTGATTTGTGCATGCGGCAACCGGCTGTTATAGGTTGTGCATTTATAAAATTATAGTCCGGATTTGCTTTGATAATACTGTCAACTTGAAAATAAGAAGCTGATTCATCTAAAGCGATTGTTCCGGTAGAGATGTTTTTCTTTTGTAAAATAGCGCCAAATAACAAACAAGGGTTTTCATGTTCTTCCCAGAAATTTAAATGGCCTTCCACTTGCATAAAGGTTTTAAAAGTGCCCTCTTCAAATTTTGGAACAATGTATTCGATGCTTTCATCTTCAAAAAGTAAAGCACCAACCATTCGTTCAGAAGGATTCCATTTGGTTCCGGTATAATAGTATAAGTTGGTTCCGGCATGTAAATAAAGCACTTTGCAGTTTTGTTCTTTCATCAGAAGAACGGCTTTTTTAAGACGAAATTGATATTCAGCAATCGCAATCGGCTGAACATTTGTGGTCATGTTTTGTATTTTGTCTAGTTCGATACTTGCGGTTGAACCGCCAACTCCAATTGTCATTTGTTTGTCTTTTTTTAAGTTAGTTATAAAGTGGTGTACTTCAATATTGTTTTTAATATTAGCGTAAAATAAACCCGTTTTTCATTGGATCATTTGGATCAATGATAAAAGTATTTGTTCCCGTAATGTAGGCCGTTCCTTCTACTTGAGGAATTACGGCTTTGAATTTACCGAAGTCCAATTCGTCAACAAGTGAACCCTTAAAAATACTATTTGTTATGCTTTCAATACTAATTTCTTGTCCTTTTTTGATCTGATTTCTTGCCTTTTCTATGGCAATTCTTCCCGAAACACCCGAGCCCGTTGGCGAACGATCTACTTCACCTTCTGCAAAAACGCAAACATTTCGACTATGGTTTTGCGCTTCCAAAGAGGTATCTATAAAAATGGTACCGTATAAAAAACTTAAATCATCTTCAAACGGATGTAGTATTTCTTTGTCTTGTGCCATTACCGCATGTTTGATAGCCCTTCCGATCTGAATAATCATGCGATTGTCTTCGGGTGTCAGAGTAAGATTTATATTTTTGTTTTTTCGAAGATCCACATAAGCGTAAAAGGCTCCTCCATAAGCCAGATCATAAGTAACTTCGCCAATAGTAGGAACAGAAACAACACGGTCTAAACCTACCACAAAACTCGGCACACAATGAAAGTGAACTCCGGTCAGTTCACCGTCTTTTATTATGGCATACGAGTGAATTCTGCCACAAGGAGCATCGATTTTTAATTCGTTTTCGCCTTCTTTTAAGGCAACCCAATTCATTTTTACCGCTAGAGTTGTGATCGCAATTATGGCATGCCCACACATCGTACTGTACCCTTCGTTATGCATAAAGAGGATTCCGAAATCAGCTTCGTCATCGTTGGGAGGAAGGAGGATGCAACCGTACATATCGGCATGACCTCTGGGTTCAAACATTAAGGCAGTACGCAAATAATCATAATGTTCTTTGATATACCTGCGATATTCTAAAACAGAATTCCCTTTTAATTCAGGGAAACCATCGATAATAACACGAAGCGGTTCTCCACCCGTATGCATGTCTATGGTTTTAATGGCGAGGCAATTTTCGGGTATAGTATAAGTGTTGTTTTTTAAAATAGTTTGATAGGTTTTTTTCATTGTGGCTGTTTATTTGTCTTTAATAGCGTTTTATATTATTTGCTTGTAGTGTGTGTTGTTTTTGGGTCTAGTTTTTTTGCTACGAATTTCACGGATTGGGATGAATTATTTTTTTGCCACAGATTAAAAAGATTCGCACAGATTATCTAATTATTTTGATAGTCTGGTTTTATCTAACTCTTTTCGATTTGATGCAAAAAGTAGTTATCGTTTCCAATTTTTCTTTTTCTCACGCAGATTTAGCAGATTTTTTTATCGTTGCATTAAAAAAAAAATCCGCCAAATCTGCGTGCTATTTTATTTTAATGCGTTGAATTCCTGATAAAAATGCGCCGCTGCAACTAGATCTTCTAACGCATGCCCAATAGATTTGCTTCGCCTGTTCGCTATCGCTCGGGTAGCAGATTCTTTATAATTTCATTTAAAAAAAATCCGCCAAATCCGCTGAACCCGCTAAATCCGTGTGCTATTTTTCATTACTGTATTTCTCATAAAAATGCGCAGCCGCCACCAGATCTTCTAACGCATGTCCAACAGATTTAAAGAAAGTAATTTCGCGGTCGGTAGTTCTGCCTTTTTTGCTACCGGAACACAATTCGAATAAATCGGCTTTAATGTCGCTAACTTTAATAACATTAGTCTGTAACGGAATTACAATATCTCCGCTTTCTTTTAATCCACCCTGATAAGTGTCAATAAAAATGGAGGTCCTTGAAATGGCAGTATCATCTGCCTCGCGCATATCTTTTTTATAAGCTCCCACTAAATCCAAATGTTGTCCTTCTTGTAACCACTCTCCAAAAACTAAAGGTGTTTTTGATAAAGTAGCGCAGGAAATGATATGGGCTTTTGGAATGGTATTTTCAATAGAATCAACCGTTTCACAGGTAAAAGGATATTCTTTTAAGGAGTCACAAACGAGTTTTGCCTTAGCAGGATTTCTTCCCCAAACATACACTTTTGTTATAGGTCGGACACTCGCATGTGCCCGAATCAAATTGGTCGCCAAAGCGCCTGTTCCAATCATAAATAAAGTGCTGGCATCAGTTCGTGAAAGATAACTGCTGGCTAATGCAGAAACTGCTGCTGTTCGGGCTGCTGTTAAAGCTTTTGCTTCTAATATGGCTTTCACGTGACCTAAATGAGCATCCAGATAAACATAAATTCCCTGAATAGATGGTAAATTGTGATTACCGTTATTTGGACTTACCGTTACAATTTTTACACCCAGATCATTCCCCGGATGAAAAGCGGGCATTAATAATAAGGTCGAATCTACTTTTTCTTCCGGATTTGGAAAGTCATGGTGGTGTCGCATCGGAACTTCGATTTCGGTATTAGAAAAACCTTTTTGCAAGACTTCTACCAAGGTTTTATAGTCGCAATTTTCAGCTATAAAGGAGTCGGATATAAAGGGAATTGTGGTCATTTGGATCAGTTTTAGATTAAAATTAAAACTTTATTTCAGGATAACTATATTTTATCCGGAATCAGATAAAATATTACAATTAACGGATAATATAGTATTGGTTCTGATTTAACAATGACAGTAATTTTAAAAATTGAATTAAATAGTATAAAATGAATAAAAAACTGTACATCGCTTTATTGCTCTTTATCGGCTTGAGTGCTTCGATTGGTTCGGCTCAAACGGTAGCAAAACCTGTGGCGGATCTTCAACAAAAATTAACGGAGTTGTTTCCTAAAGCTGTCATTACGCCAATAGAAAATCTGGAAGGATATACAGCGTCCTATCAATTGATCTTAGACGAACCATTAGATCACAAACATCCCGAAAAAGGAACTTTTCAACACTACATTTATCTGTCGCATGTTGGTTTTGACAGGCCAATGGTTATAGAAACACACGGATACAATACCGGAAATATAAAAAGTGAAGTAAGTAGTTTATTGCAAGCCAATCAGGTTGCGGTAGAGTATCGTTTTTACGGGAAATCAAGACCTGAGCCAATTCCGTGGCAATATTTGACCAATGATCAGGCCATTGCAGATTATCACGGAATAGTAACACAATTAAAAAAACTATATACCGGAAAATGGATTTCAACCGGCATTAGTAAAGGAGGAGAAACGGCTCTAATCTACAAATCAAAATACCCGAAAGATGTTGATGTTGCGATGCCGTATGTGGCTCCTTTAATTAATACTTGTGAAGATCCCAGAACCGTAACACATGTAAAAGTGGTAGGGAAACCGGAATGCAGAGCAAAAGTTACAGCTTTACAGCGAGCAGTTTTGCAAAACAGAGCCGAGCTAATGGCTGTTTTTTCAGAATACGCAACAGCCAAAAAAATGCAATACACTAAGGTACCGATGGAAGAAGCTTTGGAATATGCCGTTTTAGAATTTCCATTCTCTTTTTGGCAATGGGGTGGGAAATGTGATGAAATACCCGCCGCAAACGCTACCCCAAAAGAACTGTTTGATTATTTGAATAAAATTGTAGGTGTGGGAACTTACAATGATAAGATGTATTTCAATTACCTACCTTCGTACTATCAGCATTTAAGCGAGTTGGGGTATTATGGATTTGATTTTTCTCCCGTTGCAGATTTACTTAAAACTGTAAAGAGTACTTCCAACGATCGATTTGCTCCGAAAGACGTTGTTATAAAATACAATCCCAATTATATTAAAAAAGTGCGTAAGTATGTTGAAAATAAAGGAGACCATATTTTATACGTCTATGGTGGCTACGATACCTGGTTTTCTTGTTCCCCAACACCAAAACCAAATGTAGACGCCTTAAAGATGGTACTACCCGAGGGAAGTCATGCCACCAGAGTCAAAGATTTTTCTGCAGCAGATCAAGCACTTATTAAGAGCACGTTGGATAGATGGTTGAACAAATAAAATTCTTTGATGCAGCAGAACGATTCAATTTTTTGTAATGCATCCTTATAATATAGTGTAGCAGTTACTGAGCCTTATCAAATTTTTATAAAGCAGTTTTGCGTCTGGCAGCTGACTTAATTTTCAATTTTAGCAGGGAATGTTTCGTGTCATTAATCTTCCATAACTGCTATGGTTCAGGACTTGCTACGCTTTTTCTAGAAATATTTTTTTGGAGATTAGTTAACAGAAAACTAAGTAGCATAGTACAATTTAGAGGTAATATAATATAGGTTTAGTAGGCTGATTGCTTGTATTTTTAAAATAAAAAAATAAATTTTGATCCAAAATAACGACATAGATCTGGTTGAAGATTTTAGAAATGGCAAGGAAAAAGCAATTCGTAAGTTGTATCTGCTTTATTACCGACCGCTGTGTTATTTTAACAAGACTTTGATTAAATATTCGCAGGAAGCGGAAGATATTTCTACAGAAACATTTTTAAAACTACTTCAAAAAAAGCATGATTTTGACAACTTATCAGATATAAAATCGTTCCTTTTTGTGACCTCAAGGAATGCGTGTTACGATTTTTTAAGAAAAGAGAAGCGCCATAAAAAAGCACATGAAGAAATTAGCTTTTTAACCGAATCTGCAGAGCAATTTGGAGAAGGCGAGATGATAACAGCCAAAGTACTCCAAACCATTTATTGCGAAATGGAAAATCTGCCCCAACAATGCCAGGAAGTTTTCAAATCTATTTTTATTGAAGGCAAAAGCACCGCTCAAATTGCAGGTGAAATGAAAATAAGCCCACAAACGGTTTTAAATCAAAAATCAAGAGCATTGTACAAAATCCGTTTAGCATTGCATCAGGAGAATATACTTTCTACAGTGGCATTGGTTAATATGCTTTCGGTGCTATTTTACAAACAAAGATAGTATTGCTCTTTCGCATCCCCATTAAGTAAACGGTACCCTTATCGTGTTTTATCCCTCCAAGTCAATCCGAAGAGCCACACAAATCCCTACCTCATTTTGTCCCTCTGAGCAAAGCCGAAGAGCTTCATAATCCATAAACGTGATCCTCACCCCACTTGTGTGTCTCTGAGCGAAGCCGAAGAGCCTCACAAACCCCTACCTCATTTTTGTCCCTCTGAGCAAAGTCGAAGAGCCGCACAAACCCCCACCTCATTTTTGTCCCTCTGAGCGAAGTCGAAGAGCTACCTGCCTTAAATATAATCTTTTTCATGATAGTCTTTGTCGTTGTAAATCAACTAATTACAAAATAATTCAAAAATAACTCCATTTTCCTGTAGTTAAAAAAACATTTGATACGTGTTGTTCTATACAACATAAAATCAAAGTTAAGATTATGTCAAATTTGCCATTTCAAATAGATGAATTAATATTAAAATTCCTCAATAAAACCATTACGCCTAACGAACATTTTGTTTTAAAAGAATGGATTAACAGCTCCCCAACCAACAAAGAAATCTTTGAGAATCTTACCAATAAAGAATGGGTAGCTACCGAATTAGATAAAATGTATGAATTTGAAAAAGACGCAGGTTGGGAAACCATTGCAGCTTCCTTAAAACACGCTAAAAGAATAGCTGGAAAAAAGAATAGAAAGTGGTTTCAGATGGTGGCTGCTGTTGTGTTGTTTGCGTTAAGTATAGGGTTCTGGTTTTATAAAACTCCTAATAAAGTAATTCCGGATCAGAATTTATCTCAAAAAGAACGTTTCGGTGTAGAAATTATGCCTCCAGAAATCAATCAGGCGATTTTAACCCTTTCCAATGGTAAAAAGATCATCGTGCAAAATGACCCCAAGAAAGAGCTGATTATCCATGCAACAGCACTAACACTAAAAACGAATGACGGCAATATCATTTCTAAAGATCGTATTAATTTAAAAAAAGAGGTTTTAGCCCAAAATACTTTAGCTGTACCTAAGGGAAGTAAGCCCTTACAATTACTATTAGCAGATGGTACAATGACCTGGATAAATGCAGGGTCCTCTTTAACATTTCCATCTGAATTTATTGGTAAAGAACGAAAAGTAAGCATGACCGGAGAAGTTTTCTTTAAAGTAGCAAAGAACAAACACATGCCTTTTAAAGTAAGTGCTAACGGAACGGAAACGGAAGCATTGGGAACTCAATTTAATATCAATGCTTACACGGACCAGCCCAATACAAAAATCACACTGGTTGAAGGAAGTATCAGAGTAGAAAAAAGAGTCTCTAAACTTTTGATCGGAAGTCTGATCGTTAAACCCAATCAGCAGGTGATTGCTGAAAAGGAACTGACTTTAATTAAGGAGGCCAATATAGAAGAAACAACTGCCTGGAGAGATGGAGAGTTTTATTTTGAAGGAGCAGATATTAAAGTGGTTATGAATCAGATTTCGAAATGGTATGATCTTGACGTAGCCTATAAAGGAACTATTAATTCTTCGTTTGTTATGAAAATCTCCAAAGATGTACCACTGTCCGAATTGCTGAAAATAATGGAAATGACAGATTTAGTCCGTTTTAAATTGGAAGGAAAAAAAATTATAGTAATGTCTTATACAAAACCATAGAGAGGCTTTCGAGAGTCTTAATAAGGTTCACCGGAAATTAAAATGATTTTATAAAAAAAGCCGGAAAGTGTTCGAGCACTTCCGGCGATATAAGAGGTTGTTTTAATCATACAAGTTCCACAAGTAGTAATTATTAACCAATAACCAAAGTTATGAATTTAAATCCAATTTTGAAGACTTCGCCTACCAAGCGAAAGTCAAAATTTAAAACATCACTAAAGATGAAAATTACCGGCATTTTATTGCTAGCAGTTACCATGCAGGTCTGCGCAACAGGAATGGCTCAAAAAGTAAGTCTGACATTTAAGAATGATAAGTTGTTGACGGTCTTTAGAGAGATAGAGAAACAAACTAATTACAGTTTTGTTTATGGGAAAGAGCAACTGACGAAAGCGCAAAACATTACGATTTCTATTCAGAATGAAAAATTAGAAACCGCCTTAGAGCTGATTTTCAAAAACCAACCCATGACTTATACGTTAGAAGGGAATCATGTAATCCTGAAAAAACGAAGTGATTTTGCAAATCTTTCAGAAATAATTCAGCCCATACAATTGCAGATTAGCGGAAAAGTAACCGACGAAAGTGGTTTGCCGCTTGCTGGAGCAAACGTACTTTTAAAAGGAACCAAAAAAACGGTTTTGACGCAGGATGACGGAAGTTTCGAAATTCAGATTCCAAGTTATAAAAGCACTTTGATCGTTTCCTTTACGGGCTTTATTTCAAGGGAAATAATACTTTCAGAAGGAGAGAATGCGATTACCGTTCAATTAAAAGAAGAAAACAAAACATTGGATGAAGTGGTAGTTGTTGGATATGGCTCGCAAAAGAAAGGAAGTTTAACCGGTGCTGTTTCTTCTATAAACGGAGCTGCTTTGGTAAAAAGTTCTACTCCAAACGTTTCCAATACCTTAGTAGGAAGGGTTGCCGGAGTTATCGCAAATAACCGTTCCGGAAGACCCGGAGATGACAATGCAACTATTCTGATTAGAGGAATCAATTCTTTTGGAGGAGGAACAGGACCTTTAGTCGTGATTGACGGCATACCCGATCGAGATTTAAGCAGAATGAATCCCGCAGACATAGAAACGGTTACGGTTTTAAAAGATGCTTCGGCCGCTATTTACGGAGTGAGATCTGCCAATGGTGTAATTCTGGTGACAACCAAAAGAGGGAAACTAGGGAAACCAACGATTCAATACGACGGATCTTACGGGATACAGCAATTAACCAGAATGACCGAGCGTGTTAATTCGTGGCAGTACATGACCTATTATAACGAATTAAATGTAAATAAAGGAAATGCTGCACCTTACGCACAAGCAGATATTGATAAATACAAAGCAGGAAATGTTCCCAATTATACCAGTACAGACTGGATGAAAGCGGTCTTTAGACAAAATGCCCCACAATCGACTCAATCGTTATCCGTTAGTGGTGGGACTGAGGATGTGAAATACTATTTATCAGGCCAATATCTGAATCAGGAAAGTAATTTCAGAAATAGCGATGAATTGTTTAAACAATACAATCTGAGATCCAATATAGATGTAAAAATAAGCAACAACCTAAAAGTCAATTTTGATCTTGCCGGACGCAGAGAAAGCAGGGTGTATCCTTCGGCATCGGTAGGTAGTATTCTTCATGAAACGGTTAGTATGTATCCGTTTATTCCGGATTATTATGCAAACGGACTTCCTTCTGCGGGTATTGCAAATGGTAGAAATCCGGTTATTATGACTTCTTCAGCTGCGGGATATGATAAAATTCAAAACCTGATCCTGAATCCAAAAATTGGATTTGAATTGAAAATGCCATACGTAACCAAAGGATTTTCTGTAAGCGGATATGCTGCTTTTGATTATGCTTTGCGTAGCGAAAAGAGATTTACAAAACCCTGGGATGCGTACTCGTATGATAAAACTACCGATACTTACAACAATCAAAAAGCAAGTACTGCTATTTCGAGTGTAACTCAAGACGAATTCCTGTCTAATGAAAATACGTATTTTTTTAAAGCAGCTTACGACAGACAGTTCGACAAACACGAAGTAAATGCTTTTTTAGGTTACGAGCAAACCACCAATATAAATAAGAGAACCACGGCTTACAGACGAGATTTATTAAGCGATCAATTGGACCAGATTTTCACAGGAGGCACCGTAGCGCAAGATGCCAATGGATTTGAATACCAGGACGGAAGAGAAAGTTATTTAGGCAGAGTGGCTTATAACTATGACGGTAAATATTTTGCAGAAGTTTCGGCTCGTTATAACGGATCATTCAATTTTCCTACCGAAAATCGTTGGGGAATGTTTCCCGCATTATCCTTAGGCTGGAAAATATCCAATGAAGATTTTTTCAAGGATAATATTAAAATAGTAGATCAGTTTAAAATTAGAGCTTCTTGGGGAAAAATGGGTAACGATGCCATCGCTCAATATTTGTTTATGACCCGATATCAATTGAATACGATTCAGGAGTATAATGTATATTTTGGAGACTATACTCAGGCGACTAATTTATACCTTTCATCAACACCAAATCCTAATATTACCTGGGAAAATCAAGACACAAAAGATATTGGTTTTGACGCTTCTTTTCTGGACAATAAATTAAAAGTTGGGTTTGATTATTTCCACTATGTAAGAAGTGATATTTTGGCAGCTCGTAGTGCTTCGGTTCCACAGTACACAGGGTTAGTACTCCCGCCGGAAAACATTGGGAAATCACAAAATCATGGTGTAGACATAGCGGTTAGTTATGCTGGTGGTACGACAGATTTCAAATACAATGTAGGGCTTAATTTTACCTATGCCAAAAGCAAAGTCATTTTTCGTGATGAGTCCCCAAATATTCCCGAATGGCAAAGATCTACCGGAGAAGCAATCGATTCGTGGTTAGTGTATAAAACAAACGGAATCTATCGCAGTCAGGCAGATGTAGATGCATCTCCACACTTAGAAGGAGCAGCCCCCGGTGATCTTTGGCTAAAAGACATCGATAATGACGGTAGTATCACAAGCAACGATAAGGTAAGAATCCCCGAATCTGCTACACCAAAAATCGTGTACGGTATTCCAATGGGATGTCAGTACAAAGGATTTGGTTTGGATATTCTTTGGACGGGTCAAACCATGGCAAAGCAAATGATACTTCCTCAGGCGCAAGGTTCTATAATTGCCCCGCCAACCTGGTTGTATGACGGCAGGTATACAGCAGAAAATCCAAATGCGCCTTATCCGCGAGCATTCAACAGTACAGATAGTAGAAATAATGTTCCTGCCGATTTTTGGTTGAAAGATGCTTCATTTCTTCGTCTAAAATCTCTTGAAGTATCCTATGTATTACCAAAAAACATACTGAACAAACTAGGCGTTACAAACTTCAGATTTTATGTAGGAGGCTCTAATCTGTTCTCTATTGATAAAATGAAAAAATACAATGTCGACCCGGAAACGAATAATACCACGGGTATTAATTACCCTCAGGTACGTATTTACAGACTTGGATTGAATATCGGATTATAATAAAATAGCTAAAGAAAGAAGTATGAAAAATTTTAAAATAAGAAGTATAAAAAATAAAATAGTACTGGCTGTTTTTATGATGGCCAGTGGACTGTTCTGGTCTTGTAGTGACGATATTTTGGACAAAGTTCCTTTAGATTCCTATACAGATGCGTCGGTATGGAATGATTTAAAGCTGACAGAAGCCTTTGTGAATAATTTGTACAATGTACTCCCAACCACACAACACAACTGGGATACCGCTACAAACCGCACTTGGGCACTGTCTGCTTCTTGTGATGAAGCGTATAATAAATTCAATGATTATAATTCTTCAATTATCAATTCGGGTGCGCTGACACCGGATAATATGAATGAATTTGATATCTGGGCTCCAACCTATGCCATCATTCAAAATTGCAATATTCTGCTTTCTAAAATTGATCATGTTCCGGGTGATGCCCAATGGAGAAATCGTTTAAAAGGAGAAGGCACTTTTCTAAGAGCCTATGCCTATTTTAAATTAATCCGTGATTATGGCGGAGTGCCTTTAGTCAAAGAACCTTTTGATCTGAACAGTAATTTTAATGTAGATCGCAGTTCTTATGAAGCATGTGTTGCCTTTATTTCGGATGAATTGGATAAAGCCGCTACCATGTTGCCTTTAGATCAGAGCGGTGCCAATTTAGGAAGAATCACCAAAGCAGCGGCCTTAGCATTGAAATCCAGAGCACTATTGTATGCCGCAAGTCCGCAATGGAATCCGTCGAATGATTTGACAAAATGGAAGAAAGCGTCTGATGCTGCCAAAGCCGTAATCGATCTGAATGCATTTCAATTGTACACCGGAAATTATGCTGATTTATTCACTACCACTAATTCGGAAATAATTGCCGTTCGTTTATCGAGTAAGGTTCCGCAATGGAGCGCTTTTAACGGAGTGGAAATGTTTAATTCGCCAAGTGGTTTTCATGGCTGGGCATCCTTTGCTCCAAGTCAGAATCTGATAGATGCTTTTGGAACGGCCGATGGTAAAGATATCACAGATCCTACATCAGGATACGATCCTCAAAAGCCCTACAAAAACAGAGATCCGCGTTTTTATAAAGATATTGTTTATGATGGACGTTCCTATGGTAACCCTGCCTTTTGTCAGGACCGTTACAAGGCAGGACATTCAAACATAGCAGAGTTTTATGAAGGAGGTTTAGATTCTCCTCAAGGCTGGGATACCTGGAACAATAGTGCAACACGTTATACGTTCCGTAAATATTGTGATACTACTTTTAATTACAATACAGAAACCCAAACCAACAAGCCTTACATCATTTCGCGTCTGGCAGAGATTTATCTGAACTATGCCGAAGCACAATTTAAAACAGGCAATGATGCCACTGCACTGCAATACCTGAATCTGATTAGAAAACGCGCAGGAATAAACAATGATCTGCCGGCATTATCAGGAACAGCATTGGAGAATAAAATTTACAACGAAAGACAAATCGAATTGTGTCTTGAAGGGCACCGTTATTACGATGTACGTCGCTGGAAAATTGCCGAGGTAACAGAAAACAAACCGTTAATGGGGGTCATTATTACCAAGAATACTAATGGTACAAAAACGTATACCTACACTAAAGTACAAGACAGGGTTTTTAAACCACAACATTATTTATTGCCAATTCCAAGAACAGAAATTAACAGGACAAGTCTTGTTCAGAATCCGGGATATAATTAAGGGTTTTGATTAGTTGAACGATATTATGAATCATAAGCATAATATCAATTTTGGTGCAAACCCACTTTTTAGAAATAAATAGCTGGGTTTGTTTTTTAGATTATTTATAAAAAAAACGAAAAATGAAAAATTTTAAAACAATGAAATGGGCTCTTATCAGTATGGCTTTTTGCGGTACACAACTTTCTGCACAAAAGGTCGAAGATTTAGCACCTACACCGCCAATGGGTTGGAATAGCTGGAACACTTTTCACACCAATATCGATGAAAAAATGGTAATGGAAACCGCAGACGCTCTTGTTTCCTCAGGCATGCGCGATGCCGGATACGTCTATTTGGTTTTAGACGATGGCTGGATGGCAATGGAAAGAGATCGTGAGGGAAATTTGGTTCCCGATCCTAAAAAGTTTCCACGCGGAATGAAGTTTGTTGCCGATTATGTGCACTCCAAAGGATTAAAATTCGGAATGTACAATTGTGCCGGAACCCTAACCTGTCAAAAATACCCGGGAACTCGAGGGTATGAGTATCAGGATGCAAGAAATTATGCCTCTTGGGACATTGATTTTTTAAAGTACGATTGGTGTAATACAGCCGGTATAAATGCCAAAGAAGCCTATACAACTATGAGTGATGCATTGCAAAAAACAGGAAAACCAATTTTGTTTAGTATCTGCGAATGGGGTGTAAATAAACCGTGGGAATGGGGAAAAGGAGTAGGGCAGTTGTGGAGAACAACAGAAGATATTTATCAGATTTTCGATTCGGTACACGACGAAGGAACCTGGAATTCGTTGAGCGTAATGCACATCGCCGATTTACAGTCCAATCTTCGTAAATATTCAGGACCAGGTCATTGGAACGATCCTGATATGCTGGAAGTTGGCAACGGAATGACTTATAATGAAGACAAAGCACATTTCGCTCTTTGGAGTATAATGGCGTCCCCGTTAATCGCCGGAAATGATGTTAGAAAAATGACAAAAGAAACCATAGAAATACTAACCAACAAGGAGATTTTAGCAGTCAATCAAGACCCGCTTGGGATTCAGGGATTCCGTTATCTGGACAAGGATGGATTGCAGGTTTGGTTTAAACCGCTTAAAAACGGAGATTGGGCAGTCTGTTTTGTAAATCGCAATACGCTGGTCAAAACCATTAGTTTTGACTGGAGCAAAGAAAAAATTGTAGACGAGATCTATGCTCATTCATTGGATAAAAACAGCACCTACAACCTCTTGGATCTTTGGAGCAAGAAAAATGCCGGAACCACAGCCAAAGAACTAAAAGCGACAATAGAACCACATGGCGTATTGATGTACCGATTAAGCAAAAGCGCTCTTTAAGTTGTACAGCATGAAAAATATTTTAATACTAATGCTCTTTAATTGTGGTTTTGTTTTGCATTCAAAAGCACAAGAGACCGTACGCTTTAAATCTTCAGACCAGGCAATCGAAAAAGCGTTTGTCTGGGCTAAAGAAACTGCCTTATCGTACAAAGGAGATCCGGACAGTCCCGTAGGTGCTTGGTATGAGGCAGCTTTGCCTTCCAGAGAGGCATTTTGCATGCGGGACATTTCGCATCAGAGTATAGGAGCTGAAGTATTGGGGCTTGGTAAGGCAAATAAGAATATGTTTTCTTTATTCGCTAAGAATATTTCAGAAAACAAAGATTGGTGTTCGTACTGGGAAATCAATAAACTCGGAAATCCTGCTCCAGCCGATTACAGAAATGACAAAGAGTTTTGGTACAACCTCAATGCCAATTTTGACATGATACAAGCCTGTTGGAGATTGTATGTATGGACAGGAGACGAAACGTATATCAAGTCACCTGAGTTTACCCACTTCTACGAAAAATCAGTAACGGACTATATCGAACGTTGGATTCTCGAAGCCGATTCCTTATTGACAAGACCAATGTATCCTAATGCTCCGATTCCCTTTGATGTAAAAGATGATTTTCACCGCTGCCGTGGACTGGCTTCCTATGACGAAGATGTACCGGATTTAAAAATGGGAGTCGATTTAGTTGCTTCAATCTATAGCGGGTTAGTGTCTTATTCCAAGCTTTTAAAAGCTAACGGAAATCTGGAGAAAGCAGCTCATTATCAAAGTAAAGCATTGCGATATAAAGAGCAGATAGATCAGATTTGGTGGGATCAATCACAGGCTCTTTATCAGACTTATTATACTGCCGACGGGAAATTTGGTAAAAGCGGTGGAGCTATTTTTTTGTTATGGTTTAATGCTTTAACCGACGAAACCCGAATTCAAAAAACAATTGAATATATCATTTCTTCCAAAAACAATGTCGAGACTTCTTCCTATTTGCCGACACTTCTATACCAACATGGTTTTGAAGACAAAGCATACCAGTATATTTTATACCTCTCAAGTCCCGAGACCAAAAGGAGAGAATATCCCGAAGTCTCGTATGGAATTATTGAAGGCATTGTAAGTGGTTTTATGGGCATTGAACCCAATAGCGAAAAAAACAGCGTGACTACTTTATATCGGGGTAAAAGAGGAACAGTTTCGGAACTGGATAATCTTCCTGTTTTGAATACCACGATAGCGATAAAACAAAACGAACAAGAAACAGTATTTCATAACAAAGGAACGAAGACGCTATTGTGGAGGGCCAAGTTTGCCGGAAAGCATCAGAAATTTTTAGTAAACGGTATAAAAATGAAAACTGGTCAAGAAGATAAAGAAAGGGGAAAAACCTATTCCTTTATTGATATTCCTGTTGCAGAGGGACAAATTGTAACAGTGTCTTGTTTATAAATGTTTACAGCTATTGATATTTAACACACATAGAGACATAGATTTAGGATTGACAATTTAAAGTCGATCAATAAAAACAAATTTTTGTAAGATACCTTATGTGTTTTATTTTAAGTGAAACGTCTTTTTTTAGGCTCAGCAAACTATGTCTCTATGTGTTAAAAACAATTATACGCAACAGTTTGATAGAGCAATAGAATCACAAATTTAAAATCAATTGAATGAAGAAGTTATGTATTGGCAGCAGAAGGATTTTTTTCGCTGTTATTTTAGTTTTAGTAACCTGCAAATCGTTTTCACAAGAAAACAGTCGGTGGGAAATTGAGCAAAACGGATCAATTACATGGAAGATAAAAGATAATATTCCACATAAAGATCATATAGAAATGAGTGGTAGAAAAATCTCCGCTGTGCTTCGTTACGGAGTAGGAGCAGACGGTTCTTTTAATAGTACCCGTAGTTTAGTCTGGCCTATGTTACGAACGATTCCAAACAACACCCATGCCAGTTTTACCCGCCAGTTTGCTCAGGATGCGATGCGGTTTGTTTTGGTAAACTATAAGCCGATTGTCAATGAAAAGGTAGTTTCGGTAACAATAGATGGAACTTTACTCGCAAAAAGTAAAGTCGATAATACCTTGGAACTTACCCGACAGTATTTTCCGTCAACCTCTTTGCCTGTTTTCTGCGAAAATTACACGATCAAAAATACAGCTGATAAAAGCTGTGTAGTAGAAATTCCGAAAATTAATTTTGAGTATAAGTCAGCGGAGGATAAAGGAACAGAAGGCAGTTACACCGTAATAACCCGAGTTGCTAATGAAGGAACTTTTGTGTTACAGCCCGGCGAAACGATTGATTTCTCTGTTTTTTACTGTGCTACTAAAAAGAACGAATCCATACCGGAATTGAATATGGAAACAGAGAAAAAGAATCGTTTGGAACTGGTTCGTCAATTAAGAACTAAATTGGTATTAGAAACCCCCGATCCGATCCTGAATACCGAATTTGAGTTTGCAAAACTAAGAGCCGCCGAGAGTATTTTTGAGACGAAAGGAGGACCCATGCACAGTCCCGGAGGAGAATCGTATTATGCGGCAATCTGGGCCAACGATCAGGCAGAATACATTGGTCCTTTTTTTTCGTATTTAGGTTATGATTACGCCAATAAAGCCTCTTTGAATGCGTATTTGCTTTTTGCGAAATACATCAACAAAGAATATAAGCCCATCCCAAGTTCGATTGTAGCAGAAGGAACTGATATCTGGGACGGTGCAGGCGATCGTGGTGATGCCGCCATGATTGCTTATGGCGCAGCACGTTACGCACTGGCAAGAGGGAATGTTAGCGAAGCAGAACAAGTATGGCCTTTAATTGAATGGTGTTTAGAATATTGTCGGTTAAAGCTAAATTCAGAAGGAGTGGTTTATTCGGATTCAGATGAACTGGAAGGACGATTTCCGGCAGGGAAAGCAAATCTTAATACTTCATCTTTGTATTATGACGCCTTAAATTCAGCAGTTTATCTGGGTAAAAGTTTGAAGAAAAACCCAAAACAACTGGATTTGTATAAACTCCAATCGCAGAACTTAAAAGCTTCAATCGAAAAGTATTTTGGTGCTGAGGTGGATGGATTTCTAACCTATAAATATTACAAAGAAAATGATGTTTTGCGTGCCTGGATCTGCACACCTCTGACGATGGGCATTTACGATCGTCAAAAAGGAACGATTGCCGCCTTGTTTTCTTCTAAATTATGGACTCCCGATGGACTCGCTAGTGCAGCCGGTGACAAAACCTTCTGGGACCGATCGACTTTATATGCTTTAAGAGGGGTTTTGGCCGCAGGAGAAACCGATAAAGCATTGGATTTTTTGCATTACTATTCTGAACGCCGTTTGTTGGGCGACCATGTTCCTTATCCGGTAGAGGCATATCCTGAAGGAAATCAACGCCATCTTTCGGCAGAAAGCGGCTTATATTGCAGGGTTTTTACGGAAGGATTATTTGGTATTCGTCCTGTGGGGTTAAATAGTTTTACTTTTACGCCCCGTCTTCCTAAATCATGGCCGGGTATGAGCTTGCGAAACCTGCATGCATTCGGACAAGATTTTGATATTACGGTTAAACGAACCAATAACGGACTAAAAGTAACCGTTTCGAATCAGAATAAAATATGGTTTGAAAAACAAATCAAGGAAGGAAATTTAATTCAGGTGGCATTCGATAAATAATAACAAATAAAGAAATCTTTGGTGTTTAATCAAGGGACGCAAATACAGCTCTAAAATGAATTTTTATAACTTAAATGGTTTAAAAGAAATCTGTATAATCCATTAAATTCTATCTAACTCTTTTAAGTTATTAAAAAAGAAGTTGTTTAGATTCATTGTTTTCGCGACTACCTTCATCATTTTGCGACGAATTTCACCACTTGGTACAAATTATTTTTTTGCCGCTGATAAAAGGATTTAAACAGATTTTATAAATCATTTTAATCCTTTGATCAGTGGCATTTTTATTGCTCATAGAGGTGTCAAGTTAGCAATTCTTTTTGCAGTAAAGACAGAACTCTAAAACTTGTAATTAACGCCAGCTGTAACAAAACCTTTGATTCCAAATCCTAATTCAGCAAATCCGCTTAATTTTTCTCCAACACGCAAGCAAATTGGATTAACCTGCCAACCCAAATCGATAGAATTGTTTTTAATTACGTTCCGATTTGTTTCTGTTATTTTTTCGTTCGTAAGATAAGCACCGATGCTTGCTGAACCATAAAGGTCTACTAGCGGTATCCTTAAATAAGTGTAATGTGCAGTAGGCAAAATCAATAGGTAACCAACGGCTCTCTTTACTGTCTTTGAAGTTTTTTCTGTTATCATTTTAGAGCTGTAATTCTGGTAACCAAGATCAAGTCCAACTCTACTTCTATCCGTAATTTGATACCTGTAACCGGCTTCTATCATACCAAAAGAGGATTCGGACTCTATCTTTGTTTTTTCTCCTGTAAAGCCATCAATAATGGCTGTTGGTAAAATATTTGAAAAGGAATCAATTGCACCAAGAGTAAAACCATCACTATAAGCCACATGTACTTCATTATTGTCAAAATCCTGTGCTTTGATTGATCCTGTTATTACACAGAATAACATTGTTATAACAATACTTGTTTTCATTTAAGATATTATTTTAAGGTTAATTGTCGAAAAAACAAATATGAACACGAGGTACTACAAATCAAAAATCAATTTATAATGACTTGTTTTTGATTTATTTCTGATAAAAAAGAGTAGTTAATCTCTAAACGACTTGCCAAAAAATTATGAAGCTCTTTTGTTGCACAATACCAAATTGGCGGAGCACACTTTTACATTTTCCCCTCATTTATTTATAGTGCTAAATTTATAAATGTTGGTCTGGGAGAGAATTCTGAAAATTGCGGCAGGATTTTTTAGGATAGGTTAAACAGAATAAAAAAAAAAGTAAACAAAATAAAACTTTCAGAAGTATTATAAGGCAGGTTTACTTCAAGAAACCTTTGTTTTGTCGGAATTAACCAATGATTGAGTAGTTGTTGAATTTATTAGTGGCTATTTTTTTTATGTATTTGTTTAATTTTGTTTAATAAATGTTGCTCTGTTAACTTTTTTTTAATTAATTTTAACTAGCTCATACATAAGGCGCTAAGCGCAAATCAATTTTTTTTGTTGCTGCTAATCACAGCAATTTTCAACAAACGTTATCTGCCCCAAATGATGGCTGTTTGCTATAGAGTAAGATTTTTTAAGCCTACCAATTAATTGATTAATTCTCTACTGTTTTTAAGTAGAGACATTTTTATACTTAACGCTTATGAGAAGAAAAGTACTTAACGCACCCTTTTTTTTGTGCTCTCTGTTTCTTTATTTTTTAGTTATTCAGAACTAAGTGCAAACACGGATCAACTCAACAGCAGTACTAAAGCTGGATTTGAGTCTTCTTTTAAAAACGAAAATGAAACTGTTTATATCGATTTATCGAGACAGGATTTCTTGTTGGGTAGAAAATCAATTCAAAGGCGTTTAATTGATTCCGAAAGTTGATAATCGAAACGACAGGATGTAAGAATTAGCTGATTCTATGCTGTAACGTCGCTAAAATAGGGAGTAGTCCGGAGAATATTATTTTTTTCAAATGTAAAGTAGACGACAATTCTACTTTTTTATAGAATTTAATTTTGAAGTGTAAAATGTTCGCTTTCAAAAATAATATAGTAATACCACAATAGCTTTTATTTTTTTGAAGATGTTTTCTGTTTTGGTTAGGATTAGTTAGCTGATAAATAGAAATCTAAGTGTAATTTAATTTTTTTTAGTGCTGTTCATTGCAGCATTTTTTTACAAATGTTATTTGACTTTTTAACGGTCATTAACAAAGAAATGAGATTCATTTTAGGAATAAACTGAATTTCAATTTTTAGTATTTAGATAAAATTAATTTGTTCCCTTCCATTTTATATCAAATGGGGGATTTTTATATGTAACGCTTATGAGAAGAAAAGTACTTAACTCGCTATTTTTTTTGTGCTCCTTTGTTTCTTTATTTTTTAATTATTCGGAAATAAGTGCAAAAAATGTTAAATTCAATACTGGTATTTTACCGGGTTTTGAGTCTTCTTTTAGGAATGAAGATGAAAAAAGCTATATCGATAAATCAGTACAAGATTTGTCGCTATATGATATTTCAAAAAACAATACCAGCTCAACGGTTTACAACTTAGTAACACACGGAAAGAGTGGGGCTCTTTATATAGAAAACAAATGGAGAAGCAAAGAGGAAATAGCGCTTTGGATGCTTCAAAACATTGATCTTTCTAAAATTAATCACATAAATATTTATGGTTGTGAATTTGCTAAAGGCAGAGAGGGAAAGGCTGCAGTTCGTTTTCTGGAGCACGCATTGGGGATTACAGTTGCAGCTTCTAACAACATTACAGGTAAAAATGGGGATTGGAATTTAGAGGTAGGAAAACCTGTTCAAGCTCTTAGTTTTAAAGAATACAAACACAATTTACAGTATGCTCCGGGCAATGATTTTGATGGTGATGAAGTCATAAATTCGGTTGATTTAGATGATGATAATGACGGAATTTTAGATGCTTTAGAAGCTCCAAGTTGTTATTATAATGTTTTTGAAGCTTTGGTGATGGCTAAAGTTTCTACAGGATTAACTTCTTCTACAGTAAACAGTATAGCCGTAACTCCGACAGCAGATATTCCAACACTTCGCGATGGAGTTTCGACCACATTGGCGGCTTCAGATCATGTGATAGCAGCAGGACAAACCAGCGCTACAACTTCAGTTATTTATACGATTGAATATCCCGTGCCCGTAAATCTGGCAACGGTAAATGTAATTGGAGCAACAGCAAGTTGGGGAACCGGCTCTTTTGCCGTTTTAGAAGGTTCTACAAATGGTACAACCTACACTATGATTTCAGCGCCATTAGCCACAAGTGCAGGTACTACCAAAACCTGGACCGTACAAGCTGCGAATCAAAATGATTTTTACAGATATTACAGAATCAGGGTTTCTACAGTAGGGTCAACTACGCCCACTTTTACCAATTTTGAAGTTACAGCTACCCAAGGTCCGGCTTTTTATAGCGCTTCGGCAAATCCAAAACCAACCTGTAGTGTAGACACTGACGGTGATGGTGTAACCAACAATTTTGATTTGGACAGTGATGGAGACGGCTGTCCGGATGCGAGAGAATCCAGAGTTACGGGAGTGCTGTTAAGCGGTACTTTTATAAACATAGGCGGAACGGTGACGGCTGTAAATGCAGTAGCACAAGGGCCTTATGGAACAAATGGTTTAGCCAGTTCATTAGAAAATAATGACACTTCTTCGGCAGTTTTAAACTTTTATGCAGCCTATAATCCATACGCGTTGAGCAATGTTTATAAAGGTTGTCTTGACAGTGATAGTGATGGTGTTCCTGATTTAGCAGACTTAGATGATGATAATGACGGTGTCTTAGACGCCACAGAAGCGCCTGGTTGTTACCTTAGTGCTTCGGAAGCGTTGGTTATAGCAAAAATTGGTACCGGAATGTTTTCCTCTACGGTAAATAGTGTGACGGTAACCCCGGGTGATGATATTCCAACTTTGCGTGATGGGACTTCTACATCAGTAGCGGCTTCAGATCATGTGATAGCTGCTGGACAAGCCAATTCTACAAGTTCAGTAATTTATACTATTGAATATCCTGTACCGGTAAACTTAGCTACCGTTAATGTTATAGGAGCAACAGCAAGCTGGGGAACTGGCTCTTTTGCCGTTTTAGAAGGTTCCCTAAATGGAATGGTATATACTACCATTTCGGCACCGGTGGCTACAAGTGCTGGTACCACTAAAACCTGGACCGTACAAGCTGCGAATCAAAATGATTTTTACAGATATTACAGAATTAGAGTGTCTACTGTAGGGACAACTACGCCTACTTTTACCAATTTTGAAGTTACAGCAACTCAGGGTCCTGCAGCTTTTAACGCTTCAGCAAATCCAAAAACAACCTGTAGTGTAGATACGGATAATGATGGTAAAACTAATAATTTAGACCTTGACAGCGATGGAGACGGTTGTCCGGATGCTAAAGAGGCGAGTGTAACCGGAACATTGTTAAGTGGTACTCTTGTAAATACATCAGGTAGCGTAACTGCCGCAAATGCGGTAGCACAAGGACCTTATGGCACTAATGGTTTAGCCAATTCTTTAGAAAATAATGATACTTCTTTTGGAACTACAAGTTATGTAGTAACCTATGGTCTATATGCCACAACTCCGGGATTAAATTTATGTCTTGACAGTGATAATGATGGTGTTGGTAATCTGACAGATATAGATGATGATAACGATGGAATACTTGATACTGTTGAACAAGGAAGTTGTGTTTCTTTGCTGAGCGGAGTAGTGGATGGTTCCTTTGAAGCTGCTTCAGGTGTTGCATGGAATGAAAACACCAATACTGCCAGTTTAAATTCAACCCTCGGGCCAACAGGTTGGGCTTCTTCAGGAAGTTGCGATACCTGGACAGGTAGTTTTTCATTAAATGGTTCCGGATTTTGGGGAGGTGCCTTGAATGGTACAGCCGCTACACCGGACGGAAATATTTTCGCAGCTATTTATAATGGCTTTACCAATGAAGCAATGGGTACCACTATTCCCGCTTCTAAAGGAATCCAGATTGGACAATCCTATAAGTTTGAATTTTATCAAATATTTGGAGGTACAAACGGAGTAACAACAGTTGGTCAGCTGGCGCAATTAAGATTTACCGTTGATGGTGTTGCCTATCTTTCTGATATGATGACCTATAACGGGAATAATGTGAAACAATGGGCAAAATCCTCTATCACTTTTGTGGCTACAACCACTGCTCCTGTACTTCTTATTGACGTATTTCCTACAGGTGCCGGAGATGGTAATTACATCGGAATTGATGGCATTACTTTATACAAAGCCAATACACAGGGATGTGGAGATGTTGAAGCCGATCTTGATGGTGACGGTATCCCGAATAGATTAGATTTAGACAGTGACGGCGACGGTTGTCCGGATGCTAAAGAATCAGGAGTTACAGGTACTTTATTAAGTGGTAATGTAGTAAATACATCGGGTACAGTAAGCACACCAAATGCGGTTGCACAAGGTCCTTATGGGGTAAATGGTCTGGCAAGTTCTATAGAGAGCGACGATACTTTTTCAGCTTCCACTAACTACGGTTCTACGTATAATTTATATGCATGGAACACCTTTTACAACTCTTGTATAGATACTGATAATGACGGAGTAAATGATTTAGCAGATATAGATGATGATAATGATGGAATACTAGATGCCATAGAAGCGCCAAGTTGTTACTATACTGCTTCTGAAGCTTCAGTCTTAGCTAAAGTATCTACAGGACTAAATGGTACGACCGTTAATAGCTCAGTTGTAAACGCAGGCGACGATATTCCGACGATGCGTGATGGTACTTCAACTAATTTGGCTGCCTCTAATCATGTTGTAGGAGCGGGACAAACGAGTACTACAAGCTCAGTAATTTATACCTTAGAATATCCCGGTTTTGTAAATTTGGCTACTGTAAATGTAATAGGAGCTACAGCAAGTTGGGGAACAGGTTCTGCTGCCGTGTTGGAAGGTTCTGTAAATGGAGTCACCTATACGACCATTTCGGCTCCGCTTGCTACAAGTACAGGAACCACAAAAACATGGACAGTTCAGGCCGCCAATCAAAATGATTTTTATAGATTTTATAGAATCAGAGTATCTACAGTAGGGAGTACTACGCCAACTTTTACCAATTATGAAATTACAGCTACTCAAGGACCTGCAGCTTATACCGCTTCAATTAATCCGAAACCATCCTGTAGTGTAGACACAGATGGTGATGGAGTAACCAACAACAAAGATTTAGACAGTGATGGAGACGGTTGTCCGGATGCCAAAGAATCAGGGGTTACCGGAACTTTACTAAGTGGCAGTCTTGTTAATACATCAGGCACTGTGACTGCTGCAAATGCCGTAGCACAAGGACCTTATGGCACAAATGGTTTGGCTAATCCTTTAGAAAACAATGATACTTCTTTTGCAGTTACAAGTTATGCATCTACCTATAATGTTTACAGTATTTTTAAAGCTTTAAATGCTTGTGCTGATAGTGATGGTGATGGAGTTGGCGATTTAGTGGATATCGACGATGATAATGATGGTATTTTGGATACTGTTGAAGCACCAAGCTGTTATTATACTGCTTTTGAGGCTGCTAAAATAATAAATGTTACGACAAACCTAACCATTGGAAGCGGTACCCCGATAACCAATACGTATGATGGAATTGACAATACTTCCAGCGATTTTTATTTTAACCCGGGTCAAAATGCGATTGGATTATCTATATATGAAATTACACCTACAGTCCCTGTAGCGATAACTGCCATTCGTTTTTCAATGTATAATTTAGGTTTCACTGATGGTGGTGCCGGTAATACAGTAAAACTGCAAGGTTACAATGGTACTTCATGGGTAGACTTGAATGCTGCAGCAGTGCGATCAACCGTTAATGCAACAGAAACCTTTACCAATACCCTTCAGACCGGAGTTAAGTTTGCTAAGTATAGAATAACAGGAGCTGCAGGCACGGCTTACTATGCCAGAGTATTAGAAATGTATCTGGATTTGGATGCTTCTTATAGCGCGTCTCAAAACCCAAAAACAACTTGCACTGTAGATACCGATGGTGATGGAATAACTAATAATTTAGATTTAGACAGTGATGGTGATGGATGTCCGGATGCTAAAGAATCAGGAGTGACAGGTACTTTATTAAGTGGTAATGTTGTAAATACTTCCGGCACGGTAAGTACTCCAAATGCTGTGGCACAAGGGCCATATGGAGTTAATGGTTTGGCGAATCCATTAGAAAATAATGATACGGTAGGAGCGGTAACGAGTTATACTTCAACCTATAATTTGTATGCCATTTATAAAGCTTTAAATGCTTGTGCAGATAGTGATAATGATGGAGTGAGTGATCTGGCAGACATAGATGATGATAATGATGGTATTCTGGACGCTGTAGAAGCACCAACCTGTTATTATACAGCAGCTGAAGCTTTAGTGTTGTCTAAAGTATCAACAGGACTTGCAACTACTACAGTTAATAGTGTAGTGGTTAATCCAGGAGACGACATTGCAACAATGCGTGATGGTACTGCTACAACTGTGGCAGCCTCTAATCATGTGGTTCCGGCTGCACTGGTATATACGACAAGTTCCGTAATTTATAACATTGAATATCCCGTACCGGTA
The DNA here is from genome assembly GCF_044005985.1 of Flavobacterium sp. FlaQc-49. Taxonomy (NCBI): domain Bacteria; kingdom Pseudomonadati; phylum Bacteroidota; class Flavobacteriia; order Flavobacteriales; family Flavobacteriaceae; genus Flavobacterium; species Flavobacterium sp. FlaQc-49. Next base: position 511,027 of record NZ_JBIPCS010000001.1, on the reverse strand, counting down.
AATTTAGCGACAGTAAATGTAATAGGAGCTACGGCAAGTTGGGGAACAGGATTTTTCGCCGTATTGGAAGGTTCTACAAACGGTACAACTTACACCACTATTTCAGCTCCCGTAGCCACAAGTGCAGGAACAACTAAAACCTGGACAGTGCAAGCTGCAAATCAAAATGATTTTTATAAATATTACAGAATAAGAGTATCTACAGTAGGTACCACCACACCAACGTTTACCAATTTTGAAGTTACAGCAACGCAAGGAATTGCTGTTTATGGAGCTTCAGCAAATCCAAAACCGACTTGTAGTGTGGACACTGACGGCGATGGTATAACCAATAATTTAGATTTAGACAGTGATGGTGATGGTTGCCCGGATGCCAAAGAAGCTACAGTAACAGGTACTTTATTAAACGGAAATGTTGTGAATACTTCCGGTACGGTAAGCACACCAAATGCAGTAGCACAAGGGCCTTATGGAACCAATGGTTTGGCTAATCCGTTAGAAAATAATGATACAGCGGCAGCTGTAACAAGCTATACTTCAACCTATAATGCCTATGCTATTTTTAAAACATTAAATGCCTGTGCAGATAGTGATAGTGATGGAGTATCAGATTTAGCAGATATCGATGATGATAATGATGGTATTCTAGATGCTACAGAAGCACCAAGCTGTTATTACACAGCAGCGGAGGCTTTGGTTCTATCTAAAGTATCAACCGGACTAACAACGACGACCGTTAATAGTGTAGTGGTCAACTCAGGTGATGATATTCCAACCCTGCGTGATGGAACCTCTACAACCGTGGCAGCCTCTAATCATGTTGTTCCCGCAGCACTTGTTTATACGACAAATTCGGTAATTTATAATATAGAATATTTGGTACCCGTAAACTTGGCTACAGTAAATGTAATAGGAGCTACAGCAAGTTGGGGAACAGGATTTTTCGCCGTATTGGAAGGTTCTACAAACGGTACAACTTACACCACTATTTCAGCTCCCGTAGCCACAAGTGCAGGAACAACTAAAACCTGGACAGTGCAAGCTGCAAATCAAAATGATTTTTATAAATATTACAGAATAAGAGTATCTACAGTAGGTACCACCACACCAACGTTTACCAATTTTGAAGTTACAGCAACGCAAGGAATTGCTGTTTATGGAGCTTCTGCAAATCCAAAACCAACTTGTAGTGTGGACACTGACGGCGACGGTATAACCAATACTTTAGATTTAGACAGTGACGGAGACGGCTGTCCGGATGCTAAAGAAGCCACAGTTACAGGTACTTTACTAAGCGGTAGTCTTGTGAATACTTCAGGTACCGTGACCGCTGCAAATGCAGTTGCTCAAGGACCATATGGAGCGAATGGTTTGGCAAATCCACTAGAAAATAACGATACAGCAGCAGCTGTAACAAGTTATACATCAACTTATAACCAGTATGCAGTAAGTGCAATCTTAAATGCTTGTTTAGATACTGACGGTGACGGAGTGGGGGATTTAGTTGATATCGATGATGATAATGATGGTATTTTGGATACCGTTGAAGCGCCAGCTTGTTATTATACTTCAGCTGAGGCTTCTAAAATTATAAATGTTACTTCAAATCTGACTATTGGAAGTAATACACCAATAACAAATACGTATGATGGAGTTGATAGTACAGCCAGTGATTTTTACTTTAATCCGGGTCAAAATGCGGTTGGATTATCGATCTACGAAATTACTCCTACAACTCCTGTAGCGATAACAGCTATTCGTTTTTCAATGTATAATTTAGGCTTTACCGATGGTGGTGCCGGTAATACAGTAAAATTACAAGGTTATAATGGTACTTCATGGGTAGACTTGAATGCAGCAGCGGTGCGATCTGTTGTTAATGCAACAGAAACCTTTACCAATACACTTCAGACCGGAGTTAAATTTGCTAAATTTAGAATAACAGGAGCAACAGGGACGGCTTATTATGCCAGAGTATTAGAAATGTATCTGGATTCGGATGCAACTTATAATGCTTCACAAAATCCTAAACCAACCTGTAGTGTTGATACCGATGCAGATGGTATAACAAATAATCTAGACTTAGACAGTGATGGTGACGGTTGCCCGGATGCTAAAGAAGCGACAGTTACAGGTACCTTATTAAGTGGTAATCTGGTAAACACTTCCGGTACGGTAAGTGCTCCAAATGCAATAGCGCAAGGACCTTACGGCGTCAATGGTTTAGCCAATGCATTAGAAAATAATGATACCGTTGCTGGCACTACAAGTTATGCATCGACCTATAGCCCAAATGCAGTAAGTACTGTTTTAAATGGATGTTTAGATAGTGATGGTGATGGTGTTGGAGATTTAGTTGATATTGATGATGATAATGATGGTATTACGGATATACTGGAACAAAATTGTTTGTTTGCAAGCTCTACATTAGCTCCTTCAAGTACATTTGCTTACGCTGTAACAAGGTATCCAAATTATGATGGAACAGCTACCGGAGAGGCAAGTGGATTTAAACCTTTAAATGCAACAGGAGCTGTAGCCCTTGCAAATTATACAAGTACGAGTAATGATTTAAGTATTACAACTCCGGATGCACCAACGTCGTACATAAACGGTGTCGTAGTTGTTGAGTTCGTGCACCCGATTAAGATTGAAGAAAGAGGATTTTATAAATTTTCAAATTTAGATGCTGCTGATCATTTTGCGATTATAAAACGTAAAAACGGAGTTGAAACTGTAGTTTATTCGAAATATCGAGCATATGCTGCACCGTTACCACCAACAATACTGGCTCAAGATGTATATTTTGATGTAGGAGATGAATTGGTACTACGTTGGGGAGAAGAACATGGAAATAGCTGGTGGCTTAATAATTTGAATGTAGAAAAAAGATTATGTTCCAACTTAGATACAGATGGAGATGGTGTTCCGGATAGTTTAGATTTAGACAGTGATGGTGATGGCTGTCCAGATGCCAGAGAAGCGGGAGTTACAGGGACTTTACTAAGTGGAAGTCTGATAAACACTTCAGGAACTGTAAGCGCTCCAAATGCTGTGGCACAGGGACCTTATGGAGTCAATGGTCTTGCAAATCCTTTAGAAAATAATGATACTTTCATAGCCACTACAAGTTATCCATCCACCTATAGTACGTATGCAATCTATAAAGCATTAAATATTTGTGCAGATAGTGATGCAGATGGAATTAATGATTTAGTAGATATCGATGATGATAATGATGGTATTATTGATGCCGTTGAAGCACCAAGCTGTTATTATACCGCTGTTGAAGCTTCTAAAATTACAAATGTTACTTCAAATTTAACAATTGGAAGTAACACCCCAATAACGAATACATATGATGGGATAGATAGTACAGCCAGTGATTTTTATTTTAGTCCTGGTCAAAGTGCGATTGGATTATCAATTTACGAAATTACGCCTACAGTGCCTGTAGCCTTAGCAGCTATTCGTTTTTCAATGTATAATTTAGGTTTCACCGATGGTGGTGCCGGAAATACAGTAAAATTACAAGGTTATAATGGTACTTCGTGGGTAGACTTGAATGCCGCAGCGGTGCGATCTGTTGTTAATGCAACAGAAACCTTCACCAATACCCTGCAACCAGGAGTTAAGTTTGCCAAATATAGAATTACAGGAGCAACAGGAACAGCTTACTATGCCAGAGTGCTGGAAATGTATGTGGACTTAGATGCGACATATAGCGCTTCGCAAAATCCAAAACCGATCTGCAGTGTAGATACCGATGGTGACGGTATAACCAATAATTTAGACCTGGACAGTGATGGTGACGGTTGTCCGGATGCCAAAGAAGCAACAGTTACTGGTACTTTATTAAACGGTAACTTAGTAAATACTTCCGGTACGGTAAGTGCTCCAAATGCAATAGCACAAGGACCTTACGGAACCAATGGTTTAGCCAATCCATTAGAAAATAATGACACAGCAGCAGGGACAACCAGCTATACATCAACATACGCTCCAAATGCAGTGAGTCCTATTTTAAATGGCTGTTTGGATAGTGATGGAGACGGAGTAGGTGATTTAGTTGATATTGACGATGATAATGATGGAATATTAGATACAGTCGAATCCGCTATTTGTAAAGTTGCCGATAATTGTGGCGGTTTGCATGGTAATGATTCTTGGATTGTTTGGGATAGTGGAATGGGAACTGCTACTTGGTCCGGACATATGACCTATGGCAGCAAAACCGTGACCGTTACCTTGAAGAGTAATAATGCAACTGCAATGAGTAGTACTACTCAAGCAACATGGGATAATGCCAGTACTGGGCTTAATTCTTTTTGCCCAGCCAATTTTACAGGATCTGTCGTTACGCCGATCATAAGCACTGCGGGTAGCTGGACTTTAACATTTTCAGAGCCGATTCCTACACCGAGATTTCATATATGGTCGTACGGTGGTGGTGGTGGCCAAGCCCCATTGGCTTTTACGGGCACTTATTCATTAACAAAAATCCAACAGGGTACAGGTTTAAATTTTACCGCAAACAACGCTCTGCATCAGTTAGATGGTGTAACGACTTATGCACAAGGAACAACAGAATTGGGAGACACACTATCGTCTATTACCTTTTCAACCACCCAAGCCGAATTCTGGTGGTCTGTTAATGTTTCTGCAGATATTACAGCCGGTGCCGCAGAGTGTGGCGACATAGATACGGATGGAGACGGTATTGTAAATCGATTGGATTTAGATAGTGATGGTGACGGCTGTCCGGATGCCAAAGAAGCGACAGTAACAGGTACTTTATTAAGTGGTAGCCTTGTGAATACTTCAGGTACCGTAACTGCTCCAAATGCAATTGCTCAAGGACCTTATGGAACCAATGGTTTAGCCAATCCATTAGAAAATAATGATACAGCAGCGGCTACAACAAGTTACACTTCGACCTATAGTCAATATGCAGTGAACAGTACTCTGAATGCCTGTATCGATAGTGATGGTGATGGAGTAGGAGATTTAGTGGATATCGATGATGATAATGATGGTATACTGGATACGACAGAATGTCTTCAAAGCAGTGTTAGTGCCGTACCTTCAACGGTATTGATTAATACAACCAATGAAGATACTTTTGGAATAAGAACCGGACTAATAACTGAATTTACAAATTATATGCCTGCGGGGTCTACTGTTTCTAACTTTCTTACTTTAGAAAATGCAACAGTACCGGCAAATTATTATAGTGGTTATGATATGGTCGTTATTGAATCTACCAGTAACACCATTAATGCAGCACACTGGACAGCACTTACAGATGCTATTGTCAATAAAAAAAGTAAATCATTTGCCTTTTTTGTCGATGGTTGTTGTAATGCTGCCAACATGACCGGTCTTGTAACCATGCTTAATACCGTTTATGGTACAAGTTATTCTGTAGGGCCATCTATTTCTCCGCAGGATTTACCACTAAACACAAATGCGGATTATTTTAGTATAATGAACCCAATATGGCCAGTTCCACATGGGGCAGTATTACAGCTCATAAACGGAGTTGCGGATAAGGATGTATTAAATTATGGTCAGGGACAACCTACTTCTGCCTTTTTAATTATGAGACAGATTCCGGGCGCTTCAAGTAAAGGGAATTTTGTTTTTGTTTCTGATGATGCAACACCGACACAATCAGGATATTATCCGCAAAATCAAGGAAGAATTGCAACCGCTTTAAACACGGTATTACATAGTGATAGCTCTTGTAACCTTGATACTGATGGTGATGGAATTCCGAATCGATTAGATTTGGATAGTGATGGCGATGGTTGCCCTGATGCTAAAGAATCGGGTGTCACAGGAACTTTATTAAGTGGAAGTCTTGTCAATACTTCAGGTACTGTGAGTGCTCCAAATGCTGTGGCACAAGGACCTTATGGAGCCAATGGATTAGCAAATCCGTTGGAAAATAATGATACTCAATCAGCGACTACAAGTTATGCATCAACCTATCCTAATTATGCGCTTTCTACTGGTGTGAATGCTTGTATAGATACAGATAATGACGGAGTGCCGGATTTAGTTGATATTGATGATGATAACGATAGTATTTTAGATGTTATAGAAGCACCGAGTTGTTATTACACAGCCGCTGAAGCTTCGGTTATAGCAAATGTCTCTACAGGATTAGTATCCACTACTGTAAACAGTGGACCAATACTTCCTAGAAATGACATTCCAACAATGCGCGATGGTGTTTCTACTAATGTGGCAGCCTCTAATCATGTTGTACCGGCGGGATTAGTTTATACAACCAGTACCGTAATTTATAACATTCAATATCCTGTACCGGTTAATCTTGCCACTCTAAATGTGGTTGGAGCTACAGCAAGTTGGGGTACAGGGTTCTTTGCCGTGTTGGAAGGCTCAACAAATGGTACAACTTATACAACCATTTCAGCACCGGTGGCTACAAGCGCAGGAACAACCAAAACCTGGACTGTACAAGCAGCCAATCAAAATGACTTTTATAAATATTACAGAATCAGAGTATCTACTGTAGGAACGACTACACCAACGTTTACCAATTATGAGGTTACTTCAACTCAGGGTCCTGCTGTTTATGTAGCTGCATCAAACCCAAAAGCTACTTGTAGTGTGGATACTGATGGTGATGGTGTAACGAATAATTTAGATTTAGACAGTGACGGCGACGGTTGTCCGGATGCCAAAGAATCAGGCGCGACAGGAACATTATTAAGTGGTAATCTTGTAAATACTTCAGGTACGGTAAGCGCTCCAAATGCAGTAGCGCAAGGACCTTATGGAGCCAATGGACTCGCCAATCCATTAGAAAATAATGATACTGCTGCGGCAACTACAAGTTATTTATCTACTTATAATAATTATGCCATCTATAAAACGTTAAATGCCTGTTCAGACAGTGATAATGACGGAATATCAGATTTAGTAGATATAGACGATGACAATGATGGAATCTTAGATGCCGTTGAAGCACCAAGCTGTTATTATACAGCAGCCGAAGCTTTGGTTTTATCTAAAGTATCAACTGGATTGACAACAACTACAGTTAATAGTGTTGTAGTGAATTCAGGTGACGATATTCCAACCATGCGTGATGGTACTTCTACAAATGTAGCGGCATCCAATCATGTTGTTCCGGCAGGATTGGTTTATACGACCAGTTCTGTAATTTACAATATAGAGTATCCGGTACCGGTAAATTTAGCTACATTAAATGTAGTAGGAGCTACCGCAAGTTGGGGAACAGGGTATTCTGCAGTACTAGAAGGTTCTACAAATGCGAGTACGTATACTACGATCTCAGCACCACTTGCCATAAGTGCAGGAGCAACCAAAACCTGGACAGTGCAAGCTGCCAATCAAAATGATTTTTATAAATATTACAGAATAAGAATTTCTACGGTTGGAACAACTACACCTACTTATACCAATTATGAAATCACAGCGACTCAGGGAATTGCGGTTTACGGAGCTTCAGCCAATCCAAAACCAATTTGTAGTGTTGATACAGATGGTGACGGTATAACCAATAATTTAGATTTAGACAGTGATGGTGACGGCTGTCCGGATGCCAAAGAATCGAGTGTTACCGGTACATTATTAAGTGGTAGTCTTGTAAACACTTCCGGGACTGTAACTGCTCCAAACACAGTAGCGCAAGGACCTTATGGTGCAAATGGTTTGGCCAACGGGCTGGAAAATAATGATACTACGAAAGCAGTAACAAGTTATATATCAACCTATACTAAATACGCTACAGTATCAGGCTTGAATTTATGTACCGATACAGACGGTGACGGAATTGGAGACTTGGTAGATATCGATGACGATAATGACGGTATTTTAGACACCGCAGAAACGGTTATTGGTGCCTGTGCTCAATTCGGTACAAGATATTACGCGACTGTTCCGGGATTTGATAATAGTTTAGGCAGTACGGCTTTGGCAAGCTATTTTAGCGGAACTGATATTTATGGACAACCAACGTTTCCAAGTCAATATACAACTAATGCAAATAATCCTAACGGAGGAAATGCAGGTACCTATAATGTCGTAGTTACCACTTCGGGAATTACGCAAGCTTTATACGATGATTCCGCAGGTACAGCAGCGAATGGGGATCTTGAAATGATAGTAGACGAGTTCTATTTAGACTTACGTACACAAAATAATGTACAGTTTAATGTAACATCCGGAGGAGCTGTAGATTTTACATGGCTTTCAGTTTTTCCAAATGGAGATCCTTCAGAAGTTCCTTTAACAACACAAATTACAACAAGTACAGGTGCAGCAAGTACATTTACACCTGCTTTTACCAATGCAACAGGAAGAGTTTTAGTTAGAGTTTATCATTTTGATAATGGTGCCGGAGACAATTATGTTGCGCAATGGCAGTCTGCTCAGACTACAGTAAGAACTATTTCGTCTGCTAATGTTAGTTCCGGTTGTATCTTGGATATCGATACTGACGGTGACGGAATTGCAAACCGATTAGACTTAGACAGTGATGGTGACGGTTGTCCGGATGCCAAAGAATCGGGAGTTACAGGGACATTATTAAGCGGTAATCTTGTAAATACTTCCGGTACTGTAAGTGCTCCAAATGCAGTAGCACAGGGACCTTATGGTAACAACGGTTTAGCCAATCCATTAGAAAACAATGATACAGCTGCGGCAACCACAAGTTACCCTTCAACCTATACTCTATATGGATTAAACAAAGCTTTAAACGTTTGTGCTGATACAGATGGTGATGGAATCAATGATTTAGTGGATATTGATGATGATAATGATGGTATTTTAGACGCAGTGGAAGCACCAAGTTGTTATTATACTGCTGCAGAAGGATTGGTTATAGCAAAAGTTTCGACCGGTTTAGCCTCTACGACAGTAAATAGCATAACGGTTACACCAGGAAATGATATTCTAACTTTACATGATGGGACTTCTACAAATGTAGCAGCATCCAATCATATTGTCGCAGCCGCACAAACGAGTACTACCAGTTCAATAATCTACACGATAGAGTATCCGGCATTTGTAAATTTAGCCACAGTAAATGTAATTGGAGCAACGGCAAGCTGGGGTACAGGATCTTTCGCTGTATTAGAAGGTTCAATTAATGGCGTAGCTTATACGACTATTTCGGCTCCGGTGGCAACCAGTGCAGGAACAACCAAAACATGGGCAGTACAAGCAGCAAACCAAAACGATTTTTATAAATACTATAGAATTAGAGTATCTACAGTAGGATCGACAACGCCAACTTTTACAAATTATGAGATTACGGCAACTCAGGGACCTGCAACTTATATTGCTTCATCCAATCCAAAAGCTACTTGTACTGTTGACACAGACGGTGATGGTAAAACCAATAATGTAGATTTGGATAGTGATGGTGATGGTTGTAGTGATCATTTCGAATCTGGTGTTAGTATGAATCGTACTTCTAATTTTACATACGGAAGTTCACAACCGGACACGAATTTAAATGGATTTAATGATACACTTGAGTCTCTTGCAAGCCCTGGGATATACACAGGAACTTATACTTATGTTAATGCAACAATAATAAGTCCGGATTCCGATGGTGATGGTGTAGCAGATTCTTGTGATTGTTTTGATAACACCAGAACTGACACCGATGGTGATGGAGTTCCGGATTATGCTGATGTTGATGACGATAATGACGGAATTTCCGATATAGTAGAAGGTACCTTAGATACTGATGGTGATGGAATTATCAACAGTTTAGATTTGGATAGTGATAATGACGGTATTCCTGATGCAATAGAAGCTTCCGGAAATCTTGCAAGCTACACAAGTCTTGTTAGTTGTCGTTTCCCTGACGGAAATGTTATTGATGCAGGTGGCTGTGAAACAGGACAGTCTACAGGCGGTTTAATAACACCAATAAATACAGATGGCGATGCTTTACCGGATTATTTAGACCTTAACAGTGATAACGATAGCTGTAGTGATGCTCAGGAAGCAGGAATCAATATAGTAACTTTTACAGTTAGCGTTAACGCCTATTCAGCAGTGAATGACGGCAGTGGAACAGGGCTAACAAATGCAGGTTGCTTTAAACCTATTAATACTGATTGGATCAATAGTGCTATTGCTAAAGCATGTTGCGAAATAATTGAAACCAGTTTAACAATAGCGGCAAACAGTCCAACAAATTGTACTCCGGGTAATGATGGAAGTTTAGTAATTAGTAATGGAGGACTTTTACCTGGAAAAATTTATCAGGTTAGCTATGTGAAAAATGGAGCTGCTCCGGTAGTAGCCAATATTACATCAAATAGCAGCAGTCAATTAACGATTCAAAATTTAATGCCGGGAAGTTATACGGATGTTATAGTTTCTCTTACAACAGACAGTGGCTGTTTTGGTGAAGTGCCTGGTGAACCATTTATAATTCAGACTTATCAAAGTAATTTAGTAGTTACTAATCTTGCTACTAATATTGGCTGTCAAGGTCAATCTACAGGTGCCATAAATGCAACTGTTAACGGAGGAACCGGTCCATTTACATATAGTTGGAGTACAGGACAAACAACAGAAGACCTAACAGGAATTCCTGCAGGAAGTTATACCTTGACAGTAACAGATGCTAAAGGATGTAAATTTGTTACTAGTCCAATAGTGATTACCCAGCCATCTAGTACTTTAACTGCTAATTTAACGAAACAAAATGCAACTACGGGTCAAGGCTGTAGTAATGGTAGCGCTACAGTTACTGCCACAGGTGGTACAGCGCCATACACCTATCTATGGAGTAATGGAGGTACAACAGCAACCATCACAGGACTGATCAACGGAACTTACAGTGTAACAGTAACCGATACTAACGGTTGTACGTTCACAGAGAGTGTCGTAGTGGATTGTGTGAATACTTGCGACGCAGTAGTAACAGTTGGAACCGTTACCAATGTATTGTGTACCGGAACAGCTACAGGAGCGATTACAGTGAATGCAAGTTCGGCTTTACGTCCAGGGGCAGTCTTTACTTTCACTTGGAGTGATGGAACGATTACCACAGGTACCAGCAGTACGATAAGTAATAAAGCAGCCGGTACTTATACCGTAGGAGTAACTATAAATGGTACTGTATGTGATGCCGTAGAAGAAAGTATTACCATCACAGAACCGGCAAGCATGTTAAGCGCCAGCGCTACTGCTACTGACGAGAACGGTCCAACAACCAGTGATGGAACAGTAAGTGTAACAGCCAATGGTGGAGTAGGTCCATATACTTATCTATGGAATACCGGAGCAACTACCGCTCAGGTTACCGGACTGGATATGGGTACTTATACAGTAACAGTAACCGATGCTAATGGTTGTACTGCTACAGCGAGCGCAACAGTGAACAGTGGTACTTGTTTGATGTTAGCCGCTACAGCGAGTAGCACAGCAGTGAACTGCTTTGGTACGAGTACCGGAACAGTGAGCGTGAGTGTAAGCGGAGGTTCAGGTAACTTTACTTACCTATGGAATAATGGAGCTACTACAGCCACAGTAAATAATTTACCAGCAGGTAATTATAGTGTAACGGTAACTGATACCACTACTTTATGTACTACAACAAGTAGCGCAGAAGTTCAAAGTCCATTAGCGTTGACTTTGCAAGCTGGAGCCACACAAGTATTATGTAACGGACAAAATAATGGATCTGTTGATATCACCGTAAGTGGTGGTACAGCGCCATACACTTATGCGTGGAGTACTACTAACGGAACTGGTTTAGTAGCCACTCAGGAAGATCAGGTTAACCTTGGAGCTGGTACTTATAATGTTACCGCTACAGACAGCAAAGGCTGTACAGTAACCGAATCAATTACAATCACCCAACCGGTACAACTTACCCTAAGTGAAAATACAGGCGCTCATCAAGAGGCGTCTTGTACAGGAAGCGCAACAGGAGGCTTTACTGTTGTAGCCACAGGTGGAACCACACCTTATCTATACAGTATCGATAATTTTGCAACTAGTAATGCAACAGGAATCTTTAGCGGACTAGGATCAGGTAGTTATACCGTTTCGGTACGAGATGCAGGAGACTGTCAAACCAGTGTTGCCATACTAATTAGTGAGCCATCAAGCGCTTTAACAGCTAATCTAACCAAACAAAACGCTACTACAGCTCAAGGTTGTGCAGATGGTAAAGCTTCAGTAACTGCTACGGGTGGTACATTACCCTACAGCTATTTATGGAATACAGGAGCTACTACAGCAAGCATCACCGGATTAACAGCAGGTGCTTATAGTGTAACGGTTACCGATGGTAATGGTTGCACGTTCAATGAGAGTGTGGTAGTGGATTGTGTGAACAATTGCGACGCCATAGTAACAGTTGGTACAGTAACCAATGTATTGTGCGTAGGTGCTGCTACAGGATCCATTACAGTAAACGCTACTTCAGTATTACATCCTGGAGCAGTCTTTACTTTCACTTGGAGTGATGGAACAATAACAACAGGTACAAGCAGTACAATAAACAATAAAGCGGCCGGTACGTATACCGTAGCCGTAACTATAAATGGCACTGTATGTGATGCCGTAGAAGAAAGTATTACGATCACCGAACCAGCTAGTTTGTTAAGCGCCAGTGCAACTGCAACAGATGAGTTAGGTCCAACAACCAGCGATGGAACAGTAAGTGTGACAGCCAGTGGAGGAGTAAGTCCATATACGTATCTATGGAATACGGGAGCCACAACCGCTCAGGTAACCGGACTTGATATGGGTACTTACACCGTAACGGTAACCGATGCTAATGGTTGTACTGCTACAGCCAGTGCCACGGTAAATGCCGGTACTTGTCTGATGTTAGCTGCTACCAGTGGTAGTACAGCAGTCAATTGTTTTGGTACCAGTACCGGAACAGTTCATGTAAGTGTAACAGGAGGTTCAGGTAGTTTTAGCTACCTATGGAATACTCCGGGGAATACTACTACCGCTACAGTAAGTGGTGTACTGGCAGGTACCTACCAAGTAACGGTGAAAGACAATACCACTTTATGTACAGCAACAAGTAGTGTAACCGTTCAAAGCCCACTAGCCTTATCATTAGGTTATGGTTCTACAGCGGTATTATGTTCAGGTCAAACTAATGGTTCTATTGACATCACTGTAGGTGGTGGAACTGCGCCATATACCTATGCTTGGAGTACAACTAATGGTAGCGCCGTAGTAGCCACTCAGGAAGACCAGGTTGCCTTAGGCGGCGGTACTTACGATGTTGTGGTTACCGATGCGAATGGTTGTACCTTAAACCAATCGATAGTAGTAAGCGAGCCGGCAACGCTAACAATTGTAGAGAATACAGGAGCTCATCAACAAGTGTTGTGTTCAGGCGGGGCCACAGGAGGTTTCACTGTTACAGCCTCAGGAGGTAATGCGCCTTATCTGTACAGTATCGATAATTTTGCTACAAGTAATTCAACAGGAATTTTCAGTTCATTAGCAGCGGGTTCTTATACAGTAAAAGTAAAAGATGCCAACGACTGTCAAGGAGCAAATCTAACCATAGTAATCACAGAACCTTCTACAGGTCTGATGGTTAATCTAACCAAACAAAACGCTACCACAGCTCAAAGCTGCAGTAACGGTAGCGCCACAGTTATCGCTACAGGTGGTACAGCGCCATATACGTATCTATGGAGTAATGGAGGTACAACAGCAACCATCACAGGACTTCTCAACGGAACTTACAGTGTAACGGTAACCGATACTAACGGCTGTACATTCACAGAGAGTGTCGTAGTGGATTGTGTGAATACCTGTGACGCAGTAGTAACAGTTGGAACCGTTACCAATGTATTGTGTACCGGAACAGCTACAGGAGCCATTACAGTAAATGCAAGTTCGGCTTTACGTCCTGGAGCAGTCTTTACTTTCACTTGGAGTGATGGAACGATAACCACAGGTACCAGTAGTACGATAAGCAATAAAGCAGCCGGTACTTATACTGTAGGAGTAACTATAAACGGTACTGTATGTGATGCTGTAGAAGAAAGTATTACCATTACCGAGCCGGCAAGCATGTTAAGCGCCAGTGCTACTGCTACCGACGAAAATGGTCCAACCACTAGTGATGGAACAGTAAGTGTAACAGCCAGTGGAGGAGTAGGTCCTTATACCTATCTATGGAATACCGGAGCGACTACCGCTACAGTAACGGGCTTGGATATGGGAACTTACACTGTAACAGTAACCGATACCAATGGTTGTACTGCTACAGCGAGCGCAACAGTGAACAGTGGAACTTGTCTGATGTTAGCCGCTACGGCTACTAGTACAGGGGTGACTTGTTTTGGTACGAGTACCGGAACAGTAAGCGTGAGTATAACAGGTGGTTCAGGCAACTTTACTTACCTATGGAATAATGGAGCTACTACAGCTACAGTAAATAATTTACCAGCAGGTAATTATAGTGTAACGGTAACCGATACCACTACTTTATGTACTACAACAAGTAGCACAGAAGTTCAAAGTCCATTAGCGTTGACGCTGCAAGCTGGAGCCACACAAGTATTATGTAACGGACAAAATAATGGATCAATTGATATCACCGTTAGTGGTGGTACAGCGCCATATACTTATGCGTGGAGTACTACTAACGGAACTGGTTTAACACCAACTCAAGAAGATCAGGTTAATCTGGGAGCTGGTACTTATAACGTTACCGCTACAGACAGCAAAGGTTGTACAGTAACCGAATCGATTACAATCACCCAACCGGTACAACTTACCCTAAGTGAAAATACAGCAGCTCATCAAGAGGCGTCTTGTACAGGAAGCGCCACAGGAAGTTTTACTGTTGTAGCCACAGGAGGTACGACACCTTATTTATACAGTATCGATAATTTTGCAACCAGTAATGCAACAGGAGTATTTAGCGGACTAGAATCAGGTAGTTATACCGTTTCGGTACGAGATGCAGGAGACTGTCAAACCAGTGTTGCAATACTAATTAGTGAACCATCGAGCGCTTTAACAGCTAATCTGACCAAACAAAACGCTACTACAGCACAAGGTTGCGCAGATGGTAAAGCTTCAGTAACTGCTACAGGTGGTACATTACCCTACAGCTATTTATGGAATACAGGAGCTACTACAGCAAGTATCACAGGATTAACAGCAGGCGCTTACAGTGTAACGGTTACCGATGGTAATGGTTGTACTTTCAATGAAAGTGTGGTGGTGGATTGTGTGAACAATTGCGACGCCGCAGTAACAGTCGGTACAGTAACCAATGTATTGTGCGTTGGTTCAGCTACAGGATCCATTACAGTAAACGCTACTTCAGTATTACATCCTGGAGCAGTCTTTACCTTCACTTGGAGTGATGGAACAGTGACCACTGGTACAAGCAGTACAATAAATAATAAAGCGGCCGGTACTTATACCGTAGGGGTAACTATAAACAGCACTGTATGTGATGCCGTAGAAGAAAGTATTACGATCACCGAACCAGCTAGTTTGTTAAGCGCCAGTGCAACTGCAACAGATGAACTAGGTCCAACAACCAGCGATGGAACAGTAAGTGTGACAGCCAGTGGAGGAGTAAGTCCATATACGTATCTGTGGAATACGGGAGCCACAACTGCTCAGGTAACCGGACTTGATATGGGTACTTACACCGTAACGGTAACCGATGCTAATGGTTGTACTGCTACAGCCAGTGCCACGGTCAATGCCGGAACTTGTTTAATGTTAGCTGCTACCAGTGGTAGTACAGCAGTCAATTGTTTTGGTACCAGTACCGGAACAGTTCATGTAAGTGTAACAGGAGGTTCAGGTAGTTTTAGCTATCTATGGAATACTCCGGGGAATAATACTACCGCTACAGTGAGTGGTGTACCGGCAGGTACCTACCAAGTAACAGTGAAAGACAATACCACTTTATGTACGGCAACAAGTAGTGTAACAGTTCAAAGTCCACTAGCCTTATCATTAGGTTATGGGGCTACAGCAGTATTATGCTCAGGTCAGACTAATGGATCAATCGATATTACCGTAAGCGGTGGTGCGACGCCATATACCTATGCCTGGAGTACAACTAATGGTAGCGCCGTAGTAGCCACTCAGGAAGATCAGGTTGCTTTAGGCGGCGGTACTTACGATGTTGTGGTTACTGATGCGAATGGTTGTACATTAAACCAATCGATAGTAGTAAGCGAACCGGCAACGCTAACACTTGCCGAAAACACAGGAGCTCATCAACAGGTGTTGTGTTCAGCAGGTGCTACAGGAAGCTTCACGGTTACTGCCTCAGGAGGTAATGCGCCTTATCTGTATAGTATTGATAACTTCGCGACAAGCAACACAACAGGAGTATTCAGTTCATTAGCAGCAGGATCTTATACAGTAAAAGTAAAAGATGCCAACGACTGTCAAGGTGCAAATCTAACCATAGTAATCACAGAACCTTCTACAGGTCTGATGGTTAATCTAACCAAACAAAACGCAACTACAGCGCAAAGCTGTAGCAATGGTAGCGCTACAGTTACCGCTACAGGTGGTACAGCGCCATATACGTATCTATGGAGTAATGGAGGTACAACAGCAACCATCACAGGACTTCTCAACGGAACTTACAGTGTAACGGTAACCGATACTAACGGCTGTACATTCACAGAGAGTGTCGTAGTGGATTGTGTGAATACTTGCGACGCTGTAGTAACAGTTGGAACCGTTACCAATGTATTGTGTACCGGAACAGCTACAGGAGCGATTACAGTGAATGCAAGTTCGGCTTTACGTCCAGGGGCAGTCTTTACTTTCACTTGGAGTGATGGAACGATTACCACAGGTACCAGTAGTACAATAAGCAATAAAGCAGCCGGTACTTATACTGTAGGAGTAACTATAAACGGCACCGTATGTGATGCCGTAGAAGAAAGTATTACCATCACCGAACCGGCAAGCATGTTAAGCGCCAGCGCTACTGCTACCGATGAGAACGGTCCAACAACCAGCGACGGAACAGTAAGTGTAACAGCCAGTGGCGGAGTAGGTCCTTATACCTATCTATGGAATACCGGAGCTACAACTGCTCAGGTTACCGGACTGGATATGGGAACTTACACCGTAACAGTAACCGATACTAATGGTTGTACTGCTACAGCGAGCGCAACAGTGAACAGTGGAAGTTGTCTGATGTTAGCTGCAACAGCTACCAGTACAGCAGTGAACTGCTTTGGTACGAGTACCGGAACAGTAAGCGTTAGTGTAAGCGGAGGTTCTGGCAACTTTACCTACCTATGGAATAATGGAGCCACTACAGCCACAGTAAATAATTTGGCAGCAGGCAATTATAGTGTAACGGTAACTGATACCACTACTTTATGTACTACAACAAGTAGCGCAGAAGTTCAAAGTCCATTAGCGTTGACGCTGCAAGCTGGAGCCACACAAGTATTATGTAATGGACAAAACAATGGATCTATAGACATCACCGTAAGTGGTGGTACAGCGCCATATACTTATGCGTGGAGTACTACTAACGGCAGTGGTTTAACACCAACTCAAGAAGATCAGGTTAATCTGGGAGCTGGTACTTATAACGTTACCGCTACAGACAGCAAAGGTTGTACAGTAACCGAATCAATTACAATCACCCAACCCGTTACACTGGTTCTTGCAGAGAACACAGGCGCTCATCAAGAGGTGTCTTGCACAGGAGGATCAACAGGAGGCTTTACTGTGGCAGCTACAGGTGGAACTACACCTTATCTGTACAGTATCGATAATTTTGCTACAAGCAATTCAACAGGAATCTTTAGCGGATTAACTGCTGGTGGCTATGTTGTAGTGGTACGAGATGCTGGAGATTGTCAAACTAGTATACCAATTTCGGTTACGGAGCCTTCAAACAATCTAACTGCAAACTTAAGCAAACAAAATGCTACTGTAGCTAATAGTTGTGGTAATGGTAGTGCGACAGTTACCGCTTCAGGTGGTACAGCGCCATATACTTATTTATGGAGTAACGCTGCTACTACACAATCAATTACAGGATTAACAGCTGGCGCTTATAGTGTAACGGTTACCGATGCCAATGGTTGTACTTTCAATGAGAGTATAGTGGTGGATTGCACAAGCAACGGTTGTGATGCAGTAGTGCAACTTGGAACTGTCACTAATATACTTTGTACCGGAACGTCTACAGGTGCAGCAACAGTGAGTGCCAGTTCAGCTTCACGACCAGGAGCAGTCTTTACTTTCACCTGGAGTGATGGAACAGTGACCACTGGTACCAGTAGTACAATAAATAATAAAGTGGCCGGTACTTATACCGTAGCCGTAACTATAAACGGCACTGTATGTGATGCAGTTGAAGAAAGTATTACGATCACCGAACCGGCTTATGCATTAAATGCAAGTGCTACAGCCACAGACGAACAAAATGCGGCTGCTAATAATGGAAGCGTTAGAGTAACCGCTTTAGGTGGTAAAGCACCTTATACGTACCTATGGAATACCGGAGTGACTACTGCCCAAGTAACCGGACTAGATGCTGATACTTATAATGTAACGGTAACCGATGCTAATGGTTGTACCACTACAGCAAGCGCTAAAGTAAACGATGGTACCTGTCTGATGTTGTCAGCAATGACTAGCAGTATAGCAGTAAGTTGTAATAACAGCAGTACAGGAACAGTTAGTGTAAGCGTAACAGGTGGTTCAGGCAACTTCGGATACTTATGGAACACTGGAGCCACTACCGCTACAGTAAGCAATTTAACAGCGGGAACTTATAGTGTTACTGTAAGCGATAATACAACTTTATGTACAACAACAAGTAGTGTAACGGTTCAAAGTCCACTGGCCTTATCATTAGGTTACGGATCAACAGCGGTATTGTGTAATGGACAAAATAATGGCTCGATTGATATTACCGTAAGTGGTGGTACAACGCCATACACTTATGCATGGAGTACCACTAATGGTAGCACTGTGGTAGCCACAAGTGAAGATCAGGTTGCTTTAGGCGGCGGTACTTACGATGTTGTGGTTACTGATGCTAACGGTTGTACATTAAACCAATCGATTATAGTAAGCGAACCGGTAACGCTAACACTTGCCGAAAATACAGGAGCTCATCAACAGGTGTTGTGTTCAGCAGGTGCTACAGGAGGTTTCACTGTTACAGCCTCAGGAGGTAATGCTCCTTATCTGTACAGCATAGATAACTTTGCCACAAGTAATTCAACAGGAGTATTCAGTTCATTAGCAGCGGGTTCTTATACTGTAAAAGTAAAAGACGTTAATGATTGTCAAGGTAGTTTGTCTATTCTAATATCAGAACCAGCTACTGCTTTAACAGTTAATTTAAGCAAACAAAACGCGACGACTGCACAAAATTGTAGTAACGGTAGCGCTACAGTTACTGCCACAGGAGGTACAGCGCCATACACCTATCTATGGAGTAATGGAGGTACAACAGCAACCATCACAGGACTTACCAATGGCGCTTACAGTGTTACAGTAACCGATACGAACGGCTGTACATTCACAGAGAGTGTCGTGGTGGATTGTGTGAATACCTGTGACGCAGTAGTAACAGTTGGAACCGTTACCAATGTATTGTGTACCGGAACAGCTACAGGAGCGATTACAGTAAATGCAAGTTCAGCTTTACGTCCTGGAGCAGTCTTTACTTTCACTTGGAGTGATGGAACGATAACCACAGGTACCAGTAGTACGATAAGCAATAAAGCAGCCGGTACTTATACTGTAGGGGTAACTATAAACGGTACTGTATGTGATGCTGTAGAAGAAAGTATTACCATCACCGAACCGGCAAGCATGTTAAGTGCCAGCGCTACAGCTGCCGATGAGAACGGTCCAACAACCAGTGATGGAACAGTAAGTGTAACAGCCAGTGGAGGAGTAGGTCCTTATACCTATCTATGGAATACCGGAGCAACTACCGCTCAGGTAACCGGACTGGATATGGGAACTTACACGGTAACAGTAACCGATACTAATGGTTGTACTGCTACAGCGAGTGCAACAGTGAACAGTGGTACTTGTCTGATGCTAGCTGCAACAGCTACCAGCACAGGGGTGACTTGTTTTGGTAGCAGTACCGGAACAGTAAGTGTGAGTGTAACAGGAGGTTCAGGTAACTTTACCTATCTATGGAATACTGGAGCTACTACAGCTACAGTAAATAATTTAGCAGCAGGTAATTATAGTGTAACGGTAACTGATACCACAACTTTATGTACTACAACAAGTAGCGCAGAAGTTCAAAGTCCATTAGCGTTGACGCTGCAAGCTGGAGCCACACAAGTATTATGTAACGGACAAAATAATGGATCAATTGATATCACCGTTAGTGGTGGTACAGCGCCATACACTTATGCGTGGAGTACTACTAACGGAGCTGGTTTAACACCAACTCAAGAAGATCAGGTTAATCTAGGCGCAGGAACTTATAATGTTACCGCTACAGACAACAAAGGTTGTACAGTAACAGAATCAATTACAATAACACAACCCGTTACACTAGTTCTTACAGAGAACACAGGCGCTCATCAAGAGGTGTCTTGTACAGGAGGATCAACAGGAGGCTTTACTGTGGCAGCTACAGGTGGAACTACACCATATTTGTACAGTATAGACAACTTCGTTACAAGTAACGCAACAGGAATCTTTAGCGGATTAACTGCTGGAGGCTATGTTATAGCGGTACGAGATGCGGGAGATTGTCAAACTAGTATACCAATTTCGGTTACAGAGCCTTCAAACAATCTAACTGCGAACTTAAGCAAACAAAATGCTACTGTAGCTAATAGTTGTGGTAATGGTAGTGCGACAGTTACTGCCTCAGGTGGTACAGCGCCATATACTTATCTATGGAGTAACGCTGCTACTACACAATCAATTACCGGATTAACTGCAGGTGCATATAGTGTAACAGTTACAGATATTAACGGTTGTACTTATACTCAAAGTATAGTAGTGGATTGTGGAAGCAACAGTTGTGATGCAGTAGTGCAACTTGGAACTGTCACTAATGTACTTTGTGCCGGAACGTCTACAGGTGTAGCAACAGTGAGCGCCAATTCAGCTTCACGACCAGGAGCAGTCTTTACTTTCACCTGGAGTGATGGAACAGTGACCACTGGTACCAGTAGTACAATAAATAATAAAGCGGCCGGTACTTATACCGTAGCCGTAACGATAAACGGCACTGTATGTGATGCCGTTGAAGAAAGTATTACGATCACCGAACCGGCTAATGCATTAAATGCAAGTGCTACAGCCACAGACGAACAAAATGCGGCTGCTAATAATGGAAGCATTAGAGTAACCGCTTTAGGTGGTAAAGCACCTTATACGTACCTATGGAATACCGGAGCTACAACAGCTCAGGTAACAGGACTAGATGCTGGTACTTATAATGTAACAGTAACCGATGCTAATGGTTGTACCACTACAGCAAGCGCTAAAGTAAACGATGGTACCTGTCTGATGTTGTCAGCGATGAGCAGCAGTACAGCAGTGAGCTGTAATAACAGCAGTACAGGAACAGTTAGTGTAAGCGTAACAGGAGGTTCAGGTAACTTTGGATACTTATGGAACACTGGAGCCACTACCACTACAGTAAGTAATTTAACAGCGGGTACTTATAGTGTTACTGTAACAGATAATACCACTTTATGCACTACAACAAGTAGTGTAACCGTTCAAAGTCTACTAGCCTTATCATTAGGTTATGGTTCTACAGCAGTATTGTGTAATGGACAAAATAATGGATCAATCGATATTACCGTAAGCGGTGGTGCAACGCCATATACTTATGCATGGACTACTGCAAACGGAAGCGGTTTGACACCAACTCAGGAAGATCAGGTTGCTTTAGGCGGCGGTACTTACGATGTTGTGGTTACTGATGCGAATGGTTGTACATTAAACCAATCGATAGTAGTAAGCGAACCGGCAACGCTAACAATTGTAGAGAATACAGGAGCTCATCAACAAGTGTTATGTTCAGCAGGTGCTACAGGAAGCTTCACGGTTACTGCCTCAGGAGGTAACGCGCCTTATTTGTACAGTATTGATAACTTCGCGACAAGTAATTCAACAGGAGTATTCAGTTCATTAGCAGCGGGTTCTTATACTGTAAAAGTAAAAGATGCCAACGACTGTCAAGGTAGTTTGTCTATTCTAATATCAGAACCAGCTACTGCTTTAACAGCTAATTTAAGCAAACAAAACGCGACGACTGCACAAAGTTGTAGTAACGGTAGCGCCACAGTTACCGCCACAGGTGGTACAGCGCCGTACACCTATCTATGGAGCAATGGAGGTACAACAGCAACCATCACAGGACTTCTCAACGGAACTTACAGTGTTACAGTCACAGATACTAACGGTTGTACGTTCACAGAGAGTGTCGTAGTGGATTGTGTGAATACTTGCGACGCAGTAGTAACAGTTGGAACCGTTACCAATATATTGTGTACCGGAACAGCTACAGGAGCGATTACAGTAAATGCAAGTTCGGCTTTACGTCCAGGGGCAGTCTTTACTTTCACTTGGAGTGATGGAACGATAACCACAGGTACCAGCAGTACGATAAGCAATAAAGCTGCAGGTACTTATACCGTAGGGGTAACTATAAATGGTACTGTATGTGATGCCGTAGAAGAAAGTATTACCATTACCGAACCGGCAAGCATGTTAAGCGCCAGCGCTACAGCTACCGATGAGAACGGTCCAACCACTAGCGATGGAACAGTAAGTGTAACAGCCAATGGTGGAGTAGGTCCATATACTTATCTATGGAATACCGGAGCAACTACCGCTCAGGTAACCGGACTGGATATGGGTACTTATACAGTAACAGTAACCGATACCAATGGTTGTACCGCTACAGCGAGCGCAACAGTGAACAGTGGAACTTGTCTGATGTTAGCTGCAACAGCTACGAGTACAGCAGTGAACTGCTTTGGTAGCAGTACCGGAACAGTAAGCGTGAGTGTAAGCGGAGGTTCAGGCAACTTTACTTACCTATGGAATACTGGAGCTACTACAGCTACAGTAAACAATTTACCAGCAGGTAACTACAGTGTAACGGTAACTGATACCACTACTTTATGTACTACCACAAGTAGCGCAGAAGTTCAAAGTCCATTAGCGTTGACGCTGCAGGCTGGAGCCACACAAGTATTGTGTAACGGACAAAATAATGGATCTGTTGATATCACCGTTAGTGGTGGTACAGCGCCATATACTTATGCGTGGAGTACTACTAACGGAACTGGTTTAATAGCTGCGAATGAAGATCAGGTTAATTTGGGAGCTGGTACTTATAACGTTACTGCTACAGACAGCAAAGGTTGTACTGTAACCGAATCAATTACAATCACCCAACCGGTACAACTTACCCTAAGTGAAAATACAGCAGCTCATCAAGAGGCGTCTTGTACAGGAAGCGCCACAGGAAGTTTTACTGTTGTAGCGACAGGTGGAACTACACCTTATTTATATAGTATCGACAACTTCGTTACAAGTAACGCAACAGGAGTATTTAGCGGACTAGAATCAGGTAGTTATACCGTTTCGGTACGAGATGCAGGAGACTGTCAAACCAGTGTTGCCATACTAATTAGTGAGCCATCAAGTAGCTTAACAGCTAATCTAACTAAACAAAACGCTACTACAGCCCAAGGTTGTGCAGATGGTAAAGCTTCAGTAACAGCTACAGGTGGTACATTGCCATACAGCTATTTATGGAATACAGGAGCTACTACAGCAAGCATCACCGGATTAACAGCTGGCGCTTATAGTGTAACGGTTACCGATGGTAATGGTTGTACTTTCAATGAGAGTGTTGTGGTGGATTGTGTGAATAATTGCGACGCCGCAGTAACAGTTGGCACAGTAACCAATGTATTGTGCGTAGGTGCTGCTACAGGATCCATTACAGTAAGCGCAACTTCAGTATTACATCCGGGAGCAGTCTTTACCTTCACTTGGAGTGATGGAACAATAACCACAGGCACCAGCAGTACTATAAATAATAAAGCGGCCGGTACTTATACTGTAGCCGTAACGATAAACGGCACTGTATGTGATGCTGTAGAAGAAAGTATTACGATCACCGAACCAGCTAGTTTGTTAAGCGCCAGTGCAACTGCAACAGATGAGTTAGGTCCAACAACCAGCGATGGAACAGTAAGTGTGACAGCCAGTGGAGGAGTAAGTCCATATACGTATCTATGGAATACGGGAGCCACAACCGCTCAGGTAACCGGACTTGATATGGGTACTTACACCGTAACGGTAACTGATGCTAATGGTTGTACTGCTACAGCCAGTGCTACGGTTAATGCCGGTACTTGTCTGATGTTAGCAGCTACCAGTGGTAGTACAGCAGTCAATTGTTTTGGTACCAATACCGGAACAGTTCATGTAAGTGTAACAGGAG
Organism: Flavobacterium sp. FlaQc-49; assembly: GCF_044005985.1. Lineage (NCBI taxonomy): Bacteria > Pseudomonadati > Bacteroidota > Flavobacteriia > Flavobacteriales > Flavobacteriaceae > Flavobacterium > Flavobacterium sp. FlaQc-49. The sequence goes on along the minus strand of NZ_JBIPCS010000001.1, from coordinate 486,540 downwards.
GTTCAGGTAACTTTGGATACTTATGGAATACCGGAGCCACTGCCGACACAGTAAGTAATTTAACAGCGGGTACTTATAGTGTTACTGTAACCGATAATATAACTTTATGTACGACAACAAGTAATGTAACTGTTCAAAGTCCACTAGCCTTATCACTAGGATATGGTTCAACAGCGGTATTGTGTAATGGACAAAATAATGGATCAATCGATATCACCGTAAGCGGTGGTACTATGCCATATGTTTATGCATGGACTACTGCAGATGGAAGCGGTTTGACACCAACTCAGGAAGATCAGGTTGCTTTAGGCGGTGGTACATATAACGTTGCTGTTACCGATGCGAATGGTTGTACAATTAATCAATCGATAGTAGTAAGCGAACCGGCAAGTTTGATCCTTACTGAAAATACAGCAGCTCATCAACAGGTATTGTGCTCAGGTGGAGCCACAGGAAGCTTCACGGTTACAACCACAGGAGGTAATGCACCTTATCTATACAGCATAGATAATTTTGCAACAAGTAATTCAACAGGAGTTTTCAGTTCATTAGCAGCAGGTTCTTATACGGTAAAAGTAAAAGACGGTAATGACTGTCAAGGAGCAAATCTAACCATCGTAATCACAGAACCAGCTACTGCTTTAATGGCTAATCTAAGCAAACAAAATGCTACGACTGCTAACAGTTGTAGTAATGGTAGCGCTACAGTTACCGCTACAGGTGGTACAGCCCCATATACCTATCTATGGAGTAATGGAGGTACGACAGCAACAATTACAGGATTAACGAACAACACTTACAATGTTACAGTAACCGATGCTAACGGTTGTACCTTCACAGAAAGTGTAGTAGTAGATTGTGTGGATACTTGTGATGCAGTAGTACAGTTTGGAACTGTAACCAATGTATTGTGCGCAGGAACTGCTACCGGTTCTGCTACTGTGAGTGCCAGTTCAGCTTTACGTCCGGGAGCAGTCTTTACTTTCACTTGGAATGATGGAACCATTACAACAGGTACCAGCAGTACGATAAGCAATAAAGCTGCAGGAACGTATACAGTAAGTGTGACTATAAACGGAACGGCGTGTGATGCTGTACAAGAAAGCATTACGATAACCGAACCAGTGACCATGTTGAGTGCAAATGCTACTGCTACCGACGAGAATGGCCCAACCACCAACGATGGAACAGTAAGTGTAACAGCCAGTGGTGGAGTAGGTCCTTATACCTATCTATGGAATACCGGAGCGACTACCGCTCAGGTAACCGGACTCGATCAGGGTACTTATAATGTAACGGTAACCGATGCTAATGGTTGTACAGCCACGGCTAGTGCAACGGTAAATAACGGTACTTGTCTAATGTTGACCGCTACAGCGAGCAGCACAGCAGTGAGTTGTTTTGGTACCAGTACAGGAACAGTAAGCGTGAGTGTAAGCGGAGGTTCAGGTAATTTTACTTACTTATGGAATACTCCGGCAAGTAACACTACTGCCTCAGTGAGTGGTTTACCAGCAGGTAATTATAGTGTAACGGTAACCGATACCACAACTTTATGTACTACAACGAGCAGTGCAGAAGTTCAAAGCCCACTAGCGTTATCATTAGGTTATGGCACTACAGCAGTATCGTGTAGTGGACAAAATAATGGATCTATTGATATTACTGTAAGTGGTGGTACAACGCCATATGCCTATGCATGGACTACTTCAGACGGAAGTGGCTTAGCACCAACTCAGGAAGATCAGGTTAATTTAAGTGCAGGTACTTATAACGTTACGGTTATAGATGCAAACGGATGTATATTCAATCAATCGATAGTAGTAAACGAACCAGCAAGTTTGATCCTTACCGAAAATACAGGAGCGCATCAACAAGTGTCTTGTACAGGAGGAGCTGGCGGAAGTTTTACTGTCACAGCTACAGGCGGAACTACACCATATTTGTACAGTATCGATAATTTTGCAACCAGCAATACAACAGGAATCTTTAGCGGATTAACTGCGGGATCTTATATTGTAAAAGTAAAAGACGCAAGTGGTTGTCAAGGTGGCAGTTTGTCTATTGTAATCCTTGAGCCATCAAGCAGTCTGATAGTTAATTTAAGTAAACAAAATGCTACTACAGATCAAGGTTGTAATAATGGTACAGCTTTGGTTACAGCTACAGGTGGTACAGTTCCTTATAGTTACTTATGGAGTAACGGTGGTACAACACCAACTATTACAGGATTGACAGCAGGAATCTATAACGTGACCGTAACAGATAAAAACGGTTGTACTTTCACAGAAAGTGTTGTAGTAGATTGTGTGAACAATTGCGATGCGATCGTTCAGCTTGGAGCTGTTACTAATGTACTGTGTGTAGGTAGTGCTACAGGTTCTGCAACTGTGAGCGCCAGTTCAGCTTCACGACCAGGCGCAGTATTTACTTTCACCTGGAGTGATGGAACAGTTACAACAGGTACAAGCAGTACATTAACTAATAAACCGGCAGGGACCTATACCGTTGCTGTGACCATAAACGGCACTGTATGTGATGCCGTTGAAGAAAGCATTACGATCACTGAACCGGCGAGTATGTTAAGTGCAACTGCAACAGCTACTGATGAGCGCGGCCCAACTACTAATGATGGAACGGCTACAGTAACCGTATTAGGTGGTAAAGCGCCTTATACCTATCTATGGAATATAGGATCGACTACAGCTCAGGTAACAGGATTAGATGCGGGTACGTACAATGTAACCGTAACCGATGCTAATGGTTGTACAACTACAACAAGTGCTACAGTAAACAACGGTACTTGTCTGATGTTAGCAGCGATGAGCAGCAGTACGGCAGTAAGTTGTTTCGGAAGCAGCACAGGAAGTGTGAGTGTAAGTGTAACAGGAGGTTCGGGCAGTTTCAGTTACACATGGAATACCCCGGCAAATAACACTACAGCCACAGTAAACAATGTACCAGCCGGAACTTATCAGGTAACAGTAACCGATACGACGACTTTATGTACGACGACCAGCAGTGTAACGGTTCAAAGTCCACTAGGTTTATCATTAGGTTACGGAGCTACGGCAGTACTATGCCATGGACAGCATAACGGATCAATTGATATTACCGTTGGCGGAGGGAATACACCATATACTTATGCATGGACTACTGTTAACGGTAGTGGTTTGGTAGCAACTCAGGAAGATCAGTTCAACTTAAGTGCAGGTACCTATAATGTTAGCGTTACAGACAGTAAAGGATGTACAACAAGTGAATCTATTGTAATCAGTGAACCAACAGAAATTGTTCTGACAGAAGCCGCTACAGGACACACGAATGTGACTTGTACGACCACTTCAAATGGAAGTTTCAAAGTTACCGCAACAGGAGGTATCGGTGGTTATATTTATAGTATTGACAATTTTGCAACAAGTAATACTACAGGTATCTTTAGCGGATTGACAGCAGGTGATTACATCGTACAAGTATCGGATAATGGAGGTTGTACCAATACAGTATCTCTTAAAATAACAATATCCGAATCTTGTATAAAAGCGGTTAAAACGGCTACAGTAGTGGACAATGGAAATGGCATAACCGGACTGGGAGATACTGTAAATTATACGATCACAGTGAAAAATACGGGTAATATAAATCTAAACAGTATTACTCTGGTTGACAGTTTAACTGATGGAAATGGAGCGACATTAACATTAGCTACAGGACCAACTTTCCAAAGCGCTGATCAAGGATCGACTTTAGGTAATTTATTGGTAGGAGAAACAGCAACCTATCTGGCCAGTTACGTGATCACACAAAGTGATGTAGACAGCAATGCGATAAGCAATACGGTACTGGTAAGCGGTAAAGACCCTGTAGGAACTCCGGTTACCGATATTACCGATAACGGAAATGATACCGACGGTAACACGACCGATGATCCGACTAAAATAAACTTCACGGCAATTCCGGTAATCAAAGCAGTTAAAACAGCTACAGTAGTTGATAATGGCGACGGTATAACAGGAGCTGGAGATACCATAAATTATACGATTACAGTTAAAAATATTGGCGCTGTGCTGGTTCAAAGTTTGATTTTGGATGATCAACTAACAGATGGAAATGGAAATGCTTTGACACTGACAACAGGACCAACATTCCAAAGTGCGAATCAAGGATCAGCTGAAGGAACTTTAAAAGTGGGCGAAACAGCAACCTATAGAGCAAATTATTTGATTACAGTTCAAAATATAGCCAATGGAAGTATAAATAATAGTGTAATAGCAAATGGTGTTGATACTAAAAACGTAAAAGTCTCTGATAAATCCGATAATGGAAATGACACCGACGGTAATATAGTAGATGATCCAACAGTTATTGTTCTAAGGGAACTTAAACCAACTATAAGTTTATCGAAAACAGGTACATTTAATGATGAAAATAAAGATGGTTTTGCCTCAGTAGGAGAAACAATATCTTACGCTTTCGAAATTGTAAATACCGGACAAGTCGATTTATTTGATATTGATCTTAAAGATGATCTGCCGGGTATTCTTTTAAGTGGCAGTCATATTGATCAATTACTGGTAGGAGAAAGAAGTGTTGGAGTGCTTACAGCAATTTATGCGATTACTGCTACTGATATTAGACAAGGATTTGTAATGAATCAGGCCATTACTATAGCAGCTGATAATAAAGGTAGTTTGGTTTCCGATTTTTCAGATGATCCAAACGATCCGACAAATAAGGATTTAAATAATGATGGAAATCCTGATGACCCTACAATAGTTAATCTGGTAAGAGTGAAATTAATCATTCCGGATATCATAACTCCAGGTGGAGACGGCCACAATGACAAATGGATAATTCCGGGTCTTGAACTGTATCCTAATAATACCGTAGAAATTTATAACCGATGGGGTATAAAAGTATTTGGAGCAGACGGATACGGATCCAGAGGAGCATTGTTTGAAGGTTATTCAGATGGACGTGTGACAATCGACAGAAATAAAAAACTACCAACCGGTACCTATTATTATGTACTGCATTATGTAGATGAGTTTGGAGAATCACACGATATGGCAGGACCATTATATGTTATGCCTGACTAAAAGCCTGATTTATTTAATATAAAAATCTAACTAAATGAAAATTACCAAATCATATATAGGGATAATGATGTTGTTGAGTTTATTCACAACAGTAGGCAGTAGAGCACAGCAAGACTCTCAGTATACGCAATATATGTACAATACAATGACCATAAATTCGGCGTATACCGGAACCAGAGACATGTTAAGTATATTAGCGTTGTACCGCAATCAATGGGTAGGATTAGACGGCGCACCTGAGACTTTGAATTTTTCAATTCATAGCCCTGTTGGGGATAGAGTAGGTCTTGGATTTTCGATAGTCAGTGACAAAATCTTTATATCAGACGAAACAAATGCGAATGGAGCTTTTAGCTATCAAATTCCTGTCGCCGATGGAAAGACACTTTCGTTGGGAGTAAATGCCGGTTTTAATTTATTGAGTGTTGATTTTTCAAGGGCCAATACAGGAGCATTAGACCCTACAGATCCAAATATTCAATACAATATTGAAAATAGATTTTCGCCACAAATTGGAGTAGGAGCTTTTTATTACACCGATAAATTTTATGCCGGATTAAGTTCTCCCAATTTATTAGAGACCAAACACTACAATTCCAATATAAACAGTACAGCCAATGAACGTACCCATATGTATTTTATAACAGGTTATGTTTTTGATTTGAATTATTTCCTGAAATTAAAACCGGCATTATTGGTAAAAGCCGTTAGTGGTGCTCCATTATCCGTTGATGTTTCTGCGAATTTTTTATTCAATGAAAAACTAACATTAGGAGTAGCCTACCGCTGGGATGCGGCGGTGAGTGCCCTGGCCGGATTTCAAATCTCAGATAAATTTATGGTCGGCTATGCCTATGATTGGGAAACTACCGAACTGAGTCGTTACAATAGCGGATCTCACGAGATTTTCATTCGATTTGAACTTTTCAATCTGAGAAAAAAAATACTATCACCACGTTTCTTTTAATTTAACTTAAAGCAAATCAAATATGAAAAAATATTTATATCTTATTTCGAGCCTGTTTTTAGTGACATTTTTTGGATACGGTCAGAATCAAATCTCAGAAAAAGGGAATAAAGAATACGATCAATACTCCTTTATCAATGCGCGCGAGTATTATTTAAGAGTAGCGAACAAAGGAAATGCCTCACCGGAATTATTACAAAAACTGGGAGATTCCTATTATTACATATCAGATTATGAAAGTGCGTCAAAATGGTATGGTCTCTATTTAAAGTCAGAAAATAATGCCCCTCCTGAGTATTTGTATCGTTACGCTTTATCTTTAAAATCAATAAAAGCTTATACGGAATCAGACGTAATGATGGATAAATTCTATAAAATCAAAGGAAACGATTTTAGAGCCGCAGAGTTTAATGCTAAAAGAGATTATCTCAAAGAAATTGGTTTGCAGTCCGGAAGATTTACGATGGAAAAGGTTGATTTCAACGATAAATACTCCGATTTTGCACCCTCTTTTTATGGAGACACACTTGTTTTTGCCTCCAATAGAGTGTATCGTACCTTTGAGAAAAACGTTCATACCTGGAACGATCAACCTTTTTCAGATTTATATCGGGTAGATAAAGACAAAAAGGAAAAAGTACATTTTTTCTCTAAAGATATTAATTCTAAATACCATGAATCAACCGCTGCTTTTACTAAAGACGGCAATACGATTTATTTTACAAGAAACAACTATCTGAATAAAGTTTATGCCGAAGATGACAATGGTTTAAACCGATTGAAATTATACCGTGGACATAAAAAGAATAAAAAATGGGTTATTGAAGAATTACCCTTTAACTCCAATCAATATTCGGTAGCACACCCTTCCCTGAGTACCGACGATAAAACACTTTATTTTGCGTCTGATATGCCAGGCGGTTACGGACAATCTGATTTGTACAAAGTAGCGATTACTGGAGATACATTTGGAAAGATAATAAACCTGGGAAAAGAAATTAATTCCGAAGGAAGGGATACCTTTCCGTTTATGGCTCCGGATAATAAATTATTCTTTGCCTCAGACGGTCATGAGGGACTTGGAGGATTAGATGTTTTTGTTTCTCAAATGAACGCAGACGGAAGCTTTGATCCCATTTTTAATCTCGGAGAACCGATAAACGGTCAACTGGACGATTTTACTTTTATTATCAACAAAGCAGGAGAGGGTTATATGGCTTCCAATCGGGAGAACTCTCAGAACGATGAGATTTATAGTTTAAAACAAATTAAACCACTTATTCTTAAATGTACCCAATATCTAAAAGGAGTAGTATTAGACAGTAAAACTCAAATGGTAATCGCAGGAGCCCATGTGAAATTGCTAACGGAAAACGGAGAAATAATAGCAGAAACCACTAGCGGATTAGACGGCAGTTACACTTTTCCAGACCCGTTAGACTGTAATAAAATTTATTTAGTGCGTTCAGAAAAAATATATTATATCCCCGTAGAATTGGTATTGACTACAGGTACAGTTCCTGAAGGCATCATAAATCAAAATATATTGATGCAAAAAGGTGATTTTGTGACCGGTACAGACTTAGGACAAGTACTAAAATTAGACCCGATTTATTTTAACTTAGACAAATGGAATATCAGAAAGGATGCAGAAATAGAACTGCAAAAAGTAATCGATGCCCTGCAGAAATTTCCTGATTTAAAAATTGATGTCCGTTCGCATACCGATAGCCGTGCGCCCTATAAATACAATTTAAGTTTGTCTAACAAACGCAATAAAGCAACCATACAATATATTATCAAAAAAGGAACCATAGATCCAAGCAGATTATCAGGTCGCGGTTATGGTGAAAGTGAACCTGTTAACGATTGCAAAGACGGAGTTAAATGCTCAGAAAAAGAACACCAGCTGAATCGAAGAAGTGAGTTTATTATTTTGCAGAAGTAGGTGGTCTTACGTTTCAGGTTTCAAGTTTCATGTTTCATGTTTCAAGTTTCACGTTTCAGGTTTCACGTTTCAGGTTTCACGTTTCAGGTTTCACGTTTCGTATGCGAAAGCAAACCGCGACTGTGATAAAAACTTGAAACAACAACTGAGAACTACTTCTTCCTTCCTAACCAGATAATTAAACCCGAAATAGGCAGTGTCAGTGCGAAAAGGGTTACCAGAAAAGCAATTATTTTAGTTGGATACCCATAAATACTTCCCGTATGAATGGGGTATATAAGACGTCTTACCCGGTCTCCATTGCTAAAAGATTCATAAGGTCTGGTTTCGATATTTTTACTGGTGTATTTATCAAAATAGACAGCACTGGATTGATTTGGAATACTGATATCCGCATATTCTTTTAGTACCAATATACTGTTTATGGTGTCTGACGGCATTCTGATTTGAATATTTCCTTTGTATGGAAAAATACTGTCGGTCTTTCTGTATAGATTTTGATAGAAGCTCGTTTGATCCAGTTTTGGGTCTATTTTTGTCGGGTTTTCTACTTTTGGAGAAGCCTTTTTTATAGCACCGTCAGCCAGAAAGTACATTCCACTTTCGAACCATTTAAAAGACCATGTCAGACCTGTTAAAGAAATGATTAGTAAGACCAGAAAACTATAAAAACCAAAGGTAGAGTGAAAGTCCCAGTTGACTCTTTTAAACGAGGCACTCCATTTAACCGTTAATCGCTGTTTTAGATTTTTCATTTTTTTAGGCCACCAAAGTATAAGACCTGAAATCAGCATGAAAACGAAAATCAGACAAGAGATACCCGTGATCATTTCTCCAACATCATCAAGAAGTAATTGTCGGTGCAGCGATAAAACAATGGAGTAAAAGCGGTTTTTTTGTAATACCGTTCCAAGCACTTTTCCGGTATAAGGATCCATAGAGAATATTTGTGCTTCCTTGTCTTTGTTTTTCCCAACAATTACAATGGTGCGCATAGGATCATTATAGGTACTAATACGGCTTATTTTTTTTACTGAATAATCTTTTTCTAAAACCGCAGTACAATAATCCAAGGTTTTTTTCGTGGAACCAATAGTGTTGACGGTATAAAATTCGGGATTTAGGAACTGATCAATTTCCTTTTCAAAAACGAGTAAACTTCCTGTAAGAGCAACAATAAATACGATAAGTCCTGATCCAAGACCCAACCAAAGGTGTAACCAACCGATACTTTTTTTAATTTTTTTATTCATGTGTTTTCAATGGTGAAGATGTAATGCAGCGATGTAATCTTTCAATCACAAGTGGTAACATCTTAATTTGATTCGTACTGTTTTGCGCGCAAATTTAGTATTTATTTAGATTAGTTATAGGCAGTGTAAAGTAGAAAGAATATCTTTTAAGTCACTCTTTATGATCCTGTAAGTTAAAAATAACTTTCTAATTTTAAGACAGAAGCCTTATTTTGTACTCAGTTTCTTTCTTTTAGTAGTATAACTGCAAATAATTTAATACAGTAGTATGGAATTATTTCCTTATTTTTGTTTAGACCAATTCTAGATAAAGACAACTAATGAAAAATTTTCTTATTGCTGATTCCGAAAACCTACATATAATCGGACTGAAATATACACTAAAGAAATTTGTTAAAAAGGCAAGTTTAACGTTGGTAAATTCTAAAGATCAGTTACTTAATCATTTGGAGCGGAATAAAGTAGAGTGTCTGATTATAGATCCCAATAATATTTTTTTATTCTATGAAGATGATTTTAGACAGCTGCGTGCCAACTTTCCGGATTGTAAGATTATAATTTTATCCTACTTTAAGAATAAACAAAACGTAAATACTTTTCTACAAGAAAGAATTGACGGATTTATTTCCAAAGATTGTCAGGAACAAACCATTTTTGATGCACTTTATAAGATTGAAAACGGAGAGCGTTACCTATGTCCAAAAACATTGAATTCACTTATTGATGTACTTGTTGTACCCCCTTCAGATGCAAACGAGAAACTTACTTTTAGAGAGCATGAAATCTTACAACAGATTGCTAAAGGCAATGATGGAAAAAGTATAGCATCGCTCTTTTTTATAAGCATACACACCTTTAGAACACATCGGAAAAATATTATGAAAAAAACAGGGAGACATACCACCCCAGAGTTGATTTTATATGCTATTGATAATAAAATGATATAATTTTCATTCAAATTCAATAACTTTTATTAGTTATTTCCTACTACAGGTATGGTAGGCCAAGTACCTCTTCTGGGGAGTTTTATTTACTCTCGGTGTAGTATTGACTTTGTTTTTTATGGGCTATACTTTTGCTAAAAACTATTCTTTAGAATGAATCTAAATAAAATAAACCAATGGAAGCAAGAGAGCAAATAAGAACAATTCAGTTAAAAAATGTATTAGAAAAAAGCTACAATAAACATATTTTTTCTAATAATGAAAAATCCATTTCTCTTTATAAAAAGAGTATGAAAAAGGCAATTAAATTAATTGCTAAACATTTGGAGAGCAGAGACACGCCTTTTACAGGTACAAGTATTGCTACAATTAAAGAGAAGATTGATGCAATTGCACTTGAAGATAATTACCAAGGGAAAAGTTTAGAATATGTTTTAGACGAACTTAAAGATATTTATCTTAATGATTGTATTCATTTTCATAATCCAAAATACATTGCACATTTAAATTGCCCGATTCTGACACCTACACTGGTTGCAGAAGCATTTATATCTTCTTTAAATTCGTCAATGGACACTTGGGATCAAAGTACCGGTGGTACTTTTATCGAATTGAAACTGGTAGAATGGACCATTGAAAAATTAGGTTATCCTGAGCGAGCTGATGGAATTTTTACGAGTGGAGGGTCACAGTCAAATTTGATGGGATTACTTTTAGCGAGAGATCATTATGTAAAAAAGCATTACAATATGGATCCTAAAATGGATGGACTTCCCGCTGATGCTTCAAAGTTTAAAGTGCTATGCTCTGAGGTAAGTCATTTTAGCTTAAAAAAGAATTTGAGTTTATTGGGATTAGGTCAGAATGCTGTGGTTCCTGTAGCGGTTGACACTGATTTTAGAATGAATATCCAGGCACTTAAAAAAGTAATTCAACAACAGAAGGACCTTGGGAATATACCAATAGCAATTGTTGGTACTGCGGGAACTACAGATTTTGGCTCAATTGATCCTTTAACTGAAATTGCTGCAATTTCTAAAGAAAACAAATTATGGTTTCACGTTGATGCTGCTTATGGCGGAGGACTATTGATTAGTGAAAAACATAAAAACAAATTGGATGGAATCGGACTTTCAGATTCTGTTACGATAGATTACCACAAAACTTTTTATCAGCCGGTAAGTTCAAGTGGTTTTTTCATGAGAGACAAATCGTATGTGGATTACATAAAATACCATGCAGACTACCTGAATTCTAAAGAACAGGAAGACGAAGGGATTCCAAACATGGTTAAAAAATCAATACAGACGACCCGCAGATTTGATGCGCTGAAACTTTGGTTTACCTTAAGAATAATTGGAACGGAAGGATTGAGTACCTACATGGAAAAAGCGATCGACAATGCCCTTTTTACCGCAAACTTATTGAGAAACAGAGAGGATTTTGAAATAATTCACCAACCCGAAATAAGCACCGTTGTATTTCGTTACACCCCTTGGAAAAATGAGGAAGGATCGTTCTGTGGCCTAAACAGCTACATCCGTAAAGCTATTTTCAATGAAGGAAAAGCCATTATAACAAGTACAAAAGTTTACAACGAAGTATTCTTAAAATTCACCTTATTAAACCCGCTTACAACTCCTGCCGATATTGAAGAAATTATTGGTTTAATCGTTTCTCACGGTCAGGAATATACATTGATAAATTAATACCCCTTATGGAAAATAAAATATACGACTTTATAGCTGTTGGTGTTGGACCTTTTAATCTGAGTCTGGCTTGTCTTACTGCTCCAATTGAGAATCTTGACGGTTTGTTTTTTGACAAGAATGAATCTTTTAACTGGCATCCGGGAATGCTTTTGCAGGACACAACGTTACAGATTCCTTTTTTGGCCGATTTAGTAACGCTTGCTGATCCAACAAGTCAGTTTAGTTTCTTAAATTATATAAAAGAGCAGGGAAAAATGTACTCGTTCTATATTCGAGAAAACTTTTTACTGTTAAGAAACGAATACAATCAGTACTGTCAATGGGCGATTAAAAAACTACCGAATGTATTTTTTAATACAGAAGTTTCAATGATTGAATATGATGAGAATCTGGGGGTTTATATTGTAAAAACCGTTTGCACTAAAACCGCTGCAGTTACTTTTTATAAAACAAAAAAGCTTGTTTTCGGAACAGGGACTGCACCACATATTCCTAAATCTTGCGAAGCTCTTAAAGGTAAAGCAATTCATTCATCGGCCTATATTCAGAGTAAAGAAGCGTTGCAAAAGCAAAAGTCGATTACCGTTTTAGGAAGCGGGCAAAGTGCTGCCGAAGTGTTTAATGATTTATTGCAGGAAATAGATGTTTACGGATATCAATTGAACTGGATTACACGTTCGTCTCGTTTCTTCCCGATGGATTACAGTAAACTTACTTTAGAAATGACTTCTCCTGAATATGTGGATTATTTCTATAGCCTGCCGGCAGAAAAAAGAGATTACCTGTTGAAAGATCAAAAGCTGCTTTACAAAGGAATCAACAAAGATTTAATTGAAACTATTTTTGATACGATTTACGCGAAAAAAGTAATTGCTGAAATTGATGTCAATTTAAGAACAAATGCAGCCTGCATAAAAGCAGATTACGACGATGATAAAGCATCTTTTGAACTCGAATTACATCAGGTCGAACAAGATAGAAAATACCGTCATACTACAAATGCATTAGTTCTGGCAACAGGATACGGGTATAAAATGCCTCGTTTTATTGAAGGAATTACATCGAGAATCCAATGGGATGATAAAGGACGTTTTGATGCCAACAGAAATTACAGCATTGACAAAAACGGAGGAGAAATCTTTGTTCAAAATGCAGAATTGCACACACACGGGTTTGTGACGCCGGATTTAGGAATGGTTTGTTACCGCAACTCGTATATCATTAAAGAAATGACGGGTGTTGAACACTATGCCGTAGAAACCAAAATTGCTTTTCAGGAGTTTGGAGTTCCAGCTTCCGAGACCATCAAATCGAATGCCTTCGAAGAAATTTTATAACTAATTCAAGTTGCTAGTCAATTATTCTTTTGTAATCTCTTACTATTTGAATAGACTTCAGCTTTAACTTAATGTGATTAGGTTAAGATATTTTTTACGCAGATTTTGCGGATTAAGCGGATTTTTTTATTTCAATCCACTAAAATCTGCGTGAGACTTTTTTTGACAATCCTACTAACTTGTTCCATTTTAGAGGAGCACTAGCAACTTGAATTAATTACAAAATACGATAGCACCTTATAAAAAAATAATAGCTTAATTCAGCAACAGATGATTAATAGTAAAATAACTTATACCGAAAATAAAACCATAACCGATATCGTTTTTGTCAAAACAATTCCCGGTACAGGTGTATTCGAACTCCGCCCATTGGATTTAGAGACCGATATGCCATTATTGCATGATTGGGTAAACCGCGATTATGCAGTCTATTGGGGAATGAATGGATTTTCTTTAGAACAAGTATACGATTCCTATCACGAGATTCTTCAAAAAACCGCCGTCTATATGGGCGTTTTTAATGGCGTTACTTCCTTTTTATTAGAATGTTACAATCCGGAGGAGGATAGCATTGGAGAATATTATGATGTAAAAGAAGGAGACAAAGGAATGCATATTTTGGTAGCGCCTTTTGAGAAACCAATTAACAGTTTTACATGGTCGGTTTTTACGGTAATTCTTGATTTTATTTTTTGCGATGCCAATAACCAACGTGTTGTTGTAGAACCGGATGCACGCAATCATAAAATTCATTTATTAAACAGAAAAGCAGGATTTGTATTCGAAACCCTACTTGAACTGCCACATAAAAAAGCACATCTTGAATTTTGTACCCGTGAAGATTATTATAAGGCTTTGCAGACTGTTTAGGTCTTAGTTTTCAGTCTCAGTCTCAGTCTCAGTTTTCAGTCTCAGTTTGCAGTTTTCAATCTACATTTTACATTTTTGATGTATTTATTGTCTATCTGAGTGGGGTCTAAAAGTTTTACGAGGGCTTCGACTTCGCTCAGCCTCACAGTTTTGGTTTTCGGTTTTTAGTTTGCAGTCGCAGTTTACAGTCGCAGTTTATAATTGGGACTGTAAACTGCGACTGTTTTGTTTTATGGTTTAACTGTGAAACGATCAACGCAAAAACCTGTATGGTAACAAAAATCTTGCAGAGGCGCCAAGTTTTTTTTGGAAACACTTTTTAAATACTTAAAGTTCATGTGGGGAAGTAAACATCTCGCAGAGTCGCAAAATCGCAAAGTATTAATGAAAAAACAGAAAAAAAACTTAGCGGCTTGGCGTCTTTGCGAGATCGTCAAAGCGAGAAGTTGGAAAATTAGGTACTTAAAAAGCTGTGGCGAAAAAGTATAAGATCTGCTACTGCTAACAAAAGAAATCTAAAAATTATTCCACAACTTTTGAACTTGATTCGAAATTACATAACTACAAGATATTTGTTCCTCCACAACAATATGTCTTGATCCCTTATATGGTTTAAATACATTTTCACTTAATCTTTTACTTTTGCACCCGATCGTGTAAACTGTGAAATGTAAGTTGAGGCGGAAAACTGCGACTGCGACTGCCACTGAAAACTATAATTACCATAAACCTTACGGTTAAAAAAACAACCACAAAGTTTGCAACGATAACATTAAATTGACAATAGCATAAAAACTTGTTAAGAATTTCTTAAAATCAAAAAGTTAACCAATAGTAAAATATTTGCAACATTTGCACTGTAAAAATTTACTAATAGTAACTATTTGATTAACCAAATGAAAAACTTAAAAACGTTAATGATTGTATTAATGATGTTCTCAACATCATTAATTGTTGCTCAGACAATCCCTTTTAAAGGAAAAGTGATTGATGAACTTGGTCTGCCATTACCCAGCGCCTCTGTTCTGATTAAAGGAACCACTACTGTTGTAAACACAGATTTGGATGGTAATTTTGAAGTGAAACTACAAAAAAGTAGTGAAATCCTGGAAATCTCTTTTTTGGGATATGTACCGGTTAATTTTAATACTGCGGGCAAAACTTCGGCAGTAATTACTTTAAATCCTGATTCTCAAAAATTAGATGAAGTGGTCATAACTGCTTTAGGAATCAAAAAGGAAAAGAAAAGATTAAGCTATTCTGTTCAGGAGGTTGAAGGAGATTTAACTAAAGGAAGGGATGCGAATGTAATGAAATCACTTTCGGGAAAAGTTTCAGGTTTGGTTGTGGCTTCTTCTTCTGAATTTTTTACCAGTCCTAAAATGTATTTGAGAGGTAAAAGTCCGTTGGTTGTAGTCGATGGTGTACCGTTGGGAACAGACACTTGGAATATTAGTCCGGACGATATTGAAAGCATCAATGTCTTGAAAGGATCAAATGCAGCAGCACTTTATGGTTCTGTAGGTGGAAATGGTGCTATTCAGATTACGACTAAAAGAGGAGCAAGCAATAAAAAAGGATTTGTGGTCGAATTCAATCACAACTCAATGATTCAGGGCGGTTACAATGCGGTTCCTAAAACACAAAACGCCTATGGACCGGGTTCTTATGGAAATTATGCTTTCGTTGACGGTAAAGGAGGAGGAATCAATGACGCTGATTACGATCAATGGGGACCAAAATTCGACGGACAGTTAATTACACAATACGATAGTCCGCGTGATGCAAACGGAAAACTAATTGCAACTCCTTGGACGGCAAGAGGCGCTAATAACTTTGATAATTTTATGGAAGATGGTTTACTGTCTACCAGCAATTTATCATTGTCTTCTAATTTTGATAAAGGAAATATTCGTTTTTCATTATCAAAAACCTATCAGGAGGGAATCAATCCTAATACGAAATTGAATATTTACAATTTCAATCTAAGCGGAAGATACAATTTGAGTGACAAAACCTGGGTAGATGCCAGTTCAAACTTTAATTTTCAAACCTCTCCCAACAATCCAAATGTGCAATACGGGCCTAATAGCTATATCTACAATATGCTGATCTGGGGTGGAGCTGATTATGATGTCAGAGATTTAAGAGACTACTGGCAAAAAGGAAAAGAAGGCATTCAACAAAAAAACTTCGAATATACGCGCTACAACAACCCTTACTTTATGGCTTATGAATGGCTGAGAGGGTACTACAAGAATGACTACTCAGGTCAAATAAGTATAAACCACAAATTCAACGACAGTTTCTCTGCTTTGATCAGAACCAATATGGTGGTGAGTAATTTGTTTCAAAATGAAAAATTTCCTTATTCCATGTCTACTTATGGAAGAGAAAAAGCAGAAGGTGATTACAAAGAACAGTACGATTACAGGTTTAAAAGCTACTCTGATTTTATGTTGAATTACAACAAAACGATTAAAGATTTTGAAATAAAAGCAACCGTTGGAGCTAATATTAATATTGATAAATACAGGAATTCCGTTGCTTCCACCAACTATTTAAAAATACCGGGATTATATACTTTAAGCAACACCCAAACCCCAATGCAGCCAACGAGTTATAACAGTCATTTTGAAACCAACAGTTGGTACGGCTCAATGGATTTGTCTTATAAATCATTTTTATTCCTTGGAGCTACCGGAAGATTTGATACCGACTCGAGGCTACCGGAACAAAACAATACATTTTTCTACCCATCAGTTGGTTTAAGTGCTGTTATAAGTGAAATTATAGACATTCCTTTAGTCGATTTATTGAAAATCAGAACTTCCTATGCTAAAGTAGGAGGCTCTTTGGATATCTACAGTAATCTGGATACCTATCGTTTAAGAGATCCTTTTACTATTGGTGGAACGACTTATAATGCTGCTTATGTGGGTGAAATTCTGAACAATGCAAAACTGGAACCTGCTTTCAACTCTTCAAAAGAAATAGGAATAGAAACCAGAATGTTTAAAAACAGATTTGGTTTTGATGTTACCTATTATCAAAATACAAATGGTCCTCAAATTTTTGATTTAAAATATTCTGAAACTACAGGTTATCAGGGAAGCAAACAAAATGGTATTACAACACAGACAAAAGGTATTGAGGTAGCGCTGTTTGTGAAAGCTGTGAAGACGACCAATTTCAATTGGGATTTCAATGTGAACTGGTCTACTTATAAAGAATACTTAAAAGAGGTTTATGCCGGTATTCAAAATAATGGCTTAATTAAAATCGGAGATCGTGTTGATGCTTTTTATATCAATGATTTTATGAGAACCAATGACGGAAAATTAATTGTAGGTAAAGACGGAAAACCGCTTGTTAATTCATACCAAACCAAAGTAGGGTACAAAGCACCGGATTGGTCTATGGGAATCACGAATAATTTAAGGTATAAAAATGTGGCTTTGAATTTTACATTTGATGGTCGCTATGGTGGGAAAATCGAGAACTACGTGAATCAGAAAATGTGGCAGAGTGGAAGACATGTTGATAGTAATACACCAGAAAGAGCCAATGATGTAAAAGGAATAAAATCTTATGTTACCGATGCTGTGGTGATTACAAGCGGACAATTGATCACAGACGGTCAGGGGAATGTGATTACAGATACCAGAACTTTTGCGCCAAACACTACTAAAATGTTTTATCAGGATTATGCGAAATCGTATCACGGTAATTATGCAGCCAATATTATAGACAAGACGTTTTTTAAACTAAGAGAAGTGAGTCTGACTTACAGTTTGCCAAATTCTTTCCTGAAGAAATCATTTATGAGTGCGGCTTCTATTTCATTGATTGGTCGTGACTTGTTTTATTTCTCAAAAAATAAAAATATCGACTTAGATCAATTTTTAGACGAGAGTGCTTCTCCGCTGCAAACACCAACAGTAAAAAGTTACGGTATCAACTTAGACCTTAAATTTTAATCACAAACGAAAATGAAAACAATACAACACTATAAAAGCGTACTACTTCTTGCAATGGTTTTTATGCTGGGAGGTTGCACCAATTTTGAAGATCTGGCAGATGATCCCAATCGTGCGACAAGTGTGCCACCTTCGATGTTATTGACCGAAGTTTTAAGAGTCATGAATAATGTAGATGACGAAGGCCCGTGGTCAGGTGCTCAGAGAGACAACCAGTTTTGGGCCATCTCTTTTGATTATTATGGAAATCAGGATTACAACTGGGGTGCTGCATCCTTACGTTACACCACACTGTCTAATGTTCAGGCCATGGAAAAAGAAGCCGGAAAATTGGATTCAAGAAACAAATACGGAGCATTGGCTAAATTTTTCAACGCCTACTTTTTAGATTATATGTCTAAAAGAATGGGGGATATCCCAATGTCTGAAGCTTTACAAGCCAAAAACAACAACCCGATTACAAAACCAAAGTACGATACCCAAAAAGAAGTGTACACCGAGGTTTTAAGACTTTTGGATGCTGCAAACGATCAAATAACTGTAGCAAAAGCGGAAATTGGAACGACAGCCGTGCAAGGAGATTTTTTATTCAAAGGAGATTTAGACAAATGGCAAAGAACGATCAATACTTTTCGTTTGAGAGTACTAATTAGTTTAAGTAAAAAAACAGGAGAATTAGATGTTGCCAGTCAATTCAATAAAATAATAAGCAATCCATCAAAATATCCGTTGATGGAAGGAATTAAAGACAATATGACCCGTTATTTTTCAGATGAAACAGGGAACAATTATAAAATAAATCCAGGCAACTATGGTTTCAACAGAAACAGAAACATAATGGGAGGGACGTATTTGAATATCCTAAAACAAAATAATGACCCAAGAATTTATAAAGTTGCCGATCCTGCCTCTTTTTATTTTAAAGCCAATGACCCTCTGAATTTGAATGCTTACATCGCCGCCAATACAGGTGATGAGCAGGGTTCTATGCAAGTAGCTTCGGATCAGGGGAAATTATCGTACCCAAATGAAAAGAGATATTACAGCAATTATATTGGTGAAGCCTACATCCTAATCGGTTATGCCGAACAACAATTTGCAATTGCGGAAGCGATCAACAGAGGATGGATTAATGGTGATGCGGCAGCATATTACAATCAGGGGATTAAAGCTTCTATGGAATTTTATGGAGTTGCCGCTGCCGATGTCAATACTTTTTTAAACCAGAGCACGGTAGCGTACCAAGGCAATAATGCAACAGGTTTGGAACAGATTTTAACGCAAAAGTATGTAGCCTTTTTTCAAAACTCAGAGAGAGAATCCTATTTCAATTACAGAAGAACAGGCATTCCGAAATTTGATGTCGGACCGGCAAATAAAAATGGCGGTAAGATTCCGACACGCTGGAAATATCCGCAAAGCGAATTCGAAACAAATTCTGAAAATGTAACGGCAGCTTTAAAGAGTCAATACGGAGGAACAGATGATATTAATGCCGTAATGTGGCTTATTAAATAGAAATTTTAATAAAAGTT
Organism: Flavobacterium sp. FlaQc-49; assembly: GCF_044005985.1. NCBI lineage: Bacteria > Pseudomonadati > Bacteroidota > Flavobacteriia > Flavobacteriales > Flavobacteriaceae > Flavobacterium > Flavobacterium sp. FlaQc-49. The sequence goes on along the minus strand of NZ_JBIPCS010000001.1, from coordinate 466,895 downwards.
ATTTAACACATAGAAACATAGATACATAGAATTGAAATCGTAAAAGGGAAGATATTTAAAGAAAATCATGATTTTTTCACATAGTCTTATGTGATTTATGTAGAGTGAAACGTCTTTTTCCAGCGGTTTAAAACTATGTCTCTATGTGTTAAAAAAAAGCAATAAAAAGTTATTTAACACATAGAAAAATAGAGACGTAGAATTGAAATTGTCAATGCGAAGGTGTTTCAAGAAAATCATGATTTTTTCACATAGTCTTATGTGATTTATGTAGAGTGAAACGTCTTTTTCCAGCGGTTTAAAACTATCTCTCTATGTGTTAAAAAAAAGCAATAAAAAGTTATTTAACACATAGAAAAATAGAGACATAGAATTGAAATTGTCAATGCGAAGGTGTTTCAAGAAAATCATGATTTTTTCACATGGTCTTATGTGATTTATGTAGAGTGAAACGTCTTTTTTCAGCGGTTTAAAACTATGTCTCTATGTGTTTAAAAAAAAAATAACCGCCAACGAGTCAAGGTCTATAAAAACAAAATCAATAATAATGAAAAAATCAATAATAATTTCGAGTGTCGCTTTTCTAAGTTTTTTTAGCGGAAACGCGCAACAAAAAGAAGCTGTAAAAAATCCAAAAGTAGTAGTAATCACTTTAGATGGATTTCGCTGGCAGGAATTGTTTACGGGCGCTGACCAGAAATTGGTAGCCGAGAAGAAGTATGTAGAAGATACAACCCATTTAAAAGAAAAATTCTGGAGAGCTACACCCGAAGAACGAAGAACCGCATTAATGCCTTTTTTCTGGAACGAAGTAACCAAAATGGGACAATTGCACGGTAACAGAAATCAGGGAAGTGACGTGAATTTAACCAATACCATGTGGTTTTCGTATCCGGGGTACAACGAAATATTAAGCGGAGTTGCCGATGATGTGCGCATTAAAAGCAATGATAAATTCAACAATCCCAATACAACGGTTTTAGAGAAAATAAACAAACTGCCGAAATACAAAGGCAAAGTAGCCGCTTTTGGAAGCTGGGATGTGTTTCCGTTTATTGTGAATGAAGAACGTTCGGGCATTCCGGTAAATGCAGGTTTTGAGGAGGCTAAAGGGAAAAATCTTTCTGCAAGAGAAACTTTCTTGAACGAATTGCAGTCTAAAGTACCTTCTCCTTGGGATTCTGTTCGATTTGATGCTTTTACTTCTAACTACGCCTTAGAATACATGAAAAAAGAACATCCGGAATTGATCTACATTTCTTACGGAGAAACAGATGATTTTGCACATGATGGGAATTATCAAGCCTACTTAAATTCAGCTCACGCCACAGATGGATTGATCAAACAACTTTGGAATTATACTCAGAGTGATCCTTTTTACAAAAACAATACAATTTTTATCCTTTCAACAGATCATGGTCGTGGTTCTGAACCATTGGACACCTGGAGAAGTCATGGTTCTAAAATAAATGGTGCGGATCAGGTTTGGTTGGTTGTTTTTGGTAATGGCGTTCAGGTTTTGGGTGAAGTAAGATCAAAAGAGCAATTGTACAGCAACCAAATCGCACCTACTGTTTTGCAACTTTTAGACAGCAAAGCAAAAGACACTGAAATGAAAGGGAGCGCTTTACCGATCCTTAAAAAATAGTAGGAATGAGTAAGAAAAAATCAGATATTTCTTTTGTACTAACGGCTTCACTGGCTGCTTTCGGAGCGTACTTTTGCATGTACGCTTTTAGAAAACCCTTTAGCGTGGCGACTTTTGAAGGACTGGAAGTATTTCATATTGATTACAAAATCCTGCTGATTATTGCTCAGGTTTTAGGTTATGTGCTTTCAAAATTTATCGGTATAAAGGTTATTTCGGAACTAAAAGCGAAAAACAGAGTGTTTTATCTTTTAGGTTTAATAGGAATTGCAGAAGCCGCTTTAGTACTGTTTGCAATTGTTCCGAAACCCTATAATATTTTGTGCATGTTTATCAACGGTATTCCATTGGGGATGATTTGGGGCATTGTTTTTTCTTATTTAGAAGGAAGAAAATTTACCGAAATACTGGGAGTAGCATTAAGCACAAGCTTTATCGTTTCGAGTGGAGTAGTAAAGTCAACCGGTTTTTTTGTAATGGAGTCCTGGGGGTTTTCACCCTTTTGGATGCCGGCCATAACGGGTTTAATTTTTATACCGCCCTTGTTGTTTTTTGCCTGGTTGTTAGAGAGAATTCCAAAACCAACAGCAGAAGATATAACGTTGCGATCAAAACGCATTCCGATGAGCAGTAAGGATCGCAAAAAAGTGGTCCTGAAATTTTTGTTCCCGATCACGCTTTGGATTTTGTTTTATACGTATCTAACGGCTTTTAGAGATTTTAGGGACAATTTCGCAAGAGAATTGTGGGACAGTATCGGTTATAAGGGAGATACATCGGTTTATGCCAGTTCAGAAGTAATTGTGGCGGTGATCGTATTGTTGGTTTTGGGTGCAGCTTTTTATTTTAAAGACAATATGAAAGCCTTGTTTTTCTATCATATATTATTGATAATTGGCTCGTTGTCTATTGGGTTTTCGACGCTTTTGTTTCACTTCGGAACTATAGGCCCTTATTATTGGATGGTGGTCTCCGGCTTCGGATTGTACATTTGTTACGTACCTTTTAACAGCCTTTTTTTCGATAGATTTATAGCTGCTTTCAAAATAAAAGGAAATGCAGGATTTCTAATTTATCTGGCCGATGCTTTTGGCTATTTGGGGAGTGTTTCGGTATTGCTGTATAAAAATTTCGGACAGTCAACTTTGTCCTGGTTGAATTTCTTTATAGACGGAGCCTATATAGTAGCCGCTATGGGAGTGTTAGTTAGCATTGGTTCAATGCTGTACCTCACTAAAAAAAAGAACAAGAAGAAAAAAGAGAATGTAAAATACAACCCGTTAGGCGTGATTCAAAAGACAACTAACGAGTTCGAAAATAATTTATTTTTAAATGAAAACAAGATATGATTTAATAGTTGTGGGAGGAGGGGTTTTAGGAACTTTTCATGCTTATCACGCTTTAAAAAAAGGATTAAAAGTGGCGGTTATCGAAAAAGATAAAATGCCTAAAAGTGCTACTATTCAGAATTTTGGACAAGTAGTACCGTCAGGAATGGATTCAAAATGGCAAGCTTATGGACGAGAAAGTCTATTGATTTACAAAGAAATTCAAAGCCAATTTGATATTTCAATCAGACAAAACGGCTCAGTTTATCTGGCTTCCAACGATGAGGAAGTGCAACTTATAGAAGAGCTGGCTGAAATAAATAAAGGGAATGATTATCAGTCCAATTTGTTGACTAAAGAAGAATGTCTGAGCAAATATCAGGGTTTGCGCTCCGATTATGTAAAAGCGGGTTTGTTTTTTCCTGATGAAGTAACGGTAGAGCCAAGAACTATGATTTACCGACTTCAGGAATATATGCAGCAATTTTTGGGTTTAGAATTAATTACCAATACAGCAATTGTAAACTGCGAAAACACCAATGCCGGTGTAACAGTAGAAAGTGCCGCAAACGAAACTTTTTTGGCCAAAAAGGTGATTATTTGTAATGGCAGCGAGTTTAAAACATTATATCCGGATTTGTTTTTCAAAAGTGATATTGAAGTTTCAAAATTGCAAATGTTGCAAACTAAACCACAAGCCAATTACAAGTTAGACGGCTCCATTTTAACGGGATTATCGATTAGAAGATATGAAGCTTTTTATGAATGTCCTTCGTTTAAGGCCATTAAATCCAAAGAAGATGCAGATTCTTTAGAAAAAAAATGGAGTGTTCATATTCTCTTCAAACAGGCAATGGATGGCTCTGTGATTTTGGGAGATTCACACCAATACGCTACCGCAGCAAACAGTGATGATCTGGGGTTTAATCTGGATATGGATATTGATAATTTTATGATACAGGAGGCAAAAAAGATTATCGATTTGCCGACTTACGAAATTCAAAACAGATGGTTCGGAACCTATTCTCAATGCAAAACCAAAGATGTTTTTGAGCACACTGTCGGTGACAATATTCACATCATTACCGGAATTGGAGGAAAAGGAATGACGGGGAGCGCCGGATTTTCAAAAGAGAATATTACTAAAATTTTTAACGTATAATAATGAAACAAAGAATAGAATTGGTGGTCTTTGATATGGCCGGAACAACTGTTGACGAAGGAAATGTAGTCTACAAAACAGTGCAAAAAGTAATTAATGAAGAGGGATTTACGGTGTCTTTGGAAGACGTTTTAAAACACGGTGCAGGTAAAGAAAAATACCAGGCGATAACCGATATTTTAACAACCTGTACAAGTATAACAAATGTGAAGAGTGTGGCGGAAAAGGCATTCGCTAATTTTAAGATTGCTTTAGAAAAAGCATACAACGAATTGGACGTAAAAACTTTTGAAGGCACAGAGGAGCTGTTTAAAGATTTACAGGCCAATCATATAAAAGTGGTTTTAAATACAGGCTACGATAGCATTACAGCCAATAAATTACTGGATAAACTCGGCTGGAAAGTAGGAGTGACCATAGATGCATTAGTAACTGCCGACGATGTTAAAAACGGACGACCTGACGGCGATATGATTTTAAAAGCAATGGAGCTCATGGGGGTAAATGATCCTTTGAAGGTGCTAAAAGTAGGTGATTCGGCTATTGACATTGAAGAAGGAAAAAGCGCCCATTGTGGCATGACAGCCGGAGTTTTGACAGGTGCGCAAACCCGTGAGCAAATTCAGGAAGCTGCTCCTACCTATATCATTGAAAGTTTAAAAGAATTAAGAGTTATACTCTTATAATATATTGTGTTTATTTTTTTTGAACTCTTCCTTTATTTCAGGTAAAGGAGGAGTTTTTTTGTTTTTACTTAAAAGTTGTTGTGATGACTCTGATAAATACTTTTTGGAGAGTATGAAATTTTTTATAAAGTTTTTCCTATTTTTATGATTGTATTGTAAGAAAATTTATATTTTTGTTTAAAACAAATAACGGAAGAAGTAATTAAACGGTACGGACTGATTTCAATCTGTAGTATATCCTGTTGTTTTGTTTTTTCCGTTGTGTAAATTTTTTAAATTATTATTTAGAACTTATGATCACAGTAGAAAAAACAATTTGCGAAGGGCAAAAAATAAGCCTTGTTCGTATACTTAGAGACATAAAGAAGAAAAACCAGGTTCAGGCTTTAGAAACGGTACTATCGGCTATAGAAAATGATGTACCAATAGAGAAAGAAAAACATCTTGAGAGCGTTAAATCTTTGGGCGTAAGTACAGAAACGATAGAGTTTGTCGAAGAGAAAACCACAATGAACCACAATATCACTTTTGCTGAAGCAGTTGAAATCGCTTTAATCATGATAGCGGTAATCGGAATATATCTATTTGCCGTTTTAATTCTTTTGATAAAATAATTTAGGAGCTAGAATGAAATCGCACGCAGATTTAGCAGATTTAGCGGATTTGCGCCGTCTGTTCGATATTGTTCGGGTAACGAATTTTTTATCAGTGCTTTTGCAAAAATCTGCCGGATCTGCTAAATCTGCGTGATAAAAAAGATCAAAACAATCAAGAACATGAAACATAAAATAGTTTTTACCAGTAACCTAAAAAAGTATTAGATAGAATTAAATTGCTCCCTACAGATTAAATCCTTTTAATCTTTTTAATCTGTGGCAAAAAATAATTTTTGGTTATTCGCGAAATACTAAACGAAAATAGCACGCAGATTTAGCGGATTTAGCGGATTTGCGCCGTCTGTTCGCGATTGTTCTGGTAACGAATTTTTTTATCAGTTCTATTGCAAAAATCTGCAGAATCTGCTAGATCTGCGTGATAAAAAGATCAAAATAATCAAGAACACGAAATAGGAAACACTCTTTTACCGGTAACCTAGAAAAGTACTAGATAAAATTAAATTGACCCCTACAAATTAAATCCTTTTAATCTTTTTAATCTGTGGCAAAAAATAATTTGTGGTTATTCGCGAAATGCTAAACGAAAATAGCACGCAGATTTAGCAGATTTAGCGGATTTGCGCTGTCTGTTTGTTATTGTTCTGGTAACGAATTTTTTTATCAGTTCTATTGTAAAAATCTGCAGAATCTGCTAGATCTGCGTGATAAAAAGATCAAAATAATCAAGAACACGAAATAGGAAACACTCTTTTACCGGTAACCTAAAAAAGTACTAGATAAAATTAAATTGACCCCTACAAATTAAATCTTTTTAATCTTTTTAATCTGTGGCAAAAAATAATTTGTGGTTATTCGCGAAATGCTAAACGAAAATGGCACGCGGATTTAGCGGATTTAGCTGATTTGCGCTGTCTGTTTGTTATTGTTCGGGTAGCGGATTTTTTTATCAGTTCAATTGCAAAAATCTGCCGAATCTGCTAGATCTGCGTGATAAAAAAGATTAATAAGATTCTAAGACTTAACCCTGTTTTTAATCTCTCTGGGTATTAAAAAAGAAGTATAATACCAACATTTTGGCAGTTGTTGCGCTGCGATTTACAGGAACATGTGGAATTCTACCGTCAAAAAAGATCGAATCTCCTTCTTTTATCAACACTTCATCATCGCCTATGATATACACACATTCTCCCGAAAGCATGTATTTGTATTCGTAAGCATCCGTTTCGACTTTTTCTCTTTGTGAATTTGGTTTTACTTCTAATAAAACAGCTTCAAATCCTATAGAGGAAAGTTGTTTGCCAAAGATATATTGATAAGTAAAACCTTTTGCATCATCTTCTTTTTCGATAATGGAATTTTCCTCGGCACGGGATACCATATAATTTTGCCCCGAGGGTTTAGGCATTCCTTCAAAAAAGGCCGAAACTTCAATTTCTAATGCACTAATGATATTTAATAAAACAGGAAGGGAAGGAATTGTTCTTCCGTTTTCAATGCGCGATATTAGTCCATTACTAACTTCGGCAGCATTGGCAACGGTGCTAATTGTTTTTTTACTGTTCTTGCGAATGTCTTTTATTCGTTTACCAATTCCAATTAAATAATCATCCATTCTTTTTGTATTTCTTACGAATATGCAAATTTAACTTGAATTAAAAAAAAATAATTCGTGCTAGTTGGTGTAGGATGACTATATTTTATTCTTAAGAGTTTACTATTTGTAATTTTTGTATTGAATCTTAGTGGAGTTGTTTTACCGGATCAAATGCAAAACCTGTGACGTAGTAAAAAAGGAATGTGAAAATTTAGTTTGTCTATAAAGCACACACCTCGTTTATACAATTACACTCTCCAGTTTGTCCTTTCGACGAAGGAGAAATCGCATCCAATATTCGACAAAGATTGGCGCTTTTCTTTGCGGAATTTCTTGTGTGATTTCTCCTTCGTCGAAATAACAAAACTACAGAAAGTAAGGCATGAGACTTCGATGATATAACTATTTAAGCTTTTATTTTTTTTACCGCAAAATAGCAGATCAGAACAAATACAAGCCACAGCAGATAAACGGTAGCTAAAGAGTAACCATAATTAAGTAATGGACTTTTAGCACCATAAGAAGCAGTTGTTATGACCATATTTTGCAATGGTCTTCCATTAAAAAACAACCAAGCCATGGCTGCTAAATGTATAATAAGCGTACTGAAGAGATAAGTAAACAAAGGAAACTGCCCTAAAGTAAAAAAGAATTGAGCGACTCTGTTTTTCCAGTTTTCGGCATAGGCCAGAAACAGAGAAATCGGACCAAGTGTAATTGCGAGAAATTCCAGTGAAGCCGGATACTTCGTAAGATTGAAAAACGATAACATGCTCAGGAGTGAGGAACTTCCTGTTTTCCAAGGGATAGATTCTCCGTAGCCATTTAGGCCTCGCAATACAAAAAATACGGCTATCAGAATAAAACCACTGTATAACAATACCTTTTTTCGAAGTACAGGAGAACTTTCAGATCTGCAAAAGAACCCCCAAAAATACCCCAATAATAAAACACCCAGCCAAGGAAGTAAGGTATAATTTACGATGTATAAACTCTGATTATGTGGTATAAATTTTTGCTGGTGCAACAAATACCAGAGGATAGCATTTGGCGAATCCCCTTTCATTTGTATAGAATCTAATACATGATGACCGATTATAATAATTAAACTGATCCATAAGATCCAATTTCTGTTTAAGTATTGTAAACCCGCCATAAAGTATAAGCATAACCCTAATGAACCGATGATAAAAACACCAATCGTGCGGTAGTAAGGGTCAAACGTATACAAGAAATTGTTTATGAAAATTTCAATAAGGATCAGCACACTGCCCAACTGGAATAAAGGCCATATATTTTGTTTTTTTGTCTTTTTACCCATCCACTGGAATAATTCGATACCGGCTATAAAAAATACTGCCGGCGCAAAATAATGGGATATAAATCGCGTAAAAAACAAAGAGAAAGTAGTATGATCCAAATCTGCCGGATTGGTGTTCCAGTAATGGAAAAACAATCGGGTATGATCCAGAATGGCAAAAGTCATAACTACCCCCAACAGTATTCTACGGGATTGGAAAGTGCGCTGATCGATAGAGTCCATTTAATTAAAATTTATAGGTAAAGTTGATCATAAAATTGCTCGGCTTTTGCGGACGTGCATAATAACCGTCACTTACCCAATATTGTCTGTCCAGAATATTGTTGGCTTTAATACCAATTCGATACTTCGGACGGTTGTAAAATAGGGTTGCGTCAAGAAGATTATAAGAAGAAAGGGTAAAGGTATTGGTGTTGTCAATAAAGGCATCTGAAACATAAGAATTCCCTATTCCCATTCCTAAGCCCTGAGCCTTACCTTTCACAATAGTGTAACTTGCCCAAAGATTAACGACATTTTTTGGAGTACCTGCCGCTCTTTTACCCGGTGCACTAGCAGTTGATTTTGTTAACTCATTGTCATTATAACCGTAACTGGCTACATAGTTGAAACCTGAAAAAGGTCTTCCTATAACTTCAATTTCAACTCCCTTGCTTTTTTGTGTTCCGTCTTGTATAACAAAAGTTCCTTGTGGAGTAACTTCATTTCTCAAACTATTAGTGACATCAATCTGGTAATAACTTACAGTCGCATTGATTTTATCGGAGAAATCTAATTTAACACCACCTTCCAGTTGTGCGGCTTCCTGAGGTTTGAAAACAGAAACTGTTTTGTCTACCTGAATTTTTGGAGCTATGTTTTTAAAACCATTCATATAATTTCCAAAAACAGATAGTTTGTCTTCCAGAATTTGATATACCAGACCGAATTTAGGAGAGAACGCAGTTTGATTGTAGTTACCAAGAGTTACACGAGATTTTGTATTTGTTGTACCATCTCCAATGTAACGATCGACACGTAAACTTGCCATAACTAAAAGTTGGTCTGTTACGTTGAATACATCCGAAGCATAAACACTATAAGTAGATTCTTTTGTCTGGTTCTGACCTGTGTTTCTTTTGGCTAAAATAGATTCAACATCCTCTATTCTAATTACAGGTGTTGCACCTAGATCATCCAAATTTGCCGGCTCAAAAACCTTTCCTGCATAACCTAGTCCGTCGTATCGGGTAGATCTAAAGCTGGATAAATAGTCAAAACCAACTACAAGTCTGTTTCTGAAATTACCGATTTTAAAATCTCCTGTAAAATTTTGCTGGAAGTTTTTTCTAACATCCTTTTCGTCGGTGAATGTTCTAAGGATACGATCGACAGAGGATTTATTTTGCCAGATGAAGTCAAAAATATAGAGGTCGTCGTAATTCCCCGCACCGTAAGCATATCTGGATTGAGAAGTCCATTGATCAGAAATTTTATATTCTGCGTCAAGTAATACATTGGTAGAACCTTGTTTACTTACGAGAGAGTTATCGTTAAGTGAGATACGGTAATCGAGATTAAGATGGTTGAAACTGTTTACGCCTAATGTTGGTGAAACCATCCATCCAGCCGGAGTAATTCCCTGCATACTTTGGAAATCAGCATTCAACGTAAATTTTAAACGATCGGATACCTGATAGGTAATGCTTGGTGCAATAAGTAATGTAGTACTATTGCCCTGATCCTGAAAAGTGTTTTCGGTCTGACGGGCAACGTTTAACCTCACGAATAAACCTTCCGCATCTTTAACCGGAGTATTGATGTCTAAAGTCATACGACTCAGGTCCCAACTTCCCATTGTATAGGCAATTTCACCCCCGAAATGGTCATAAGGTCTTTTGGTGATATAATTTACAAGCCCTCCAAATGAGGTCATTTGTGCCCCGAAAAGTGTAGAACTTGGTCCTTTATAGGTTTCCACACGTTCTACAGCGGCAAGATCTACACCTGTACGCAGATAAGTCGCCATCCCGTTACGGAAATTTTCACTCGTTTGAAAACCTCTCGAGAAAAAAGAAGGCATTCCCGCTCCGGTTTTTGCAGGGGCAGCTCCCGGAACATTTCTAAAAGATTCTTCGACCGTTAAAGCCATTTGCTCTTTAATAAGTTCCTTGTCTACCACACTATAAACCTGTGAATTTTCCAGATTTTTGATTGGAAGTCGCGACACATATTCACTGTTCTTTTTAGAAGTGATTTTGTATTTGTTTCCCACAATAAAAACCTCATTTAGGGATTCAGCATCAGCGGTAAGGGTAAAGTCCAGAATAATTTCTTCTCCTGTATTTAGGGTTACCGTTTTTGTCTGAGAGGCTAATCCCATAATACTTGCTGTAATGGTATTTGTTTTCGAAGTAAGCTTATCAAATACATACCAACCGTCCTTATCTAATTTAACACTGTATTTTCCATTTAGGCTAACGGTGCCGTACAGCACCTTTTTTCCATCTTCGGTCATAACCTGACCTTTGATGGTGCCGGATTGGCTTTGTTGCGCTTGTGTATGTAAGGACAATAAAAAGAACACAGCAGTAAAGAGTAGGGTGGGTATGTATTTGTTTAATGTTGTAAAATAATTCACGAAAATTGATTTTTTATTTATTAGTGTAAAATGGAGTTACAGGATTTTTTACAATACCTATATAAGGCAGGTTTTCAAATGGATTGGCACGATTTCTTAACTGTCTGTTATTATTCAGTTGTAATTTATTTAAGGCATCAGGACTGAATTCATCAACAAACAAGTCGAATTTTTTGAAAGATTCACTGAATTCAGGATGTGCCGCTTGATAATCTAAGATACATTCTGCTACAAGTTTCCAAAACTCATCTTCCGGGAAATCGGCATGTTCAACAAGTATTGCGGCAATAAATCGGAAGATAGAATCGAATACTTGTGTAAATAAAGGCAGTGTTTTGCGTTCGTCAGGAACAGTAACAGCAAGTCTTAAAGCTTCTTCAGGAATTTCTAAACTGCAGTTTAATAACGAAACTTCCTCACCAATATCTTTCATAATAGCATTAACGACTTTATGATCTTCCAGAATCAGGATTAGATTTTCTCCATGAGGCATAAAAACCATATCCCATTTGTAGAAACAGTGAAGTAACGGACTCAAATAACAGCTAAAGTATTGACGTAACCAATTAGAAGTAGTTAAACCCGATGCTTGTATCAATTCAGGAAGATAGGCTTTCCCTTCATTATCAATGTGAAGCAGTGACGCCATGGTAACCAAACGCTGGTTACCGCTAATTTTGTCCGCCGGGCTTTCTCTCCACAAACAGGCAAACATTTTTTTGTAAGGTGTGTCACCCGGGACTGCTGTTTCATAGTACTGATGTGCAAAACTTAAACTGGCAATCTCTCTCAAGATGATAAAACCTTTTGACTGTAAATAATGGTCATCCTTTACCAGGTTATAAATCCACTCGTTGATTGGCGGATTAGACAACATAAATTTAGGCGATAACCCACGTACATAGCCCATGTTCAGTACAGCGATTGCCGTTTTAACATAGAATTTTTCGGGATGCGTGATATTATAAAAAGTTCGTATAGATTGTTGTGGTTGGTACTTGTCTTCATTGTAGCCCATACAAACCAAACGATTCGTAGCAATGTCGGCTGAGAAGATATTAGATAATTTATTAAACCATTGCCATGGATGTACCGGCATAAAGAAATAATCTTTTGGATTTAGCCCTTTTTCAAGGAGTTGATCGTTAAAGTTTTTTAAGGTCTCTTCGCCAAGCTCTTGTAGCATCACCTTATCATAGTCTAGAGGTAATACGGCAGTAAAAACAGCAGTAGAGCGATGACCCGCAAGCCATACCAGAGAGAACGGCGCTGCTGCTTCGGGAGCGTATTCTCTATGATCACTGGAAGTAAAACCGATTCTTCCGTTATTGGCAATAAAACGTGGATGACCGGTCATGGTCGATTCAGTTTGCTGATAGCCGGCGTCTAATAACTCCTTTGAGTTTGGTTTGCCATAATAATGCAAGTAAGCACTTCCGGCCAATGTACTGCATACCTCTTCCAGGTAAACCGGTAAAGATTCCTCAGGAATTCCCAGTTCTGCCTTAAATTCGATGATAAAACTAAGCGCGTCTAATGCAGCAGTTTCACCCTCCGTAAATTTTTCAATAGAATCGGTATCAATATACCAATGGTTTAAAGCCAGTATTTTAGCATTAAATTGATAAGTGTTTTTTTCATCTGAACTGCTAAGTTGATAGATTCCCCAGCCGTCTTTGCTTTCAATTAAATTAGGAATTACAAGACGTTCATGAGAGAATTCGGCAAGTATTTTTCTAAGGTGCAGACGGGTTACTTTGTTCCAAACGGATTTTTCTAAATGTTCGGATGCTTGTATTGGAGAGATCAGCGTATCTATATTCATGGTTTTAGCGTATTATAGTTTTTAAAGAGGGACTAGATTAATTTGGTCTGATAAACAGAAAGTGGATTTTTTAAGGTACCGGCAAATTTTTGATTCTTGAAAGGATTGGTCGCATCAAGCATCTTTGAACTGTTTTGCATTTGCAGTCTGTTAGAGCAGGTTTTAATAATCTCTGAATCAAACAAATCATACTTTCTGAATTTATCCTCCAGTTCAGGATATTCGGATTGGTATTCGGTAATACAGTCCGCTACAAGACCCCAAAAATCTTCTTCCGGCAGATTAACATGTTCTACCAATACGTGGTTCAGGTATCGGAAGAAAGAGTCAAATATCTGTGTGAAAATAGTCAGGATTTTAAGGTCCTCAGGAACATTGATGATGATTCGTTTTACCGTTTCAGGCAGTTCTTTTTCCTGATTGACAACGGCTACTTCTTCACCAATATCTTTCATAATGGCTCTGACCGGAACATTGTCGCGGAATACCAAAATCAGATTTTCACCATGTGGCATAAAACGCATATCATGGTAGTAAAAACAATGTAAAAGTGGACTTAGATAAGCTTGCAAATAACTTTGAATCCATCCTTTTGTATCCAAAGGAGAAGATTTGATTAATTCAGCCAACAATGAGTTTCCTTCTGTATCGATATGCAGTAAAGCGGCCATAGTCATCAGACGTTCTCCGTTTGCTATTTTATCCATCGGGCTTTCTCTCCAAAGCGTAGACAGCATTTTTTTATAAGGAGAATCAATTTTTATTGCTTCTTCAATATAAGTATTGGTATAACCGACTGTAGCAATCTCTTTTAATGTAGTGAACCCTTTTTTCTGCAGATAAGCATCATTCTCAACAAGGTTCGCAACCCATTCGCTAATCGGTGGGTTTGTTCGCATATAATAAGGTGATAACCCTCTCATAAAGCCCATGTTCAGAATAGAAAGTGCAGATTTAACATAAAAGCGTTTGTTATCGCTTACATTAAAAAAGGTACGCACCGATTGTTGTGGCATGTACAAATCCTTACTATCACCTAAACAAACTAATTTTGATGTAGCAATATCGGGAGCAAATAAATAAATCAGTTTATTGTGCCATTGCCATGGATGAATTGGGAAGTAAATATAATCTTGTGGGTCAAGTTCTTTTTCTTTAAGCAACAAATCAAAAGATGCTTTTAGATCTGTATCCAATTCCTGTTCCATCACCTGATGGTAACTAAGGGGAGGGATACTGGTAAATTCGGTATGGCTTTTATGACCAGCAACCCAAACTAAAGAAAGTGGTTTTGCAGCTTCAGGGCTATAATTTTGATAATCTATTGCATCAAAACCTATCCTGGCGCTGTTGGCTATAAAACAAGGATGTCCGGCAGTCATGGCATGTTCAACATCAGCATAACTTGCTGTTGTCAAATCTTTGGCTGTAAGTTCGCTGTTGGTTTGCATATATGCGCTGCCGTATAGACAACTGATTACTTCTTCCAGGTAAGTAGGCAGATTTGATTCAGAAAAGCCTAATTCTTCTGTAAATTCAAGTAAAAATGCTATAGCGTCAAGAGGCTCGGTTTGTTCGTTTGTTGTTTTGGAAATAGAGTTGTTGTCAATATACCAATGATCTAAAGCCAGTAGTTGTGCTTTAAACTGATATTCGGTTACTCCATCTTGGGTGCTAAGGCTGTAAAGCCCCCATATTCCTTGAGTATCTTTTAATTCAGGGATAAGTAATAGTTCATGTGAAAACTCGCATAACATTTTTCTTAGTTGGAGTCTGTTTACTTTTTCCCATATTTCCGGTTGAAGATGTGATGCGGCAAGTTGAGGATTTAATTGACCATTTTCATGTCTTTGTATTGTGGATTTTTCTTGCATTGTGGTGTAGTTTAATTGATATAATTGGCTTTTCTGTGATGCTCTTTTTAGAGGAGAAAAGGTTTTTTTAAGTGGTATATCGGTTGGGGTTTACAGGTTGTAGTTTGTTGGTGATCGACACTTTTGATAAGTAGGATCGGGCGGTTTTATTTTTCATAACTATAAAATAATTATTGACTATTTGACACTTGTTTTTTTAGGTGTTTAGCCTTTTTTTGGGTTAAGGAAACGGGTAGTTTTTTATTTCTGAGATAATTTCATTTCTGTTGTTTTTATGAAAATTACTACATACATTTGCTTTATTCTTATTTATTCTAATTATAAATAACTAATTTTGCTCAGCAAAGCTATTTATAATAAATTTAAATAGCAAAATATATTTACATATTTTTCGTACTTAATTTATCTAATTATTGTTTTAATCCTCACAACATTCATGGAAAAAAGTGAAATAGCGGCTTCATCTGAAGTGGCAACCCAAATAATTCGTTCCAGAAAAAGTATTTATGCAGATTCCTATATAGGGGGTAGCCTACCCGAAGTTGTATTGAATGAGATACTGACCAACGCCACATGGGCACCTACCCATAAAATGACTGAGCCTTGGAGGTTTATTGTGCTTACCGATAGTCAACTTGAAAAATATGGAGAGTATATGGTTACTTACTACAAGCATCTGTATGAAGAGCTCTCCGATGCTGACAAAAGAACGGCAAAGTATAATTATCTGAAAGGATACCCACTTAAAGCAGCTTGTTTGATTGGAGTGATACTCTCTAAAAGCACCAAGGTTACTATTCCGGAGTGGGAAGAAGTAGCTGCAGTTTCCTGTGCCGTGCAAAACATGGCCCTAAGCGCCACTTCATTTGAGTTGGGTTCCTATTGGGATTCAAGTGGTGCTGCAGTAGAATACGTGAAAAGCTTTGGTTTGGAAGCTAATGAGCAGTCGCTAGGACTCTTTTTTATCGGCTATCCTGATGCTTCGGCACTTTCTGTAACAAAGAGAAGAACCACGATAGACAAAAAAGTTTCGAGGTTTAGATAAGACCGGTTTCAAAGCGTCTTAAAAAAGAGCCGAAACTTATTTTATGCAACTGCAACAGTACCGAAGGTGTCACAGATATTCACATTCAACAATAAATAAATTTTAATATTTTCTTTTAAACCCATAATTGTGCTAGTAAAAATACGTTCAATAGTTACTTTATTCAGGATTGCATTGCAAGGAACTGAAAAGAATTTTACTTCAGGAAATGTCAACAGAGCAACTTTCCTGTTATCAGTACCCACCATGTTAGAGCTCAGTATGGAGTCTCTGTTTGTTTTAGTAGATCTTCTTTTTGTAAGTAGTCTTGGTGAAAACGCCATTACGGTGGTTGGAATTACCAATTCTGTAGTGATTCTGATCCAATCGGTGGCGATGGGTTTGAGTATAGCAGCCACAGCAATGATTTCAAGAAGAGTTGGGGAACAGAAACCGCGCAGAGCCGGACAGGCAGCAATGCAGGTCATTTATCTTGGAATTTTTCTTTCCGTCATTTGTAGTGTTCTGGCCGTAATTTTTAATCAGGAGATTATGCGTTTTGCCGGTGGATCGGAACATCTGGTTACCTATGGCAATACTTTTTCTAAAACGATGTTCGCAGGACTGATCTTTATGATTATGCGTATCTTGATTAATGGGGTTTTTAGAGGATCGGGTGACGCTTCTATGGCGATGCGAACGCTGGCCTTTTCAAATATTCTAAATGGATTTTTGTGTGCTGTACTGATTTTTGGATTAGGACCCTTTCCTAAATTAGGTTTATTAGGAGCTGCCGTAGCTATGGTGATTGCAAATGTCTTTAGCGTGGCCTATCAACTATGGTATCTTTTTAGAAACAATACCACAATTAGCATAGGAAAACGACAGTTGAAAATGGTTCCTGCCTTGATGAAACGCATACTAAAATTAGCAACAGCAGGGATGATTCAAAACCTGGTACCTTCTTCAAGCCGATTTTTAATGATTGTGATCGTTGCAAAACTGGGCGAAAATGTACTGGCAGGGTATATCATCGCTAACCGTATCATCATGTTTAGTGTTTTACCAGCTTATGGTATTGCTAATGCTGCCGGTGTATTAACGGGGCAAAATCTTGGAGCAAAACAACCGGAAAGGGCAGAAGCCTCGGTATGGAAAACAGGGACATTTAACATGTGTTTCCTTGGACTGATTGCTATTTTCTTACTGTTTTACGCAAAAGCGCTGGCCGGTTTTTTCACACATGATGAAGAAATTCTTTCCTACGCAAGTACCTATCTGCAATACATGGCTATTGCTTACTTTTTCTTCGGTTATACCATGGTGATTTCGCGTGCTTTAAATGCGGCGGGTAGTGTAAATACGGTAACGATGCTTTACATCCTGATGTTTTACATGATCCAGCTTCCTTTGTCTTATTTACTGGGTATGTATTACGAATGGGGACCAAAAGGAATATTTATTGCGATTCTGATCTCCGAAATTGTACTCGCAACCAGTAGTGTGCTTGTTTTTAGAACCGGGAAGTGGAAAACGGTAGAGTTGTAAAATAGTCAGAATTAATTAAAGGGGAGCAGGTTTTTGTGGTTGTTTTGCCACGAATTTCGCGAATTGGCATGAATTTTTTTTGCCACTGATTGAAAAGATTTTGACAGATTATCTAATTATTTTAATCTTGTCTTGCTCTGTTTTAAGTCATTGATCAATAAGTTGTTTGTGGTTGTTTGCCACGAATTTCACGAATTGGCACGAATTATTTTTGCCACTGATTGAAAAGATTTTCACAGATTATCTAATTATTTTAATCTTGTCTTGCTCTGTTTTAAGTTATTGATTAATAGGTTGTTTTGCCACAAATTTTCACGAATTATTTATTTGCCACCAATTAAAGTTTTAAAATGATTTCATCCATTTTGCGACGCAAAAAAAGAATAATTCGTGAAAATTAGTGAAATTCGTGGCGAAAAAATTATATCCGTATCCACAACTTTTAACTTGATAATCATACGTTTACTTAATTTTACTGGACTGGATGAATTCTGAAAAGGCATTGGCATCCCCATTAAATACATCAAAATCATTTAATTGATCATCCAACATGTAGCTTGCAGATTTTTGCCAAAGTATCCAGCCTGTTGATTTCCATATAGTCGGTAAGGCTAAAGAGTTGCTGTAATCTGCAATCCATAAGTAGAAGTTGGCAAATTCAGGATTAGTCAGGTATTTATTTGCGGTATTGTTGGTGGTGTATAAAATAGGTTTTCTCCCTGTTTTTTGCTGCAGTATGGTTAAGAATTGTAATAAGTTGGGTTGGATGTTTTCGCGATTAATTCCGGGATCGATACTTACCCCTTCAAAATCGACAATAGGAGGGAAGTCGGTATCCAAAATAGATCCCACGGTTTGCAGATAATGAGCGGCTTGTTTTGCCGGATCGTCATTGCAATGATAAAAATGATAAGCCCCGCGAACATAGCCTTTTGTTTGAATGGCCTGCCAATTGGTGCTGAAATTTGAATCTGTGTAGGTTATCCCTTCTGTTGCTTTACAAATTACAAAAGTGAGTTTATCGGTTTGTTTAGTAAGAAAACTGATTTCATTTCCTTGGTATCTTGAAATATCAATACCAAACACGGTGAAGTTATTGTTTACGGGCTCAGCTGTGCTCATTGTTATTGCTTTTATGGGTTTATTCCTTCTTCTCTAATAACAAGATGTGATGCATCATGATTACTTGTTCTAGGGTCGATTTGAACGGATTAAAAGTAATTAATAGTAAAATTATATTAGCAAAACGTATAAAGGTTAAAGAGAGTTAAACTATTAAAAATGAATGTATTTATTTATGCAAGAGATCTTAACCTTTCTTTATTGTTTTGAATGTTTATTTTGTAAATAAAACAATAATAATAGCAAGGAAATCAAAAAGATGAATAACCGCAAGGATTTAATTTATAATTATGGAAGTGTTTCCTGGAAGTTTTTGTAAATAGCAAAGATGAGATCGCAGAACTATCGAAAGCATGTTCCTAATGATGAAATTGGGTATAATTTAAGGAGAGGAAATTATAAAAAGCATCTTTGTTTTTTCAATTTGAGACGCTGCATTCAATAGGGTTTTTTGGGGCAAAGGGTTCTACTAAAATTCGAAACAATTTCCTGTAATAAAAAGAAAAAATCCTTTGACAGTCTTACTTGTCAAAGGATGCTATAAAGTGTTTTGTATTGGAGTTTACTTAATTGTAACAGGGCTATAGGTCTCTGTAGGATCAGAGTTCCCTCTTTTGTACCTCATCGCAAAGTATTCGCCAGGAGGTGTATTGGCAGGTACTTTAAAAACAGCTTTATAGGAAGTAACGTTTACAATTTCCAGTGGATAAACCACATTTGGATCTTCATAGTTAAAAAGCTCTACTGCCGTAATGGTGTTCAATTGACTACCTCTGACTTCAATAGTTTCTCCCTTACTTTTAGTGGCAGGAAAACCATATCTTTCAACGTTAAAATCCGGAGAATCTGCAATTTCAATTTTAAATCTGTTTTCGACAATTGAATTTTGCAACATATAGGCTCCATTTTTTATACGAAGATCGTACTTACCATTAGGCATGTTTTCGGGAAGAAAGTAATAGACACCATAATTTAAAAATGGTGAAGTACCGGTTCCTTTGCCTACATAAACGGTTTCTGCGGTATATTCTTTTTGGTCAGTGGCGGCAACGAAGTAAACTTTTGTTTCTTTTTGGCTTAGCCATAAATTGTCTATATGATCGGTCTGACCATTGTTTACCTGACTTTGCAAAAGACCTTTATACAGTGTTTCGGGATGATGTGCTGTCCAGGCTCTGGGTTGTTTTTGTCTTAAGTCTATTTTTAGCGTGTATTGTTTTTTTGTTCCGGCTTTTGAAGTAACGGTAAACAGAGCCCCGTCTTTAAAAGGTATTTCTGTACCTGACGCAGGAGCAATAGCAGCTTCCTGACCAAGAATAATAGTCGGTTTAATAGTTTCCGGAAGGGTCATATAATTGCTCCAGGTAATCACGATCTCGTTTTCTGTCAGCGCAGCACTCAAAGTATTGTTTTCTGCATCTTTTATGATGAAGGATTCAATTTGGTTGTATCCCGGAACTTTTATCACATCGCCCGGAATATCATTTACTTTATCCACGTATTCGGTGTCACAAGAGAAAAATAACAGTGCTGAAAAAAGTGTCGCAGCCTTACATAAAAGGAGGTTGACAGTATTTCTTTTATTCATGATGGTATTGTTTATTTAATTTTTTAAATAATTTTATTAATTTTGCAGCTTATTGATTAAGTCTGTGTATTTTTTTAAATGCCTGCACTTACAATGTTTGCGGTAACTTTATAAAGCCGTTTTTAAGCCATGGGGGAATAAGTCGTTAAAGTAATTATGCAATGGATAGCCGGTCAGCTTTTATTACAATTTTCTCTAGCAGTTTTATGATCCCATGTTTTTTTATATTGTTATTAATTATTTTACTTGTGTCCAGTTATAAGTTACAACACTGTTTGAAGCTCCCGGAGTAACAGCAGTTACTTTAACAAGGTATGCCTCTGTTGCAGTTGAAGGACTTGTAACAGATTGTGAGTTTGTACCTGAAGTCGTTTTCCAGATCACAATTGCTTTTGAAGGTGTCATAACGTGTGTAAGTATGTTGTAAGAATAATATCCTAAACCGTAGTTAAATCCTGAAATAGTTCCGTTGTATCCTAATACATTGTATGGATCAGCTGGTGATGTACCAACATTAGTAGAAACGTTTTTAACTACAATACTTGAATTCCAGCTATTCCAGTTTGCACAAGTTTGGTTTAAAGCTACAGTACCTACGTACCATTTGTCTGTATTACCTACAGGACGGACAGAACCTCCGTAGATACCTTCCCACTGTACATTTACGCCACCGATTGTAGCGGCAACAGGAGTCCAGTTGGTGTAAGTAGACGATGGTGCTGCCGTTCTGGTAACCGTAACAGTTGCATTAGTAACGGTACAAAGTGCTGCTATTTTAGAGGTTTTATTAGTCGCTTCTTTTTGAGCACTTGCTTGCGATTGTAAATCAGTAGTTTGGTCGTCAGAGCTACAAGATGTAAGTGAAATAGCAGCCAATGCTATAATTGAAAAGATTATTTTTTTCATAATATATTTAATTTTAATAGGGTTAATTGGCTCATTTTTGTACCACTTGCAGTAAGGACAGGCATTTTTTATTTTAAAAAGTTTTAATTGGTTATCCTGAACGGAAGTTTCATTGTTTTCGTCGTTTGATAACTTTCCATCATAAACCAATAATCGGTATTGGGCTGAAGCGTTGGTAAATTGTTGAGATCGTCAAAGAAAACATACCATGCATAATAACTGCCAATGTCGACTCCATCATTATACTGTTTCATTTGCCACTTTTTGTTTCCCTGTGCATCAACTACAAATAATTTGGTTACCTGATAAGACGGAAGGAAATTTTCTCCAAGTACCGTTACCGAAGTATTCGTATTTATAGTAAAATCCGGAGATCCATCTGATACTTCCTCTACGATTAGCTTAGGTTGCTGTATTACAATTTTAACCGTGTAGACCGCTGTTGTACCATCTGCCGCTTTTGTGGTGTAGGTAACAGGCTCTTTACTAAAAACAGGAAGAAGTTCAGTGGTAGCCGGTGAAATAGTAGTTTTTGCAGGTAATGTTACCGCTACTTCAAGGTATTGATATTCGTAATAGGCCGGTAAATATACCGTAATGGTTTTTTCAAGATTATTTACAGCGCTATGTATGGCTTGAGCTTCGCCGGGATTGGTAACGCGAAAAGATACAATTCGCCTGGCGTCAAGATCGGTTATAATTTCGGTTTTAGTTTCTCCTTTAACATCTGTCCATCGCTCTTCCTCATTATCACATGCGGTTAGTAGTGCGAGCAGGCTAAAAGACATCAAAAATAAAACTCCTTTAAAATGGTCAACTTTGGTTTTCATAGTAATTGGATAGCTTATTTAATTTCAAATTTGGTACTTCCGGCTGGCACTAATACGTAATCGAAAGTGTAGAACATATGAGGGGTGTCTTTAAACCATTCCGCCGGATTATAGACATCCTTATACACCGAAATCATTTTAATTTTTGCATAATTGCCATTTGCGGTTTTAAGGATAATGGTCCTCGCAGGAATCACTGTCCCTTTGGTTGTTTTAAGCGATTCTCCGAGAGCATAAGCCACGTGTGCTTTCTTTGGATCGTTGTTGCCTAAAACATCGCCACCAAAATCATATAGATACCAGCCAATTCCATTACCAAAGGAGCCGGCATCATCTGTACCAATAAGGTCTACACCCGTTTTAAACTGACTGTCTGCCGGTATATCAACGACTTGATCAAAGTGCTTGGCTACGATCATAATTCCACCGGAACCGCCTGCTTGAAATCCATTGTTTTTGGTATCGTTGCCATTATTTCCAGACAAAAAACTGGCGTAAAGACCACCAAAGGCTAAATCCCATTTGCGTGTTTTTACATAAGATCCATCTATCGCTTTGTTGTCTTCAAGACTGTAATACAAAGTTGCTGAAGGTTTCGTTGGATTCTCATCGGAAGTACTACCCTGATAATTTTTTACACGGGTTACTTTATAAAACAGGGCATTATTAGCAGGGGGTGTTCCCGGATTCCCTCCAGTTTCTTTTCCCGGTACTTCTGTTTTGTTTTCATCAGAGGAACAGGCAGTAAATAGGGAAGTGATCAGTAAAAGTGTCAGTATGCTTTTGGTGAATTTCTTTGTTGGAACTTCAAATTTTTTCATGGGATATTATTTTGTGTTTAAATTTTTGCTACCATCATTTTGCACGAAGTACTTGAAGGTAAAATAGGGGGCAGGCCAGTTAAGATCGGTCACTGCAGGGGGATTACCTTTATAGGCGTTTATAAGCTGCAATTTTGCATATTTGCCGTCCGGCAGTCTAATGGCATAGGTACGATTTGGTATCGCCTGCATGATGTGAGTACTTAGACTGTAGTAAAACCAGCCAAGTGAACTTTCTGAGGATGCCCATCCTATTTTAGTGATATCACTGTTGTTAAAATCAGCATCGGCAGGCGCTTTATCTACGTTTTGATACGCTTCGTTGATCAGTACTACTGCTGTATTTGCTGCTGGTCCTTCAAAACCGGGATTGTATTGATACTTCGCATTGTTGATAAAGACCTCGCTATTGTAGGGTCCGGTAAATGCAAGATCCCAGTCGTTTGTTTTCATAAATTTTAAGGAGTCTGCTTTGGTATGCAACCAGATTTGTTTTTGGTCGCTAAAACGGAACAGAAAGGTGTGAAAGTTTCGATTTTCTTTTCCTTTTGTACCATCGCCCATTGCAGCTCCGGTATCACCTGCAAGATCTTTTATTACGATGCTTTTACCATCTTCAAGACCGGAAGTTGTATTTTCTTCGCTACTACTGCACGAGGTCAAGCTTAGGACGGAGAGCATTAGGAGCGCAAAAGTGCACTTTTTTATAGTTCGGATTGTTGTCATTATAATTTTATTTAAAGTTGTGGAATTATTTTTATTACTCTTTAAAGAAACGATACGTTACACCGGCGAGGATTATGCGTCCCGGTTGTCCAGGCATTAGCGGATCTGTATAGTTGAAAATATTATCGGCTGTAAGTCTGATTCTCAAATGATCTTTTAACAGCTGTTTTTCGAGACTGGCATTGGTGAGGAAGTAGTCTTTCACAAAAATGTCATATTTGTCTATGAACTGGTTTCCGTTGCGATCACCAAAAGGATATTTACCTCTGAAATTTACCCTGACATTGGCATTAAGCTTCCATGGCGCATGATTGTAAAAAAGAGTAGCATTGGCCATATGACGAGAGCGGTTCTCAATTCCCCAATAGTCTGAAGGCCTTGGTTTATAAGATCTTCCCGTGGCAGGATCGTGTATGTTTTGACTATAGGGCCATTTTCCGGAACTAATACTGTCTTTAATACTCAGATCTTTGGCTATTAAATATTGGTAACCTGCACTTATTTCCAGATTTTTTATCGGACTGGCTTTAAAGGAAAGTTCAAACCCTTTATTAACAGCTTCCGGTAGGTTTTGATACGTATAAATAATGCGGTTGTTACTTCCGGTAGCTACCTGTATGCTGTTAATCTGATTGGTTATTTTATGATAAAATAAATTTCCTTCAGCCTTAAATCCTTTCGAAAGCTGCAGCGTTAATCCCGTATTGTAAGAGGTACTTTTCTCGGCCTGCAGATTTCCCGCGGTCTGATTTAGTATATATTGTCTGATTTCGCTAATTTGTCCATCTTGCTGTAATTGTTGCAAGGTGGGTGCCAGTACGGCATTACCAATTACAAGATAGTTGCCGGTAGAGTTATAAAAAACCAGATAATTGGTCTTGAAATCCGGAGCTTTAAAACCAGTACCGATTCCTGCCTTAAAAGTTATTTTCGGACTGATAAAATACTGCAGACCAAAACTAGGATTGAGCCTTCCTCCAAAATTATTAGTATGATCGTATCGCAAACCACCAACTGCTTTTAGTTTTTCAAATGGAGTCCATTCTCCCTGAACATAAGAAAAGAAGGTGTTTAACGAATTTACGTTGGTAAGCGCATCGTCGTTCATATTTTCTGTACTACCACCAATTCCTGCCACGATTTGGTATGAATTAGTTGTACTGTATGAAAATTGCTGCTCAAAACGATGTAAGGTCTGTTTAAAGACGTCCTGACTGGCGGTAGAATTACTTTGTTGCCAGGCAACACTCATGTCTGCCCTGTAATTGGTGAGATAATAACGGGTATTACTTCTAAGATTTGGGCTAAATCTATGGTCTAACGAGACAGAAAGATTGATATCCTGTTCGTCTTGGTAATCTCCGGAGACATGCCCCAGTCCGAAGTCTTTCTGCATGTAGGAACGACGAAGTCCATAACGACCGCTTAAATTTAAAAAGCTGTTTTCATTTAACTCATAGCGGGATCTTCCCTGAAGACTGTAATTCTCGTAGGGTGGGGAAGTAGTGCCTTTGATGTATTTTGAATTGGTATTAAAACCGTCTGTTCTGTAATAATTGGCGGCCATATTTGCGGTAGCCTTGTTTTTGAGAAATGGTGTTTCCCCCTCTAAAGTGGCATCTACTATATTTAGACTTCCATAACTAATGCCGGCCTGTAGCTGAGGATCAAGCACACCATTTCTTGTAATAATATTGATTGTTCCGCCAAGCGCTTCGCTTCCGTAAAGACTGGAGGAGGCTCCTTTTATGATTTCGATGCGTTCAATATTTGAAACACTGATTCGCGAAAGATCAAAATTCCCGTTGTTGCGACCTACCATAGGCTGGCCATCAATAAGCACCATAATATACTCGCTGCCAAAGCCCTGCATTTGAACACCCACAGATCTTGCACCGCCGCCAATATTATTGACGATCGCAATTCCGGTCTGCTCTTTCAAGATTTCATCCAATCTTCGACTGCCCATAAGTTCTATGGTTCTACGGTCGATTATTGTTACGGGCATGGCACTATATTTTGCATTGATCAGGTTTTCCGGGTTACTTTTTGTTTTGTTACCAATTACATTTACTTCTTTTAAATCAATCGCAGCTTCCATTTTTATCTGCAGTGGTTTGATTGCTTGTCCGTTTAGTATAAGCTCCTGAACATGGTCTTTATAGCCTGCATTTGCAATTCTGATGGTATAAACCCCATTAGGCAATTCTGTAAACGAAAAAGAACCGTTAGTAGCAGACGTGGTAGACTTACCGATAGGCTGCAATTCGACAAAAGCGTCTGAAATCGGATCACCATTATGCTGAATTAAACCACTTATTGCTGTTTTGTTTTGTGCATGTGTTATACTGGTAAACAGTAGTACAAAAACATGGAGGGCTGCGCTTTTTAGGAACGTTGTAATTTTGTTGCTTTTCATTTCAATTATTGTTGTAGGAAAATAATCTCCCTACTATCTTTATTTAGACTGTGTAAAAATAATAATTAAAATAGTATTGATAGTCTTTTTTTTACATGTTTAATAAAATAGCGTTAAATTGTTAAATATTGAACTTAAGTTAATAAATGAGATAAGATTGTTTTAATTGTTTAAAATCAATTTATTAGACGTGTTGTTTTATGATAGACAGAAAAATATCTTTAAGAAAAAATTAACATAAATAGCCGAGGCCTAAAATCATTTTTCCAAGTTTGAAAGCGCCGAATTAATTATAGGATGTATTCAAAAATTAAATTTAGTGTAGTATCTAATCTTTAATTCTTCAGAAAACAGGAAGTTTTATTACTTTTTCTTTATTCGAATAGCTGTGAAAGGGAGTAGAATATTGTAAGAATTTGAATTTTCAGAAGTACAGACCGGAACATCTTATATAATAGTTTAACCAGCGACATTGTTGCCCCGTCAAGCCCGATTTCTTGCAATTCTGTCAATTTCGACGAAGGAGAAATCACACCCAATATTCGACAAAGATTGGCGCTTTTCTTTATGGAATTTCTTATGTGATTTCTCCTTCTTCGAAATGACAAACTGGTTGTGTTTTTTAGATAACCTAAATTTTAAGATTCGTTTTTTTACCGCTTCAAAGGTTGTAGACCTAATACCCCAAAACCCAAATCTGACAGGTTTCAAAAACCTGTCAGATTTACTTCAAAGAGAGGCTTTCTCTAATCTAATTTCTTGTAATTTGTCATTTCGACGAAGGAGAAATCACACCCAATATTCGACAAAGATTGGCGCTTTTCTGTATGGAATTTCTTGTGTGATTTCTCGACTTCGCTCGAAATGACAAAGTGATGTTTTTTTTAGATAACCTAAATTTTGAGATTCGTTTTTTTGATCGCTTCAAAGGTTGTAGACCTAATACCCCAAAAACCAAATCTGACAGGTTTCAAAAACCTGTCAGATTTACTTCAAAGAGATACCTTTCTTCTAATCTCAAAAATAGATTACTTAATCCAAATCTCTTTAAAACTCGAATTATTCAGTAGGGAATAGTATTTTTTTGAAGGCATGTGCAGCAAGATGCACCTGTACAGTCCAGTCCTCAGCAGCGTTGTCTCCGGCATCATCTGAAATATACTTTAGACAGAGAAAAGGGATGTTTTCCATTTTGGCAATTAAAGCCAGTGGATAAGCTTCCATATCGATTACATTGTAGGCATCATTGATGTGATTCATCTCGAAGCTGTCTCCTGTTCCGCAAATTCCTTCCTGCAGACCACCCATAGAATGACCGTGTTCAAGTACGACAGGAATACCCGATAGTGGCGTTTCGTACTCCAAAAACCCAAGGCCTCTAACATCCATATCACGCTGAATAAAATTTATGCAGCATATTACTTCGCCTTTGTTAAAACGACTACTTCCGGCGGAACCCAGGTTAATGATCAATTTTGGCTTTTGATGGGTTATAGCTTTGGTCAATGCTATTGAAGCATTTACTTTTCCAATACCGGTTATCAATTTATTCATTCCGTCAAAAACATTTCCAGCTTCTGACTCCAATGCAAAAACAAAAAGAGTTTCTGAAACATTAAAACGGTAGTTGTTATCTAGTAGTATCATTAATTTTTATTTCATTGGTTTTAGCGATGTGCTAAAAAAGTATCAGCCAAAGATATTAAAAAATGCAAAAACACTACATTTGATTCTACAGTATCAAAAGATACCTTAAAAAGGAGAAGTGACAGACAAATAATAGGGAAGTGATTCTTGTATTTTAATCGAAAGACTATCTATTGAGATTGTTGTTTTTAAAGTTGAAGTATAAAAATCAAACCCATTCCTCAAGTGTGACAAAATCATCAGGCAGATAAGTGAGATATTGTACCATTCTGGGACTTTTTCCTTTGTTTGGTGTGGCACAGTGTGGCAAAGTATTGTTCCAGATTATAAAATCGCCGGCATCGCCGAGTATGGGTTTTGGTAGCAAAGTTTTAAGTGCCTTTTCTCTTGGGTTTTCGCCGGATTCAAGGGCATTCAGCCAGTTATTTATATGGTTATGAAACTCCGGCACACAATGAAAAGCACCATCATCGGCACCACAATCGGTGAGATAAAGCAGTCCCTGAAGTCCAAACGGAATGGGTTGTTTTAAATTAGTATCCCAATGAAGAGGACTTCCGATAAAAGTAAAATCTTCAGTTTCAGGAGGATTAAAACTTACTTTATCAATGGTTTTGTATATTTTGGTTGTATTATAAAGTTGTTCGTAAGCCTT
Source organism: Flavobacterium sp. FlaQc-49 (assembly GCF_044005985.1). Classification (NCBI taxonomy): domain Bacteria; kingdom Pseudomonadati; phylum Bacteroidota; class Flavobacteriia; order Flavobacteriales; family Flavobacteriaceae; genus Flavobacterium; species Flavobacterium sp. FlaQc-49. Next base: position 438,934 of record NZ_JBIPCS010000001.1, on the reverse strand, counting down.
TTTAATTCTTGGAGACAATCGATTTCTGTTTAAGGTCTCATGATCCGAGAAATTAAGCATTAGTCCCTTTTGATTCTCATGCCTTTTGTACCAGGTTTCTTTAGTATCCGGGTCCATTTTTAAAAAATCCCAAATAGCCTGCTGCGTAGCTTCACAATCCTTTTTTGAAATGGCATTTTTTACAATGACGTAACCATTTTTGTTCCAAAACTGCAGATCTTCATCTGAAAGCACTTTGGTTGCCAAGTCTTCAAACTCGGAATTTTCGTTTTTCCGATTGGTGTTAATCCAAACTTTAAAAGTTTCGAAATCAGGTTTTTCAAAGTATAAAAACTGTAGTACATTTTCGATACTAATGCCTAGCTGGTATAAGGCTTTAATTTCATCATCCCAGGTTTGCTTAGTATTTGTAGCAGAAGAACCGGATGGATTTAAAGTGCGCTTCCATAGTTTTTCAAGAATAGTCCAAGGCATATTTTTTTAGTGTTTATGGTTTTGCAGATTTAACTTTACTTCGAATTTTAACCATTTTGAAATCTTATTTCACAGCACATAAATGAATTCTTCCTTTTAATGGTAAGATAGTTTTGATGCCGTAGTTGGATAAAGATTTTAGGCAGATTCAAAAATAGTTTTTTTTAAGTTTCCGATCTAAAGTATAAATACCTGTTTTATATGAAAGCAATGTAGCTTTATAGCGCTTTACGGCAAGTAAATTGACAAGTAGAAGCTTTTGTAAGTAACCGTTTGAGAGCAGAAATAATAATATTCTCTTCACTATCTTATCCCAAATGTAAGATAGGTGACAATCTCCTTTGTTTATAGTGTTTAATTTTGAAATATAAAGTATACGCTATGAAAAATACAATCTACCTATTGTTTCTAATTTCAGTATTGAGTTCCTGTGAATCAGAAGGAGAGCTCACCCGTAAACCGGTTGGCTCTGTAGAAATTCCGGAGACAGCTGTGGTTACTTCGTCAGGAAATTTTGCTCCCACATCAGGTCATTCCGTTTCCGGAAGCGCTAAAATTTATAGCGATGGTACACATCGCAATTTAGCTCTGGAGAATTTCACGGTCACAAACGGTCCTGACTTAAAAGTTTATCTTTCTAAAAGTAGTTCCCCTGTTAATTTTGTCAATTTGGGATCTCTTGGAAATGGTACTAATCAAGCCTTTAGAATTCCGGACAATGTTGATCTTTCCGTTTATCCCTATGTATTGATACACTGTCAGCAGTTCAATCACCTTTTTGCCTTTGCAAAACTTTAACCAAAACTTACTATAATGATGAAATCAAAAAAAATCTATTTAATTGTTTGTGTGTTTTTCTGCATCGGTATAAAAGCGCAAGGCTGCAGTGATGCAGGAGTTTGCAGCATAAACAATACGTATGCAACCGATAGTATTGCAAAAAACGCGATCGAAGTCAGCACTGTGTTCGGTGCAGGAGAATCAGATGTAACGTATATTTCACCTTATGTTTCTTATACGCGTAATTTTAATGAAAGATGGTCAGGAAGCGCTAAGATCACTTCCTCTTTTGCTAGTGGGAGTTTTGGAGACAGAGGTTCTATAGGTGATGTATTTTTAACAGCACATTACAAAACACGATTCAATAAAGTATACAAATGGAGTTATACAGCAGGGCTAAAGATCCCGTTTAACAGCTCCAATCTTAAAATAAACGATCACCCGCTTCCGTTGGATTATCAGAGTAGTTTGGGGACGTTTGATTTTATAGGAAGCGTCAATCTTACGTATAAAAAACTGGATTTTATCTCAGCGCTGCAATTGCCTGTGATTAATATTAATGCAAATTCATACATAGCAGAATATTCCAGAACAACCGATTTTCCGACTACAAATCTTTTTGAACGTAGACCCGATGTGCTTTTTCGCACCACCTATACTATTGAAACAAGAAATTCTAAGTTTAGTTTCAAACCCAATGTGCTGTTTATTTATCATTTAGGTGAAGATACCTACGAAGATATTTATGGGGCAAGACAGGCAATAAAAGGATCCGAAGGCCTTACGATCAACGGGAATCTTATTTCTGCTTATTCTTTTAAAGGAGGAAGTTTGGAGCTCTCTTTAGCTACGCCATTTGTAGTCAGAGACGTAAGACCTGATGGTTTGACAAGAAAATATACGATAGGGATAGGGTACAAAACAACATTCTAAAAGTGGAATAGGGAAGGGTAATTTATATTCTAAAGGTCAGCAGCGATTTTCTGATATTTAGAATATATTTGCCTTGCAGTAACCGAAACCAAAATGAAGAAAATCTACTTAACGCTATTAATTGCAATTACCAATTTATCTGTTGTTTTAGGACAATCAATCCAACAAGAACTGTCTGATACTCCCGAGAAAACAGCCGGAGTTAATTATGCCTATCCTACCAAAGATAATGTGACCACTACGGCTGTACCAAAAGGATATCAAGCCTTTTACATAAGCCATTTTGGACGCCATGGATCGCGCTATCTGACAAGTGATACTGAGTATAAAGAGGTATTAGATTTGCTTGAAGAAGCCAATAAAAACAATGCGTTAACAAGTCTGGGTAACGATGTTCTAAAGCGATTACAGCAACTTTGGAAAGAGGTAGAATTTCGCGGAGGAGATCTTGCTCCTTTGGGACAAAAAGAACAGAGGGGCATTGCAGAGCGCATGTACAAACAATACCCAAAAGTGTTTGTTAAGGATGCTCAAATAGAGGCCAGCGCTACAACAGTAGTGCGCGTTGTACTCAGTATGGATGCATTCTGCGAAAGACTTAAAGAAATTAATCCCGATCTGAAAATTGACCGAAATGCCGGTATAAAGTGGCAGCGCTATCTCAACTACAACACTCCCGAATCAACTGCCTTTAAAGCTGCTAAAGATACCTGGAAAAAAGAATACCAGGAATTTGAAGACAAACACATACAGCCCGATCGTTTGGTAAAATCGTTATTTTCGAATGCCGATTATGTAGCAAAAAAAGTAGATCCAAGTGCTCTTATGAAAAAACTATTCGCCATAGCAGGAGGAATGCAAAATGTAGAAACAAAACTGACTTTCTACGATCTGTTTGAAAAACAAGAACTTTTTGATTTGTGGCAAACGACAAATTACCGTCAATATGTGGGTGATGCCAATGCCGCTGTAAACAACGGAATCATGTTTGAAAATCAAAAACCAACCTTAAAAAATATCATAGAAAGTGCCAATGCGATGATTGCATCTAAAGGCAAAGGCGCTACACTTCGTTTTGCACACGATGGTAATTTAATCACACTGGCAATGCTTCTTCATTTAGACGGCAGTTACAACAGTGTCTCTGATCCTGCTACCTTTTACGAAGCATGGAATAATTTCAGAATCGCTCCCATGGCCGGAAACATACAAATGGTGTTTTTTCGCAAACGTAAATCAGAGGATATACTAGTCAAATTCTTGCTTCATGAAAAAGAAATCCTTGTTCCAACTATAAAGACAGATATAGGGCCGTATTACCATTGGAAGGATGTAGAAGCGTATTATAAAGGGCTTTTATAGAGGAAAAACTGCTACAGATTAAAGGATTAAACTGATTAAATAATCTGTGCGAGTTCTATTAATTCTACCTAACTCTTTTAAGGTATTAATAAATAAGTCGTTTATATTCCATGTTTTTTGACCATCGTGATCTTTTGCCACGAATTTCACCAATTGCGATGAATTAATTTGTGTAATTCGTGCAATTCGTGTCTATTTTTTTGCGTCACAAATTATGAATCATTTTAATCCTTATAATCTGTGGCATTCATTTTTCTTGCTCATAGATGTATCAAGTTAGCGACTCTTTGTCAAAGTATTAAACGCATTTTCTTAAAATCAGCGACAAAAAAGCATTTCGTGGTAATTCGTGAAATTCGTGGCAAATGATCAAAAAAAAACCAACGGCCAAATTCATAATCGAATTTGGCCGTTGGTTTTAGAGAACAAATAAACTTCTAATTATCGCAAAAAGAACCGATTTGCTGTAAATGTCTTTCTGTTTGGTATTTATTAAAGTTGTCCCATTTAGGAGGAGAACTTGTTTTTTGTCCGTACATAGCGTCCAGACAAACATTGTTGTCTTTGTATTTATCATGTAAAACAGCAAGAATCTTAAAGAAAAATTCATCTAATAAGACAATAGCTTCAAATTCAGCTTTTAATGTATTGTAATTGCTATCTGATGAATTTAATAGTTGTAGTAAATCTAAAATTTCTTTCTTTTCTTCCTCATTGATTTCAGTCAAATAACCCATTTTTAAAGTTTTAAAAACTAGATTATTCCAGGCTTTACTGTCGTGTCCCCACTGTACATCAGGCAGGTTTAAAGAATGCTCACAAATTAAAATAATAGAAAAAAGAACATCATCCAGGTATTTTGCCGGAAACTCGTCAAAACTTCTGAACTCAAAACCACTTTGATACATTTTTTCCTGATTAAAATCAAGACCAACTTCAGAAAGCATTTCGTACTCCATTTCTGCTTCAATCTGATCACGCCACCAGATGTTTTCTTCTTTTTCAAACTTTAGCAGTTTTCTGAAATCATCCACATTAAAGGTTAGAATTTTACCTTTAGGCATCGATTTATTATAAGTTCCAACGCCTATGTAACGAGACATCGCATTTCTCATAGAACCTAAAGTGAACTTTTTATCCAAACCGTATTTGTCACTTATTACCCCCATAATGTCGGGACTACCAAGTGTTGCTATAAAAAACGGTTCAAACCATTGCAGTAAATAGATGGCATTACCATGTGTTTTTTCAAAATCAGTATAATCTGTAATCCTGCTGTCTTCTGTCAGGGTTGGCAAAGTAATATGAAAATGATAAGTTCCATTATTAAACAAAACCAGGTTTTCCTGATTGGTCATAAACATGTTAAGACCATTGTTATAATCCGGAAAATTTAGTTTTCCTTTTAAAACAGAAGATTCATTGATTTTATCGATAAACAACTTTTTAGTTGCTTTTAGTTCTTTGCAGGAATCAACCACAGTTCGATTTTCAAAATATTTAGTCACAAATTCGATAGAATCGCCATCAAAGTGAACAGAACCCATCGTTTTGTTTCTTTGGCTGATCATACTTTGAATGTTGTAAGGCTGCGCTTCAAGGAAAAGCTCCATAATTGATTTCCCAAGATAATCTGGATTCTCAAGAGGTTGAGCGGTAACGGCATCCGTTTCTTCTGCATCAGCAAGTGCTTTTACAGCCGATAATGTTTTGTGCTGATAGTTTATATCCAGTTTTTCCAGCGAATGACTGTTGATCATTCGGCTTACTTTATAATTTTCAGTTATACCAAAAGCTTTCTTTAGAACAGGAGTAAGGCTTTCCGGTTTATAACATTTTCTATAGTCAATACTGTATTTTTCAAAGCCAATCTTTTCTTGTATAAATTCACCAGTAACTATTAGGGATTCTTCAAATTGCATGTAGGTTTCGTTTTCTAATCCTATTCCCCAATAATATTTTTTTGTCTGATTGTCTTTCATTTATACTAATTGTCTTTTTTTATGGTTAATTATATTTTTAAAGTATTGTCTTTTTATTCGAAAAATAAGATTCAAATCAATTTAAAATCAGGCACAAGAAGCCTTTTAACGGATTAAACACAGTTGTAATATCCATTAAAAAAGTTATGTCTTACTTTTAAAATTATAGAATTATATTTTTTAGTCTTAGAAATTTCACACCTGTATCGACTGAAAGACTGATAAAAAAGTAAAATTTTATAATGAGGTTATAAAATCACTACCGTTATTAATCACTTTTATATCAATAATTTAGACAGATGAATAGCAATATTGCAACTTTGGCTATTCTTATTTTTTCCAAGTTGCGAAAGTAGTTCTTTATTTTGTTATTTCCAAGTAGTTAACCCATTGATAATCAATAAATTTTTAGAGGTTTGTATAACGAAGTTGATTATTTTCGGCTAAGGGTGGTAATAAAGCACATAAGAGGAGTATAATTCATCGTTCCACCAATCTTTTCTAACCTCCGAAAAGTAGTTGTAATTTAGCTTTCCTGCCTGTGATTGTAGTGGATAAACGACTACGCCATTCTCACGATACGCTTTGTGCAGAGCGGTTTCAGGAACAACAGGAACAATATGCCCCGAAAGTCCTTTTTCTCTTCTTTTAGCGCAAATGATTCCAATTCCACCTTTGGCGTTTACTTTATTCTGAATTTCATCGACTGTAGCTATTTGCTCCCACCCAAAATCGCCACCCCATTCAGGGAACCAATCGTGTAGAGCGCTGGAATAAATACGATCAACAGTTTCTTCAAAAACAGCTTCAACATCCTGCCCCTGTTCTAATTTTTCAAGAGATTCGGCTGTCCACCAAACCGTTGGAAGGTATACTTTACTAAAATAGCAATAATCATAAGAGTATACATTACAGTAGGTGTCTTCTTCTGTTCTTTGATATCTAAGATTAGTTTCAACATTCAACTTATCAATTAATCGGATAATACTTTCTTTTTTGCTGGCAGTATCAGTCAGATCTCTAAAAAGTATGCTGGAATCGCTAATAGGTGTTTCCTTCATTTCCATAGAATCCAATTGAGATTCCGGATTAGGCAACAAATCTGCTTTTTTAATCTTTTTGTTCGATATTGTATTGGTATCCAAAGATATCGGTGCTATTGGTACGGTATTATTTTCCATCTTAACTGCTTATAATTGATCGGCCAAACGTTGCGGGATTTCATTATTCGGGCAACATTATTCGGTTGGCTAAAAAGTAAATATAATAATTTTAAACTTTATCAGGGTATTATAAAGAAATAAGGTGCCATAGGAGGTAAGATTAACATTTAACGCGTTGATGTAACTAGTTTTAACACATAGTGACATAGTTATAAAATTACGGAAGACCTGTGTTTTTATTTAGTAAATAACATTTATTAATGTTTTAGTGTTAAGCCTTTGACGGCAATTATTTTTAACACATAAAGACATAGGTTTAAGTTTATTAAGTTAAGATAGTCCAAGAAAATCATTTTTTTTAACATAGTTCTATTGTGTTTTATTTAAAGTGAAACACTCTTTTTTTTAAGTTTCAAAAACTATGTCACTATGTGTTAAAAAATTATTTTAGGAGAAATGCTCACAAAAAACAATAAAGTCTTTGCTTTTTTCTGAAGTTCAAGATTGAAGTTTTCTATAATATAATCAGCAAGACTTGTGTCGACTCCGTTGGTTGTGTTGTTTGTGAAGGCCGCAACTCGCATACCGGCACTTTTTGCCGCTCTCATTCCAGAGTGAGAATCTTCGATTGCGATGCAGTCGTTTGGAGCGATACCAAGTTTTCTCGAAGCAGTTAGGTATACCGCAGGATCCGGTTTTCCATTTTCTTCATCATCTGAAGAAGAAACAGAATCAAACAATGGTGTTAGGTTTAGTTTTTCCAGTACAATTGGTATAATACTGTATGGCGAATTGGTAGCCAGACCAATCTTAAAACCTTCCGCTCGAAGTGATTCGATATAGGTTTTTATACCTGGAATACTCAAGCCTTCGTTTTTGATGAGCTCGGTTACTTTTGCTATCACCAGTTGTTCCGTTGTTTCAAGACTAGTATTTGCCCATGGAAATTTTGTGTGCCAGAATTTAGCAACCTCGGCAGTGGTCATTGTTCTTGTAATTTCAGCCATTTCTTTTGTTACCGTAACCCCCAGTGAAGAAAATACTTCAAATTCAGCCTTTTGCCAAAGAGGTTCGGAGTCGATTAAGACACCGTCCATGTCAAAAATCACTGCTTTTATTTTATGTTTTTCTGCCATTGCTTAGGAGGTTATTTGAGAAAAATAGGGGTAAGTTGTACTGTTTTTTGGATAAAAGAATCTTAATAAAGTCGTTGAATTATGCAAAGAAATATCATAGAAATCTAAGTTTGGGCCTATTTATTTTTTACACTAAAATAGCACAATAAAATTTTATCAAATATAGGTTTTTGATTTTTCGATACGGAAGTTCTTTTTTATAAAATATTTTTTCTGCTTACCATTTTCAAACTTCGTACATTTGCGGCTTAGAAACTTGGCTGCTTATGAGCCCAGAACCTCAAGAATATGATTGAAATAGGAAAATACAATACACTTACCATACTACGTGATACCAAAGTTGGTTTATTTTTAGGGAATCCCGAAAAAGACCCGGAAGGAATTCACGATATATTATTACCGAATAAATACGTTCCCAATGAATTTGAAATAGGTGAAGAACTTATTGTCTTTGTTTATTTGGATCATGAACAACGTCCTGTTGCCACTACACTCGAGCCTTATATTTTATTGAATGAATTTTCTCTTCTAAGAGTAAACTACATCAATCAGGTAGGTGCTTTTATGGACTGGGGAATGGAAAAAGACATCTTGGTTCCGTTTAAAGAACAGGCCCGTCCGATGGAAAAAGGAAAACGATACCTGGTTTATCTTTATATGGATGAAAAAACAAATCGTTTGGTAGCTTCAAGCAAAACGAATCAGTTTTTAAACAATGATTCTTTAACGGTTGAAAACGGAGAAGAAGTAGATTTGATCGTTTCGCACATTACCGAAATCGGAATCAATGTGATTATCAATGAAAAACACAAAGGATTGTTGTATAAAGACGAAGTATACGATGATGCGATCAGAACAGGTGACAGAATGCGCGGTTTTATTAAAAATATCCGTCCTGACAATAAAATTGATGTAGCCTTGCAAGTGCAGGGGTATCAAAGTATTGAGCCTAATGCAGATAAGATTTTAGACGAATTGAGAGCCAATCGTGGTTTCTTGCGTCTGAATGATAATTCGCATCCGGAAGACATTAAAACCGTATTGAAAATGAGTAAAAAAACCTTCAAAAAAGCTATTGGAGCTTTATACAAGGAGCAACTTATTGAAATTAAAGAAGACGGTATTTACCTGATAAAAGAGAGTTAAAACCTTACGTTTAAATTCCAAATAAAAGAATCCAAATTCCGATGTTATTATATGGGGATTTGGATTTTTTTTGTTCTGAATGGATTGAATAAAAGACCAATTCCTTACAACCCTGTCATTTCGACGAAGGAGAAATCACACGCGCAAATCACCAAAGATTGGCGATTTTCTATAAGGAATTTCTGGTGTGATTTCTCGCAAAGACGCAGAGTCGCAAAGTTAAAAAATTAGGAAAAAAACTTGGCGACTCAGCGACTCTGCGAGATTTTTACTTCTCCAAAAGTTTTTGGATTTGATCAAATACCAGTAACAAGAAAGGCTACTCATTACAAGTAGCCTTTCTCTTTTTTATTCTAGTTTTAAAAAAAATTGTAATTAAAAAAAAACAGAAATAAAATAATTCGAATCCATTAAAAAAATAATAGCTTTAAAAATTTTAGAAATTACTTCTTTATATGGGTATGTCTTTAAACAATTGATACATTCATCTTAAAAGCAAAAAATCAAATTCACGGCTAAGCCATTGGTTGTATAGAATAACTTTTGGAAAGTATTTAATTAGTATTTTTTCCTCTTTTCGTATTCATTTTTGTACTAACACGGATACATTTCCAGCATTTAACCTTAGGTGTTACTATTTCCTCCTTGAAGTTTTAACAAATGCATAAATCATTTGCTCATTAATTATTGGTTTACTAATAAAAACCGTAAAAAAATGAGCGACAAATTTTTTAAATTTTCTCAAAAAAAGTCATTTTTTAGGTTAATAAATCAGTGAAAGAAAATCAATCAAATAACAACAAAATAAAATGTATCTTGCTGATTATAAGGGTGTAAAATTACTTATTTTTTTTTAAAACAAATGTTAAATAGTGTTATTTTTTGTAAGTAAATACCAATTGTTAACATTTGGAGCTGGTTTTAGTAAACACCAAAAACCAAATAGAGTAGGTAAAAATGTAAAAATGGTTTATTTTTACACTATAAATTATTAAAATTAAACAAATAGAAATGGATTGGATCACTGCCAGAGAATTTGAAGATATAACCTATAAAAAATGTAATGGAGTTGCAAGAATTGCTTTCAACAGACCAAATGTTAGAAATGCTTTTCGTCCAAAGACAACTTCAGAATTATACCAGGCTTTTTACGATGCACAAGAAGATACTTCGATTGGAGTAGTGTTGCTTTCTGCAGAAGGACCTTCGACTAAAGACGGAGTGTATTCTTTTTGCAGCGGAGGAGATCAGAATGCTCGTGGACACCAAGGGTATGTAGGAGAAGACGGTCAACACCGTTTGAATATTCTTGAAGTGCAGCGCTTAATCCGTTTTATGCCAAAAGTGGTTATTGCCGTTGTTCCGGGATGGGCAGTGGGTGGAGGACATAGCTTACATGTTGTTTGCGATATGACTTTGGCAAGTAAAGAACATGCTATTTTCAAACAAACCGATGCCGATGTAACGAGTTTTGACGGTGGTTACGGATCTGCATATCTTGCTAAAATGGTAGGTCAGAAAAAAGCACGTGAAATCTTCTTTTTAGGACGTAATTATTCTGCTCAAGAAGCAATGGATATGGGGATGGTAAATGCTGTCATTCCACATGACGAACTGGAAGATACCGCTTATGAGTGGGCACAGGAAATTCTTCAAAAATCACCAACGTCTATTAAAATGCTAAAGTTTGCAATGAACCTAACAGACGACGGAATGGTTGGGCAACAGGTTTTTGCAGGAGAAGCAACGCGTTTGGCGTATATGACGGAAGAGGCAAAAGAAGGAAGAAATGCATTTTTAGAAAAAAGAAAACCAAATTTTGGAGAAAACAAGTGGTTGCCATAATACATTTTAGATTTCTGATTTTAGATTGTAGATTTTTTGAATCCATAATTTTCAATCAGAACAAAATAGTCTAAAATCTACACTCTAAAATCTAAAATAATGAAAAGGAAACTAAATTTTAGAGAGAATAAATGATTACCAAAATAAATTTTAGATTTCTGATTTTAGATTGTAGATTTTTTTCGATCCATAATTTAAAATCAGAATCCAAATAATCTAAAATCTACACTCTAAAATCTAAAATAAAAAAAAGAATGAAACATTGGATTGAAGCCGCAAGATTGCGCACGTTGCCATTATCAGTTTCGGGAATTATAGTTGGAAGTATTTACGCTTTATCCAACCCAACAGAAGCTATAAATACACCAACAGAAGTTTTTAGTTGGAAAATTTTAGGTTTTGCACTTCTAACAACGCTTGGTTTACAAGTTTTGTCCAATTTCGCAAACGACTATGGTGATGGAGTAAAAGGAACGGACAATGAAGACAGAGTAGGGCCCAAAAGAGCGATTCAGAGTGGTGTGATCACCCCTCAGGAAATGAAAAAAGCGATAATAATCACTTCGATTTTGACTTTATTATCTGCGATTACCTTAATTTATTTTGCTTTCGGGGAGTCGAATTTTGGTTATTCTATCTTTTTTCTTTTGCTTGGAGTTGCCGCTATCGTTTCTGCTATTCGTTATACAGTAGGAAATTCAGCCTATGGATATAAAGGTTTCGGAGATGTATTTGTTTTTGTCTTTTTCGGATTAGTAAGTACATTGGGCGTTAACTTTTTATATTCCAAAGAAGTTGATCCGCTTTTGATTCTGCCGGCTATTTCAATTGGTTTATTGAGTGTTGGAGTGTTAAACCTGAACAATATGCGTGACGAAGAATCAGATCGTAAATCGGGTAAAAACACGATCGTAGTTCAAATGGGAGGCAAAAAGGCAAAAAAATACCATTTTACATTGATTGTTACAGCAATGATTCTAGTAGCTGTTTTTGCTATTTTAAGCGATTATAATTTTGATCAGTACCTGTTTTTATTGGCATATATCCCCTTAACAAAACATTTGATTACGGTTGCTAAAAATCAAGAACCTAAGTTATTAGATCCGGAGTTAAAAAAATTAGCCTTGAGTACCTTTCTTCTTTCTTTGTTGTTAACGGTATGTATGATTTCTTTAATCTCAGACATTATTGTTAATCTTTTCTTAGGCGGAAGATAAAAGAAGTTCAACTTAAATTTTTATAAAAATGAAAATTACTTTTTACGGACATGCATCATTAGGAATTGAAGTTGGAGGAAAACACATCATTGTTGATCCATTTATAACAGCCAATCCACAAGCTTCTGATATTGATATAAACACATTAAAAGCAGATTATATATTGCTGACACACGCACATGGTGATCATGTTTTAGATGTTGAAGCTATTGCAAAGCGAACCAATGCCGTTATCGTTTCTAATGCGGAAATTGCAAATTATTATACCAAATTAGGTTTCACTGCGCACCCGATGAACCATGGCGGAAGCTGGAAGTTTGATTTCGGAAAAGTGAAATATGTAAATGCGATTCACTCAAGCTCTTTCCCAGACGGAAGTTATGGTGGAAATCCGGGAGGTTTTGTAATTGAAGGAGAGCATAAAAACATCTATATCGCCGGAGATACTGCCCTTACAATGGATATGAAATTAATCCCGCTGCGAACCAAATTGGACTTAGCGATACTTCCAATTGGGAATAATTTTACGATGGATGTAGAAGATGCTATAATCGCATCAGACTTTGTAGAATGTGATAAAATCCTTGGTTACCATTTTGATACATTTGGTTATATTGAAATTGATCACGAAGAGTCTATTCGTCAATTTTTTGACAAAGGCAAAGATTTAATGCTGCTTGAAATCGGAGAATCAATCGAATTGTAAAATTAAAATGCTACTCGTATTAGCGATTTTTCGAGGAATTAGAAATCAAATTGAAGCGTTTATTCAATTAAAATAATAAATGGATAGTACAAAATTTATTTGTGAATGTTGCGGAGAGCAGCATGAGGGCTGGCCAGCACTAACGTATATTTCGCCTGATGCTTATTCCCGTCTTTCTGAGGTTGACAAAGAAGAAATAGCGGTGATTGATGAAGACTTTTGTGTCATTAAATCTCCGGATCATGTAGGGAGATTTATACGTTGTGTATTATTTCAGAAAGTAAATGATCATTGTGAAGATCTGGAGTATGGATTTTGGGTTTCTTTGAGTGAGAAAAGTTTTCAGGACTATCTTGATAATTTTGACAATGAAGAGCATGAAACAGAATATTTCGGATGGTTAAACAACGCTTTGCAAGACTATACTTTTTCAGAAAGTGTTCCAACAACCGTAGTCACTCAGAAAGGGAACTGCAGACCGGTAATTTTTCCACATAAGGATTATGACCATCCTTTTGTTAAAGATTTTTACGAAGGAATTACAAAACCAGAGGCCGAAAAACGAATTCAGGATATGATTAATACCAGTGAGCAAAATGCTTAAAATGATGACTAAAAAAATAATACTGCTTTTCGTTTCTGTTTGTTCTTTCTACAATATTTACGCTCAAAAAGACGGCTATTGGGATAAAGAACGTGCAACTACAAAAGAATTTTTGGTTTCTGCCGGCGACCGAATGACCGTAAACACAGAAGATTTACCTGTTGGTACAACTGAGATTGTCTATAGAATAACGCTATTAGACAAAAATCAGGAAATGGCAAGTAGTTTAGTTTCGGTACTAAAAGCGATACCGGATCCTTACGGAATAGGACAGGGTTCAGCAGGAGCTGTTTTCTTGATGTCAAAAATCTCAGGAGATGATCAATGTACTTATTCGATTTTGACTTCAAGCGAAAAAGCAAAGAAGTACGTAAGCGATGGGAAAACCGACGCAGCCTGTTTTGCTCAGGTCGAACCGGTCAGCAAAGATGCAAAACGGCTGTCTTTGGACAAATCTTCTTGTTTAAAAGAAAATACGACTACAATCTGGTTTGGTTTTGAAAGTAAAAATTGGATTTTAAGTCAGAAAATCGTGTTAGAAGTCGTGCCTTGGGTAGATACAAAACTCAATCGTGGCTGGAATCAGGATAATAAAAATGAAATTATCAGTTTGTGTAAAACATCCACAATGGCTCAGAAAATGGCCAATTCGGATGATTTTTGTGTTTGTATACTGAATAAAATAATGAAGCAATATCGTTATGTCGAATTTCAAAAGTTATTACCAATTGAAAGAACTAAAGTATACAAAGACTTTGGAGCAGCCTGTTACAATGATGCAGGAATCTCTAAAAATGTTTACAGTGATTTGCACAAACAGATTGCCACTTTGATCAAACAACAGAAATACAACGAAGCCATTCCGAAATTGAATGGCATAATCAACGATGGAAAAGCAACCGCATTAGATTATGCTTCAATTGGGTATTGCTACATTTTGACGAAACAATACGCAAAAGCAATTAAGTTCCTGAAAGAAGGCGAAAAGTTAGACGACACAGAGTTAGCGGTAAAACTGAATCTGGCACACGTATACCTTTTAAGCGACGATTACAGTTCAGCTAAGTCTATCTACAAAAAATATCAAAATCAGAACGTAACAGACAGCTTAAGCTGGACAGATAAAACAAAGCTGGATTTTACAACCTTCCAGAAAGCAGGAATTAAATCAGAAGATTACGAAAGAATTTTAAAGCTTTTGACTAATTAAATTTCACCATATAAGTGATATAAGAAAATATAAGTTTGCTTTTCCGCCAACAATTAAAATGAACTTGTATGACTTATATTGTTACAAGACATAAAGCGTTTAGTCAATTAAAATTTCACCATATAAGTGATATAAGAAAATATAAGTTGGTTTTTTCGCCAACAATTAAATGAACTTACATGACTTACATGGTTAAAAAACACAAAGCTTTTGACTAATTAAAATTTTACCATATAAGTGATATAAGAAAATATAAGTTAGTTTTTTCGCGAACAATTAAATGAACTTACATGACTTACATGGTTAAAAAACACAAAGCATTTAGCTAATTAAATTTCACCATATAGGCGATATAAGAAAATATAAGTTAGTTTTTCCGCCAACAATTAAATGAACTTACATGACTTACATGGTTTAAAAAACACAAAGCGTTTAGCCAATTAAAATTTCACCATATAGGCGATATAAGAAAATATAAGTTAGTTTTTCCGCCAACAATTAAATGAACTTACATCACTTATATGGTTTAAAAAAAACACACAGTATATTGAAAGCCACCTACCACAAATACATGCTAGAGTTTAAGCGTCCGTCTGGAACCTCAAGAGGCATTATGACAGAAAAAGAAACCTGGTTTGTTGTTTTGGAAGAAAACGGTAAAAAAGGAATCGGGGAGTGCGGAATCTTAAGAGGTTTAAGCGCAGATGATCGCGACGATTATGAAGAAAAACTAAGCTGGGCTTGCGAGAACATTCATTTAAGTGAAACGAAACTTTGGGAAGCCTTATTGGAGTTTCCTTCCATACAATTTGGAATTGAAATGGCTTTTTTGTCCCTTAAAAGTGATAACCCATACGTACTATTTCCTTCCGATTTTACTAATCATGCAAAGTCAATTTCAATAAATGGTTTGGTTTGGATGGGTGAACCGTCTTTTATGAAACAGCAGATAGAAGAAAAGCTTGCCGATGGTTTTAATTGCATAAAACTCAAAATCGGAGCGATTGATTTTGATAAAGAATTAGAGCTGTTACAGTTTATCCGAAGTCATTTTTCTGCAGAACAAATCGAAATTAGAGTAGATGCCAATGGTGCTTTTGGGATAAGTGAAGCTTTAGATAAACTAAATCAACTAAATAAATTTCAGTTACATAGCATTGAGCAACCTATTAAAAAAGGAAGTGTAAAGACAATGGCTGATTTATGTAAGGTAACACCATTTCCAATTGCACTGGATGAAGAGTTAATCGGAGTATTTTCAATAGAAGAGAAAGAAAAACTGATCCAAAAAATCCAACCACAATATATTATTCTTAAGCCTAGTTTTGTTGGGGGTTTTAGAGGAACACAGGAGTGGATTACGTTGGCCGAACGATACAATATTGGCTGGTGGATCACATCGGCATTAGAAAGCAACATCGGACTGAATGCAATCTCACAATGGACGTTTTTGCAAAACTCAAAGATGCCACAAGGTCTAGGAACCGGCGCATTGTACACCAATAATTTCGATTGTCCATTAGAAGTTTTAGAAGGGCAATTGTGGTATAATAAAGACAAGGATTGGTCATCTGATTTTTTAGATAAAGCATAAAAAACTGGCCGGAAGCCAGTTTTTAAGGTTATATAAATTGTGGTTTTATTCTTTTCCTCCAATATGACTGTCTTGCCAGTCTTTTAATTCCTGCCATTTTCCTTGGTAGGCAAGTAGCGCTTGTTTCGCCCAGCTACCCGGATTATGTATCGCATAATTTTCACCTGCAGCATCCAAAATTGATTGCAATTTTTCGGTTGTTGTTGCCGATAATTCTTGCCAGGTTTTGATTCCGGCATTATTAAACAAGGTTTCAATTTTTGGTCCAATTCCCTCTACAACTTTAAGATCGTTCTCTTTTACTTTTTTGCCAAAAACGGTTGCAGCGAGCTCATTGTCAAATAACAACAATGGAGCGGCTGTAGCAGCAAAGGATTGTGCTGTACTGTTAATAGTTGGTTTAGCTGCCAAATCAGCTTCCAAAGTAGCGATACGGGCATTCAGATTCTTGGTATTCGCTTTGC
This sequence comes from Flavobacterium sp. FlaQc-49, assembly GCF_044005985.1. Classification (NCBI taxonomy): domain Bacteria; kingdom Pseudomonadati; phylum Bacteroidota; class Flavobacteriia; order Flavobacteriales; family Flavobacteriaceae; genus Flavobacterium; species Flavobacterium sp. FlaQc-49. The sequence goes on along the minus strand of NZ_JBIPCS010000001.1, from coordinate 422,318 downwards.
AGGCATCCAAATCAGCTTGTAAAGACAATGCTAGTGAATCATCATTTTTTGAGTTCATTCTTCCTAGTAAGTAACCTAAAATTCCACAGATTAATCCAACTAGCGCAGGTATTAAGATACAAGGTATATTCATGATCGTATATTTTGATTAATTATTTTATTGTAATTACAGTTCTTCTGTTAGATGCCTTACCTTCTCGGGTACCGTTATCGCCAATTGGCTCATCAGGTCCTTTTGATTCCGTTTCGATTTGCGCACCAATACCATTTTTGGATAGATAGTTTTTAGTGAACTCAGCTCTTTTTTGCCCCAAAGCAACATTCGAATCACGATTTCCCACATTGTCCGAATGACCAACAATTAAAACCACAGCGGCTTTATCATGTGCGGTATATTTGGCAATATCCGCTACTTTTTGCTTTTCATCTGCACCTAGTATGTTACGAGATTTACTAGTGCTAAAATGCAGCGTTAAAGGATCCGTATTGATTTTTTCTTTCAAAAGGCTCCACTCGTCAGTAGCGACCGTAGTGGTGTCTGCAACTTCAAATTTATAGGAGACCGGACCAAAAAGAGTATCTGAATTGGTTTGCCATTTGTCCACAATTTCACCTTTGGTATCCAATTGAGAGCCTGTTAAGCCTTTCGTTACAAAATAATTTTTGACATCATTTGCCCTGGCTACTCCAAGATTTTCAAATTTAGTGGTATTGGTTTCGTCGCTTGTGGCATAACCGGTAATGGTTATTTTTTGCTTTGGATTTGAAGTTAAGAACGCTTTTAGCTTTTCAATTCCAATATTTACAGAATCGCCAATGGGAACCAGTACTGCAGCATTGTTTTTAAGGAATTTGATGTTATCAGTCGTATGATAATCAATTCCTGAGCCATTTAGAACAAAGGGGACAAGAGAGGCCTCCGGAGTCGTTACAATTGGTTTTTCGATAGGATCAATTGTTTCGGGTTTCGTACAATTGCAACAAAATTTCAAATACAAAAAAGTACCCAAAATAATGGTTATTGCAATGCCTAATAGATAAAGTGCTTTTTTAGACATAAGTATGAAGTTAAGATTCTATCAAATTTAACCAAAAAAATAATACGTAAAGCATTAACAATCAGTTATTTTAATGTTTTGTTTTTGATTGCGAGGGAGTTAGGATAAAAACGATATAAAGTAAGGAGTTTGTGATTTGTCAATTTTACTACTGAATTAAATTAAGTAACTTGCATTGAAATTTAATTGAAATATTAAAATGATTGAAATCGAAAGAAAGTTTCTTGTAAAATCGGATGATTTTAAAGAACAGGCTTTTACTCAAAATAAAATTGCTCAGGGATACTTAAGTTCAATCCCGGAAAGAACAGTTCGTGTTAGGATTAAAGGTCAAAGGGGATTTATTACTATTAAAGGGATTGGTCATCAAGGCGGAATGTCCCGTTTTGAATGGGAGAATGAAATTCCGATTGATGAAGCAGAGGAGTTGCTCAAACTTTGTGAAAAAGGCAAAATTGAGAAAACCCGCTTTGAAATAAAAGCTGGAGATCATGTTTTTGAAGTGGATGAATTTTATGGTGATAATGAAGGATTGGTAATGGCTGAAATTGAATTACAGTCAGAGACAGACTCTTTTGAAAAACCGGAATGGCTGGGTGAGGAAGTGACTAATGATCCAAGATATTATAACGCTTATCTGAGTAAAAACCCTTTTAAAACTTGGGAAAAGTAATTGCTTTATGACAGAACAATACGATTTGATCATTGTGGGAGGTGGCCCGATTGGTCTGGCTTGTGCTATAGAAGCCCAAAAGAAGAATTTGAGTTATTTAATCATTGAAAAAGGAGCAATTGTAAACAGTATTTTTAATTATCCTTTGTACATGACATTTTTTTCGACAGCGGAAAGGTTGGAAATAGGAGGTATTCCATTTAACTGTCTGCCACCAAAACCGGGTCGCCAGGAGGCTTTGGAATACTATCGAAATATTCACCGCTATTTTAATTTTTCAATTCATTTATTTGAAAGAGTCACCGAAATAGTAAAAGAGGGTGTCGAATCATTTAAAATTAGCACAGATAAAAAAGTATACCAATCAAAAAACGTCATTATTGCAACCGGATTTTATGACATTCCGATTAAAATGGAGGTAAAAGGGGAAGAATTGCCCAAAGTTCGTCATTATTATAAAGAGGCACATGAATATGCTTTTAGAAATATACTAGTGGTTGGCGCGAATAACTCTTCAGTTGATGCGGCTTTGGAATGTTGGCGTAAAGGAGCCAATGTAACAATGGTAATTCGTAAAAACGAGATCAATAATCGGGTGAAATATTGGGCAAAACCTGATATCGAAAACCGCATTAGCGAAGGAAGCATTAAAGCTTATTTTGAATCGAATATTACGGAGATTAAAGAGAACACGGTTGAAATTGAAACTCCAAACGGAAAAGTAATTATCGAAAATGATTTTGTATTAGCATTGACAGGTTACAAACCGGATTTGGCTTTTTTGCAAAATGCAGGCATTCAACTGTCTGAAGATGCATTAAAAACACCAACTTACAATCCGGAAACGATGGAAACAAATGTGAAAGGATTATTTCTGGCGGGAGTGGTTTGCGGAGGAATGCATACACATAAATGGTTCATTGAAAATTCCAGAGTTCATGCCAATCTTATAATTGATTCTATTACTGCGAAGTAAAAAAGGAGTTAAACACGAATTACACTAATTGGCACGAATTAATTAGTTTAATTCGCGAAATTCGTGGCAAAAAATACTTTAAGGCTATAAAGAGGTTTAAACTGATTATTTGTGCTAAAAAAATACCACAGATTAAAAGGATTTAATGGATTAATCATTGGAATCTTTTTAATCTGTGGCAGAAAAAGGTTTGACACGAATTACACTAATTTTCACTAATCAGGGTTGAATAAAAAAAGAAATTAGTTTAATTCGCGAAATTAGTGGCAAAAAAAGTTAAGAACTACAAGAAAGCATGGAGCAACCTACTTTAGAACGAGCCCAATCCGGTCTTTTTGCAAACCATTTCTCCATTTCCGGTTGTTCGTCATATGGTTTTTGAAGCAGGGTATATAATTCATCGACTAATGAAAAGTCGCCTTTGTCTGCCGCGTCAATACTTAGTTGCGCCATATAATTTCGCAATACATATTTCGGATTGATACGATTCATTTTTGTGGCGCGATCTTCATCTGAAATAACTTCTGCTGCTAATCTTTTTAGATATAACGAAAACCAAGCCGTCCAATTTTCTAAGATAGTATTGGTGATTTCTTCCGGAATATAGAAGGCATCTTTAATTTTTGCAATTGCATTTTCAATCGAATCCTCTTTTTTTATGAGGCTTAAATTTCTAAAAAAGATCGTCATATCCGTTTCAGATAACTGTAAAGTTGCTTCTAAATTAGCAATTAATTCACTATCAGTTTCGGTTGAAGTAAACAAACCTAGTTTGCTTAAAAACATTGTTTTGTAATCGGAATCAAACTCATTTATAAAAGACTCTAAAATGTCTTCTAGAGGTTTGGCTTCATTGATTAACGGATAAAGCGCATTAGCCAATTGATACAAATTCCATTGGGCAATTTGCGGTTGATTACCAAAACGATATCTTCTGTATTGACTGTCTGTTGTATTTGGCGTCCAATTAGGGTCATAATTTTCCAGCCAGCCATATGGACCATAGTCAATGGTGATTCCGTGGATGGACATATTATCGGTATTCATTACGCCATGTACAAAACCAACTCTTTGCCAATGCAGAATCATTTCACGTGTGGTGTCGGCTACTTTTTGGAAAAACTGTACATATTGCTCTTTGGGTTCTCCTTTAATTTCGGGGAAGTAATATTTGATCGTATATTCTACAAATTGTTTCAGGTTTTTTAATTCATTGCGAGAAGTAAGCAATTCAAAACTTCCAAAACGGATGAAAGAGGGAGCAACACGACAAACAATAGCTCCTTTTTCGAAAGCAGGATTTCCATTGTATAAAATATCACGCAAAACTTCATCACCCGATAACATTAAAGAAAGCGATCGGGTAGTAGGAACACCTAAATAATACATAGCTTCGGCACACAGATATTCTCTGATGGAGGAGCGTAAAACCGCCAGACCATCAGCAGTTCGGGAGTAAGGAGTTTTTCCTGCTCCTTTTAGCTGAAGCGTAAAAAAAGAATTATCATGTTCTACTTCTGTTAAGTTTATAGCACGACCATCACCCAATTGTCCGGCCCAATTGCCGAATTGATGTCCTGCATACGCCATTGCGTAAGGACGTGTTTCAGGAAGAATTTCTTTTCCTGAGAATGCGTTTAGAAAGGATTCTGATTGAATTTCGTCTTCAGAAATTCCAACCAATTCAGCTACAGATTTTGAAGTATGAATCAGTTGTGGATTCGATGGTTTTGTTGGATTTACATAGGAAAAAAGCGCATTGGCAACCTGGCGAACTTCATTTGTATCGTTAGGATCTGCGGGTAATTCTGCTGTAAATCGGTTGTTTATTTTTAAATTTTTCATTTCGTATTATCTTTCTTTTTTTTTCACCGCGTAAAAGATTATTTGGATTTTCAACAGAGAGAAAATAATTTTTACCGGTGTAATCTGGTGGTAAAAGTCGTATTAGCCAATCAATTTATCAGCGTACATCTTTTTTAGTTTTTGTACTTTAGGGTCAATCACCATTTGACAATACCCTGCTTCTTGATTTTCATTGTAGTAATTCTGATGGTAATCTTCTGCTTCATAGAATACTTCAAAAGGTTTCAACTGTGTTACAATTGGATCCGCAAAAACGGGTTTAACTTCTTCGAAAACTTGTTCTGCAATTTCCTTTTGAGTGTCATTATGGTACAGGATAATAGAACGATATTGTGTTCCACTATCACCACCCTGACGGTTTAACGTTGTAGGATCGTGACTTGTCATAAAAACAGTAATTAAGTCATGGTATGAAATTATGTCAGGATTAAAGGTTACCTGAATTACTTCGGCATGACCTGTTCTTCCGGTGCAAACTTCACGGTAGGGTGGATTCTTAATAAAACCATCTGAATATCCTGATTTTAGGGATTCTACCCCCTTTAAACGCTGAATTACGGCTTCAATACACCAAAAACATCCACCACCAAAAGTTGCCACTGCTAAATTTTCCATAAAAAAGTATAGTTTAAGTTCTTATTGCCCTATTAATCCGATAGAATATTATGATAAATTTTTATAAAAAAGACTATTTAATTAAAGATACTAAAAGGTTATCTAATGTTTGAAGTTTATAATTGATAAATTCTCAGTTCTATAAAAAAGCAATATATTTGCAATCAAATACAGGCACACTAATGAATAGCAAAAATAGTACCATCAGTTTAGAAACATATTTTCAGGATTTTAGAAAGCATATTGTTGGTGTTGACCAGGAATTTACTTCTCCATACGGCAAAAAACAGATCATTTATACCGATTGGACTGCCAGTGGAAGGTTATATCGCCCTATAGAGGAGAAGCTTTTGAATGAATTTGGTCCTTTTGTTGCCAATACGCATACCGAAACGACCGTGTCAGGTACTGCCATGACAAAAGCGTATCATCATGCCAGAAACATCATTAAACGTCATACCAATGCCAATCAGGATGATGTTCTGATTACGGATGGAACAGGAATGACAGGTGTTGTCAATAAATTTCAACGTATTTTAGGTTTAAAAATACCTGAAAATTTAAAAGATTGTACCATTGTACCTGCAGAGAAAAAGCCGATCGTTTTTATCTCTCATATGGAGCATCATTCGAATCAAACTTCTTGGTTAGAGACAATTGCAGATGTAGAAATTATCCCATCTTGCGAGAAAGGGCTTTTTTGTCTGGATAATTTGGAGGAATTATTAGAGAAATATAAAGAAAGAACTATCAAAATCGCTTCGATAACGTCATGTTCTAATGTCACTGGGTTAAAAACTCCTTTTCACGAAGCTGCAAAATTAATGCACCAGCATAATGGTGTTTGTTTTGTGGATTTCGCCTGTTCAGGACCTTATGTAGAAATTGACATGCATCCGGAAGATTCGGAATCTTATTTAGATGCCATTTTCTTCTCTCCGCATAAATTTTTGGGAGGACCGGGGACTTCAGGTGTTTTGATTTTCAATAAAAAACTATACAACAACATGATTCCGGATTGTCCCGGAGGTGGAACGGTAAGTTGGACAAACCCTTGGGGCGAACACAAATATATTGATAACATTGAGGATCGTGAAGATGGCGGTACTCCTGGATTTCTACAAGTAATCAAAACGGCTTTGGCTATTGAGTTGAAAGAAGAAATGGGAATTGAGAACATCTTGCAACGTGAACACGAAATCGTTGATTTTGTTTTTAATGAATTAGATGCAGTTTCAAATATCAAAATCTTAGCAGGACAACATAAAAACCGATTGGGAGTTGTTTCCTTTTTTGTTGAAGATCTTCATTTTAACCTTGGCGTAAAATTACTAAACGACAGATTTGGAATTCAAACTAGAGGGGGATGCAGTTGCGCCGGTACTTACGGACACTTTTTACTACATGTTGATCAGGAAACTTCGAATAAATTAGTCAATGAAATTACCATTGGTGATTTGATCAAAAAGCCGGGATGGATCAGAATGTCTATTCACCCAACTACTACCGATGAAGAGATTGCTTTTGTTTGTAAAAGCATTAAAGAAATGGCAGAAAACCATAAAACATGGGCTCTAGATTACTCTTATAATAAAAACACAAATGAATTTATCCATAAAGACGCGACTTCTTTTGAAGATGAATTAGTGGCGGGATGGTTTAAATCTTAATAATAAAAAATATAAATATTTAAACCCGACAGGTTTTTGAAACCTGTCGGGTTTGATATTTTTTTTAACAACTACATTATTAAACGCACACCGCCTAAGTCGGAAACACGGTAAGAAAATTTATTTCCGGGGGAACCTATGAACATGAAGTTCTTTGGGATTTTCCATTTTTCGGATAGTTCATCTATAATTTCGGGGCCAAACACACCTTCAATTTCAAGGTATTCGATATCAATTTCGTCGTAAGCACGATCTAAAACTTCTAAATCTTTTCGTAACTCCTCATTGCTTGTCATGCCGTTTGTAACGTGAACAATTTTGAGTTTTTTGGTTGTTTCGTTTCCTTCCACATATTGTAGGACTCGGTTTAGAATAGCAACGTCATCACCTTTGGTGAAAAAGACAAATTCCTGTGAGTTAATCTTTAAACTCATTTTATGCAGGTAACGGTTACTTACGATAACCATTTTTCTTAACGGCTGATAAAAATACTCTAAACCTTCAATCAGAACCCGAATCAGGAAGATACGGTTTAACATAATTCCAATAAACAATAAGGACGGCACCATATATTTTAAGAAAGTATAAAACGAATTGATGTTCAGTTGCATATTACCTATAAAGGCCGCAATAATACTTGAAACGGCAATAACCACAACAATTCCCCTGGCGCGCTCGGGTCTTGGTAACTTTCTGCGTTTAAACTTTAGCAGTAAATTTCCAATTCCAAATAAGGCCATAACAGCTAAAAAGGAGAAGGTATAAACACCGGCCAATGACTCTAAATGTCCGTTTGTTACAAATAAAACTGATATACAAAGAACCAAGAAACTGATTACGATTCGGTAATGAGAACCTCTTTTATTTTGTTTAAGAAAATAATTGGGAAGAATACGATCTAAGGTCATTCGGTTTAGTAATCCTGAAACCCCAACAAAAGAGGTTAATACGGCACCACAAAGCACTAAAACCGCATCTATTGAGATCAACCACGCAAGCCACGAACCTCCGGTTGTTTGTCCTAAATAGGCTAAAAGAGATTCTTTGTTAGAACCAACTTCGGCTAATGGAATGATACTTATCAATAAAAGTGCGATCACAGGATTGAAGAAACTCACAATCGCCCACATGTTTCTCAATGTTTTTGGAAAAACTCCCGGTTTTTGTTCTTCAACAAAATTAGCAGAACTCTCAAAGCCTGAAATTCCAAGCATTGCTGCCGAGAAACCAAGAAAAAGTGCTGTTTTTATGTTTCCATAAGCTATAGGCGTCTGCCAATTGAGGTGAAAGGTTTCTAATCCATTGTTCAGAATAAACCACAACGATGCCAGAACAAGTAAACTTAAGGTGACTAAATGTGTTATAAATATGATTACGGCTACAAAGGCTGATTCTCCAATCCCTAAAATGGCAAGTCCGGTAAAGAGTACCAAAACAACAATCGTGGCGGTGATGATGTTTAAACCGTCAAATATGCCATGAAGATAATGCATTCCTTCTGATGCTGAAATAACAGCAGTTGCCATGTACGATAAAACAGTCAATGTCGCCGCAAGAGAAGCCAAGCGTTTAGTTGACGTGTTTAATAAGACGTTGTAAGCCCCTCCGTTTAAAGGAATCGCACCCACCACTTCTCCGTAAATTCTTCTGAAAAGGAATAAAACAACTGCAACAATCAGTAACGAGATCCAGGCAAACTGGCCTGCATACAAAATGGTTAATGCCGATACATATAAGCAGGAGGAACTAATGTCATTTCCGCATATTGCTGTTGCTTGTAATTGATTTAATTTCTTGTGTACAATTTCTTTCATAATTAGTCATTAAGATTAAAAAACACAATTAACTTGATATCAAGCAGCAACAAGAAATAAAACTTTAAAAAAGGCGGATATATTAAATGAAGTTCAAAATAATTTTTAGCTATTGTGAATTATGTAATGCACAATTTAACTAATTTATTTGGATTCCTGAAACTTTTTAAGCGATAACAAAGCCTGTTTTCTTATTTTGTCCTGAAAAAAACCTGTCCAGCCCAACAGAAGACCTGTGAAACCAAACGCTTGTTTGGACCATTTCCAAACATCAAAATTGTCCGTATGTTTGATGATTAAACCATCTTGAAAAATAAATTCAGCTACTATTTTATTGATCACAGTTCTGTTTGTTTTGCTGAAATTATACGTAGCAACCCAATTGGCTGAACCCGAGAATTCATCTGCTTTGATGTTTGAAAATTCAATTTTAATATTGCCTTTACTTCTTGAAAGCAGCATTTCCCACATTGCAGAAACTTGTTCTTCTTTTAATAAGCCAAAAGCAGGGTCAATAAAATGTATTTTTGGATGATAACATTCGCTCATTGTTTTGTAGTCAGCATTTCCAAAAGCAGTATAGAACTTAGCGATTAAGTTTTCGTTTGAATTCATTTTTTTAGTACAATTAGAGCATAAATATAAGACTTATTCTATTAAAGTATATTTACAAAACGCTAATTTCTTTTGCAGTATCGTATGATTTTTTTGAAGTGTCAAAAGCAGTAGAAAAATAAGCCATTTTATTCACTGTTGTAAAATGCCCGGTCTGATTCCCAAAAACATCGGTACCTCCAACAATTATAAATCGAATAGACTTGATATCTGTTTTCTTTAATTTTAGCATTTCTGCGGGCGTAAAATAATAGTAAGAAGTTGTTTTACCAGCTGTTGACTCTTTTACGTTTTTGTCTACACACGGAATAACATCTCCATTAGCCAAATCTACATAAACACCACCCAAAATTCTTGATTTTTCATTGGCGGTATCAATCGATAGTTTTAAAATTCCTCCTTTTTCTGTTTTCGCAAGCTGGACTTTTGTCTCGCCCGTATAAGCATATTTTTCGCAGATAAAGGTATATTCTTGTGTAGCCGGAAAAGGTTTAGAACCATTTACTATCATCGTTTCCTGAGCATTTGCAAAGGCTGATATAAAAAGCAACACAAAAAAAGGCAATTTTAAATTCATTACTATATTTTTTAATCGTTTAATTTAGACTCAAAATTCGCTTCCCAATCCATTGATTTTATGGCAGAAATTAAATTTTCTTCATTCACAAAAACGCGCAGTTCTTTGTTTGCTACTTTTTTAGTGTAAAGGGCATGGTAGCGATAAATGACTTCGTGTTTGGTTTTGTAAACCCCATCTAATTTCAAATCAACAAAACTTCCATAATACTGACGAAATCGCTGACAGGTTTTTGTCAATCGCTCTTCGGTTGTATTTTCCATTACCGATTGGGTAACTTCAGTTTGGTTAAAAGGTTTAAATTTAGAAGTGTTGCAGGTTTCTAAAACTCTTTTCCCCAAATCATACGCTTTTTTCTGCTGATTGGAATTCATTTCAGAAGCTCCCACTTTTGTGATTTTTAAATCTTCAGTATCTCTTTTGATTGTTTTAGATTTACATCCGACTAATAAGGACAAACATATAATCAATATTGCTTTCTTCATAACTATTTATGTTATTTTTAATAATAAGTTAGGGTCGGGGCAATTTTCTATGTAAAAATTTAAGTCGTTTATATTGCAAACTCCGGGGTAATCGCCATTGTAATTTTCAATATTGTTTATAATTTGAAAATGTAAATGTGGTGCATAATCCCCATTAACAGTCGAACTTCCAAAAGTCGCTAAATAGTCACCTTTTTTGAAAATGTCCCCAACGGTAAGGTTTTCTATACTTTCTAACGATAAATGTCCATATAAAGTATAAAATTTTTCATTTTCGACTTCGTGCTCCAAAATAATAGTAGGGCCATAATCACCCAAACCAATATTATTTTTAAAGCTGTGAATTTTCCCGTCAAGCGGAGCAATGATCTTTGTCTCCACTTTTCCCCATAAATCCAATCCAATATGAATGTTGCGTTCAGGGTTCGAACCGTCTTTAAAAATACTGCTTCTTTGGTATAAATTTCGCCCTTCAATATAACCACCGAAGGCGATCTCGGCATTATTTCTTTGCAAATAATTTGAAATAAAATCTTCAATTTCTTCGACATTCGAAGGCTTATTTTTAACTAATTCTTTGTTAGTCACAGATAGATCTAATGGAATGTATTTTGAAAAATCAATACTGGCGTCAATGACTTTTGTTGGAGGCAAGGCTTTTAAAATAGAGACTAAGGTTTTCATAAAGGTAAATTAGGCAACTTTTTCGATGATTATTAATTCGTTATGAACTTCAATTCGGGGCAACATTTTTGAGGTAAACAATTTAGTATTTATTTCTGAAATGTACTTCCTGTTTCTTACATTATGTGCCTCGTCGAGAATCATGGTATTAAAGAGAACAAAACCACGATCTTTTAAAAGCGAGCAAATTCGGTTGCTAAAGAAACTTTCAAACAGAAAGTTCGGCATTTTTATGTCTTCAAAAACATCAATAATAATGAGGTCGTATTTGTCTTTTGTTTTTAAAACAAATTCGAAAGCATCGTCAATAATAAGGTCAAGCTGTTTTATTTGATTCAGGTTAAAGTATTCATTGGCGATCTGAATCATATCCGGATCAATTTCAACACCGGTAATTTTTCCTTTATATTCAATTTCATCAATTAAAGTTTTGATGACACTTCCGCCGGCTACTCCCAGGACCAGAATATGCTCCATTTCAAGAATTGTTTTATAACCAATATTTCGCAGACCATACCTTAAAATACGCTGTAAACTGCCATAAGAATAATTGGTGTTTTCAGAATCTAAAACCAATTCTCCATTAGTCCAGGTCACTTCGATTATTTTACTTCTTGCCGATTTTTTCCTGAAAATTTTTATTGGAATCAGATAACTGATTATTTTTTGAATCATTTTGTGCTCGTTTTACTCAAAAATAACATTTAAATCTTTTATTTTGTGCCAAACAATAGAATTTAATGAAGAAACAGTTGTATAAATTTATCTTTTTTAAGCTAATGGGCTGGAAGATAGTAGGGATTGAAAATGCTGAAGTAAAAAAATGCATCTTGATGGTAATGCCGCATACAAGCAATCATGATTTTTATCTAGGAATTTTCACCAGAGGAATTTCCGGATTGGAAATGAATTGGGTCGGAAAGAAAGAATTGTTTCGGTTTCCGTTTGGCTATTATTTTAGAAATGTAGGCGGAGAACCCTTAGATCGTTCCGGAGGATTAAACAAAGTAGATTCTATAGCAGCTATTTTCGAACGCAAAGAAGTCTTTCGTTTGGCTGTTGCTCCGGAAGGGACGCGAAAAAAAGTTACAGAAATTAAAACAGGTTTTTATTATATCGCGCTTAAAGCGAATGTGCCGATTGTTCCCGTAGCTTTTGACTGGGGAAGAAAAGAAGTGAATTTAGGAAAACCTTTTTTCCCGACCGGAAATTATGAGGACGATTTACAGGTTTTGAAAAAACATTACGATGGAGTTGTAGGTAAGATTCCTGAAAACGGATTTGTACTCTAAATTGACGCTATTTTTCAATCTGTGTGAGAATCGCTTAAATGAAAAATATTTTTAAAAATTTTCAAATACAGCATAATTTTTTAACTACGGGACATATACTTTAAATGTTCCGTTTTTATAAAAAAATATAATTTTTTCAATTTCGTCTTCTTCCAGATCAGAATTTGAATTTTTAGCGACTGCACTGTATTTTTTTTCTTCTTTAGGAGCAGGTTCAGTTTGGAGTCCCGAAAACAAATCAGCTGAAAAGAGATTATCATTCGATGGGATAGGAGCGTGCACTTGCTCTGTTTCCGAAACAACCTCTGTTGTATTGTTTAGAGATTCATTTTCTTTTTTAGGGAAATTCCCCGCCCCGTTTAAAATCCAATACAGATCGACCTCCGGAAAAATGGTTGAAATTTTTAATACAAAATCAAGACTCGGTTTGTTTCTTCCGGAAAGCAGGTGAGACATGCTGGAACGTTGCACGCCTATTTTGTCGGCAAATGCAGAGGCATTTAATCCATAATAATCAAGGAGTAGTTCCAGTCTTTTTACAAAATCATCGATGTTTACCATTGTAAATTTTATTAAAGAGGTTAACTATTTACAAATGTAATTAAAAGGAATCAGACCACCTATTTTACAGTTGGAAATTAGAATAGAAAGGTAAAAATATATAGTTTATTACTTTACGTTAAGTATTTTAAGTTATTGATTTTTAAATATTTAGTTGTAATAATTAACATTAAAAGTAATTGGTAATATTGGAGTTGCAAGATTCCTAAACAAATTGATAAATTGTGTTTACATTTCTAAATTTATTCTTTTTTCGATTATTTACAATTGTAAAAATAAAGATGTTTACTTTTGTAAACTAATCAAAAGACAATGAAATTAGAAGAATTATTTAACCAATACAAAGAACAATCAATAGAAGGTCGTTATTTGACTTTAGACCATATTCAGCCTTTATTAGATAAGCTTAATACGAACAATCAGGTTAAGGTTATTGGCAAATCAGTTTTGGATAAACCCATCTATAGCTATGAAATTGGGACAGGTAAAACACGGATTTATCTGTGGTCTCAAATGCATGGAAATGAAAGTACAACAACAAAAGCACTTTTTGATTTCATCAATGTCCTTAACAGCGGATCTGATATTGCGCTTAAAATGCTTGAAACATTTACTTTTTATTGTATTCCAATTCTAAATCCTGACGGAGCGGCACTTTATACACGTGAAAACGCCAATAAGATAGACCTGAACCGTGATTCTCAGAATCTTACGCAGCCGGAGAGTGTTGTACTCAGAAAAGTATTTGAAGAATTTAAGCCGGATTATTGTTTTAATCTGCACGATCAGCGTACTATTTTTGGAGCGGGAGATACCGGAAAACCTGCAACCCTTTCTTTTCTGGCCCCTTCTTATAATGAAGAAAGAGAAGTAAATCCCACCCGATTACAGGCGATTAATTTAATTGCCGGTCTAAACGATGTTTTGCAGGAGTATATTCCCGGACAAATCGGTCGTTTTGATGATTCATTTAACATTAATTGCATAGGAGATACGTTTCAATTTTTAGGCGTACCGACGATTTTATTTGAAGCAGGCCACTATAGAAACGACTACAGCCGCGAAATCACTCGGAAGTTCCTATTTTTCTCACTTTTTTCAAGTTTTAAAATACTTTCCGAAAACGATTTAGTTCATAACAGATTTTATGATTATTTGAATATTTCACAAAATAAAGTCGTTTTTTATGATTTTATGTATAAAAATGTCAAAATAAATTATGATGGTATTGAAATAATTACGAATTTTGTCGCACAATACAGAGAAGAATTGATTGGAAATAAGATTGAGTTCAATGCCTATATAGTTGAAGTAGGTGAATTAGAGAATTATTTTGGACATTTTGAATATGATGCTGAAGGAGCGAGTTATTCTGATGACTTTAATAATTTTCCGAATTTGAATCAAAAAGCAGATTTTTATTTAAATAAAAATATTAAATTTGTTAACGGGTTGATAAAAACTTAGTTTTTATGTGAATTTGTTATTTTTTATGCATATTTTTATACTTTGTAATAGCAATTAGTAATATTAATTAAAGAATTATGAGTAAATTTCGTTTAGATGAAGTAGATCACCAGATTTTAGATATGTTAATAGACAATACGAGAGTTCCGTTTACTGACATTGCAAAAAAACTATTGATATCTGCTGGAACAGTACATGTTAGGGTAAAAAAAATGGAAGACGCGGGGATAATAATGGGATCTTCTTTAGCCTTAGATTATGATAAATTAGGGTATTCATTTATTGCTTATGTGGGTGTATTCCTTAATAACACGTCACAAACTAAATTTGTATTAGAGCGAATCAATCAAATTCCATTCGTAACTGTAGCTTCAGTTACTACGGGAAAATTCAATATTTTTTGCAAAATCAGAGCAAAAGATACCAAGCATGCAAAAGAAGTAATCTTTATGATCGATGATATCGAAGGAGTTTACAGAACTGAAACAATGATTTCATTAGAAGAAAGTATAAACGATAAGAAGCGTTTGATGCATACTATTTTTAAAAATATGTAATACTTTCTTGAATGCTATACTAAAATATAACCTCAAGTTTATTCTTGGGGTTTTTTTATGACTAATTAACCAACCAACTACAACACAATTATGTACACGTTACCTAAAATTGAACGTTTTAATCAGGACGTTCTCTCAAAATATCATATTTATAATAGTGTTTTTATAACATTACCTTTTGATTCTATTGATAATACAGGTGTTTTACTGCCTTTATTTACAGAAACTTGTGAAACGGGTTTTAAAAAACAGGAAACACCAAAGGAAATTTTCGATTTCTTTTCTAATAAGTATTTAAACAACGGCTCTGAGAGTGAAAAAATCGACTTAATGTTTCGATTTATTCAATACATAGAACGTCAAATTGTACTTTTTGACGCTATTGAAGACGCCGCTTTTCCCGAAGTAAACAATATGGAAGGTCGCGGATCCCTTCGTGATATTAAAGAAAGATCAGACGCGAAAGAGAAAGACGATGAACTTATTGAATTTCTTGAAAATTTTAACGTCAGAACGGTTTTAACAGCGCATCCGACGCAGTTTTACCCTGGACCTGTTTTGGGGATTATAAACGATTTAACAGAAGCGATTCGATTGAATGATTTGCTTAAAATCAAACAGCTTTTAGCGCAGCTTGGAAAAACACCTTTTATTCAAAACGAAAAACCAAATCCTTATGATGAAGCGGTTAGTTTGATTTGGTATCTTGAAAATGTTTTCTACGAAACTTCAGGCGAAATTGTTCATTATTTGCAAAAAAACCTCCTTCATGGTGAAGCGATACAAAACCAATTAATCAAACTTGGATTCTGGCCGGGAGGGGATCGAGATGGAAATCCTTTTGTAACAACTGAGATTACTTTGAAAGTGGCAGAACGTTTGCGTACTTCTATTTTAAAGTGTTATTATGTTGAAATGAGAAAGTTGAAAAGAAAGCTAACGTTCTCAGGTGTTGATACTTTGGTAACCGAACTTGAACATAAACTTTATCGTTCTGTTTTTTATTCTAAAGGTGAAATCTACATTACATTAGAAGAATTATTGGCACAACTGAATAAAATCAGAAGCATCATTATAGAAAAACACCAGTCGTTGTATTTAGATGAATTGGAAGCTTTTTTGGTAAAAATCAATCTGTTTGGATTCCATTTTGCTACTTTAGATATACGTCAGAATAGTAAAATTCACAATGTCGTATTTAAAGATGTTGTAGATCATTATTTGAATTCAGGATCAAAAGTATTCCCCGATAATTATTTTGACCTGTCTGAAAACGAAAAAATAGTAGTGTTGTCACAGGTAAAAGGAGCGTTAGATCCGAATGATTTTGAGAACGAAATCACAAAATCTACTTTAGAATCGGTGCAAACTATAAAAGCCATTCAAAATGCAAATGGCGAGTCAGGTGCTAATCGTTACATTATCAGCAACAACGAAAGTGCTTTGAATGTAATGGAAACTTTTGCTATGATCCGCTTAAATGACTGGGAAAATCCGACGGTTGACATTATACCGCTGTTCGAATCTGTGGATGATTTACAAAAGGCGCATGAAATTATGGAGCAGTTGTATACTAATCCGGAATATGCGAAACATTTACAAGCAAGAGGAAACAAACAAACAATCATGCTTGGTTTCTCTGACGGGACTAAAGATGGTGGTTATTTAATGGCAAATTGGAGTATTTATCAGGCAAAAATCGCTTTAACAGATATTTCAAGAAAATACAATGTCAAAGTAATTTTCTTTGATGGTCGTGGTGGACCTCCGGCACGTGGTGGTGGAAAAACACATAAATTTTATGCTTCTTTGGGGCCAAAAATTGAAAATAACGAAATTCAAATCACAGTACAAGGACAAACGATCAGTTCTAATTTTGGGACTTTAGATTCTTGTCGTTATAATATTGAAAATTTATTAAGCGCAGGAGTTACCAATCAGGTTTTTAGTAAAGAAAAAAATGAGCTAAGTGCCGATGAAACTGAGATCCTGACACAGTTAGCCGAACTGGGATACGATAAATATTTAAGTTTTAAGAATCACCCTAAATTTATTCCCTATTTGGAAAAGATGAGTACTTTAAAGTATTACTCTAAAACCAATATCGGAAGCCGTCCATCTAAAAGAAGTAAGTCAGAGCAATTGGATTTTGCTGATTTACGTGCTATTCCGTTCGTGGGCTCATGGAGTCAGTTAAAGCAAAATGTACCCGGTTTTTTTGGAGTAGGAGCGGCCCTTAAACATTTTGAAGATACGAATCAGTGGGATAAAGTATACGATCTGTATCACAATTCTTTGTTCTTCAGAACCCTTCTTGAAAATAGTATGATGTCTTTGGCGAAATCATTTTTCCCATTGACGGCTTATATGAGAAAAGACCCTGAATTTGGTGAATTCTGGCAAATTATTTACGATGAATTTGTAGAAACGAAACGCCTTTTGCTTAAAATAGCAGACCATAAAACGCTAATGGAGAATTACCCTGACGGTATAGCATCCATTCAGATCAGAGAACGTATTGTTCTGCCTTTATTGACGATACAGCAATATGCTTTATTGCGTATTAACGAACTGAATAAAGAAAACGGAGGAAATGAGGGGCTGATCAAAGTATACGAAAAAATTGTTACGAGATCGCTTTTCGGAAATACAAATGCAAGTAGAAATTCAGCGTAACAATAGGAGTGAAAAATTGATTTAAAAACAAAAAAAGTATAGAAAATGAATTCAAGCGAATTATTAGAAAACGAATATTCAGGCGGGTTTGCAGCTTACGTTCGCGAAGCCGGAGAGGTGAATTTGATAGAAGAATTAGAAATTTCGCTTCATGCTTTTATCAAATTTGTACAGAATATCCCAATGGATAAATTTGATTATCGTTACGCAGAAGGGAAGTGGACAATCAAAGACATCATTCAGCATATAATTGACACGGAGCGTATTTTTGCTTACCGCGCTTTGCGATTTTCAAGATACGATAAAACGCCATTGCAGAGTTTTGACGAAAATGAATATGTGGAAAACACTAATTCTAACGGAAGAAGTATTCAGGATTTACTAACTGAATTTTCGGCATTGCGACATTCAAATTTATTATTTTATAAAAGTTTGTCCGCAGAGCAACTTAAAGCTATCGGAACGGCTTCAAATAACCTGATCTCAGTTCGTGCGTTAGGTTTTGTAATAATAGGACATCAGAAGCATCACCAAAACGTTTTTCAGGAGCGTTATTTGTAAATGATATTATTTAAAAAAGAAGAGCTGTCTCGAGTATTGAGATGGCTTTTTTTTTGCCACGAATTTTACGAATTAGAACGAATTATTTTTTTTGCCACAGATTAAAAAGATTCGCACAGATTATTGAATCATTTTAATCCTTTAATCTGTGGCTATTTTTTTCTTCGCCACAAATTTAAAGGCTTAAGAGAATTAATTCGTGCCAATTCGTGAAATTCGTGTTAAAAACAACAATCACAGTTTTAACCTGAAACTTTAAACCTGAAACAAAAACAACTCTTTCCTTAATTAGACTGCAACTCAAACAGCTGCACCTGGCTTTTCAAACGATCAATCACTAAATTCATCATTCTTTTATTCAAGCTGGAAGAATTCTGAATATAAGTATTGTATTCGTCAACCGTGAAGAAAGCAATGACCATTCCTTTTAGGGAATTTCTGAATTTGATGTCTTTCTGAATGGAGTTTTCGATGGTTTGCAATTTTTTTTCGACGGTATACGAATAAAAATCAGCTTTGTTTTTATTCACATAATTGATAAAAACGGCTACAAAAAGATCGTTTTGGAGTTTTAAAACCGGTCGGATGGTCTGATTTTGAAACAGCTCATCTGCTGAAGACTGAGCACTTACTGTTCCTAAAGTTTCGCCTCTGAATTCTTTTAAAAAAGTATCTCTGTCCATCATGTTTTTTCTTTAAAATTAACGAAAAAATCCCGTAATAAAAACCTATTTTTGTTAATATACTATAAAATTTATGAGATTTCACACCAGAAAGTGGGTTAAACCCGAAGATCTAAACCCTAACGGGACTTTGTTTGGCGGACAATTATTAGCCTGGATAGATGAAGAGCTGGCGCTGTACAGCATTATTCAATTAGAAAATCAAAGAGTCGTTACGAAACACATGTCCGAAATAAATTTTAAGAGTTCGGCTAAACAAGGCGACATTGTGGAGATCGGAATTGATGTAGTTAAATTCGGAACTACTTCTTTGGTTTTGAAATGTGCAGTAAGAAACATGATGACGCGTGAAATCATCATTACAATTGATAATACCACAATGGTTAATCTGGACGAAAACGGAAAGCCGTTGGCACACGGAAAAACACAAATTGAGTTTGTAAAAGATCGTTTATAATAAAAAATTAAGTAATGGTAAAAGCCCTTAAAATTGTTTCTTTATTAGTTGTTGTCGTTTTATTATCCTGCAATTCAAAAGAAGGGCAGGACTCGTACAGAAGTGTTTTATACCGCGCTGTAAACAACAAAGACACTGCAATTCTGCGGTTAAAAATGAATAATAAGAGATTTTATGGGCGATACGAAATCTTGCATTACAAAATCGGAAAAGACTCCGGAGATGTAAGAGGAGATATTAAAGAAAATATCTTGCGCGGAGATTACCATTACATCACTTTTGGAGGCAGTTGGAAAAGGGTTCCTTTAGCACTTCTTAAAAAAGACAACAAACTGATCTTAGGAAGTGGAGTAGTAGGTACCTATATGAATCTCCCTTGTTATGTTCCCGATGTACCGATAGATTACAAGAACGGAAGATTTGTCTTTGAAGAGATAAAACAGTAAGGCAAGGTTTTTAAATTTTAAACCATATAAGTTATATAAGTCCATTTAAGCTTTGTGCTTATTTCTGGCTTCATTTAATATAAGTTCATTTAAGCTTTGCGCTAATCTTTTGACTCCGGTTTACATGAACTTATATGACTTATAGAGAAATAAGATTAGTGAAAAGGCGAGGTTTTAAACCATATTAGTCATATAAGTCCATTTAAGCTTTGCGCTTATTTCTGGCTTCATTTAATATAAGTTCATTTAAGCTTTACACTAATCTTTTGACTCCAGTTTGCATGAACTTATATGACTTATAGAGAAATAAGATTAGAGAAAAGGCGAGGTTTTAAACCATATTAGTCATATAAGTCCATTTAAGCTTTGCGCTTATTATAGACTCTGGTTAATATAAGTTCATTTAAGCTTTGCGCTAATTTTAGACTCCAGTTAATATGAACTTATATAACTTATATGGTTTAGAAAAAAAAATATCTAATCGAGATGTCCTATCTTAGAAGGAAGCTCGAAGATTTCAAGGTCAAAATATTCTACAGAAGCCATGACGTGGTCAAAAATATCGGCCATGATGTATTCGTAATTGGCCCAACGTTTATCACTTGAGAAAGCGTATATCTCTAACGGAACACCGTGAGCAGTAGATTGCAATTGACGGCACATCATATGCATGTCTTTATTAAGCCCTGGATGCGTAATTAAATACTGCATGATGTATTTGCGAAACAATCCAAGATTCGTCATGTTTCGGCCGTTTAGCGCTAAAGTTTTATCTATACCGCGTACATCATTGTATTTTTCAATTTCTGCCTGTCTGCTTTCGATATAAGGGCTAATCAGTTGTACTTTCTTCATCTGATTCAAATCTTCATCGTTCAGGAAACGAATGCTGCTGCTTTTTATCAAAACATGCCTTTTGATACGTCTACCATCCGATTTTTGCATCCCGCGCCAGTTTTGGAAGGAATCGGAACTCAAAGCGTAGGTTGGAATTGTGGTTATGGTATTGTCGAAATTTCGAACTTTTACCGTTGTCAGGTTAATTTCAATAACATCACCATCAGCGCCAAATTTATCCATTGTAATCCAGTCACCAATTCGAACCATGTCGTTTATGGCTACCTGAACACTCGATACAAATCCTAAAATAGTATCTCTGAATATCAAGATGATAATCGCCGAAAGTGTTCCTAATATGGTTAATAATTCGCCTTGTTTTATTCCGAATAATTTCGAAATAATAATGGCAACACCAAAAATCCAAAGCACGATCATGATGACCTGAACAAAACTGTCAATTGGCTTGTCGCTGTATTCCGGTTTTTGCTTTAAATAATCGCGTAAGGAATTAAAAATGGTACGAACGATCCATAAGCCCAGCAAAACAATATAAACCCCAACGATTTTTCCAAAAATTGATTCCCAGTATTCGTATTTATCTAAGATTACGGGAACGGCTTTAAAAATGAAAAAAAACGGAATCAGATAAGCGGTATATCTCGTTGTTTTATTCTGAATTAAATAATCGTCAAATTTTGTTTTGGTGCGTTGCGCAAAAACAGCTGTCAGCGTTACCAAAAGAAACTTGGCGGCATAATAAATAATATAAGCCAGCACCACCAAGATGATGATATTAAAAATCAGGCTGACATAAGACGCAAAGTTGCGACTCATTCCCCAATCTCTAAAAACAGGATATAAAGAATTAAATATTTTATCCAAAAGTTTATGCATTGTGCTCTAAATATTTTTTTTCAATATAAAAAGTTCCAAAAGGAATTAAAGAAGCGATTAGAATGATTGCGAAAGTTTTTAAATCCCAGTTTTGAGATTTTTTTAATAAAAAGGCTAAAACAACATAAGCAATAAATAATACGCCATGTCCCATTCCGAAAGGGCGTACTATAGTGTGATAGAGTTCCGGATTGTTTGTTTTAAGAAAAAGCATATTGGCTATTAATACTAAAAAAGAGATTCCTTCTAAAATTGCGGTAACTTTAAAAATCTTGAGCATGTATTTGTTTTTTGAGTTTATACAGGCAAAATTAAGTATTATCGTCGGCATTATGAGTATGAAACCCAAAAGTAATTTACTTTTACAATCTTAAACTTTGATAATGAGTAAACGTGATTTAAAAAAATACTTGGCAGAATTAAATAAAGAACAACTCGAAGAACAAATTATCGAATTGTATGAGAAATTCAGTCCCGTAAAAACCTATTATGATTTTGCTTTTAACCCAAAAGAAGATAAGCTTTTACAGGAGTGTAAGGTTAAGATTTCGCAGGAATATTTTCCGATAAAAAAGCCACAGGCCAGGAGGCGGCCAAAAGCAAAAATGCGTCGCTCAGTGGCACAGAAATACATCAAACATTTTATATCACTGGGAGTTGATCCGTTTGTAATTGCAGATGTAATGCTGTACAATATTGAAATCGCACAAACTTATTCCGCTCAAAACCCGATCAAGCAGGAATTGTTTTTTAAAAGCATGTTGAATTCTTTTGAACAGCTCGTACATTTTGCCATTTCGAATGGTGTTTTGAGTGAATTTAAGACCCGAATCGTTTCTGTTTACCAAGAAACAATGCAACAAAAGTGGAAAAACAGCTACGAATTTGAGATACTTTTGGAGAAAATCGACCAATAAAAACACTTCCTATAAAAAATCTTATTAAAAAGAATCATTTATTTTAAGTTAAAATAAGATGAAAAACTGTTTTTTAGGTGTACTTTTGCAAAAATCCAAAAATTTACAATGTCTCAAAACACTTTAGAAATAGAAAGAGAAGAGAAAAAAGAACTTTATGCATACCAAAAAGGTGACATCGATGCCATTTTTGATCGTTTAGACAATGCTCCTACTCAACATCATTTATTATATCAATTACCGACCGGTGGAGGAAAAACAGTAATTTTTTCTGAAATCGTTCGTCGCTATTTGGCTAATAATGATAAAAAAGTAGTTGTTTTAACCCACCGTATCGAGCTTTGCAAACAGACTTCGAAAATGCTGAAAGGCTTCGGAGTTTCCAATAAAATCATCAATAGTAAAGTAAAAGAATTACCGGATCAGAACGATTTTTCTTGTTTTGTGGCAATGGTTGAGACTTTAAAAAACCGTATCAACGACGAGAAGCTACACCTTGACAACATTGGTTTGGTTATTATCGATGAGGCACATTACAATTCATTCCGTAAGTTATTAAACTCATTCAAAAACGCTTTTATTCTTGGAGTAACAGCAACTCCTTTGAGTTCGAATATAAAATTACCTATGCACCAAAGTTATAATGAACTTATTGTGGGTGATACCATTAGTTCATTGATTGACAAAGGATTTTTGGCGCGTGCTACCACATACAGTTATGATGTAGGTTTAACGTCGCTTAAAGTGGGTATTAACGGAGATTACACCGTAAAATCATCTGATGATTTATATACCAACACCATCATGCAGGAAAAACTCTTGCATGCTTATACAGAACGTTCATTAGGAAAAAAGACGTTGATTTTCAATAATGGTATTCATACGTCATTGTACGTATATGAAACGTTTAGAGAAGCAGGTTACGACATCAGACACCTGGATAATACAAGTAGTTCTGAAGAACGTAAAGACATCTTACAATGGTTCAAAAAGACTCCGGACGCGATTTTAACATCGGTTGGAATCTTGACCACAGGTTTTGATGAGCCTACGGTTGAAACTATTATCTTAAACAGAGCAACAAAATCATTAACTTTATACTACCAGATGATTGGTCGTGGATCTCGTAAATTACCTGGTAAAGACGAGTTTACAGTAATCGATTTGGGTAATAATGCGGCTCGTTTTGGTTTATGGAGTGAGCCGGTAAACTGGCAACACATCTTTAAATCTCCTGAGTTTTACCTTGAAAACCTTCGTGATGATACGGAAATTGAATTGTATTTCAAATACAGCATGCCACCGGAATTACGTGCAAAATTCAGTAAAACCGCAGATGTAACTTTTGATGTTGATGAAGAACACAAACTAATCATCAAGCAAAATTTACGTTCAAAAGTAGTATTAGATAAATCATTAGAGCAACACGCTTCAATGTGTGTAGACAATACAGAAACTTTACAAGAAGCAAAATCTCTTGGTAAAGAATTAGATGACGATATCGATTGCCGTATCAAACGTTACGCAAAATGTCTAAGTCAATGTAGTAAAAACTACCGCGAATGGCTGGTTGACGATTACAAACTAAAAATGGTCCTGTTAATCGGTAAAAAATACCGCGAGAAAATCATGAACGAGCCGGACTGAGAGTAGCGAAAGTTTCTTAGTCTCAGTTTCAAGTTTCAGGTTTCAGGTTGTCCCGCTGAGCGAAGTCGAAGCGAGTGCCCTCAATTGGAATTTGGAATTTAAAAAATTGGAATTTCATTCAAGAATAAACCATTAAGGTATTTAGAAAAATTAAGTTCAACGCTTAATGAAACTTAATCCCTTAATGGTTCAATAATTTAGAGACCAGAGGTAAATCCGGAATCTAAACTCATAAATTTAAAATAAAAAAACATGTCTAAACCATTCTCAGAATTAGGAATTTCAGCGCCAATTTTAAAAGCGTTAAGCGAATTGAATATTGTTGAGCCAACAGAAATACAACAAAAAACGATTCCGCTTCTTTTGGCTGAAACTCACGATCTGGTAGGTTTAGCCAAAACCGGAACCGGAAAAACAGCAGCTTTTGGATTGCCATTGTTGCAATTGATCGATACCGCATCGCCAATTGTTCAGGCTGTTATTTTGGTGCCAACAAGAGAACTTGGACATCAGATTTTCAGAAATCTGGAAGATTTTGGAAAACACATTCCAAATCTTTCTATTGCAGCTACTTGTGGTGGAATTCCAATAAAACCACAAATGGAACGTCTTGCACAACCAACCCATATTGTTGTAGCAACTCCGGGACGATTAATTGATTTGATTCAACGCAAAGCTGTTGACTTAAAACAAACAAAGTTTTTGGTTTTAGATGAAGCCGACGAAATGGTTTCTATTCTAAAAGAAAGCTTAGATGAAATCATTGCCGAATTGCCTAAAAAACACCGTACTTTATTGTTCTCAGCTACTTTACCTGGAACAATTAAGCAACTGGTTCAGAATTATTTACACAAAGATGTAGTTCAGGTTAGTGCCAATATGGAAACAATTGGTAATCAGGGAATTGATCACGAATACATAGTGGTTGATCCAATTGAAAAATTGGATGTCCTGATGCACTTTTTGAATTCCAGAGAAGGGGAACGCGGTATTATTTTCTGTAAAACTAAAGCAGCAGTAAATAAACTGGCTAAAAATCTGGCTATAAACCGTTTTTCTTCAGGAGCACTTCACGGTAGTTTGTCACAAGGAATTCGTGATCGAATTATGGAACAATTTCGTGAAGGACATATCAATATTTTGGTTGCTACAGATTTGGCTGCCAGAGGAATAGATGTAAAAGAAATCTCTTATGTAGTCAACTATCATTTACCGGATACTTATGAAGCTTACGTTCACAGAAGTGGAAGAACTGCCAGAGCGGGCGCTAAAGGACTTTCTTTAACCGTTCTGCAAGAGGAGGAAGTAGCTGAAATTGCTGAATTTGAAAGAGAATTGGATTTAAAATTCATTGAATTTAAAAAACCAACAGCAGTAAGTTTAGAGGAAAACAATACACTTCTTTGGGCAAAACAAATTTTCAAAACCAAACCGAATCATGATCTTTCTGCTGAATTAAAAACAAAAGTGAAAACTGTTTTTCATCATTTAACCAAAGAGGAGTTGATTGAAAAATTGTTAGCAAATTATGTTTTGCAGAACAAAATCGATGTAGTTGAAAAACCTGTTAAAAAATTCAAAAAGTAAGATATGTTGGCTTTGTAGCTGTTTAATTATATTGTACTTTTAAGGTGATTTTAAAAGAAAATTATCTTATTCGTAAAACAATATATATGAAAATAGTCATTATTGGAGGTGGGTTTGCAGGTATAAATCTGGCGAAGGAACTTGTAAATCAACCTCAAATTCAAGTTACACTTGTAGACAAGAACAATTACAATTTTTTTCCACCACTAATATATCAGGTTGCAACCGCTTTTCTGGAACCCTCCAGTATTAGTTATCCCTATAGAAAGTTTTTTGCCGGCAAAAAGAACCTTCAATTTCGTTTAGGAGAACTTGTTTCTGTAGTTCCTGCAGAGAATAAAGTAATCTTAAACAATGGCGAATTGAGTTACGATTATCTGGTTTTTGCCACAGGAGCAGAAACTAGTTATTTTGGCATGGAAAACGTGATGAAAAACGCCATTCCGATGAAAACCTTAAATGATGCCATCGAAATGCGAAATACGTTGCTTAAAAACCTCGAGAAAGCCGCTATAACCAAAGATATTCGCAAACGCCGTAAATTACTAACGATTGTGGTAGCCGGTGGAGGACCTACCGGAGTGGAAGTTTCAGGTATGTTTGCTGAAATGCGTAAAAATATATTGCTCAAAGAATATCCGGAATTAGAAACATCTGCCAGTAATGTCTATTTAGTAGACGGGGGAGATGCTTTATTGGCTCCAATGAGTGTAGCTTCACAAAAAGATACTTTGGAAGCGTTAACCAAACTGGGAGTTGTCGTAAAACTAAACAGCCGTGTTACCGATTATATTAATGATACCGTGCATTTTGCTAACGGAGAAACGATTCAGACCAAAAATCTAATTTGGGCAGCCGGTGTTTCGGCTAAACTTTTTGAGGGTATTCCAACAGAAAGTTATGGTCGTGGCAGACGTATGGCAACGGATCAATACAATAAAGTCAATGGTCTTGAAAATGTATATGCTATTGGTGATACCGCTATTTTAGCTGGAGATCAAAAATTCCCCGACGGGCATCCTCAGGTTGCTCAGGTTGCCATTCAACAAGGGTTGAATCTGGCTAAGAACTTTAAAGCGATGGTTCATAACAAACCTCTTAAAGCTTTTACTTACAACGATAAAGGCTCGATGGCCATTATAGGAAAAAATAAAGCTGTAGTAGATTTACCAAGTCCAAAATGGCATTTTAAAGGATTTTTCGCCTGGATTATCTGGTTGTTTATACACTTAATATCGTTAATTACTTATAGAAACAGACTGAATACGTTCTGGAATTGGATGGTGGCTTATTTTGCACGAGATCAATCTTTGAGAATGATTATCAGACCGGATAAGAGGAGTTAAATTTTAATATTTGAAATTTCAAATTCCAAATTCCAAAAGCTAATTTGTTTTTTTGTCATTTCGAGCGAAGTCGAGAAATCGCACCAGAAACTCTGCACAGTTTGTCATCCTGAGGAACGAAGGATCTACGTTTGCTGAATCCATACCGTTGCGCTTTACTTTACGGAATTACTCGTGAAGATACTTCGTCCCTCAGTATGACAAAATTGCGAAAAATAGAGAATGGAGCAACTTGTTTGATTTTTAGTATCTCGGAATTGACAAAAGTCTGAATTCCAAAATTCAAATTCCAAATTCCAAAAATTTAAAAAGCCGGAAACTTACGTTTTCGGCTTTTTGGTTTTATTTTTTTTGTTGTTTTCTACTTATTTAGATTCAATAACATACCAGTAATTAAAAGTCTTTTCACTCGGAAGATGTTTTTATTTTATTAGGGTAAGAGCAATTGTATTAAATAGTTCTTAATATTATAAAGATAATTGTATATTTGCCGCAGATTTTGGTCTATTTTTCTAAGTTTTTTTAGAGAATAGTTAAAAGGGAATCAGGTGTAAATCCTGAGCAGACCCGCTACTGTAAGTTCTATATAAGTCTTTAAACGTTACTAATGCCACTGTTTGCTACAGCGAATGGGAAGGCTGTTTTAAAGATAGAATAAGTCAGGAGACCTGCCATAATCACATAGTTTAAGACTTTCGTGGTATAAAGTTGAAGAACAAGAATATTCCCTGCTATTTTTATAGACGGAATGTGTCTTATTGCTTCTTGTTATTTACATCTCTGAAAGTTTATTTAATAAAATCAGTGATGCATAATACCACAAAAACGCTTGTATTCTTTTTTATTGTATTGATCCCGTTTTTACCTCAAGCTCAGGTAAAAAAGGACAGTTTACGGGTTTTAAAAGAGGTCGTCCTAAAATCAAAACCTTTTCAGGAAGTAATTCCCGTACAAACGCTTTCAGGAAAATTACTAGAAAACCTGGCCAGTCATAACGTTGCCGACGCATTACGATATTTTGCTGGAACCCAAATCAAAGACTATGGCGGACTTGGTGGCCTTAAAACGGTTGATGTCCGTAATATGGGAACCCATCATGTAGGTGTTTTTTATGACGGAATTCAACTGGGTAATGCACAAAACGGAGTGACAGATTTAGGGAAATATTCCTTAGACGACATGGAATCCTTGACCATGTACAATGGACAAAAAAGCGAAATATTTCAATCTGCCAAAGACTTTGCTGCTGCCTCTACGATTTACTTAAGAACGAAACGACCTGTTTTTGAAGGTACCAAAAAAACGAATCTTTTAGTACGTTACAAAACGATGTCTATCAACTACATCAATCCTTCATTCAGATGGGAACAGAAGTTGAGCGACAAAGTAAGTATGAGTGTAAGTTCGGAATACATCAAGTCTAATGGGCAGTACAAATACAGATACACCAGAAACAATCAGGATGGTTCTTTGGCTTATGACACTACAGCGACCCGAATGAACAGTGATATTGAAGCTTTAAGAGTAGAATCAGGGCTTTACGGAAAAATAAATAAAGGTTCCTGGGATGCCAAGGTCTATTATTATGATTCAGATAGGGGAGCACCGGGAGCTATCGTGGCGAATAAGTTTAAAGACGGTTTCAGACAATACGATAAGAATTTTTTCGCTCAGGCATTTTTAGTGAAAGAAGTTAGCGAGAAGTATAAATTTCAGGCCAGAGCAAAATACGCCTACGATTACACGCATTATGTTGCCCGAGATACGACCCGAATTTTAGGAGAAACAGTAACCGAAGGCGCCCAATCTGACGATAGTTACTACCAACAGGAAATCTATTTTTCTGCCGTTAATATGTACAGTATAACACCAACGTGGGATGTTTCGTTGTCCACAGATCTGCAATACAACCGATTAAACGCAACACGAAAAGGAATCCAAACTTTGTTTTCTTATCCACAACGTTATACCGCCTTAGTTTCTCTTGCCAGTTCCTACCGACTTGGAGGACTTAAAGTCTTGGGAAGTCTTGTAGGTACGCATGTACAAGAAGAGGTGCGCTACAATGCAAAAGCTCCGGATAAAACAGAAGTAACACCCGCGCTGTTTTTGGGTTACACTCCATTTAAAGGACATGATTTTAATCTAAGAGCGTTTGCAAAACGTATTTTCAGAATGCCCACTTTTAATGATTTGTATTACACCATGGTTGGCTCCAGTACTTTGAGACCGGAGTATATGAACCAGTACGACCTTGGTTTTACCTACAATTTGCCTGTAGGGAAAGGTTTTTTCGATGCCTTTTCGATTCAGGTTGACGGTTATTATACCAATACCAAAGATAAAATCGTAGCAGCACCAACAGGCAATTTATTCCGCTGGATGATGACCAATATCGGACAAGTTAAAGGAAAAGGAATAGAATCTGTTCTGAATATGGGAACTCATTTTAACAAACTAAACTTAGTCGCCAATCTGACTTATACCTATTCTGAAAGCAGAGATTATACAAAATTCGCAGGCTTAGAAATTTCATCTTACGGAGACCAAATCCCCTATACACCTTGGCACAGCGGATCCGGAATACTAAACGCCAACTACGAATCGTGGAACTTCAATTACAGTTACATCTATGTAGGGAAACGTTTTAATGGAAACGTAAACAACATAAAGGTTAATGAAGTACAGCCTTGGTACACCCACGATTTTTCGGTACAGAAAGCTTTCGCAGTTAAAAATTATAAAATTAAAGGAACTGTAGAAGTTAACAATGCATTCAATCAACACTATGAGGTGATCTACAATTACCCTATGCCGGGTCGTACGTTTAAATTTATAATAAGTATTGCGCTATGAAAAAGAACCTTTCAAAAATACTGCTAAGTTTATTTATCGCTCTTGCTTTTACTTCCTGCAGAGAAGACGAAACCATTTTTCTATCGTCAGACAAAAATGTTGCCGCACCAAGAAATGACGGCAAAATAGAAGGTTTTTACCTCCTTAATGAGGGTAATATGGGCATGAACAGGGCCAGTATAGACATCTTTAATTACAGGACCGGAAACTATACAACCGATATTTATTCTGAACGCAATCCGACAGTTGTAAAAGAGTTAGGAGACGTAGGTAATGATATAAAAATATACGGGAACAAGGTTTACGCCGTGATAAACTGCTCGAACAAAATAGAAGTAATAGACAAGTGGACAGCAAAACGCATCAAAAAAATTGATGTACCCAATTGTCGTTATATGGCTTTCTACAAAAATAAGGCTTATGTGAGTTCCTACTCAGGCCCCGTGGCTATTGATCCCAATGCCGAGATTGGCTTTGTAGCTGAGATCGACACTACGACATTAGAAATAAAAAGAAAAGTAAAAGTGGGCTATCAGCCTGAACAAATGGTCGTACACAATGGCAAATTGTATGTAGCGAATTCCGGAGGTTACCGTGTACCTAATTACGACAGAACAGTATCTGTAATTGATCTGGAAACCTTTACTGAGATCAAAAAAATAGACGTGGGTATAAATCTCTTTAGTATGCAAATAGACAGTCGTGGTGATATTTATGTGAGTTCCCGCGGTGACTATTATGATACACCTTCAAACCTTTTTGTTATCGACACCAAAACTGACGAGAAAAAAATGCAATTGGATTTTCCGGTTTCCGGAATGTGTATCGTCGATGATTTGCTCTATTTCTATGGTGTTTCATGGAGTTATCTCACGAATAGTAATAAGGTAAGTTATGGCATATTAGATACGAGAACTAAAAAGATCATCAGCAATCAGATCATCACAGACGGAACAGAGAAACAGATTATGATTCCGTATGGACTTCAGGTAAATCCGGAAACCAAAGAAATATACATTTCAGACGCTCAGAATTATGTGGTGACAGGCTACATCTATTGTTTCACGCCTGAAGGCAAATTAAAATGGAAAACAACAGCAGGAAATATTCCCGCGCATATTGCTTTTATATTAAAAAACTAAAACAACCAAATTATGTTAAAAATAGCTTTAAAACAGTTCCGATTGGTGTTGCTTTTGCCGGCAGTATTGTTGCTGGTAAATTGTTCCGGTGGTGACGAAAGTAAAGAGAACGGGAATACAGGACAAGATGATTCCGGGTATAGCGTACAAAGGGCTGCAATAGTAACGGTAACTTCTAAAGGGGTCGTAAGCACAGAAGCCACCTATAGTTGGAGTGTAACCACAGCACCATCAGAAAATTATTCTTTAACTAACACAACTGAAAAAGAAGTCTTATTTGCAGCAACAGAAACGGGTACTTATGAACTAACAGTAACTATAAACGATAAAGGGAATGTACAGACCCAAAAAGTGAAAGTAAATGTAAGTAAAGAAACCAAAGAACTTAAAACGTATATCGCCAAAGTATTTGATTTTAAACCCGCTCCGGGACAGTTCATAAACGATTTACCAGCTGCCAATGACGGAGAGCCTTTTGAAAAGATCCTGAGCAGAGCCAATAGTTATCTGGCTAAGAAAAATGGAGACCTGCTTTCGCTGGGCGCCTTTGGAGGTTACATTGTTTTCGGTTTTGATCATACTATTGTGAACATAAAAGGCAAACGTGATTTTAGAGTATTAGGAAATGCATTTTGGGCAGAAGCGAATCCAAAACCAGATGCTACTATGCGCGGAGGGAGCAGTGAAGCTGGCGTAATAATGGTTTCATATGATAAAAACAAAAATGGTCTTCCTGACGACGAATGGTACGAAATAGAAGGAGCAGGTCATAAATTGGAGAAAGCAATTCACAATTACGAAATCACGTATTTCAGACCCGATCCAAACAAGATACCAGTTCCGGGTGGTACAACAGGAAGTGTAGGATTTGTAGATATGGAATACATCTACTGGAAAGACAATCAGGGAAAAAGCGGGTATCTAGTACAAAACAATGCCTACAATCATTCTTTAGATTACTGGCCAAAATGGCTTAGAAATCAGGAGTCCATCACTTTTAAAGGCACCAGATTACCGGATAATGCCGTTGATGAAAGTGGTAAAGGAAGTTACTTCGTGCAATATGCCTTTTTATACGGCTACGCAGATAATGCTCCAAACAATGACAATGATTCCGGAATTGATATTGACTGGGCGATCGATAAAGACGGAAAGAAACTTCATCTTCCGGGGATTGATTTTGTAAAAGTATACAACGGTCTTAACCAGCAAGCCGGATGGTTAGGCGAAACTTCTACAGAAATAATGGGTGCCACAGATTTGCATCTTTTGGGTGAAAATATCACTACCAGACCTTAAACAAAGAATATAAACCAAAATTATTATATCAGAAATTATGAAAAAAAATGTTAGCCATTTATTGTTGCTTGCCTTTGCCTTTTTGTGCATAGGATGCAGTAACGATAATGACAAAGCTGAAGCAGACATTGCAACCCCAATAGCGATTACACTTCAGGATAAGTATGAAGTAGCAGCGTTTAGTGTTTTAGATATTACAGCTTCCGCTAATGGCAGTGCTCCGACTTATGAATGGGTAATGACAAAAAATCCAGTCAATCAAAAGACAGATTCTATCGTTGGAAACACAAAAGACTTAAGATTTATTGCCATATACGCTGGGGCATATGAATTTACCGTAAACGTAAAAGAAGCAGATAAAAAAGCAAGTAAAAAAACGATTGTAAACGTAACCAATGAAGTTAAAAATTACAATCCTTATATAACTGCTATTTATGATTTTAACCCTGCACCGGGCATGTTTGCCAATGATTTGTATACGACCGGATTCACTAAAGCAGATGTAATGCGAATTGCCTTGGGAAGGATAAACGAAACCAGTGTTGGTTATCCGATTGATTTAGGTGGATTTGGAGGATCAATTACAGTTGGATTTGACCATACAGTTGTAAATGTTCCGGGACAAAAAGATTTTAGAGTTTATGGAGGTGTTTTAACCGATAAAGGAAATCCACCAGCACCCGGACTTATTTATATCGCCTATGATAAAAATAAAAATGGAAAACCGGACGAAGACGAATGGTTTGAAATCGCAGGAAGCAGTCACACTAAGGAAACTACCATCAAGAATTTTAAAATTACTTACCATAGACCGGCAGCAGGCAAACCTGTAGTTGTAAGTGGTCCGAATGATCCTTTTTCTGATCGTGAACATTTATTCTGTGAAAACAATCAGAACGAATCGTACTACCTGCCAAGAGCTAAAACTAAAAAAGAATACTACCCAAACTGGATTGCCGAAGGAACGACTGTTTTTGAAGGAATTAGATTGAATGTTGATTTTAAACCGGTACGTCCTACACAGACTACTTTATGGAATTTCACAGCTCCTGAGTGGGGCTATGTGAATGCAATAAACCCGGATATAGACATTGATTGGGCTGTTGATAAAAAAGGAAATAAAGTAAATCTTCCTGGTATAGATTTTATAAAAGTAGTGAACTGTGTGAGTGAACCAATGGGATTATGCATTCAACAGTCTTCTATGGCTACTAAATTTTCGGGAGCAGGAGATCTTCATTTATTAAAAAAATACAACCTAAAAAGAGTAAAAGAAAAAGAATAAGGATATGAAAAAGTATATAAAATATAGTTTGTATGTGTTGGCTTTCAGTGCTTTTTGCGGCTGTAGTTCCGACGATCCAAAAGAGGATCCTGTAAGCGTTAACCCAAAACCAGCTGTGGATCCCACCATCAAATTAAGCTTAAAAGCAGATTACACCGTAGAAAGATACAAAGCAGTAGAGGTAAATCCCGAAGTTGTAATCGAAAACGGTAACGGACTCACTCCGCAATACAAATGGACCTTAAAAGTAACCGATAAAGCCGGAGCGACTAAAGATTCGGTTATTGGTGATGCGAAAATTTTACATTTTATAGCTCCTTTAGCAAGCAACTATACCGTAGATTTCACAGTAACGGTAGATAAAGTAGTCAAACAAGCTTCGACTAAAGTTACGG
This sequence comes from Flavobacterium sp. FlaQc-49, assembly GCF_044005985.1. Classification (NCBI taxonomy): domain Bacteria; kingdom Pseudomonadati; phylum Bacteroidota; class Flavobacteriia; order Flavobacteriales; family Flavobacteriaceae; genus Flavobacterium; species Flavobacterium sp. FlaQc-49. Next base: position 388,377 of record NZ_JBIPCS010000001.1, on the reverse strand, counting down.
TTTCGGAAACGGGTAAAACTTACAATTCAAAAGCATTAACGCTTCTGGATTATTTGCCTTCTCCACACTATGGTATGGATAATTATGAATTTGCAACAAAGGCAGAAGTTTTAGAAAGAGTTCGCGAAGAACTTATGGAAGAAAGCGTGATCCCCCTGGGTACTTTTGGCGGTTCTATTAGTGTTGGTTTTGACCATACGGTAATTAATGCCTACGGAAAACGTGATTTTACAATTAAAATGAACAGTAGTTCAACTGTAAAATTTACTCCTGTTAGCGTATACGTTGCCTACGATGCTAATAAAAACGGACTCGCTGACGATAATGAATGGTATGAAATTGCAGGAAGTGAATACCGCAAATCTTCAACAGTTAAGAATTACGAAGTGACTTACCACAGGCCCAATCCGGATAAAGTACCTGTAGCAGGCGCTTTAGAATGGCAATTTGACAAAGAATATCTTAAGTGGAACGACAATAAGAGCGCCAATGGCTTTATCACAAAAACAGCAAGAGGGGAGTATAACAATTACTATCCGCAATGGGTGGGAGATTCTTATACGGTAAAAGGTACAAAAGTGTCTTTGCCTGTAAAAGATGTAAGTGACGGTTCAGGAAAAGCATTTAATGTAGGCACTTTTGAGTGGGGTTACGGCGGTATTAAAGACCCTTCAATTGATATTAGCTGGGCTGTTGACAGCAACGGAAACAAAGTGCATTTACCGGGAGTCGATTTTGTAAAAGTGTACGTGCCGACATTAATAGAAATCGGAGCTTCAGATTTACTGACCAATTTCTTTAAAGAAGTGGAAGATTTGAATTTTACTACGGGCAAATAATTTAAAGAGCCCCCTATTTTTAAAGAAAAAGATTTCAATACAATTAACCATGAATATTAACCTTAATTTTTATAAATAATGAAAAAAGTAGTTTATTTTTTGACCGTAGGATTGCTTTTAGGGCTTTCGTCTTGTAACAATGAAGACGATACCTTAATGAATGACAGCTCAAGTGCTGTAAAATACAATACAAGTGCAACTGGAAAGAAAGCGGTTACAGATCCTGCAATAGGAACCACAACCACTCTTAATCTTACAAGTGCCTTATTAACCAATGGTACAACAACAAGCGGTGGTAAATACTGGGAGAATACGTATGTGTCTAACACCAAACTTACTGTAGACATCTTTACATTTGCTCACACTGCTGTATCATCAGGATATAATTACTGGGATGGATTTATCGTGTCAAACGTAAATAATATTACCAATTTCGGATCAGGAGCAGGTTCAGGCGGATCTAACGGATGGGTAGCGAATCAATGGGGAACTATGGCAGGAAGTGGTTCTGGAACTGCTGGTACAATTGCTGCAGGAACTCCGGGAACAACAGGGGATCCTTTTATTTTAGCGTACTGGTCTAGTTATACAGATCCTAAAAATCCGGCAGGTACTACTTTTAGCGAAGCTAATTTCTCTAACTGGATTAAAATTGGTAACACAGCATCGTACCAGGTGAAAGGATTAAAAGTAAACATGCACCCATGGCCTTACTACGGTTGTCTGTACGGAGATGGTTTCGCAAGAGCTTTTGCATCAGGAGATCATTTTGAATTGTTAATTTATGGAGTTAATGCAAGCGGAGTGGTGACAAGCCCAATCGTACGCTCATTAGCTGATTATACAGGAGGATCTTTAGTAATGCCAACAGGTTGGATCAATGTAAGCACATCAGACCTTCAAAGTTTAGGGAATGTTAAATACCTTGTTTTCCAAATGGCTTCAACTGACTCTGATTTAGTGTACGGAATGAATACAGCAGCTTATTTCTGCTTAGACAAACTTTCTGTAAAACGTGTGAACTAAGAAACACATCGTTTTTATAGCAAAAACCATTTCAAGATTTTATTTTGAAATGGTTTTTTGTTTTTAAACAATTCTCAGATTGCATTTGAGAATTAGTAAACATCTTTGGCTTTTTTTTTTTGCCACAGATTTTACAGATTAAATGGATTTGACTCTAATCAATCCTATCATGAGGATTGAAATCGAATAGTATAATTAATCCAAGTGACCAGTTCATTATTTTCTTCTAATTTGTTACAATTTGAATTGCCTCCTGCTTTAGCTGGAGGTAAACGATTTATAGGTATGTAGTTGGCTTTAGCCGAAAGAAGCACGGTATATTTTGTATACAGTGACTTGATGTTTGATCTTAACTATATTCCTCAAGCTAAAAGACAATGTCATTTAGTTGAGATACTTTTTCACGCAGATTTTGCAGATTTTGCGGATTTTTTATGTCATTCCGCTAAAATCTGCGTGAGACCTTTTTGATAACTCTTGACATTCTCCTGTTCTGAAGATAAATCAGCAAACAGTAAAAAAATCCTTTTAATCTGTGACTCGAGCTGGCGAAGCAAATGTGCGGCAAAAAAATAATTGGTGCCAATTCGTGAAATTGGTGGCAAAAGATTTATATTTTTCAAATTACACCATGCCTGTATTTCAATAAAAAACTTTATTTTTAATTTATATTTTGTAAGACAACTATTTGATATATGCACATATAAGTTTTAAATCTTAGTAGCGTTAAGATTTTTATACATGGAGTTTTAAGTATTGTTTTATAAAAGCGGAAAAAAAAATATTAAGTAAACTAAAACTATTTTTAGATATGGAAAATTTTGATTGGACATCCTTTACAAAAAAAATTGCGATCAAGGCTGATCTCGCTACGATTTATAATGCTTGGACAAAGTCCGGTGAACTGGAAAAATGGTTTCTCAAAGAAGCTGATTTTTTTAATACAGCTGATGAAACGATAGATAAAAACAACAATGCTTCTCAAGGAAACGGGTACGAATGGTTGTGGTATCTTTATGATGATAATATGAAAGGAACCCTAAAATCAGCTAATGGAAAAGACCAATTGCAATTTACTTTTGAAGGAACGTGTTTGGTAGATGTTAATTTGAGTGAATTTAACGGCTATACCATAGTCGAATTAAAACAACACAACATTCCAACGGATGATTCTTCTAAGAAATTTGTCAGATTAGGCTGTTCAAATGGTTGGCATTTTTACTTGTGTAACCTGAAATCAGTTTACGAAGGCGGTCTGGATTTACGTAATAAAGATGCCGATTTAGATCCGATGATTAACAATTAGAATCGATCTTGGTTGTGCCCCTTGTGAAATACATTTTTTAATTATTTACCACTAAAAGATAAAAAATGATTTTTGATATTGAGATTTTAATTCGCTTTTTTCTCGCTCTGTTATGGGGTGGACTTGTAGGCGCTGAACGGGAGTATCACGGTAAAGTGGCTGGATTTCGCACAACGATTATGATTTCGTTTGGAGCCTGTTTTTTCACCATCATGTCAATTGCTATTGGAGGTTCAGGAAACCCCGATCGCATCGCATCAAATATCGTGACCGGTATTGGATTTTTAGGGGCAGGAGTGATCTTTCGCGGAAACAATCGCATTAGCGGAATCACTACCGCAGCCACCATTTGGACTGTAGCTGCTGTGGGAATGGGAATAGGAGCAGGCTACTATTTTGCCTCAGCTTGTGCAAGTTTGTCTATTTTATTTATACTGGCCGTATTGCCTTCTTTGCAAAAACGAATAGACCGCCTTAATCAATCGCGTAGCTTTTATATTCGCAGTAATAGAGAATCGAATGCTCTTGCGCTTTGTGAATCAGAAATGAAAGCGCTTAAAATTAAATACAAACTGGTACGTCAGGTTCGCGATGGCGAAAAAATACATTTAACCTGGATGTTACATGGGAAAGCAGAAAATCTAACTACTTTTTTTGACAGTATGTTTAGGGCAGAGTATATCGATTTTATGGAATCTTAAAGGATTGTACGATTTATACTTACGAGGATTTTTTAAATATTTATCAGAGTAAAATCAGAACAACATTAAAATAACATTAGAATATAATTAGAACAAGATTAGAAGTTTAGCTTCCGAATTGTGTTGCTTTTTTGTAAAAGTTTGATAATAAGCTGTTTTAAGAAAGTGTTGGCCACTCGCTTATATTAAAAATTATTTTTACATTTGTTTAACTTTAACTATTCTAAATAAAAACAAATGAAAAATGTATACCCTAAAGTTGCTCTTGGTTTATTGGCCGGATTAACTTTTTTTGCGTGTAGCAATGATGATAAAAAGGAGAATAACGATACTAATACTCCAACTGCTGTTACAAAAAAACAGGTGATTGCAAATTATGCAGATATCGTATATGCCAATTACAAAAAAGCATATGATGATGCGGTACTTTTAGAAACAGCGATTACCACTTTTACAACTACTCCGACAGCTGCCAATTTTACAGCTGCAAAAACAGCATGGAAAACTTCAAGAGAGAGTTACGGGACTACAGAAGCATTTCGTTTTGCAAACGGACCAATTGATGATGATAATGGACCGGAAGGACTTTTGAACTCATGGCCTTTAGATGAAAACTTTATTGATTATGTGGACGGAACTCCAGCTTCAGGAATCATTAATAATACAACTGATTTCCCGGTTTTATCGAAAAAAGTTTTAGCTGATGAAAATGCTTTAGATGAAGACGAATTAAATGTAAGTGTTGGATATCATGCTATCGAGTTCTTATTATGGGGACAAGATTTAACACTACCATCAGCCAATTTGCCAGGACAAAGACCTTATACAGATTATGTAACGGGTGCTGGAGGAACAGCTGCTAACCAAGGTCGCAGAGCTGATTATTTGAAATTTTGTGCTGATTTGCTAACTGATAATCTGGATTATTTAGTACAACAGTGGAAAGTAGGAGGTGTATACAGAGTTAAGTTTTTGGCTTTATCGGAAGATACAGCTATAAAAAATATTTACCTTGGAATTACAACTTTAGTTCTTACTGAATTACCTGTGGAACGTATGATTACAGCGGTAGAAAATGCAAGTCAGGAAGACGAACATTCTTGTTTCAGTGATAATACACACCGAGATATTGTTCTGAATATGCAAGGCGTTATCAATGTATATCAAGGTAAATACGGAGTTATTGACGGCCCGTCTTTAGAAGATTTAGTCAAACAAGCGGATAGTAAAGTTTATGATGATACTGCAACGGCAATAGCTGCATCAACTACAAAAGTGGGTGCTATTTTGATTCCGTTTGATTTAGCGATCTCGGGAGGACCAACATCTGTAGAAGGTGCAAAAGTAAAATCTGCTGCGCAACAATTGCAAAATTTAGGAGCTAATTTATTGGCTGGTGCTGTAAAAATTGGTATTATCGTTAACGGATAATCAATTTTAATGATTAATTAAAACAAAAAGTGTTCCTTTGCAGAACACTTTTTCTGTAAATAAAGATGAAGAATTTTAAAGCGTATTGGTTTGTTATTGTTTGTATTGCACTTTTTAGTTGTAGTGATAATGATAACAATAATGAAGAAAGTTATATTCCTTTAACGGCTGAAGATGGTGAGCAGTTTTCTGGTGGTGAAGCAACCGTTTTTAATACCAGTGAGGAGGCCTTTGGTTTTTTCATGCCTACACTTACTTTTGACCAACAAACAGATTTTGGTGTCGGAAATTCATTTTTCAGACAAAGCTGGGTTACCGCACCTTCTTCTACTACTGCTCGTGACGGTTTAGGTCCTTTTTTTAATGCCCATTCCTGTTCAAGTTGCCATTTTAAAGATGGACGCGGCAGACCTCCCTTGTTTGATGGGGAAGACAGAGCCGGATTGCTTTTCCGCATTTCAGTGGCAGGGCAAGATACTAACGGAATTGGTTTTCCTGACCCGGTTTACGGTTCGCAATTGCAGGACCACGCTATTTTAGGTCAAACAGCAGAAGGTCAGTTTACCATTAGCTATCAACCCATAAAAGAGACTTTAGACGATGGGACTTTAGTGACGTTGCAAAAGCCGATTTACACCATTACCAATTTAGGATATGGTCCATTAGCTACTGTTCAAATTTCACCCAGAATTGCCAATCAAATAATTGGTTTAGGATTGCTTGAAGCGATTTCTGAAAGTACAATTTTAGGTTTTGCCGATGAAAATGATACGAACGGTGATGGAATTTCCGGAAAACCCAATTATGTATATGATTTCGCCAGCAATTCAAGCAAATTAGGACGATTTGGATGGAAAGCCAATCAGCCCAATGTAAAACAACAGGTAGCTGCTGCTTTATCGGGTGATATGGGAATTACCTCGAGTTTATTTCCGTACGAAAGTGGACCAAAAGGAGTTGATTTAACAACAATTCCAAACGGTGGAATGCCTGAAATTACAGAGATTAATTTAGACCGAATGGCGATGTATTCCAGTACTTTGGCGGTTCCGGCAAGAAGGAATTATACCGATCAAAACGTATTAAAAGGCAAGAAAACTTTTGAAACTATTGGGTGTACAAGTTGTCATATTCCAAAAATTCAAACCGGTACCACACATCCTATAACTATTTTACGCAATCAGACGATTCGTCCTTATACCGATCTTTTATTGCACGATATGGGAGCTGGTTTAGCAGATAATGCAACCGATTTTAAAGCATCGGGATCCGAATGGAAGACTCCTGCTTTATGGGGAATTGGATTGATTAAAATTGTAAACGGTCATACCAATTTACTGCATGACGGAAGAGCCAGAAACGTAGAAGAAGCTATTTTATGGCACGGTGGAGAAGGCCAGAAGGCCAAAGAGAAGTACAAGAAATTAAGTGCTTCAGAAAGAGAAAATCTGTTGGCCTTTATTAATTCATTATAAAAAAACATCCGCAAGATCAATTGATTCTGCGGATGTTTTTTTAGTTACCGATTCTATTGAGAGGTATTGGATGCTATGTTTCTATGTGTCAAAAATATTACGCTAATTGGTTATAAAATTTTCTTTTAACACATAGAAACATAGATTTTGATTTGCAATTTGACATGTTTAAAGAGAATCATAATTTTTACACATAGCTTATGTGATTTATTTTAAGTGTAACGCCTTTTTAAGCTTTGTGGACTATGTTTCTATGTGTTAAAGATAATCGCGCCAATTGGTTATGAAATTTTCTTTAACACATAGAAACATAGATTTTGATTTACAATTTGATGTGTTTAAAGGGAATCATAATTTTTACACATAGCTTATGTGATTTTTTCTAAGTGTAACGCCTTTTTAAGCTTTGTGAACGATGTCTCTATGTGTTAAAGATAAGCGCACCAATTGGTTATGAAATTTTCTTTAACACATAGAAACATAGATTTTGATTTGCAATTTGACATGTTTAAAGAGAATCATAATTTTTACACATAGCTTATGTGATTTATTTTAAGTGTAACGCCTTTTTTTAAGCTTTGTGAACTATGTCTCTATGTGTTAAAAATAAGCGCGCCAACGGTTTAAAATTTAAAATTTAAATTCTAAAGTAGTATAAAACGTCCTTGTGTCAGAAGGGATAATTCCGGGGCCGGGATAACCTGTAGCACGACGCGTAAAATATTTACTGTCTGTAAAATTCGTAATTCCCGCTTCCAATTTCCAGTTTCTCCATTTATAAGAACTGGAGAAATCTGCAACAAAATAAGCAGGTATCTGACCCGTAATACCATCACCGATATTATTCTCTCCTGTTTTTAAATTTTCCGCATCTGTATATTGCGAAGTAACATAAGTGATTTGGATACTGGACATGAAGTTTTTATATCCAATCCCGCTACCACTTTTAATATTAAAAAGCGGCACAAATTCTACCGAATTACCTTCAACCCCAGGTACTTCTGACTTTAGGTATTTTGAATTTGTTACAGCTACATTGGCAAAAAGATTCCATGACCAATTTGGATTTTCGTTTAGGAAGGTATTGGTTAAATTCCAATCAGCCATAGTTTCAAAACCATAGGTAAAGGCAGTTCCAATATTGTCACGGACGCGCACATACGCACCACCTATTTCGGCAGGATATTCCCCAATTTTATCATTATAGTACAAACCATAAATACTAGAGTCAAAATTAAGTATGTTTTTATACTTACCACGAATACCAATATCTGAAGTAAATCCTTTTTCGTCCGAAATATCAGGAGATATGTACTGACCTGCATTAACGGTTCTAATATCATTAAAAGTAATTGAACGATAGTTCTGTGATATATTACCATAGAATTCAATACCGTTTTGTGGTTTGTAACTCAAGCCAACACCAAACAAAACAAAATTCCTGTCTTTTACATTGTCTTCGTACTTGGTCTCATCTAAAAGAACATTTCCGGCAAGATCAAGATTTATTCTTCGGAAGGAACCGACCGCTTTTGTTTTTATTTTTTCTATTCTAAAGCCTGGTGTAATAGAAAAACTTGGTGAAATTCTAAAGATATTTTCTCCGAATAAGGAATAGTTTAGATTCGGAAAACGATAATCGGATTGGTTTGGATAAAGTGGAAATTCACCTGTTGCCAGATTAAAATTGGCGTCGCTACCGGAGCTGCCCGGACCTTGAATTCCGGTATTATTAGATTGATAGTATTTGGCTCCAATTAAAAAAGTACTTGTATTTCCTTTTATTTGATATTTTTGAAGATATCTGACTTCTGTACCCCAATTCACAAAATCTCCCTTAATTAAATCCCGAACCGTTCCTTCCTTATCATTCGTTGAAATGCGGTTTGGGCGGAATCCTACCGTTTTTCTACTGGCATCCAGACCAAATAACTGTAAAGAGAAGTCGGCATCATGGTTAAAATGATGTTTGAAGCGCAGCGCAAATAAGTTCCAGTTGACACCGAACCAATTTCGGGCTCTGTTACTTTGAGTAGGGTCTTCATTAAACATTTTATCTGTTAATCCGCCTGCCTGCTGTGCGAGGTAAGTAAAATAGGTGTAGTCAAAATGTAAGGAAGTATTTTCGGTAAACTGATAGTTTAAATTAGCAAAGAAGTTTTTACTGTCAAATCCGGAGTTCGGTCTAAAACTATCCCCTTGTTTGTAGTTGTAAAAAGTATAATAGCTGAATTTTCCATTTGTTCCGCTCAGACTTGTAAAATTAGTAAACAAACCATAAGAGCCAATGGTGTTTCGGGTCACAAATTCAAATGGCTTTTTAGTTGGACTTTTTATTACAAAATTCACGAGTCCTCCAAATTGAGTTCCGTATTGTAAAGAGGCGGCACCACGCACAATCTGAATTTCTTCCAGTGCTTCGGTAGGAGTTGCATAATAACTCTCCGGATACCCCAGTACATCCGCGCTAATGTCGTAATCGTTTTGGCGGGTATTAAAGTTCGCCGTTCTGTTGGGATCTAGTCCACGCCCCCCAATACTTAATTGCAGACCTCCATCTGAGCTTTCATTAATCGTAAGACCTACAACCTGTGCATAGATCTGACGAGGGTTGTTGGCCGCTTTGTTTGCGGTTATTTTATCCAAAGAAATTACTTCTGTTTTTTTTCCGGCGTAGATGGCTGTCCCTTCAACGTCTTTTAGTTTGCGTAGGGCAAAAACTTTATCTCTTTCTTTTTGTATGACTACTTCTGAAAGATTGGTCATTTTATGAAGTACAATTTTAACTGTCGTAGTTGGTGCGGTAAAAGGTTCGTCCAAAGCAGCATAGTTTTCCTTGTAAAATAAAAGCGTGTAATCTCCGGGATTTGGAACTGTCAGGGAAAAATGCCCTTGCTTGTCGGTATATACTTTTTGTGTGCCAACAGTTGTAAATACTTCGACATAAGGCAATTTCTCACCATTTTGATCTGTTACTGTTCCTGCTATTTGTGTTTGTGCAAAACTACTAATCGTAAAAAGCAGTACTATAATAAGGTTAAAGTCCTTTAATTTCATCGTTGAAAGGTAAGATCCATGTTTTACGATGGAATGATTCATATTCTTTTGCGAGATCGATATTGGGATCAATGTATTGTTTGCTTAATCTTCCGTTGAGAGCAACATAACTGTCCACTCTGACTTCGGGATTGACAATACCTTGTTTTTGATAATAATCATGTAGAAAATGGGCATACTCGAGTATAAAATCGGGTTGGAATGCCATTTGTTTTTCCTGAAAAGTCGTCAAGAAATGACGGTTATTTATCTGGATTGTCTTTTTTGTAAGACTGTCGGTTACGGTAAATTGTGTATAACCGGCTTTTTCCATTAGCATAACGCGCCAGGAGAAGCGAAATCCTTCCTCAGTCCAGAATAGTTCTCCGGGATAAAAAAGATAACGGAAAGGGAATGTCAATTGAAAAACCAGAAAGATTGTGAGTAATGCCAGTTTTGTTTTATAGAGAATAGAGAATGTCGGTTTTTTTTCTTTGCCATTGTCAAAAATAGTACAATCTAGTTTGAAAAATCGGCTTATAAAAACCAGAACTCTTTTGTGAAAACTACTTTCAAAAAAGAGGAGGGAACTGATGATCATTACATAAGGAAATACACCAATTGGAAACAAAATTTTGGTTAAAATATGAAAGACAACGACCAAAATAAAAGCAAAAAGGCGTGTGCGTCTGAACACTAATAAAAACGGAATGGTGAGATCGTATAACATCCCGGTCCAGCTAAAAGTAAAATGCACCCAATTCTGATTTAAAAAACCGCCAATCAGAGGCAAATTATGATTGGTTGGCAGCCAAATTTTTAACGGCATAGCCTGAAAGAGCCAATCTGAATTGAGTTTGGCTAAACCCGCATAGAAATAAACTATGGCCAATAACAGCTTTAAAATATCAGTGTTCCAACGTGGAATTTTCTCAAAAGCCAACTTAGAATTCCTAAAAGCATCTAGTGAAAAAGTTGCATTTGCGGGCAAAAAAATCAAAACGAAGCTAATGATCGAAATAAAATAGTAATGATTAAGATACGTGGTCTTATCCATCAATTCGATATAGGTAAAGCTTAGAAAGAAAACGATCGCTGAGAAGCGGTATAAAAAGCCTACAGCCACAAAGACAGCAGAGATCAGAGCGCTGATAAAAAGAAGGTAAGTTAATGCACCGAAAGGTTTTATCCACTCAAATCCGTAATAGGTGAAGTGAAAAAGAGGCTCGATATAAAATTTTTCGACCCAGCCATAACTCATAAACCGGAACAAACTAAGAAGCATCATTAAACCAAACGCTAGCCTGAAAAAAGCTAGCGTTGTGGCCTGAGTTGTTTTATTAATATAGTTTTGGATATAATGAGTCATAATTAATCTCCATCACCATCTACATAATCAATTGTAATATTCAATGCCTGCATCATATCTAATTTGGTGTAGATTACATTTTTTTGCAAAGCATCATAAGAGGTTAGCATTTTTGTATTGTCATTTATAACCTGTTGAGATAAACTATTGCTTAGCGCCTGATTGGTTGTATAAATAGTAGCAAACTGTGTGTTGATGATATCACTTAGTTTTTTTCCATCACGTGTGGCATTCACAAAATCCAAATACGATTTTAGTGATGGACCTGTGGTTTCAGATGCAAAATATTTTCCGTTGAAAAAATCTTGTGATGCTTTTACACCAATATTCAATAAGTCTTTCGAAACATCATTTTTGTAATAAGCTTCTACTTTTTCAGGGAAAGTTGTTCCATTGGAGAATTTCCCGGCAGGAATACCCAGTTTTCCGGTTCTCACATCTTTCTCAAAATTCTTTACAAAATTATTGGTAGTTTCCGCTACAGAGGATCCTACTGAAGTTCCGTTACTTTTGATGTAAGCTTCACGATACCCGGATTTCCAGTCGCTAAGAACGGCATCACTATTTTGTTTTAATTTAGTAATAACCGCAGCTAGGTAGGTTTTATACTTGGCTGCATTTGCATTAGTGGTATAAAAAACAAGAATACCGGCATCATCGCTAGCCAGACCATTCAACAGATAATCTAAACCCGGAAAACCCTGTCTGCTATACTGCGAAAGTAAATCAAGGTTATAGGTTCCCGTGATATTGGCATTGATACCATTGACATCTGCAGGGTAGGTATTGCTCATGGCATTAAAATTAATATCAAGCGCTTTACCAAAATTATAAATAGCAGTATACTGAAATGCTTTGTAGGCATCAAGCCATGCGGCACGAACTATTTTTAGGTTTGCATCATTTGGAGTGGTATTAAAAGCAGCAGCTGCGGTCTGCAATGTGGCTACTTTTGTTTGATAGTTGGTGTAGCTCGGGATGATGATATTGTCGGCCCAATTGGTCAACATTGCTGTCCTGTCGAAGTTACTCTCTCCTCCGGTATCCTTATTATCATTACTTGAAGAACAGGCATAAATACCAACAATAAGACCTAGAATTAAAACTATTTTTTTCATAATCGTAAATTTTCAATATAAAAGCTATTTTATTGAGAGTCAAATTTATGTAAAATTAGTTTACTTTTGAAGCTTGCGCTACAGTAAAACCAAATTTTGTTGCAATTTGAGTAGAAATCTCATCTAGTTTTGGAGATAGTCCGTCAATATCCCATAAACCGTTTGTACCGCTTAATAATTTAGCCAACATGGCATCCACTTCAGCTTTAGTAAAGTAAGGACTGTTTGTACCCGGTTTGTTTGTATAACGCAAACTCATGATAAATCCGTAACCTTCAGATAAAGAGTGTAATGCTTTTGCTCCTTGGTCTCCTGCAGTTAATTTTGCTTTTCCGTCCTGAAGGTAGTAAACTGCACGTACAGCAGGAACTATCGATAAGTTGGTTTTAATAATGGTAATCTGCGCATCACGAACGGCATAGTCATTGGCGATAATGGCAGCTCTACCGGTTCTGAAAGCCAACTCAATAGCCGCTTTTGTTTTGTTGAAATCAGCATCAGCATTTACCTGATTGATATAAGAGCTCCAGTATTTAAAAACATTAGGCGTAACAGTTAGATTGTCAGTACCGTAAATGTATCCGTAAGCCTCATCCCACGCATGTTCCATTGTAGTGTACTTAGTTCCGGCTTCTAATACTTTTTTAGTATTGTTGTCTTTATTTGAAGCCTCATCCAGTTTGTTTGTACTCAAATAGTTGTTCAGAATCTGATCCAAAAGACAAGCTCCCATCAAACCTTTCAATAAAAGTTGTTGTGGCTCCATACCGTTTGCAGCAAATACTCTTTTACTCGTTCCGTCCAGATAAACTCCCGCAACACCCGGCGCTGCAGTAGTACCTTGTGTTCCAGCCTGAGCATCTGCAAATGAATTTTCAAATACTTCACGTACAGCAACCTGCTCGGCACTTGTACCACCACCTTGGTTTAGTACAAAATAATCTTTAGACGCGGCTGTTTTGTCTTTTAATTGTTTTCCGGATGCATTTAATCCTGCTCCGGTGAAACGTGCATTCTTGTTAGAATACATATCAGATAAAAAGGCTTTGTCGGCAACAGTTCCGTTAGTTCCGGCATTTTTGATATAATTACCCAATTCATCAAGCATTACTAAACGAGTTGTTTGTCCTGAATAATCAACAGATGTAGCACCTTCTCTTGTAAAAGTGTAGGTTGCCGGTACCGTGTAAGGAGCGATGCCTTGTTCTTGCGGTTTGTTATCGTCATCGTTTGAGCAAGAAACGGCTGTAAGCATTAAAGCCGAAAAAGATCCAAGTAAAATTAATTTTTTAACATTCATTTTTATATTTATTTAGATTGAATTAACGTATGTGATTTGCAAATATATTTTAAAAATGCTATGAAGCAAAATTATTAAGAACTTATTCGTCAGCTTGTTGCTTGTTAGACGGGAAATGATGCGATCTGGATTTTGAAAATGATTTGTGCTTTGGTGCTTCGAAAGAGGTGTAATTCAACACTTTTATTGAAGGAATTAATGAAGTTAAAAAGGATGAAAAATACTTGTATGATTATAGTTCGTTGGACTAGATTTCCAGGTATTAAAATTAATTGTATGCAAGGAATTCTATGTTGTTGGACAACATTTTTTGATTACTCCATAAAAAGCAAAAATCCCAAAAGTATATTTGAGATTTTTGCTTTTAAAAGAATAGTAAAAAAAGTCTACTGTGGTGTAATATCTGTTAAAGACAATGTAAACGGAATCTGTAATATTGGAACATAACTGTCTGTTACCGAATAAGCTGTTAACATGAACGTAAATGTTCCGGCATTACTTTGTGGAGTACTGTTTAGCATCCAGGTGTTTATTCCTTCTGTGATCATGTCTGCGATAGCTTTTCCGTGATCCGCAACAGTCAATGTAGTAGGAGTAACCAGTAAAACCGGTACGTCTACAGAGAAGGTTGTAGTTGGAATGACATAGGTATAATCACATTGCATTTTTATGGTGAATTCCGTAACAGCAGCATTGATATTTTCTGTTAAAGAATCGAACAACGCCAGCATCTGAACATTAAAGGTACGCGTTGGCTGTACCGGATAAGTAGTAGTTCCGATGGTATTAATAGCTATTGCGTTATCGGCATTTAAGAACGGAATCAGTTTATTATAGAACATCACTTGCGGAGTCTGATAGATAAACAACGGATTAGTTGTTTCCCATGTTCCGTCTTCATTTTGCAATAATTCTTCATTTCTGATTACGGCGACACTGCTCCAGGCATTTTGCGCACTTAAGATATCAAGACCATTGATTAAAACAGTTCTTGAAGGATCGTTGTTTCGGTCATCATACATCAAATAAACTTTCTCACCGGAGTCGTTTAGTTTGTAATAAAGGAATTCATTTTTCTTGCCGTCTACCAATCCAATACTATAACCGTTAATTCCGACATTGATTTCGACATCAGCAGATTGTGGGTTATTGTAATCAACAGTGACAATTAGATGATCCGTTCCATCCTGAGGACTTTCGGTGATGGTATAGGCCAACGTAAATGGTGGTGCAGGTGCAGGAGTACCAACCATTGCCTTCAAGAATTGGTTTCTTGGATTGACCTGATTGGTTAGTGACCATTGCTCTGCTACTTCATTTACGATAGCTATAAAGGCCAGCATAGCATAACGAGCATTGATTGCCAAAGGTGAAGTTGCTTCTAAAGTTGCAGGTGTAAGAAGTGCCAGATAATTATCAAAATCAGCACTGATTTGCGGATAGGAATCAATAAACTGAGCTAATGCTTGGTATAACGGCAGATTCGGTGTATTCGCAGTGGCATAATAGCTCTGATTTTCATCAGTAACATTAAATTGAATTTCAGTTACTATGGTATCCTGTGCCGCAGATGGGTTTTGATACGTGTAATAGTACTCCCAAATACGAGCGTTTTGTATCGTTATGGCTTCTTGTTGGTTGGATTCGTTCACAGGATAATCAAAATTCTGCGCAGATATTGACGGTGGCGTCGGATAGGCACGCAATGGCACCGGTATTGTGGTTTCGCCAACATCGGTCATACCTGCCAGTGGACTATCTTTGTGATCGATATCTCCATCAAGCGGAATAATAAAAGTCAACCAGGAAGAAGCAAGATAATCATCTAAATCCGGTATATCGGTAATATCAAATTCCAAATGACTTACGCTGTACTCCATATCTCCAAAAGCGAAACTACGACTTTCTGCGGCATCTTTGGCTTCAAACATATACGTCAACCAAGAGTCTCCATTGGCGGTCGGTACTTTGGCTGTTGACAAAGAGTACTCAGTAGACTTAAGAACAGTGTCAGATCCGGCAGTCGTAGGATCCAGACCTAACATTTTTCCGTATAGGGCAGGAACGTATGGAGCCTTCGGTGGCACATTGTTTGAATTGGCATACTCGCTACCCGAATAGGCTGAATTTATACTCGCAGTTGTTTGTACAGAAGCAATATAACGGTAAGCATTTGCTAATTGTATCAGGATTTGTTGTTTCCATTTGTCCTGTGCATTACCAATATTTGAAGGCCCTTTTCCTGCGGTTGGTTCAATAATAAAGTCGATAGTACCTTCAATCGCTTCAGCCAGTTTTTGTTTGGCATCCAGTATTAATTGTAAATAATCAGGATCTCCGGCAAAGACATCACTTGCAGTCAATAAAAAGGCAGGGACCGAATAAGATGGACTTAGGAATTTATCAACAGCCTGTAAGAACTGTAAGCCCCAGCTGTCCATGTCAATACTCGTGTAATTTTTGGTTACACCGCTATCAGCAGGATACGCTTTACCTTGTTGGTATGTTTGTATTTTAGCGGAGAAGGACTGTAAACTGGTTGCCAACGGAATAGGAGCAAAGTAGTAGACCTGTTCTTTATTGAAACCAAATTTAAGACCATTGGCACCTGTGCTGTCAAAACGCACCATCCAAAGAGGAGCATTTGCAGTGGTATCACTGTTTCCTTTGGTTAAATTGGCTCCGGTTGCGGCTTTAAGCACTATGCCTGCAGTAGGCTGATTGATAAAAGCGGCTTCAAATTGTTCCGCAAAATAAGAAAGTGCCAGCATACTGTTTACACCATTGTCTGATGAAGGCTGTATAACGGTATTGGATAAAGCCACTCCTGCAACAGTTGCAAAATTAGGATCCAAATTAGCAATACGTTTCATCGTTATACTGGTAGAAACCAATGAAATTTCGGGTAACGTTATGATGTTGCTTGTTGTTACTTCGGCATTTATTGTATACGTTGTCACTGCAGCCGGCTGTTGTCCGGCAATGATTGCTTTTAAATAAACAATAATCGGATTGATAAAATTAGTCAATAAATCAGTCGTTGTAATAACATGATCTGTTGAAGTAATTACTCCTTGTGCATTGGCCTGATCTTCTACGGTTGTAGTGTAATGAATAGCCATATCATTACTACTAAGCTGATAGTAGATATTCATATAAGTGATCATATCGATCTGAGCGTTATTCTGCGCTCCTTCACCTACATAACGAACGGTATTGAAATTAAAATTAAGGTTGATGTTAGGTTTACTGTTTACAGGACTGAAAATGTACGATACCGATACAGATGGCCACTGGCTTATCGCTATAATCGCATCGGCATACAATAATTGCATTGATGCATTTAACGGAGTGGTTCCGTTAGGCGGCACATTTCCAAACATATCCTGCCAGTTCAATACCATTTGTACCGTTGTACCTATGCCCGCATACGGATTCGGATATAGCGGATCTGTACCTGCAGGTTGGATGTATTTGTAGTAAGGCACCACCGCATTGTAGTTCCAATCTTCAACATCAATATTGGGTGAAGGGGTTCCGTTTTTGGTATTCGCAATGGCATCATCATCCATCGAGTCTACCGGTCCTGCAGGCGTTGGATTGATATAGGCCGGTATGGCCGGAACTGTTAATCCGATCAGATTGAATTGCGTTTCCAGATAGATTTTGTCTTCTGCTATTGTTGGTACCGGTTGTGTCGGAACATAATCCCCTGGGCTTTTGCGGGTTACTTCATAACCGACTGTTCCCGGCAATAAAGTGGCTACACGGGTAGTATATTGTTGTGCAGCTGGCGCGGTATCGGGTGACTGTACATAAACAGAAGTATTGGAAGTATCAATAGAATCTCCAACAACAACACTGTTCACAAACGGACTTAGTATGAGATCGTCGTAAGTAACTACCAATGCCAGATTCGCTACTCCGTTACCAGCAAATAAGGTATCAGGTAATCCTTTATTTTCACTGTTATTGTAATAGAAGTAGAAGCCGCCACTGCGAACAATACTGCATTCCCATAAAAGCTTAATAAAGTCTCCGGCACCGTTTAGCGTATTGTAATCTCTCACAGGAGCCTCGACAAAAGCAGCACTGAAAAAGGCTTCTGCCGGATTGGTTTCTGTTGAAAGGTTGGCTTGTACGATAGCAGTTTTAAAACCACCATTGGCATCCGATATATAACCACCGTTTGAATTTGTTGTCGGATCAGGCTGATACAATATCTGAATCTGCTGTATGGTTTTGCTTCCATCTTTATCACCATGTGTATTGAGATAAGTCAACAGTTCTTGTAGATAAACTGTTCCTGCATCATCGGCACCTACCAGATTGTACATGTTATTTGATAATGGCGTTACTTGTCCGTCGACTGCTGTAATTTTCTGTAATGAAAAATTAACAACGGTACCCCAAGTGTAATTATTGACTTTTGCCTTGGTAGTTCCTGTATTGGTTGTAGTCAATGTTTTGACATCAAAAAGCCAGTCTTTTCCATCCGAAAAGATAGTGGTTAAGTTAGACGGTAATTTCCATAAGTAAGGTTTGTTGTCTACGCCACTGTAATAATCTCCCGGATATTGCCATAACGCTGGAGCTCCCAATGAGAAAGTTTGCGGCGTATCATTATAGTTGATAAGTGCAGCTGGTCCGTACGAAAGAGTAGGCGACAATGTAATCGCTGCTACATCATGTATGTGCTGAATCTCGCTGTCATTAATCGTTATGGTAAGCGTATTATTAGTACCGGATACCATAGTAATCCAGGCCACATTTGGATTTTGCAATAAAACCGAGTATTGATCACCCGCTTTCAACGTAGACGGAATCGCAATCTGCTGACCTGTCAATACATACAAAGGTTGTGTGATTCCTTTTGCTGCATCCGGTGGTTGCGGTAAGCGCAAACCATGAAGCATAAAACGAGACGCCATACCTCCAATTCCTTGTACACTATCAGCTACTGCGGCGGTAACCACATCACTTACTTTGCCTTTAAGTGTATCTTGTTTAGTCAGATAATCTGAGGCCGCCTGAAGTGCTTGTTTGGCCAATAATGCTACAAAATCGGTAAAGATAAAGGTAGGGAAGGAAAGGTTATGCTGTTCTTCATAAGTTGGATCGGTTACATTACTGCAATCGGTCGAATCATAATATTCTGCCGTAATACCGGACTGGTAATCTACTCCGGCTGAAGCTAGTAATACTGTTATGTCACTGATATAATTTTGAGTACCGGTCATGTTTTGGGTAGCAAAATTTACAGCGGTACCGGCAGTACCGTTCAGATTTGTATTCAGAGTTAACTCCGGTACTACAGGGAAAACTGCAGCATCCATACTTCCGCTTTGTGTAGCATCAACTGCACGTATATTTAACTGGAAGTACGTACTGAAAAAAGTCTGTATATCGTCATGCGCCGCATTTATATAATTGAATGGCGCCACATTATTGGGTCTTGTATTAAAGTAGCAAAGCAAGATAGCAATTTGATCCGCTGTGATTTCTTGTGCTTTTAACCAATCCAGACCGGTATTTTCACTTGTATTACCAATTAGAGCATTAATTGCCCAGTATAATACACCTTCTGTTAACGAAGAAAGACTGTTGCTGTTAACATCTGTATTGATATAAAGCATAGAAGCATATTGTGGTCCTGAAGCTCCTGTTTCTCCCGATACCGTAAGTTGCGGGAAGAACAGTAAATCCAAAGGTACTTTTGCGGCGGGTTGAATTGGTTGCCATTTCAGTACTATTGGCGTTGTGGTCAGGCTTAACAGTCTCGCATTTCTGCTTCCCATGTCTAGTGCCGCTATAGCATTTGATCCTTTTATCGGACAATTAATCCATGGCGCATTATACGAGGTGTCGCTACCAATGATAAACGAGGCACTGATCGTAGCACTAAAGTGTAAGGATACTTTAATAGAGAATAAACCTAAATTAATTTTAACAGTAAGTTTTACCGAAACACCTGCTTCAAAAGTAATTGGTATTGGTTTGTAACTTTCAATTACCATCGTGATATAGGCATAGGCCATGATATCTAATCTGGCCGATATAATGGCAAAATTAATCTCACCATAGATATGTCCTGTCAGACCAAAAGTTCCCGTGATTTTATAATAGGTTTCGTCATGGGTATCCCGAGAAGTATTAGCACTGAAAAAGCCTAATACACCCTGAAAAATACCAACAGCAGTAAGCGAAAGACCAGCCTTCATTATACCTGAATCAACCGTTTTACCAACTCCTAAAGAGAGTCCTAAACCAAATTCAATAACAGGATTGAAAACCCCGCAAGTAGTAGTCGGTACATTGCTCGATGTAGCTCCGCTCAGATAACCGAAATAGAATCCGCCGAATCCCAGAAAAGGGAATACCTGCACAGAGAAGGAGCGGGAGAAATCGGTAATACTGGCCGGGAAACCAAAGTCCAGATAAAAATTACCATTGGTGTATACTTTTACTCCAATAATAGGAAGCGTAATCGATACTTCCCCAAATTCGAGATGTCTGAATTGATCCGGCAATTGCAGATCAATCTGGTACATTCCGATCGAGTCGTTTATTTTTTTATAAAGAATTTCAAATTGAAGGTTTTTAAAAGCTCCCGCGTCTTTACTCACTCCAACTAACAATCCGTACATGTTAGGGTCATTAAAAACCGCAGCGATACGATAAAATTTAGCCACCGTAAAGTCAGCTCCAATAAGCCAGTTGCTGTTCTGATCAAATATCAACGTACCCGGTTTAGTACTTGCAGCGGGTACCGGTATAGCAGTCGAACTTTCGTCTGATGTGGTGGTGAATGCTGCTCCCAATGCTGTAATAGCCGCGTCTACGGAGTCGAGACTTGGCACATCATACATCGTAACATGCTGCCCCATAGCGAGTAATTTCAAATCAAAAAACTCACTACCCATTCCCGGTACTGCCGGCATTTTGGTAGCATCACTTCCTTTTCCGTCTTTTTGTAATGGGGAATCGGGTAAGATTGGAAGACCTAAGAAAGTACCATCAATAAAGATGTAAACACCACTGCCGCCAATAGAATCGTCTTTGGTGATTTTAAGGGCTTTTATATTAATGAAGCCTAAGTCTACTTTTATCGGTATACTGGCTTCAATGGTGCTTTTTGCCGAAGTTTTGTATCGGGTGTATTTAAATTCAAAATCAGAGAGATCGATGCTGTTTAATATACTCCATGGTGAAGACAAACTGAAGCCCGGGCTGAAGGTGCCAACCAAAGTGCTGACAATTTCGCCCAATGAAATTTTATCAAATTTAATATCGATAATATCATTTTCTGTACCGCTTGTATAGGTAATGGTACTGGCAAATTCGGGTATTTTTAAATAGACTTCTGTATCTGCTGTACCAAATTTATAACCAACTATAAAAGTCAGTCCAAGCATTTGTTTGGCATCAGCGGTTCCTGTGATAGTTCCTGACGTTTTGCCATCTGTGTAAGTAATATCAACATTAGCACTCAGTTTCAAATCAAAAGAACTGTATTGTAAATGCCAGGCGACATCTCCTTTTACGTTGTAAGTGGATGATTTCGCTTTATCATTCGGCAAAATATCGGTAAAGTTTACATTACTGATACTTGGCAGATTATCTTTTACCCAACTAGGAATGGTGTCGTAACCCATACCAAAGGCTTGCAAAAAGGTAACGGCAATGTCTCCCAGTGAGATAACCTGATCGGTTCCGGTACTGGCGCCAAAGGTCCACGCATCGCCATCGTATTTAGCAAACGTGGTCAGATCAACACCGCTGTCCGGTGTATTTGGCCCTATATGGAATTGCCCGCTTATTTCTCCCGTAGTCTCACCTTGCTGACTGCTGATGTCTAAAGCCAAACCAGTCATGGTAAAACTTAAATTTGGATTACTTATGGTAAAGAAAACCCAGTCGGTTACTACAGTGCAATTAAGGGTGTAGTTCTTCGCATTTGGATCAATTTGAACCTGCAAAACGGTTATTTCCGATTGAAGGTTGATCTTGGTCCCAGTCCAAAACATGGTAAGTAAATCACCCAGTTGTATGGTTCCATCTATTAATTCTACACTTGCTTTAAAATTGGGAGCTTGTGCAGTCAGCAATACATTGTTTGCCCCTGGTGATCCTATCGTAAAGTTGCCTGTAAAGGTAAACTCAGTAGTGATACCACCCGTTTTACCAAAACCTAAAACAAGACAATTAATATCAATAGCAGAAACCGCAAGACCAGGCAAAATTTGCCACTTATACTCAGGTGGCGTACTAATATTGACGGCGATATACTCTACTATGGGTTTGGATGAATTGTAACTAATGTCAATAGATTTTAGGCCAAGTGTAGATAAGGTACTAAAAGGTTGCGGTAATGCAGCGGTTAGATTAACACCTCCAACCAATTGATAAAAATTAGAAATACTTGGGTACGGTGTATTAAAGTTTCCTTGTAACAACCAGGTATTATTGACGATAGGATAGACCATTTGTAAGGCTACATTAACAGCAGAACTCACCGCAATTGTTCCTCCCATTGCTCCAATCACCGGCATATTATTATCATAGACCTGCACTCCTATAAAAGGACTGGAAATTGAAAACCAATCAATTCCGCTAATAGCCCAAGTGCCATTTGAAAGTATGGCATTTAATTTTGAATACAAACCAACATCATCTGTAGCAAAAATAATAGCAACACTCATATCACCAACTCCAAAAGAAGTAGTGTCACCGGAAAGTGTAAAAGAGGTAAGCTTGTCATCCCAAGCCGCAGGAGATAAAGTAGCTTTATCTATGGTAAGTGTTCCGGAGATGGTTATATCTGAATAGAATTTACCGATAGTATCTGAAGTATCTAATACGTCAGGGACAAGAGTACATGTTCCATTTCCCTTTTCTATGTTTGCTTGTATCTCCTGATATAAAGTTTTCAGGGTTGGTGTTTTATCTTCAGTCATCTTTTTGCGGAATTACTTGTATTAATTACGTACAGATTAATCTTTACACTTGTTAGTTATTGGTATTTATAAAAACAAACAAACTCAACAATAATTTATCATTCAGTTCATCATGGTAAAATTGCTGCGTTCTAAAAAAATACTGCGAATATTCGTTTTGAGCATCTTTTGTTTGTATGGTAAAATCTCCCATTTTAACCGGAGATGATGGATCATCATTTTGTGGCCATGATTGAGGTCTTTCCTGCATTGAATTGGCAATAGCCTGAATTGCTTTAGCGTCAGGGTCGGTTTCTACAGCGCTTAATGGTAAGGTTGGGTATACAACTCCAGCGCCGGCTTTAGCTAAATAATAATAAGGGTTGGCAAAGTTAATAGCGAGGTTGGCTGTGTTTTTTCCCTCAAATACAAAAGGTATATTAGAAGCATACATCATTTGATTAAATACCGGAGGAGGCAAACCAGGTAAGCTGACAACCAGAACTTGTCCATCTTGAAGCTCATCAATGGCTTTTACCAGAGCGTTATTTGCTAGTGAAGTAATTGTTTTTGCGTTGCGAGGAACGTTATAGTCTTTAAGAAATGCCAGTAGTTTTGGATTGGTAAAGGGACCACCATCAGTATCTATACCTAAAAAGTAATTCTTTAAATCATTATAACTGTCATCAGTAACATTGGCAAGTACAAGCAATACAGCTCGGGTTTTGAGAGTACCTGTACCGTTTTTTTGCACGTATAACATTGAAAGTGCCAAATTAAAAAGAAGACTGGCGGCTGTCGTGGGTAATGTAGTGAGACCATTATAAGCATCACTCATCCCGTAAGCACTACACAGGTTTATATTTTTGTATTTAGGACTTTGATTGGTTGCAAGTGAATAGATATAATTAGCCTGTTCCGACCTAATGGCTAGCTTTGGATTATCCATGTATAAGTCCCATTGCTGATCCGTTAATGTCGGATCACTCATGTAAAAGCCCCTATCTCCAAAACGAGGACCAATAGCCTGTACATCTTCTAAGGGCAATGTAGTGCTACCTCGCAGGATGCTGTTGTTATAAACCGCTTTCCCCCATTGGAAAGGTTGTAGTACAATAAAACAATTGGTAAGATACTTTGTAGACAAATTGGCCCCATCATCATACCCTCCGGTGATACCAAAATCTATTTGGTTGGCGGGTTTGTAAGTGGATGTAGGTTGAAATGATATAGTAGCCCCACCAATTTTTATGGGCTTGGGTACCTCTGTGCCTATTAAAACAATTTCAGGCAAAAGTAGGGCGAGTTTTTGTATCGTAGGTAAATCTGCAGCACCATCATCGTAAATACAGACCATTTCTTTACTAAAGCCGTAGCCAATTAAACGCAACATGATATTTACAGTCGAAACCTGATGACCAAATCCATTCGTATTGGTTACATAAGTACGAATTTCATTTTGAGCTTCAAAAAAAGCCGCAAGATTTTCTTTGTTTATTCCGGAGATTAGTTCCTGGTGTGAATTTGCGACACTAAGAACTTTGGCAGCTAATGTTTCAAACATATACTTTAATTTTTTACATATGATCCGTACCAGCCCAAACTCTCAGGTTTTGCATTGGCAGCTGGATTGCCAAATAGCATAAAACAAATGTTCCCTCCCGGAGGAAAGGATAAACTGAACAATTCTAAAGCAATATTATTTATTTTCATCAGATAGGCAGTCTCTGTAGTACCCGTTGCTTTTTGTAACAGTATAGAACCAATATTTAATTTTAATACGCCTTGTAAACTAAAGGAAGGAGCTTGCGGATTTACACCCGGTAATTTTACTCCTGCCCATGCACCATCTGCACCAACACACCAAGCCATCATAAAAGTAGAGGTAAACCCGGCCGAACTTGCCAATGACCCAAGTGTTCCCATATTAAGGTTAAACACCAAAGCAAACCATTGACCACTTACACTTTGCTGTTGTTGCAAAGAAGGTATAGCTACATTAAGATATCCTTGAGAAGTTGGACTGTTGGTCGCATCTCCATTGGTAATACCGGACAATTGCAAAGGGAAATGGGAATACAAACTGTCTTTTCGTGGCGTACTTTGCCCCACATCAAATGCCATCTGACTAATGTCAAATACAAATGTTTTTGTAGTAGGAGTTTCCAACTGAAAGGTCAGATCTACATACATATTGGAGTAGGATAATCCTCTGAAATTATTTACTGTACTGTCCGGTTCGGATCCAAATGAAAACAAATCAAAACCCGACAGATCGTTAAAATTGATAAATCCCCAAAAAGAGAATTTAGCATTAACCGTAGTACTGGTTTCATCGTTTTGAGGAACTACCGTGACAAAGGCAGATTTTATAATTTCTACCTCTGTAATGATGTTGTTGTTTACCGGATTCAGAAGATTATCAGCTGTATTGGTAAAGGTGTAAGAAGGTACACCATTGCTGTTTTCGTAGGTTCCGGTAAGTATAATGAGATTGGCTCTGTTGGCGGCGTCAATTTTTTCTCCGAACAATTTATTAACGGTTAAAGCCAAATAACTGTTGTAATTGTATATTTTACTATTCGTAAAGACTATTTTTAATTGTAAAACCACAAAGTCATAATCAATAGCACCATTTATAGGCGCTTTTCCTTTGTAAACTATCGGATCTGATCCAAAACCTTCAAATGTCGGATCTTCATAATCGATCAGGGCAAACATCGAACTGGAATGTTTCATGGCTACCACGCCAGCCTCGTTGTTTACGATACTGATATCAATTCCAAAATGATGGGCATAAAATTTATCTAAATCAATACCTGCCAACAACCCCTGTAATTCTTTAGGGAAATCCTGTACACTGATGTCAACGCCAAGTGAAATTACACCTTGCCAATTGGGATCTGTGGCTATTTTGTAAAAGTTATAGTAGTCATTATCGTGTTGTACGGTGTATTTATCCATCCCGTTTTGTATGTATTGTTGTAACCACATACTAAGGTTGGGCAGTCCGTTACTGCTTGTATCGTTAAAGGTGTCCGGTGAGTTCCATCCCTGAATATTCTGAACTTTGTCGGTTAGTTTTCCATTGCAGAATTTAAAAATGATGACGTTTTTATACTTCCCATTGGTTGGTTCTTTAGGTACATTTAAGATAAAAGGCCATTCGGTAATTTCCATTTCATTACTAAAATTATCCAGCACATAAGTACCGTCACTCAGTTTTTCATTATAAGAAATGACAAGAAACAACTGATTCGATTGTAAAGCGGTTTGGAGTACGGAACTTGGCGGAGTAAACTGTAAATCAAATATTTTTGAAAGCACCCCTTTTGAGGTTAAAAATTGATTACTGGCCAGTTGCAAAGTGTTCCATTTTCCGGTTGCAGGGTCTACATTAACATAAAATCCTTGCGGACTGGTAGAGGATATACCGTCGTTAGTTGCTCTGGAATTTAATAATCTGGCTGATGCAGGAGGGATATTTTGCGTACTCATTGCATTGGCAATAATAGCTTTTCTGGTAGGGTTAAGGATCTGTTTTTCAAACAATGAAAAATCAACTTTCCCCGATGGCGTTGCCGTTGCGACCCCATAAGGTACCAAAGGAAAAAATATAGTAGCCGCTGCGTCCGACAATACGCCAGACCCCGTGGTAAGATGGCTAAACAAAGGGGAATGAGAATCTTTATCCGGTGCGAATAACGGTGATCCCTGAGGTTGTGCATGATATACTACCGGTATATTTTCTGTATTAGCCAATACAACACCATTCCATGCTGTTATATATTTGTTAGCGAGCCATTCCTGAGTGGTATTGCTGCCAACCACATTTTGAGTAGTCTGAATAGGGAACTGGGGTGCAAATGCATTTTGGTTGGTCTGGTAGAAAAGCCAGTCCCCGGTACCTGTAATTACATTATTAATATCAATAAACTGTGGCGTAAAACTAACGGTTTCTGTAGAACCCAGTCCACACATTAATTGTACCTGTTTGTTGGTGTCTATATTTTTCTGATATGATATGTCGAGCGTAAGTGATAAGCCTCCCTGAGGAACCATATACCAAACCGCATTTGGATCGTCTGGAGTTTGTTCACTAAATACTAACAGCGAACTGTTTGCTGTCGGATAGTTTAGAGAAGTATCGTGATTTATAAAATTAAAATAAGGGATTAAAGTTAAGGGATAACCAAAATTAGTCAGATAATAGGAGGGCAGTATGGTAATTGTTTTTAGTTGGGTATGCGTATTATAGGTTTGTCCTAAAAAAGCAAAATAGGTGTTTACTCCGGTTTTGTTTAATAAGTCGCAAGGATAGATACTGCCTTGCATGGTTACTAAGTCGTTCAAATTCCCATCTAGTAAAAGAGAATAAGTAACTCTCGTCAAGAGGCCATTGTTGGCATTATTATTAAAGCTGTAT
This sequence comes from Flavobacterium sp. FlaQc-49, assembly GCF_044005985.1. Lineage (NCBI taxonomy): Bacteria > Pseudomonadati > Bacteroidota > Flavobacteriia > Flavobacteriales > Flavobacteriaceae > Flavobacterium > Flavobacterium sp. FlaQc-49. The sequence continues at coordinate 361,414 of NZ_JBIPCS010000001.1, read as the reverse complement.
TGGTTGCTGAGATTAAAATTTCTAAAATCAGAGGAGGAATATAAACCATAGGTAAACCTGATGCGTCCTTGTCCAACTCCTGTTAATGGAATTTCGATAGTGCCCATAATCTCACTTTTAGAAGAGGGGGTATTAGGTAGGAAAGTATAATTATCACCGGATATGGTCATACTGTTATTGGTCGTATCCAAAGTCAGCGCAACACTGTTATTACTTATGAATAGGGTAGCATAATTATTTCCAAAATTATAATTAAGTCCCGTTAGAACAGTATAGTTTCCATTGGTGCCTCCTGTCAAAATCAGTTGAGTTGTATTGCTGGCAGTTAATGCTGTATTAGGATTTTCAAACCAAACAACCGATGCCGACTGATACGTTTGCAACGGACCAAGAAAGGTATATACATTACCTACAAACGTTGTAATGTCAATAGTTGGCGCATTCAAAGAAAATAAAAAATAACCATTGTAAGCGGACAGTTCGTCCAGGCCTATTGTGCCACTTTCGGGTCCTGTCACTCCTTTTGCCAAAAGATAAGCGAACCAATTAGTGTCCTTTGCAGCCAGATACAACGAAGTGTTGCCTGACGAAGTATTTGTGAATTGTAAGGTTGCCATAAATTCTACTTAGTAAGGTTAATGTTAAATTCCAAAAAATGGAAATTCCAAATTCCAAAAAATCTAAATTCTAAAAAACGAAAACTCCAAATTCCAAATTGCAGAATCTTCAATCTAAAATCTTCAATCTAAAATCTTCAATCTAAAATCTACAATCTAAAATCTACAATCTAAAATCTACAATCTACAATCTCTACTCATAAACATACCAGCCTACTAAATCACCTTTAAAAGGAAAGCTGGTGTTGTTGGCTTTAGCGGTGTAGGTCAGATCTGCTTTGAGGGTCGAAAGTGATGGTGAAAAATTCAGAAAAATGCTGAGACTTCCGCTAGTGGTGCTTTCTCCGGATTTTAAATCGAATTGGTAAATAGGATCAGTCGCAGTTAAAGAATGTATGCCTACCAAAACGGTAGCTAAATATAAAGTACAGACTACAACAGTACCTTTTGAATCGATGGAGTACTCTATGGCCAAGTCACCAAAATAGCGCTCTCCGGAAGTTCCACATTCGACAATAGGCGGCGTTATTTCCTGCAAGGGTACCGTAGTGAGATCCTGAGCAAATGTCGCTATAGGAAATGCCATAAACGCACTTATAAGCAGCACTTTTATTAACGTATTTATATTACAAGCTCGATTTCTGAATACTGTTTTTGATTTCATAACTCTATTTTGTCCCAGGGAATTACCGTGGTGTTTTTAATTAAGACCAGGCAGCAATTACTTTATCAAAAGAAATTCGATTATTATTCTGCAGATCTGAGACAAATCCGTGACAGGTAACTTGACCTGTATCTAGTGCGAATTGCGCTCTGAAAGTGATTAGCTCTATGTTAATTTTTAGTGATCCCACTACAAATTTTATATCTACGGCTTTTGACTGAACAGGTGAAAGCGTGACAGATCCTAGTGCTCCGACTGGAGGATCAGATGCTTTTAAGGAGGAGCCAGGTACGGAGTTCATTGCGCCTAATGAGGAAGAAAAAGTGGTAACAGATACTTCCATTCCATTTTCAATAGAAACGACAGTGGTTGATTTAATGTTATTCGTTAACATTATCTCTTGAGTATAAGGATAGGTTGCCATAATTTTGAGGAGTGATTTGAGGAAGTTTCCTGGGGTAATGTCAATATAGGAAGTATTGGGGCATACTTATAAATAGTACTTTTAATAGGTTATTTATAGGTTAAAATTAGATTTTTATATGCTGTTCTTGGACTTTCTAAATCTTTTATCCCAGGAAATTACCCTGATATTTTAATTAAGACCAAGTAGCAATTTGTTTAGCAAAAGCAGTCTCGTTATTACCGTCTTGATCAGTTGCACGTCCGCTACAAGTAACCTGACCGCTGTCAAGTCCGAATTGTGCTCTAAAGCTAATAAGGTCTATTTGTAGTTTTTGTGCTCCTGCTTTAAACTCAACATTTGTAGCTGTTGGCTGTACAGGCGAAAGAGTGATTTTACCTAAATCTCCTGCTGGTGAAGTAAAAGTAGTAACAGATACTTGCATTCCTGATACAATAGATACTACAGTTGTTGCTTTGATGCTGTTAACTAACAGTGCATCCTGCGAATAAGGATAAGTTGCCATAATGAATTCGTTTGTTTGTTTTTCCTACTCATAAGGCTTTTCGGAATCCGCCTCGTTTTTTTAAGTGGGTTCTGACTCCACTGCTTTAAATTGTTGTACAATATTATGAAAAATCCGACTTTTGGTATCGAGTAGAAATACTTGTTTTTGAAGATATTGCGTAAATTTATGCCGTAATGTCCTATTTGTTATAAATGTTTGATTTTCTGAAAAATTTGTTTTTTTTGAATGTCAAAAGCACAAATACAAGTAGAAATACGGATATCCGCGCAGAGAAATTCCTTTAATTTTGCTTCTCTGAAAACCGAATAAAGCTTCATATAAAACCAACCAGCTATGACGGATTTTAATAAAAAATGGATGAGATACATTCCGGATCATAAAAAATTGAATGATCTTACCATTCCCGGAACTCATGACAGCGGAACATATCCGGCTTATGCTTCTAGTTTTTTAACCAAATGCCAGTCGATGACGATCACAGAGCAATTAAATACCGGAATTCGGTTTCTAGATATGCGCTTAAAATCAAAAAAAGTGGGGAGATATGATGGAAGTTTGTGGGTATGGCATGGTATCGCAGATATGGATCTCAGTTTTACAGATACAGTACTGAGAGATTGTAAGGAGTTTTTAGCTAAGAATCCCAGCGAAACCATTTTTATGTCTGTGAAAATAGAAGAAAAAAAGCCCTCCAGTGATACAATCAAAAATTTTTATAAGGATCTCACACAGCATAATATTCCTAAATATCCCTTTTTATTTTATACCGGTACCAAAATCCCAAAGTTATATGAAACGCGAGGTAAGATTGTTTTAATCCGTCGATTTGGACTTGCAGGTAATCCGGATATTGGTTTAAATCTTTATGATAATTGGCCGGAGGATGGTAGCAAAAAGTTCGAAAACAATGGCATTTCGTACTACGTACAAGACCGATTTGATAATTGGAAAGAAAATGTTCAACGCAAGTTCGATAATTTTGTTCAACCAACAATGGAGTTGGCAGCACCCGGCTCAGATACTATTTATATCAATTTTTCAAGCGGTACCAGTGGCAATATTTTTTATTCTAAGTACTCACCAAGCGGAATAGCGAGTATTGTTAATCCGCTTATTACAAATTATTTACACGACAAGCAAAAAACAAGATTTGGTATTATGGCAATGGACTTTCCTAATTCGATTCTTGGTAACGATTTGATTAACAGACTTGTTTCGTGCAATCCATTTGATTTCATTCCCGGAAATTATCCAAGACATAATGACGTTATTGAACTTCGGACAAGGTTGAGTCTTAATAAATGTGTAGATGTGAGAGGGAATGTTAGTACAAATGGTACACCAATTATTGTTCACGATTCTAATGATCAGCCCAACCAACATTGGAGATTGATAGATACCGGTGAAGGTGACGGATTCTTTTATCTGAAAGCAGAGAATACGTCAAATTCAGTTTTAGATGTCAGCGGTATCAGTCACGAAGCGGGTGCTGCCGTTATACTTCATGAAAAAAACGGAGGAGACAACCAAAGATGGAAATTCCTTAAATTTGATGATAGTCCATACTATATCATAATTCCAAAACATGCACAATACAACAAAGCGCTGGCAATCACTTCGGATAGTGTTGACAATGGTTCCGCTGTTGTTATTCTAACCATGTCTAACTCACTATGGTTGGAACAGTGGTCTGTAATTCGGATTAGTTAATACCGAAGAATTAAATTTCTTTTCTATTTTAGCGAACTATAGCTACTGCTGTAAATACCGCTTAGTTTTATGGTATTTAGTGTTTTTTGAAGTAATTTATCAATTTCGCAGCAGTTTTACGGGGATCCGAAACATAAAAATAGAAAGATTTATAATGAAAGTATTTATAATTGACGCCTTCACAGACCAAGCGTTTAAAGGCAATCCTGCAGGAGTTTGTTTGGTAGAAAAGGAGATTAGTACGGCAACAATGCAAGCTATTGCCAGCGAACTCAATTTATCGGAAACCGCATTTCTGAGAAGATCCGAAACTAGCGATACAGAATATTCAATACAATATTTTACTCCAACCGTTGCGATCGATTTTTGCGGACACGCTACACTGGCAGCTGCGAAATTGGTTTTACACCATTTAAACAAACCCTTTGTAAATTTCACCACATTTCACAATCTAAAAGTACATGCCGGTAGCGAAGGTGAAAATATAAAAATGAAATTTCCCTTGTACGATGCCATCGACTATACTCCAAATAAAGAACTATATGAGGCGTTTGGTATTGACAATCCGATTGCAACAAAGTTTGCAAAAGAGTTAGACATGTTAATCATTGAAGTTTCAGACAAAACAACCTTAGAGAGCATTACTCCCGATTTTGCAAAGGCAATCCAATCTTCAGATGTTATAAAAGAAGTCGTGGTAACGGCAAAATCAGAAGATGTTGATTATGACTTCTATTCCAGATGTTTTTGTCCCTGGATCGGTATCAACGAAGATCCGGTTACGGGTGCTTCTCATTCTGTTTTGGCTAAATATTGGAGTCAAATTTTAGGAAAAACAGAAATGCGAGCCTATCAGACTTCAAAAAGAGGAGGCTTTATGCAACTAAAAATTAGTAGCAACACTGAACTTGAAGTAATCAGCAATGCCAAAATAATAGTGGAAGGAAAGATAAATATAGACTAGAAAAAGGAAAGTTGTAAAGTCTCACGCAGATTTAGCAGATTAAACCAAAAAATCCGCACAACCTGCAGAATCTGCGTGAAAAAACATGTCAGCTTAATAACATTTCGCTTTAGTCCAAAGTCACTAAGTAAAAGATTATCAAAAAAAGTCTCACGCAGATTTTAGCAGATTGAAAAAAAATCCGCACAATCTGCAGAATCTGCGTGAAAAAACATGTCAACTTAATAACATTGCGTTCTAGCCCAAAGTCACTAAGTAAAGGATTACCAAAAGAAGTCCCACACAAATTTTAGCGTAATGAAATAAAAAAAACCCGTAAAACCCGCTTAATCCGCAGAATCCGCGTGCAAAAACATCCTAACTTAATAACATTGCGCTTTAGTCCAAAGTCACTAAGTAAAGGATTATCAAAAAAAGTACCACACAGATTTTAGCGTAATGAAATAAAAAAAATCCGTAGAACCCGCTTAATCCGCAGAATCCGCGTGCAAAAACATCCTAACTTAATAACATTCAGTTTTGGTGTATTCTCATTAAGTGAGGAATTATCAAAAGGTTTCAGGTGTTTGTTGCCGATAACCTAAAGGATTAAAATAGGGCAGCACAAGATTATGAAGCCAAAAGATTATATTTGCGCTCTTTTTAAAAAGAATTAGTTAATATATCGACTAAGTTTTTTATTATCGAAGAAAGTCATGATCAAGTGAACCAAAATGGAAGTGAAAAAAGTGGAAGATGTAAAAGGAAACTGGACTAGTTGTCAGGAATGTCAGGGACGTGGCAAAAAAAGCCAAAGACTCAGTAAAAAAGTGCGACTTCGCTACCAGTCAGAACTAGATCTTTTTGAAAAATCAAATGGCGGGGGGACAGCTCCGGTACGTCCTAAAGCCCATTTGGTCCTTTGTTTAAAGTGTAACGGCTCGGGATTAGTTCGCTCTCCTGAGCCTCCAATAGTCGATACCGAAAACTACCCGCATGTTGCAATTATTGGTGGCGGCATCGGTGGAGTAGCTTTGGCAGTAGCTTGTTTGCACCGCGGAATTCCATTCACTCTTTTTGAACGTGACAACAGTTTCGATGAGCGCTCTCAAGGTTACGGACTCACTTTGCAACAAGCCAGTAAAGCAATCGAAGGATTAGGTATTTTTTCTTTAGAGGAGGGAGTCATTTCTACCAGACATGTGGTGCATACTACAGCAGGAAAAGTGATCGGAGAGTGGGGCATACGAAAGTGGTTGCAGACCGAAGAAAATACGTTTACAAAACGTACCAATGTGCATATCGCCAGGCAATCTTTACGCTTAGCCCTGTTAGAGCAACTCGGCGGACCGGACAAGGTACAATGGGGACATCAGCTTTTCGATTTTAAGCAAGCTGATGGCGAAGTAACTCTAAACTTTCAAGTTGACGGCCAAATCAAAAATGTTAAAGCAGATCTTGTTGTTGGAGCAGATGGCATTCGTAGCTCAGTACGAAAGATACTTATTGGGGAAGATAGCAGCCCTTTGCGTTACCTGGGCTGTATTGTAATATTGGGTATTTGTCCTTTGGAAGCTCTTGAAGATCTCAATAGTTCTTTATTAGATTCCGCTACTGTATTTCAAACCGCAAATGGCAATGAACGAATTTATATGATGCCTTATGCGTCAGACTCAGTGATGTGGCAGCTTAGTTTTCCAATGTCCGAAGAAGAGGCGAAGGAGCTAAGTGCTCAGGGACCTCAAGCTCTTAAAGAAGAAGCATGTCGCAGAACGCAATGGCACAGTCCAATACCTCAAATTTTATTGGCAACTAAAGCAGCACAAATTTCCGGTTATCCTGTATATGATCGCGAATTGCTCGACTCCGAAACGTTGGCTAAAGCCGGACAAGTAACATTAATTGGTGACGCAGCTCATCCAATGAGTCCATTTAAAGGGCAAGGTGCGAATCAAGCTTTATTGGATGCACTTAGTCTGGCGAGAGGGATTACAAGAGGTTGCAGACCTTTATCTCAATGGCGAAAAGCAGGAGTGAGAGAAAGTGTCCTTACAGAGTTCGAAGCCGAAATGTTAGAACGTAGTGCTACCAAAGTAAAAGATTCAGCCGATGCGGCACAATTCCTGCACTCCGAAATTGTACTTCATGAAGGTGATGAGCCAAGAGGAAGGTGTCTAAAAAAAAGTGATTCTTAAAGCCCGAGTTTAAAAACTGTTTTTTTTTAATTAATTGAGTGGCTAGTTATTTTTAGGTTTGAAATTAGACTACCTATAGCTCGTTTCTGAATTATAATAATCTAAATTTCTAGCGAAAATTAAAATATTTACAAAAGTATCCTTTTGAATAACCTCCTGATTCAGCTGGAGGAGTACAAGTAGTTCAAGATTTAATGGCTTTAGCCGAATTATACCCCGGTTCTTTCGGCTAAAGCCTGTGCTTCACCTCTTAATCATTTACTTCCAGCTGAAGCACAATGTCATTAAGTTAAGAGCTTTTTCACGCAGATTTTGCAGATTTTGCGGATTTTTTTATTTGATTCTGCTAAGATCTGCGTGAGACTTTTTTTAAAGCAATTCTTAAATTTAATGACATTGAGCTGAAGGACGAGGTAAATCAATCCTTTTGTGCTTTCGTTAAATAGGATCAACTAATTAGTAACCAGTAACTTGAATTGATTTAAAGTAAAGTTAGAAGGCATAGGTAATTTTTGTTTTCAAAAAGAAGGGAGTTCCCGGAGTAAAGTGGATTTCTTCTACACTTTCCGGCTCATTTTGCAATCTGGATTCAGTGGCAAACTGAGTTTCATTCCATGCTGAATTAAACAAATTCTCTATTGAAATACCAAACGTTATTTTTTTATGCGTATAACTCACATTGGCATCGGCAATGAAATATCCTTTGGCTACGATCGAATTGTCTTCATTTGCAGGTCGGCTGTCTAAGTAACGGTATCGGATGCCTCCCGAAAAACCATTCCATTTCTGAAAGCTAATTCCACCCGTTGTAGTAAAATCAGGCGCTAACGGAATATAATTTTCTCCTTTAGGATCATCAATACTTCTTGCATGTGTGTAGTTGGCATCGAAATCAAAAAACAGGTAATCTGTCAATTGGTATCGAATGCCTAAATCACCACCAAAACGTTGCGTTTTTCCACTAGGCTCAATAACGCCTGCGTCACCCACATACACAAACTCTTGCTGTAAGTATAAATACCAAAGCGCCGAGTTGATAATTAATCTAGGGAAAGGCTTCCAAATAGTACCCAAATCACCCCCAATTGCAGTTGGTAAGATCTCTTTTCCGCTATTTTGTACCACTACACGAGCATCATTGGAGTGAAAACCCATTCCGGTTTTTAAGTAGAATTGCAAATTGTTGTTTTGAGAATAAATGAAATTTAGTTTAGGAGAAATTTTAGCCTTATTTTCGGTTTGTGTCTTATAGGCAGGAGCTAATTTATCCTGATAATTGAATTTGAAATAATCAATACGAAGTGCCGGATTTACAATCAATTTCCCGAAATGCAATTCCGTATTCAAGTAGGCAAACAAGTTGGATTGATCAATATCTCCCAATTTAATTTGATTTAAAACAGTACTTCTGTTTAACGTATGTGAAAGTTCTGTATCTGTAGTGGCATCAGCACGAACCCCAACACCAATTTGATATAAAACATCGAAAGTATCGAAATCTTCTTTTTTGTTCAACTCGGCATTAATACCATATATAGAGCGATTTTCTTTTTGTTTTATTTGATCCCCATTTACAGGATCTTCGAGAAAAAAAGTAAAATTGGAGTACAATTCAAAGTTATAAACGCTATAGAAAGCATTGGTTTTAATGAAAGTATTTTGGTCAATTGGTTTACTAAAGGAGGCATTAAAATTTGTTCTTGAAGTTTTACCACCTTCCGTATCGTCAACAGATCCAAATCTGGAGATTAGACCAGCATCGACTAAACGTTGCGGAATTTGCCCCGAGGCATCCCATTTGCTTGCAAAATGAGAAGCCAAAATAGAGAAGGAGCTGTTGTTTTCTAAAATTGCCGAATATTTCCCCAATAAGTTTATACGATTAAAATTTTGAGGTGAATCAAAAGGACCATCTGTCAGTATATATTCTGTGGCAATATAGGCACTTTGTCTTTTCTGTTTGCCAAGAAGATCGAACAAACCTACAGTTCTAAAAGTATTAAATTGTCCTATTTCGAGACCAATAGCACTATTATCAAGTTTGTCTTTTGTTTTAAAATCGACATAACCTGCAGTATCAAAATCTCCTTTGTTGGCATAATACGTTCCTTTTCCAAAATCAATTTTGTCAACTGTTTCCGGAATTACAAAGTGCAAGTCGGCATAACCTTGCCCGTGAGCATGTGAGACCATATTTACAGGCATTCCGTCTACAGAAATGGCAATATCCGTACCGTGATCGATATCAAAACCTCTTAAAAAAAGCTGCTCCGCTTTTCCTCCACCGGCATGTTGCCCAATAAATAAACCCGGAACTTTGCGCAATATTTCCTGTGAAGAATTTACAGGAGTAGTCTCTAAATCTATTTTTGATATTACATTCATAGCCGATAGTTTTGGCTGAATTACCACCTCTGATAATTGAAAACTATCTTCTTCCAGCGCAACCAAAATAGCTTCATTAGTCACTGTATAGCTGTTTTTTTTGTACCCCAATGCACTAATTTTTAAAACATTCCCAATAGCCGTTTTTTCTATGCTAAAAACACCCAATTCGTTGGTATGCGAATGACTTTCGGTGGTAGTATTAAAGACATAGGCGTTCTCTATCGGGTTTCCAAACAGGTCCGTTATTTTACCATTTATGGTTTGGGCATGAGAATACAAGCCAGTTATGGCGATTAAAGCAAGCAGAAATTTTTTCATTGGGATTTTTTTACAATTGTGCAATTTTACTTTCCATATTAGGCCCTAATTCGTAAGTGCTTTTAAGAAGCTCTTCTTTTATTGGCTTAATTTTTTGAGCAAAATTATTAGCTTTATAGATTGTAGCCAAATGATATTGGACTCTAGGTTCAAAAGATTTTCCAACCACATGATTTTGTGCAATTTCGAGAGCCTTTTTTGCATCACCTGTATTGTAATAAGACCAAGCCAATAAATCATAAGAATCAGGTGTTGGACGATGATTGACTTCTATTTTTGCAATTTCAAGTGCTTTTGAAGCGGTCTCTTTTTTATCTGCAAATAATAAAACATTGTATTTATTATACATAGCACCATAATCGTGCGTTTGCAACATTGTCAGATAAGCTTTTGTGTTTTTATTTTCTTCGGCTGTATTTCCTTCGAATTGTGCGATTTGAGCTTTTAGTAAATAAAAATCGGGAGTGTTATGTTTTTGGGTAATGGAAGCTATTATTCTTTTAGCTTCAACTGTGTTTTTTTCGTGTGAAAAAGCAATCCATGCAATTCCTTTTAGTGCATAGGAATAATTAGGATCTAACTCTAAGGTCTTCAAGTAGCTGTTGTAGGAGTCCTGAATACGTCCTGCATGACCGTAGAAATCACCTAAGTTGGAGTAGGACCAGATTCGTAGAGTCTTATTATCTTCTTTTTCTGCAATTGTTCTGGCCTTTTCCATAAATTGAATGGCAGTAGGTAAATCACCATTATGGTCATTCCATTTGGCAATGCGTATTAGATAATCATAGTCGTTAAGGTCTTTAATGGCATCCAGATTACTTAAGGCTTCTTTATAGTTACCCAATTCCATTTGAACATCAAAAAGTAATTTTTGAGTTTCTTTTTTGCCTTCGCCAATTGCAAAAGCAGTATTAGCCAAGGTTAATGCTTCTTTAAAACGATGCTGTGCAATATAATTTCTGGCCAAAGAGCGCAATGTTCCAACTCTACCATAATGAGTTGCCAGATTGGACGCTTCCAGAAGTGATTCTGTTTTATACAGATTTTCAATTTTTCCTGTGTATTCAAAAAGTACCGCATAATTAGAGGCAATTAGACTTAAATATGGGCTTTGATTTGGTGCTTCATCAAACTTATTTTGCCAAAAAGTAATTTCTTTATGCGCTAAATCAAGGGATTTATTATCATTTAAATGTAAATATTTTTCATAATCAGTTGCGTTTGTGATTTGATTATCGGATTTGCCAGTACAACTTGTTAGTAGTACTACGCATAACAATGACAGAATTTTACTAAGAGTTTTCATAATTGTTTGATTGTTTGTTGATGAAGATAAAAATAGAGCAGGCCGTTGTAAGCTGCTCTATTTTTGATTTTTTTACCAGGCAGCAGCCAAATAAGGAAATGAAGTGCTAAATGCCACATCATTTGCATCTACGTGATCTGATGTTAATTGTGGATTTGAAGCTCCGGTAGACCCACCAAATATCAGTAACAGTTCTACATCAATAACATCATCAGCCAAAGCTCTTCCCGTTAAAACGTTTGTTCCGTCAAAAAAGGTTGTTTTTTTAGTAGTCGAAACATTTAAAACATCTGTAGCCAAAAGTCCGGTAAACGCTGCAGCAGTTTGCCCCAAAGCATTTGTGCTGTAAGCGGGATTAAGCGCTAGTAATCTCGATTGAAAAATAGACTGATACTTACTTCCCATAGCTGATGGAATAGCAGCATTAAAATCATCTTTAGGCTGTCCCGATGCAATAAAAACAGTGTTTATAGCAGGTCTCGCCATTTGATCTTGTTGAACAAAAGTCCCGGAAAAGTCAATACTGGCCGGTTGTTCACTATTGTCATCATTATTATTGTCACAATTTGCAGAAAGTAAGGCTACTGAAATCGCTAACGTTATCATTTTTAGTGTATTTGTTTTCATAATATTATTTTTTAATATTTTTAGTAGTACTTATTTCTTATTGTTTTTTCTTAGTTTCAGACCAAATATTCAAAGTTCCTGTTCCACCCAATTTCGCTTTCGGTACTTCGACTACAAGTGCCAAAACATTCGTTCCTGCAAAAGTATCTCTTCCCGGATTGTTAAATCCTGTAGCAGTTCCACCTAAAATAGCCTGAAATTGACCTAAGTCAAAGAAAAACGGATCGTCTCTTGGTCCCGCAAAAAATTTCATTCCATTTATAGAATATGTTATTGGTGTAGCTTTGTAAGCAGAAATAGCAACTTGTCCGGAACTTTGACTTACATCAATACTACTTTTTGTACCAGTTGCAGATGGTTTATAAGGTCCGAAGAAATACATCGTGTTTCCACGCTTTATGGCTTGAATAACCAAATCTTCAACATAGTCTCCATTGTTGTCAATATTGATTTCGATCATCACATTTTCATTAAAAGCGGCATCTGCTGTTTTATTAGGAGATAACAACCCTTGTGTATTGACAACAAATACCAAATTGTTCGTATCCTGTCCTTGAAAAGTGAATACATCGGTAATATCTGATGCAGCACCAGTTACCGAAGGCGCATCTATATGATCCGCAGCAATTAGGACCAATCCTGAAATTGTTAAGAGCCCAAGCCCAAATCCTAGTATTAATTTTGATTTTTTCATTTTGGTATAATTTAAAAGTTATATAAGTATCTACGCAATTCTTTTTTTTCTGGTTTCAAAAGAGTTAATAAAAACACAAATAAAAAGATAAGTATCTTTTAATCAGTGTTTTAATTTTAGTTTAAAAAAGGATTGCCATTTATTTCCAAGGTATACTTAGACCATAGTTTTTACTATAGTCACGTTATAAATTGAAAGTGATAAGGATGGTATTTTAGCAAGAAACTTCAAGCACAGTGGCAGTGGCAGAGGTAATGATTTTGGAAATAGAGGGCAAAAGCTAAATTTCGTGCTTGAATTTTGTTTTTGACAATAGCACTATCGCTTTGTTATTCTGCACAATTTCCATAGACTGATTTTAATACAGGTTCTATTTTTTACAATTTCAGCTTCTTTAGTTGCTTCAAAAAATAAAAATTCCTGTTTAGGTATGAACTATTTCAAAAATTTAATCAGTTTTAACAATGTATTAATGGGGCTTAATTCCAAATTAAGATTTTAAGAATATACATTGTTTGAAAAAGTCAAGAGGATTAGTAATGCCAGCATTAAGGGTAAAATTGCGTTTTTCATAATTTTTTGTTTTAAGCGATGGATCCAAAAAAATTATACTCATTAAAGTTTGCAATTGGCTGAAATAGTACAGTTCTAAGTTAGATAAAGTTTAGTCTTAAAAATCACGTAGTTTTGCCTGTTTTTAGTTTATTATTTCGGATCCTGTTTTTTCCAAATGAATATGCTAATTGTTACAGTTACTAAATTCCATCTTTTATTATCTAGTAGAAGTAGCTTTGTCAATATATTGGTATACTAACGCGTTTGGTAAGCTCCATCGACGGCAGTAACGGTTTTATGTACTTCAGCTTCAGAAGTTTTAAATAAGAGATTTAAAAAGAGGGGAGTCGTTTTTTTGAAATAGAATAGAAAACGATAAGCTATTTTGCCGATACACTATTTATGAGCATCAAAAACTATGGTAGTACTCAAAGTGTATAATTTTGCATTGGCATTAGAATCACGACTTTTTCGAAACCGCCATGATGACTGATAGAAACTGGTTGAATTGGATTGCCTTTATCAGTGATTAGGTGGGGTATACCAAAGGCATCTTTCTTAATTTCTTTGTTTTCAGCTTCAAATATATTAGCGAAATCACTTTGACGGGTAACAGCAATGCTATGGATATTATCTTCTGTTATAACGGTTTTGGTGTAATAAATAGAATCCATACAAGATACCTGGCCCAAAATGAAATGATCATTTCGAACTGTTATTTTACAAACTAACTTTTGGGGGATATATGCCCGTATTTTGGTTTGTCGGTTGTAGATTTTATAAGCAGCCTCTTTCATGCTCCAAAGCAGCCACACCATGATTTCCGGTGTTGCAGCAGTGGAGATAAGCTGTTGTTCTTCAGAAGTGAAAATTTTATCTAAATAGCCCTTCCGTTGCCAGTTGCTTTCAATGCGTGATTGTGGAAGGTTTACCACATCATTACCAATCATTTTGCGGCAAGTTTAGTAGCTATAATCTCGACTGTCGCTTTTACATTAAGCATGCGCTCCATATCGGTATTGTCAATAATTAAACCAAAATTTTCTTCGATATCCAGTATGATATCTACGAGATTGGCCGAATTAATATTGAGATCCGTGATAAAATCAGTGTTCTCATTAAGGGTCTCATAAGCGTCCGCATTGGTGGTGTACGGCTTTACAATTACTTTCAGCTGGGCAATAATTTCTTCTTTTGTCATGTTAGTTTTTAAATTTTTTAAATAATACACAGGTGTTGACATCGCCAAAGCCAAAGCTTGCCTTTGCAATTATGTCGATATCTTTATAAATAGTTTTTAAAGGTACTTTTGCGGGATCAATTAAAGCTGTAATTTCGGTATGCAGGTCATCACAATTAGTATTTCCAAATATAAACCCCTCATGGAGTTGTAGCACAGCAGCCACGCTTTCAACGCTCCCGGCCGCAGCAAGACAATGACCGGTGAGGCTTTTTAAAGAGTTTATGTAGGGGAAGTCACTCCCCTTTAAACCTAATGCTTTGGTCCAATTCTCTATTTCCAGACTGTCTTTTGTTGTAGCGGTTAGATGTCCGTTTATTGCGTCTATTTCATTGGACTTAATTCCTGCGTTTTTAAGTGCAGTACTGATACAGTGTTGTACTGCGGTGCTGTTTGGGGCTGTCATGCTACCGGTGCCGCGCTGTCCGCCCGAGTTTACATTGCCACCCAATAACTCTGCGTAAATAGGAGCTCCACGTTCCAGAGCACTATCTAAATCTTCTACGAGCAACGCGCCCGCTCCGCTACCGGGAACAAATCCTGCCGCTGTATTACTCATGGGGCGTGATCCTTGCTCGGGATTATCATTGTATTTAGAGCTGCAGACGCGCAACGCATCAAAACCACCCCAGATGTAGGGGCCGCTGTCGCTGGTACTGCCTACCAACATTCTTTTTGCGTGTCCTGCTTTTATTCGGTCATAGGCCATAAGCAGGGCTTCGGTGCCTGTTGCACACGCTGATGAGTTGGTGGTAACCTGATTTCCTAATCCAAGCTTGCCTCCGAGATAAGCACTAATTCCGCTATTCATCGTTTGAGCCACTACGGTACTTCCAAGTTTTCGGACTTGTAGCTCGTCTATTTTATAAATGCTTTCCCGAAATTTATCAATGCCCGAAGTGCCCGCTCCAAAAATGGTTCCACTGTCCCAATCGGGTTCTTCATTAGTTTCTATTGGTAATCCGCTATTTTTCCATGCTTCGATGCCTGCTATAACACCGTATAAGATACCAGTACTGCCAAAACCTCGTAGTTCAAGCTCTGTAAAGTACATGGCTTTTAGCTCTTCAGTTAGCGGTGGCGTGCCGGCAATTTGACAAGAAAACTGCAATTCCTGCAATTGTGGATCATGTTGTATGCCAGAAATCCCATTTTTTAAGGCATGGGTAAAGGCAGGTATTCCCACCCCGTTTGGAGCAGCTACTCCCAGACCGGTTATTACGATTCGTTTACTCATAATTTAGTAGTTATCATACCTGCTATTGTACCTTTGCAAACTTCTTGTCCGGCTTCATTTTTCATCGATACATCACATTTTAGTTTTCCAAATCTGAAAAATATTTTTTTCGAAATTACGGTCACTTTCTCGTTAGGATATACCGGTTTTATAAATTGTATATCTGCTGATGTAAAAGCAATTAACGTATCTTTAGTAAATTCTTTATTTAAGTCTTTGTCCAGTAGATAAATACCTAGACAGACCATACCAATCTGCGCCATTGTTTCGGTTAGAATCACACCGGGGGTCACCGGATTATTCTTAAAATGACCTTTATAAAAATCGAGATCTTCCTTAAAGGTATAAGTACCGCTAATCCCGTTTTCATCGGCAAAAATCAATTCATCGACAAATAAGAAAGGCGAGGAGTAAGGCAGTTGTGCTTTTATGTAGTCTAAGTCCATCATTTTTTTTAATTAATTACCATTGCAATAAAACCCTTTGTGCCGAAAATCCCGGACCAAAACTCAACATTAACCCTTTTTCACCGGGCTTTGGATTGTTATCCATAATATGTTCCAGAACATATAAAACAGTAGCACTGGACATATTTCCGTATTCTTTAAGAACCTCTTTAGTTGCTTCTACATTTTTCCCTAATCCTGCAAAAAGCGTTTCTACTGTTTGTATTATTTTTTTTCCTCCGGGGTGAAATATCATATGATCGATAGCTGTAATTCCTAAATTATTTTTTTGAAGAAAAGGATGAATAATGTCTTCAAAATGTTCGGAAATGGTATCTGGCACTTCAATATCCAATATCATTTGCAGTCCGCTGTTGGTGAGTTTAAACCCCATCATATGTTCGGCATCATAAAAATGATACATTTGTTCGTCGATTATTTCGGGACCTGGATCTGTTTCATAAGACGATAATAAGCAACAAGCCGCACCATCGCCAAAAATGGCAGCACTCACTATGTTTGGCATTGAAAAATCAGTATGCTGAAAGGTGGCCGTTGGCGATTCTACAGCAATTACTGCAGCGCGTTTCCCGGGGTTTGACTTAAGAAAGTTCTTGGCATATATAATGCCCGATACACCTGCAGCACACCCCATTTCGGTTACGGGCAGTCGGACAATATCCTGCCTTAGATTCATTTTATTAATAAGATATGCGTCCAATGAAGGAATCATTATTCCTGTGCAGCTTACGGTAATAATATAGTCCAATGACTGTGGTTCCCATCCGGCTTTAGCAAGCGCTTTTTCCAGTACTTGTTCGCCCAAAATAATAACTTCACGGCTGTAAATATCATTTTTCTCTTCAAAAGAGGTCGCGGTAAAAACTTCAAACGGATCCATTATAGAATAGCGTTTATCTACCGCAGCACCTTCAAATATTTTTTTTACTTTTTTTATAAAACGCTCTTCCTGCCCCTCGAGCCAATTGTCCAGAAACGGAAGGATATCGGCAGTGGTACGTGAATATTTCGGCAGTTGCTTTGCAACAGTACTTATTTTTACACTCATAGTTTAGCAATTATCCATTGGTAGCGAAAGGCCCATTTCCAGTTGATGTCAGAGTTTCTTAAATTTAATTTTTTTGAAAAGCTTTCCAGTTCTTTTTTCTTAAATCCCTTTAAAATAGAGGTCAAGCCATCTTCGCGTGATATGGTACTCAGGCGAAAGACACCTGAGACGATTTCAAACAGGCGATAGGCGAGTTTACTGCGGTGCAAATCATTGACAACGACACCTACTGTCGCATTTTCAGTAAAGGTTTTAATGATATGCAAGATTTCTTCGTTTGTAAAATGATGCAGTGTAAGGGTACATAAAACAATATCATATTTTAACTGCTTAAATTCTTCACTGAAAATATTGATGCAAGCGTATTCGATATTTGGATAAGATTGGGATAACTTTTTTGCATAGTTTATTGTACCTGTATTTGCATCGATCCCCGTTAGCTTAAAATTGAGCTTATTTTTTAAACCGTAATCAGCCAGTACGCGCAACATATCACCATTGCCACAGCCAATATCTGCTATTGTTATGGTTGTAGTGGGATCTGTTTTTTTTAATAACAACTTCACACTATTGAGAGTCAACTTATTACCTCCTAAAAAGTGATTGATGCGGGCAATTGTATCGAGTGCCTTGTCAATTTCTTCGCCTTCAAGCGAAAAATCATCCATAATTTCCGTTTCCTGTGTTCTGTATTTTATATCTAAACCCATTTAATCAATTGCTATAGTTTTACCATGTGTTTGTTTGATTACGTACTGAAGTAAAGCCGGAAATGCGGTCGTTACGGCAAACAACAGTGTGGTGATTCTTTTATTTTGCAATAGTTGTGCTAAGATTCTGCCTGCGGACATTCTCTTTTCAAAATGTTTTTTCCACTCTTTGGCATATGTTTTTTCCAGCATTTCGCGTGATGCCATTTTACCCGAATAATAGTCCAATACCAATTCTGATGCAATTTTTGCACTGTGTACGGCTATTGCCATACCGTTACCACAAAGCGGATGAATTAAACCTGCTGTGTCGCCTATCATAAGGATGTGGTTTTCTACAAGCTGTTTTTTATCAAATGATACCTGACTTATCGTGATTGGTTTTTCAAAAAGTAAGCTGGTATTTTCAAAAATTGATTTTAGATTCTTATTCTTATAGAGCACATTATGCTGGTAATCGCTTATGTTTTTATATTTCTTGAATGTTGCGTAATCTGCCAGATAACAAATGTTTATAATGTTGTTTTCGACTTTGGAAACGCCGCAATAGCCTCCTTCAAAATTATGCAAAGCCACGAAATTATCCGGAAAACTACCCGAATAATGCGCTTTAACAGCCAACCAAGGCGACTTTTTATTGATGAAACTCCTTGCTAAAACCTGATCGATATTGGAACGTTTACCAAAAGCGCCCAGTACTATTTTTGATGTTATGCTTTGATTTGTTCCTTTAACCGTAAAAAGATCATTGTTATAGGAAACTTCGTTAACCGTGTCTTTCAAAATAGTACAGCCATTGCTAACTGCTTTTTGATACAAAAAATAATCAAATGTGTACCTGCTGATACCAAATCCGCCTAGCGGTAGTTTGGCAGTTACTGCTTTTCCGCCACCGCTAGTGAATTCAAATTGAGTAATAGTAGCGTGGTCGAGTTCTAAAACATCAGCATCGAGCCATTTTAGATAAGGAAGGATTTCGTTCGAAATATACTCCCCACATACTTTATGATGCGGATAATCGGATTTCTCCATTAGAGTTACCTTCAATCCTTTTTTAGACAGATGCAGTGCACTTGTCAAACCAGCAAGACCGCCACCAATTATTATAACATCTTGATTAGTATTCATATACAGCAATTTAGTTATAAAATATGAAATGACAATCGTTTCTCACAAAATAAAAAAAAGCCCTCCCGATACCAATTCGAGAGGGCTTCTTTCAGAAACATTTCCTATATTATTAGTGACTTTTACTATTTTCAAAGCCAAGAATTGTAATGGCATAAGGTGTTGCCGAAACTTTTATTTTCTTTACTATGGCCATTGTAGCCAGATCTAATTGCCATAATTCTCCTGTAATAGGAGAGGTGATGTAAGCAAAACGCTCTGTTAACTGCATTTGAGGTTTTGAAGGAGCATCACTAGCCGTTTGACCGATTGGTTTTCCTTCTTTTTCAACTTGCAGGCTGGTTAGGTTGAATAGTTTAAACTCACCGGTATTCAACAGTACTCCTAATTTAGTAGCATTGTAGCTCACTTTACATTGTATAATATTTGTACTTTGTAAAACAGGTTTGATGGTCCCGTTTACCACATCGATAGCGTAAGCACCTTTTGCGGCCGTAAATCCAATAAATTTACCTTTGGCTTTTGTTTCTAAAATGGTTCCAAACCAGGCTGTTCCAAAATCTTCAGGAAGTGTGATTAGTTTTTGTTTTCCTGAACTTTCAACCACAAGTACACCGCTTGCAGAACCGAAAACGGCGTAAGTTCCGTCAGTAGCATTTCCGTGAATTCCTTTTGTTGCAACAGTAGCTTCAAAAAGAGTTTTACCGGTAGCATCTATAATTTTTACTTTTTCAGGTAATGTTCCGGTAACCGAATTGTCTTTTTGTGTAATGGCGTAAGTTCCGTTAGTAAAACTAGCCATAGCACCGTGATGGGCCAATAATCCTGCATTTATTAGCTTAAATTTAGCTCCTGCTGTATTGATCTCCGATTCTTTACCAACAGATAAAGTACCATCGCCATCATTGAACGTTAATAGCTCCCCAATTTTACTTTTAAAATGAGTAGGCGTAACAGATTGCCCGACTAATGCACCAAATTTCGGAATTCCATCTACATCTACGTGATCACCATGACTTTCGAAGCCGCTGTCAAAAGTTTCAACCGTATTGTTTGCTCTGTGAATTATTCCTGCATAGCGGCCGGATTCTGTTGTATAGAGGGCTGATTTTGCAAATTTTGCATCAAAAGAACTTGTCGTAGCCTCTAGCGGATTAACCAGTGTCAGTGCTGTAGTTTTTTCATCAGAAAGGAATATTCTTAGATATTTATGCTCTGTCAGCTTTTCTATTGGAGTTTCGGTAGTATTGTCATCATCGTTGCTACAAGAGAATGTAAGGGTTGATAACGCAAATAAAAAAATCAGTTTGTAATAATTGTTTTTCATTGTAATGGTATTTAGATTAATATTTAGAATTTATGGATTAGTATGCAATTGTAATAGGCATTGATTTGTAGACACTCATATTGTAAGTCGTGTTTTTGTAAAGCACCACCCAGTTGTACTGGCCGGACTGCCAGGCTTTGTCTGCCGTTGTAGGGTCGCCGTTGACATCTTTATCGGCACCAACTACAATACTTTCGCCACCCCAAACCTCATTTATCTTTTGCAGGGTTGAAATTTTTGAAGCTGCCGGAAGGCCTGTATGTGTGACTTTTGAAATCACAATAACTTTTTTCAGATCCAGATTATCGATACTTTCTGGATAGTAATTGAGGCTCTTTTTGATTAAAACAGAATATAAAATTCCATCACCCATAATCTGACTTACCTGAGCATGTGCGGTCAATTTATCGTTCTTTTTGAAGATTAATTCAGCTTCGACCCAGGTTCCCATATAATAGATTAAATCTTCATTTCGGGATAACATGTCGCGACCAATTAAGGGATCGGCGGGCATATTTGCGGGATCTGTTAGCGTAACCTCTTCTTTGATTTCTAACTTAGTTCCGTTTTCATCCAGTACAATAAAGAAGAAATCGTATTTACCTTCCGGAGCTTCGGCAGGGATGGTAAAGTGTTTGTGTACGTTGGTGTTTTTTGCTCCTTTGTAGACGCTCCAGGACAATTCTAACTTCCAGTCCTTGGCATAGGTTTCTCCTTTCTTGGGAAGTATTTTTAATTGCACATCGCTAATTTTATCTCCCGCAATCACATCTGCATTGAAATGGAAATCACGACCGATTAAGGCTCGTTTGTTATTGGCCGTTCCAATTTCAACATTTTTGACTGTTGGTTCTGAAACTGTAACGGTGTCCTTGTTGTCATCGTTGTCACAAGCGGTAAAGGCTGCGGTGACAAGGAATAAGAGTGAGAGGATTTTCTGTTTTTTCATAGGTAAATAGCGTATTAATTTGGTTTATGTATTAAAAATGGAATTTTGACCGAAAGGATAATATTTCGACTGGCTTCAGGAAGTTCAATTAACCTGTAAAAACTGGTGTGATTGAGGTATTTTGCATTCAACAAATTTTGAACTTGCAGACTAATCAGTAGATCCTGCTGGCCTGTTTTTACTTTTGTCCCCACACCGAGGTTAAAGACGTTGCTGCTTGGCGTTTTACTCTCAGGCGGAACAATTTGATTTTGCTCGGCAGTGTATCGGTAATCAAGTGAGAAATAAGTGTTTTTCAACCCTTTAATTTCCGGACTATAGGTGATATTAAACAAAACCGATGGAGGAGGAGAGAAAGGCAATGTATACCCTTTTTTGCTCCCTGATAATTGTTCCGAATAGAGATACTCTGCCAGAATCTCACCGCTTATATTTTTGGAGAATTGATAGCGTGTTTGCAATTCGACCCCGTAGCGCATGACTTTACTCTGCTCGTATTCGAAAACCTGATTGCCGGCTCCGTAATAAATATCGTGCTGTGAAGTAGGATTGAGGTAAATATAATTGGTGAAATAATTAAAAAACGGACTTAGCTGTACTGACCATTTATTTTGCTGCCATTCCATTCCAAGATCTACTTGATAAGAACGTTCTGGCGATAAATTCGGGTCTCCTTTTTCAAACCTGAAATAATGGTAATTCACACCATTTGAAGCCAGTTCTTTTGCAATAGGCATTCTAAAACTCGTTCCAAGATTTGCTTTAAACGAAAATGGGCCAGGGGTGTAGTTGATTCCTGCCGACCAATTGAGACTGTTGAATGTTCGGGTCAGTTCCTCGGAGCGCTTTAAATAAGCCGAAGTGGTTTGTCCATTTTCGGTAATTTCGCTTTTAAACCAGTCAAAATAGGGCTTCATATCGATTTTGCCGTAATCCATTCGAACAGCTCCATGCAGCAGCCATAAATCGTTGATTTTAAATTTGTCATAAACAAATATTCCTGCATTCCATTGTTGAAATGCCGGTATTAAAAAGCTCCAACCCGCGATGGCATTTTGCTGTTGCTCGCCATTTATTCCAACAGTAAATTGATGTTGACCTAACGAAAATTCGTCTTTAACCGCAACAGAGAAAACTTCTTTATCGTATTCTCTTTCCAAATCTTGAGATCCGGGTCTGTTCTCAGGATATATCGGTGGCATATAGCCATGATTGACATATTGACTCCATTCCCGACGGAAATTCTTCTGAAAACCCAATTGTGTTTCCAATTGATGCGTTCCGATCAAAAAGGAAGTGGTATTGCTAATTTTAGTATGCGTAACTTCCTGATACGGCATCAGTATGTCTCTGCTTGATTTGTCATGAAGTTCGGTATCTACATTTCGTGGTTCGAGTCCGTGGGCATTGGCAAAAAAACCGCTTTTGGTATGAATAGAACTTAGATAGAAAACCGATTTAAATGTATCGGTCAGGTATCCAACACTTCCATGCAAATCCAATTCTCGTCCCGCTGTATTACGCAGCTGATTTTTATTTAAGGGAACAGCATAATTGTAAACATGCACCGTATCTGCAGGAACGCGGTAATCTCCGTAATCCATAAAAGTGATTCTGGAATCGAAAAACCATTTTTCTTTTCTTCCAAATAAATTGAAAGAACCTCCATACTGACCATTATTACTCTTGCCTGTAACGTCCAGACTTCCGCCCAAAACATGTTGGGAAGGAAAAGGAACCGGTTTGATATTAATAGCACCACCAATGGCATCTGATCCATACATGATAGAAGAGGGGCCTTTTATAATTTCGACACGATTTACGGCATATTGGTCAATTTCTAAACCATGATCGGCTCCCCATTGTTGTCCCTCGTGTTTAATACCGTTCTCAACGACTATAACCTGATTAAAACTTAAGCCGCGAATTAAAGGTTTCGAACTTCCCGAGCCAATAGAAATGGCTTTTACCCCCGGGAGTCTTTGCAGGGACTGCATCAGACTTCCACCAAGATTGCGTTGAATAAAACCGCTGCTTACGATTTCAACGTTTAAAGATTCTTCTTTTTTTCGTTGCCCCTCATAAGTATTGGTAACTTTGACTTCTTTTAATTCTTTTACTTCCGAAATTAAGGTAATATCAGGAATAGTGTTTGAATTTTTATTTAAAGAAAGTTCCATTTCGTAGCGCACATAATCAGCATAAGTGATGGTTATTTTTTTTGATTTTTTATGAATTTGTGTAAAAAAATAATACCCCTGTTTGTCTGTCATGGCAGTAATACCTGAAGGAAGTATGGTTACGATAGCACCCTCCAACGGTTTATGACCATTGGAGAATACGCTACCCGATATACGAACAGATTGCCCTGTAACTGTTGAAACTATAGCAAAACAAAACAGCCACAGGCAAAAAGTTCGTAATCGATTTGATTTATTTTGGTTCATCAAAATCAACTTATATAATTTTAATACTTAGTCCTTTAATGGTTTGCCATCCCTCTTTATCAGTCAAACGAATCATAAAGTGATAATCACCCGGATCGACATCGGCCGGGATAAAGATTTGTTTTGTTGCTTCGTGGCTTTTTTGTCCTTCAGGAATAGGAGTGATGTTGATGTATAACATTGGATTCACCGGTTTTTTGATCGGATCAACTACACAGGTATTGACTTCTGTACTATGCGAATGATGATCAAAATTGTGGTGAATGTCCAGACTATAAGAGCCGAGATTAGCATTGTCCGAAAATTTTGCTTTGAAAGTAAATAGCTCCCCACGTTTTACTTCACTGCATTGTTTCGGAAATGCAGTGGAAGCCGAAATATCAACTACCGGATATTCCGTGTCAATTTCGTTTTTGTCACTGCTACAAGACGTTAAAGCGGAAGCACCGATTAAAAGGGCGACTAAGATTCTGTTTTTTTTCATTTTGTCTGATTTGATTTTAAGTTTATTCATAGGTTTTTATTTGGTATACGAATTGGAAAAGGGGTTCCCGAAAATCATTAAAATAGCACAGCCATTTCCTAAAGAACTATGACAGTCTTTTGCAAATTGGCATAGCATAATCAAGAAAGATTATACTATAAAAAGCATGTTTTTTTGAGAGTAGCAGTAAATCATTGGCAGGGAATAATCCCGAAAATCAATCCGTTGTAATTGATTTAAGTTGTTCTGGCCGGACTTCGAAAAGGAGATATACAGAATTTCTGAATTAGGTTTTGACGCTAATTGTTTTTAAATACAAATGAAACACTCAATAACCCAAAAAAGAGGGGATGTAGTTTCTTGACAGCAGTACTTATTTAGTATTCAATAAATTAGAAATACGTTGGTTTAACTCAAGTCCATAAGACAATGAATTCTGGCCAGTATCTAAGAAATGGTAAAAGAAAAAGTTCTCTTAAAATGACTTAAACTTCAATAAATAATAATGGTAGTGCTACTGATTGTATTTAAAACAGAAAATTGCAGTGATCCTTTCGAAATAGAAATGATTACTTTTTTAAATTGTCGGAGGTGCACGAAGCGCAAATAAAGCCCCTTTAAAGTAATTGGAGTACGTTTTGAAATAAAAGTAAACATAAGGCGTATTGTTTATACTTTTATAGAATTCAAAATGGACATAGGAAAAATTAGCAACCGGACTAAACTTGAAATGGCATATTTGACATTCTTCGCTGGTGTAGTTGTGTGCCTTAAAATCACTTTTGTTGGTAGTGTATTGTTGAACCTTTTTTTCTGCACTGAGATTGTGACTGTGAATATGTTCGTAAGAATGGACAACCGGAAATAGTATTGCAAACAATACTATCAATGGCATTAGAAGATTAATAAATTTTAATTTCTTTTTCATTCTGTGAATCCGGTTTTACTACTACAAGATTACTGCAAATATAAAATACTTATTTATAAATGCAACATTGTTTCATTAAAGTTTTTGTAAGATGTCATAGTTTGGCGCCGTAAACTCCTTTAAAATACTAGTTATTAATGTAATATAGGACTTTAAAATTGTTATTTGTAGGACTAGTAATACTTACTGATTATCTTTAAGTCTGTTGCTTTTTTGAAAGCCTTTTAATTGCAGCTGGTCAGGGATTTGTTAGGACAGAAAGCGTGTCAAATTTTATTTTTTTTTGATTTTTTTGTATCTTAGCGTAGTGTATTATACTGTTAAATAGAGAGTTGAATTCTATTGATGTAATATGCTTTGTAAAATTCTTACAATTAATAACTGTCGCGCTATGTCATTGGATAAAACTAAATTGAGTCTTTACAGTTTTTTAAAACGACACAAAAATTTAGTAAACAATGCCGCGCTAAATATTAAACCCAATTATTTTGATAAAGATTTGTACTCAGGTCACAGTTACCGTGGATATGATGATGCCGACAGAGACTTTATTTGCACTAAAATAAAGGACCTGGATCTTATTTTTAACGGTAACAATCACAGAATTCAATTTGATGGTATTGATTTTAATACTGAAAAAAAAGCCGTCATTGAACTAATGGCAGTGAAGAAATGTATTGAAAAAGTTCTAATTGAATTGAATGCAATAGAACTAAAAAACAGGGATCGTGATTACTCCGAGTACCCGCTGAAAATTTGTTATACTACATTTAAGGAAATCGATGATGATTTGCAGGTAATTCTCTCGTCTGAAGAAATGTCAAGCTTTCTCCATGATATTGATCTTAGGACGCTGGAATATGAGAATCAAAAATTAGAGTTTGGTATTTTGTGGCAGACGAAATTGTTTAGATATTCGTTGCATTTTCTGGCATTTGTGCCATTTTTAACGAGCTGTCTTTATGTGGTGTTTAATGCAGATGATACCGATTTCCCTTTTAATGAAAGACTCGTAATAATTGTTTCAGGCTGTCTGATGACAATTTTGCTGCATGTTTTTTTAAACACCAAAAACTCATTCAAAGAATCTTTTAAATTTATTGCGCCAAAATCAAGAAAAAATCTTCGGGAAAAGAATTGGTTGTTATTTCTGGATGAGGAGCATTAATTTGTGTAGCTTTTAAGTAGAAAAGGAATCATAGGCTTTCTTTAAGTTTGACTGTATTTAGTTTGATTAGTTTCGATGAAGGTTAATTGCCCAAAACATATCCGACAAGAGCTGATATCCCCATGACAAAAGTACTCCAGATACTGAGCCGGAGCGCTGCTATAAATATGTTCGATCCGCTTGCTTTTGCGGCCAGTACGCCGGATAATATCAAAAAAAGGATAGAGCAGGTGTATTGACAGAGTACCATTTCTTTTATAGGTGCCAGAATAACCACGAGTAGGGGTAGGAGTCCACCAACCATAAAAGACATCGCCGCTGCAAAAGCCGACATGAGTGGATTGACTTGTTTAATTTCATCTGTTTCTAACTCATCTCTGGTTTCAGTATCATAGGTAGTTGGAGACGACAGCTCTGCGACAACCTCTTTTGCCAGTTCTGTATTTATTCCTTTCTGGATAAAAATACGCGTCAATTTATTAAGTTTTTCTTCCGGCATCTTGTTGATTTCTTCATTCTCTTTTTTGAGATCAGCAGTTTCGATATCAGATTGAGAACTTACAAATACGTATTCTCCTGCCGCCATCGAAAGCGCTCCGGCTGTTAAACCTGCTACGGATGCGAGTAAAACCGGTTCGCGGGTTATACTGGCAGCAGCAACACCAATTGCTAAACTGGTTATAGACAATATTCCGTCTTTAGCACTAAGTACGGCTGCTCTGAACCAGCAGCTCCGGTTAATGTCGAGTTTTTCCATTTCCATGATTTTGATTATATACGGGGTTTAATTTGTACGGGATTGTAAATTGGGTGGGTTATGGTTTCATAATTTATCTTTTAGCTGTTTCCCTATTTGGATATCAGGTAGTTAAAAACTGTAATTGATTTG
The DNA here is from genome assembly GCF_044005985.1 of Flavobacterium sp. FlaQc-49. NCBI lineage: Bacteria > Pseudomonadati > Bacteroidota > Flavobacteriia > Flavobacteriales > Flavobacteriaceae > Flavobacterium > Flavobacterium sp. FlaQc-49. The sequence goes on along the minus strand of NZ_JBIPCS010000001.1, from coordinate 334,443 downwards.
ATTTTTTATGTAGCGCACTCTTTCAGCGAATCTTAAAGGTTCACGAAGGACTGTCGTTTTTATTTTTGAACGTGTTGATTTCTTTATAAATGCTTTTGAAAAGGATCATTAAGTAGCCTTTGAAAGTGCTACTGGAATTATAGCTTAAAAAATCTGCGGATAAGTAAGAATTAGGTACGGAAGACCTCGGAATTAAAGCTTAAAAGACTTTAATCGCACTAGTTAAAAAGGCTGTATATTATTTTTTCGCTGGTCCTAATTTCTAAAGCTATTATTGTGAAACTCTTAAAATTTGCAGTTCTTCTGGTTTTGATTAAGGTTATTAGGTGAAAGTGACTTGGTTATGGGTAAGCTTGCTATTTTACAGGTCTAAAATATGGATTTTCACATTGAAATTAACACGTTTATTTTAATTGTAAATCTTTTGTCTTTGAATGACAAAAATAGTCGTTGAAAGGAGTATTTTCTTCGAAAAAAATAGGAAAAAGAAGCTCTTTTTTGCCCACATAATATATAGGTAAAATAGTTTGTTTTTTTTCAAAAATGATTTAGATAATAACTAGAAATAATTGCAGCAGTAGTTCATTAAGTAGACTTTCACTTAATGAATCAGAATTGAGACCCCACAGCACAAACAATTTATTTTGTCATTAGTGACGTTGATAGCAGCAATGACAGGGGGTATCGACCGATTTAACGTACTGTATTTCGCAGATTTAGAATGAATCTAATTAACCGCATTGTACGAAAAACCAGTAAAACTACTTGGTCGTTTTTTAAAATTATGCTTTACTATTGTAGGAATAAATTTCTAAAAAAGCGGCATTACATTGTGATATAAAATTTTAAAGTCAACTACATGCAGTGCTTTTTTTTTTAGAAGTTAAATGGTTTAGTTTTTATTGAGGTAATCTACGGTAGTTATTTGTTTAATAACTATTTAAAATATTTATTATTCGTTTCATTTAAACAAGTAAATCAGTAGGTTATTCAATTAAATCTAACATGGAAAGAAATAAAAAAAGAATCAGAATCAATCTATTATAAGCATCAGGTCTTGAAACAACAATTTGCTGGATTACTATGACAACAGTTTGATTTTAAGACAAAACAACTAAGCCCCTTAACTACGCAAATTATTAACTTTAAAACCAATATTATGTTAAAACGTAACGATCTCGGAGACGAGATGCAAGAATCTCAAAAAATCGCAAGTTTCAGTGCGCAGGAAAATGAACTGGGAGCAGATCCAGGAGCCAATAATAACATATTAGAGAAGTTGATGAAGGGATATACAAAACTCGAAATCGACGACGCGCTTAGACCTTTTTACGAGCACAACCTTCAAAAAATTGTAGACGATGTAGACTACGGAGTTTTGGCAGCTTTACAAGGCACTTGGGTGAGCTACAATAATAAAGCTACTAATCCAACAGTAGACAGATTAATAGGAAGTGGAGTACATACGACTATTATGCCTTCGCCGGGTACAAATTCCGGAACTATTCCAGGGAAATATAGTTTTGATTGCCAACAGTATATCGAAAAACTAACATTCGATTTGGTTCCGGGAGGAGTTCGTAACCGTGGTGGTGCCAATGAACAATTTTGCGGAGCTGTAAAATACGAGCAAAGTGTCAAAAGTGTCAGTACTGAAAAAGAAAGCGCTGCTTTAAAATACACGCCAATTCACGAAGAAAACGGTATGTATTTATGGCTTAGTGACGTGTTTAATTATGCTGCCACCGAGAAAACCATTAAAGAAGACCGTGGTTTGCTTCCTGTAGCAGAAACGAATCCAAATAAAGATCTATATCCTGATGGTTACCCGGACGAAACCTTATTTTTAGTTTTAAACGATAAGGGAGTAAAAGAATACGTAACATTAGCAAACTTAAACGGAAGACATTATTATGCAATCTTGGCAGCTAAAGAACTTAAACCCGGAGCCGGTCAAACTGGTCCGTATTTTATACCTGATTATTCTATTTCTAGAAGTGGGGTAATTCCACACGGTAGTACGATAACTTTATTAGGAGATCTTGCTCAAGGGGATAATGGCTTTTTAATTAAAGGTGCACCACAATTTCCGGAAGGCAATGCTGCCTGGAAGTACGATCATCTGGCTATTTCAAGAACAATGGGAGGAGCCGGCGCAAGCGAATCAGACCCAATAAATCTTGATGCACCGCCACCACCATGGGTTTTTGAAACACTGAATCACGATACTGATCCCGAAGAAAACAAAATATATACGCAACGTATACTTGCTAATCCGTTATATCCTTATTCAGTAAGACCGGATTTGCGACTTCGTGATACGAATAAAGGACAAGAGATTACAAACCATGTCCTGATTCAAATGTCTTCCAAAAATAAAACAGGCGCACAAGGAGGAATTATAAATGTTCCTTTTGTGGATCGTTTTGTATCTACAGTCGAAATGAAAATGAATCTGTGGATTGAAACCGTTAAAGAAGACGGAAAAGAGTTTCTACAATTGCAATACGAACAAATTATATTCTTCGAATTTGCTTTTGGAGACAGCGGAGGCACAACAAGCTGGCCACACATACAAGTTAATACACTGCGTAAGATCGAAGATATTCCTGAAGATCAAAGACAGATAATTATAGATCAATTCTACAATACCGGTAAAAAAGATGCTGCTGCGGCCGCTGCCGGATGCCCGTATCATAAAGAATAAAAAACTTTAAAAATAAAACGCTACAGTGTCTTGTCATCAAGACGCTGTGGGGCTTTATTGCCTTTAAAAATCACACTTTCTTCCGCTTTTCAAGCATTTTTTTAGAAATTCTAAAAAGTATGGCTGTTCAAAAAAAAGTAACCTATCAAATGAATTGATTTGATACCATCTTATAGTACAAAGATTAAATAGAAATTTAACTAAACAACGTATTATGAATTACAATCAGAAAAGAGACCATTTTATTGCCCCAATATTAGAATGGGCCCAAAAGAATAAACCAAAATCGACTACTGCAAAAGGTATGTATTCAGCTGCTGCTGCTATGAGTGGTTGTGATCATCTGAAAAACGCAAAACCTTTTGAGGTACCTTCTCAGTTTACCGGAAAAGATTATATCACCATGTTGCTTCAGATCGATGCTGAAATTGAACAAGGACTTATGTTGCAATACCTGTATGCGGCTTATAGCATGGGCGGAAAGCAAATTCCGGAAAAGTATCAGGAAAAAGTGCATACGTGGCAAAACATAATTTTAGGTATTGCTAAAGAAGAAATGGGGCATTTTATCTCCGTACAAAATGTTTTGAAAGTGATAGGAGCTCCCTTAAATTTTGGAAGAGAAAGTTATCCTTGGGACAGCCCGTTTTATCCTTTTCCTTTTACTTTAGAAAAATTTTCCCTTAGTTCACTGGCCAAATACGTCTACGCCGAAGCTCCTTGCGAATGGCTGGAAAGTGATGATCCGTTGGCAGCCGAAATTGTAGCTTCTGTAGACGCGACTGTCAAAGATCCGCATACTGTAGGTGCTTTATTTATAGTTTTACTGCAATTAATTAAAGATCCAAAAGTAATATCCGATGAGACTTTTCAACCCGGAACCTACAACTGTCAGGCGAAGTTTGATGAGTGGGGCCGTGGCTATACCGGAGGAGACCGAGGAACTGATGGAAAAGGAATCTACACCAAAAGCCCGGATGTGTTGGTAGCGCCCTTATTATCTCGTGATGATGCTTATAATGCGTTGGCAGAAATAGCTGAACAAGGAGAAGGTATGGATACAAAAGAAGAAACAACACCATCCCATTTCGAACGATTCTTGTACATTTACAAAGAATACAAAACAATTTTAGAAGAAACCAATAACACTTTCGAGCCTTCCCGCAATGTGGCAACCAATCCTTACGTGGGTTCAAAAGTACACACAACAGAGTCCGGTACTTCACCTAAAAAAGTGGATAGCAATGCTATTACAGATCCTGAAGCCATTCTTTGGTCCGATTTGAGTGATCTTCGGTATCGTTTATTGCTTAACTACTTAAATCATAGTTTTTTATTGGATAATGGTTATAACAATTCTGGAAGCTTTTCGCCTCGTGGTATGATCATCAATTCGGCATTTGGAGAAATGTATAATTTAAGAAGTTTGGCAACTATTTTGGTTCAGACCCCAATCGCTAAAGATGGCGATGTAATGGGAGGACCGCCTTTTACACTTCCTTATACCTTTGATTTGCCTTTTGGAGAGCACAACCGCTGGAGAATGCACAGAGATCTTCTCGAGGCTTCTCAGAATATTATCGTAAAGCTAAAACACTTTCAAAATCAACCTCATATTCAATATTTGAATGGATTACAGGAAGCCGATCAAAAGCTACTACAAGTCATTGTAGACTTAACTGAAGAAGTTTCAAATTAATTCAATCCATTTAATAATTTAAAATACTACGATATGAAAATTATAGAATTAAGAATTCTTCCGCCGATCGCAATTGGCAGATTAGGAGAATCAGAGGAACCAATGGCGGCATATGATCTTCAATTATCAAAAGAAAAGCCACTAGATTACAGAGAAATTACTCCCGAAACGACTTTGACCGTAGATCCCGTTTCAGGAGAGCTAAAATCATATAATCCAACGCATATAAAATTTAAAGACGTTAAAACTCTGGCGGACAGAAATGGAAAAATACATCCCGTTTCTCCTTTTTTGGAAGTGTTTGCCATAACAGATCAAAAGCCGGATGAATTAGTACCGCTCACAGAAGCCTTGCTTGCTGAAGCCGGATTGAGTTTGACAGACATTAGTTGGGATGTAGATGTGGCCAACATTAAAATTTTCAGAAGAACGGGGGATGTAAATGATAAAATGTTCGCAAAAATCAACAACATTACCACACACGAAGCCAAACCATTATTAGCGGACTGCGCCAATTTCCTGGCCAGCAAAAGACTGCCGTTAGGTTCTATTCAATATATAAAACCAACTCCAGAGTTTCCCGAAATAAGGTTGCGCTATACACCGGCAGCAGGAAAAGTGTACGGTTCCGACAGATATAGAAAAACAGGTAACGGACCTAAAGACATAGAAAAAGATCCGACTTTCACAAGTGACGACCAAATACTGTATGATATCAGCGAAGGAAAAGGCAAATGGCGTGGTTACCAAGAAGGCAGTATAACTAATGTACTTTACACTAATCCGGCGCAAATTTTTGCAGGTTATTCGTATACCGATAAGGAAGGGGAAAGCTGGCAGGTAAGCTGGGGTTATATTGATGATGAATGTGATGGTTTTGTAACCGTTAAACTAAAAGTTTCAAGTGAAAAGACCCTAACCGCCAAAGCACATATTAGTGCCGGACCTCCTTCTTTTGCTCCTGATACGCTGCCGATTCGTGTAGTGTCAGATGAGCTCGAACAAATTATATTGAGTACAGATATAGAAGGAGAAGTAACGATAGAAGAAGCCGAAGAGATTATTCGCCGGGCTTTTGAAACCATTCGTTTGATGAATACCGCTATCATGAATGGCAATAGTTACGAAGGAAAACAAAATGTTGCCAGTACCATGGTACGCCAGAACACCAATGATTTTGGACGTTTCTTCGAACCTATTATGGCAACCTCTCTGGTAGACAATCTTGCTTTACAACTTTTACACGAAAGAGTGTTCAACGGATTAAGTTCCGGTGCATCACCCTGGTTTGGTGATTTATTGCGAAAACCGACAGAAATTGGCGATTTGTCCAGTAAAGCACTCCGAAAAATGCCTGCTTTAATGCGTGGTGCCGATGGTAGGTCACTTACTTTTACCTACCGACAAATCAATATGATTATTAAGGCAGCAAGTACTTCGATGTTCAAGGATATCAATCCGGATACATTGCCTGTAAGTTATGGTTCAGCATTTAAAGCCAACAATTTAACAGCGCAATTGCACTACAGAGGAACAGGAAACCCTATTGCTGTTTTGCCAAGAACGGCCATTTCGAATTGTTTCCCGGGACTGGAATTTGATTTCAGAAATCTTTGGAGAAGAGCCTTTAACGGAATTGTCCTTATCGAAAACAATAACTACGTACTAGAGGCCACCGAGGATAAATTCAAAAATTTAGTAAAACACCGTTTGGTTGCTATAGAAGGCCAACCTACCATGGTGCAGACTTTTGGACCTTTATTCCCCGATGGAGACAATGTACCTTTAAAAACAGATGCCAATCCAAATGGAGTTTCGTTTATGGAATGGTCGAACTCGATGGTTCATGTTTTACAAAAGCAAGGACAAGAAGTGGTATGTCATTTCACAGCAGAAGAGTCAACACAGGAAGTAGTAGTAGATTTAAAGGAATTAAATAATCCCGAAAAATATATTGCAGTTACCCTAGTTGTTAATACGATATTTGATGGCAATAGTGCCGCATTTTCAGATACCATTATAAAACCCGGAGAATTGACACAAGGACTTTGTGCGCCATGGCAAAATGATTATCGTGAATGTTCCTGCTATTATTGGGCTGCCAGTAGACCTGATTTCGTAAATATTGTTCCGGATGAAAATGGTTTAAGTACCGGAGATTTATGGATGTCTAAAAAACGAACCGGATCTTATATTCCGGATGATTGGGTAAATTCAAGATTGATTTCGTATCAGGATCTTTTTGAAAACTGGCAAGGAGAACTCAATTTTATCATAGCCGGAAAAGATGCGATACAAAGTGAGCCAGTAAAACCTAAATCAACCAAAAAGTAATGACGGGGGCAACAGAAAGATCCGTTAATGTGGGAATGAATGGGGCCATTGCAACCAAATTGGCACAGCTGATCGTTCCGCAATCCAGACCACGTTCTGCGACGGCACATTTGGTAAAAGGAGGACAATCGACTCAGATTTTTATTCCAAACGGAAGCCGGCTTTATACTATTTCTGAGGAAGTAGAGCAAAAAATAGCTTTTTTGATGGACGAAAAGAACGAAAAAGGCTTGCAAAACGAACTGATTCGTTTAGGGCTCGACGCTCCGGAATATATCACAGACGAGCCTTTGCAAAGTCCGAGATTACATGCTTTGTCATTGGCAATAGCGCAGAAATGTAATATGGGATGTACGTATTGTTATGCGGATCAGGGTGATTTTGGAGGCCCTACAAAAAATATGTCTTTGGAAACGGCTTTTAAAGCCATAGATCTGTTACTAAAAGAATGTCCCGAAGGAGGAAAAGCACAGCTAACCTTTCTGGGAGGAGAACCTCTGATTAACAGACAGGCGATTAGAGAAGCGACTGTTTATGCCGAAACAATGGCAAAGAAAAAAGACATACAACTCAGCTATTCGATTACCACAAATGGAACATTGGTCACAGAAAGTGATGCTGTTTTTTTTGAAGAATATGGTTTTTCGGTGACTATTAGTTTGGACGGAATAGGAGAGGATCATGATCGCAATCGCCCAATGAAGGGCGGTAAAGGAAGTTATAACACCATCTTGAAAAACATTCAGCCCTTATTGAGACTGCAGAAAAAAATGCAAGTATCGGCAAGAGTAACCGTAACACCCGAAAACACAAACCTTCCGGCTGTTTTGGATGAGTTTGTTCAGATGGGTTTTCATGGCGTAGGTTTTTCTCCTTTGTTAAGATCCAGTAATGGTCAGAACGAAATGAACAAAGAACAGCTGGCGGTCATGTTAGAAGGGATGATTGCCTGTGGACTTAATTTCGAGAAAAATGTATTGGCAGGAAAACGCTATCCTTTTTTAAATATGGTAAATGCCTTGAAAGAAATTTCAAAAGGAACACACAGACCTTATCCCTGCGGTGCGGGGGCGGGTTATATGGGCGTGTCTGCAGACGAAGATTTATTTGCCTGTCATCGTTTTGTGAATGAAGAGGTTGGCAAAATGGGCGATTTAAATCAGGGCATACAACCGGATTTACAAAACAATTGGTTGGCCTCCCGACATGTAAATACACAGGATCCCTGTTCACAATGTTGGGCCCGTTACCTCTGTGGCGGCGGATGTCATCACGAAGTAATTGAAAAAGGAAGACCGGCTTGTGATTATATCAGATCGTGGTTATTTTACACCATACAAGCCAATGAAAGACTATCGAGATTAAAACCTAATTGGAATACTTAATTCAAGTGGCTTTTAAGTAACCTTTTTGAATTAGTTGAATCTATCTGACGAAAACACAAAAGGATTAATTTGCCTCTTGCTTCAGTTCAATGTCATTAAGTTAAGAGTTTTTTTCACGCAGATTCGGCAGATTTTGCGGATTTTCTTTTTCAATCTGCTAAAATCTGCGTGAGACTTTTTTGATAATCTTTAATTTAATGACATTGTGCTTCAGGAGGAGGCTATTCGAAATGATACTTTGCCAATATTTTAATTTTAACCAGAAATTTATAGTGTTATAATCCAGAAATGAGGTCTAGGCCTTATAATTTCAAACATAAAAGAACTAACAACTTAAATTAATTAATAGAAAAATGAAACGGTTACCTGAAATTTTCGACGTGTTTATTCTTGGCGCAGGTCCTGCCGGATTGTGTGCAGCGATCCGTTTATTAGAGATGGGATATACCGTTGGTATGCTCGAACAAGAACAATTTCCAAGACCACAAATAGGCGAGTCGCTTTCTCCGGGGATTCGGAATATTTTCGAATATCTGAATGCAAAACACCTACTGGAAGATCCAGCGTATTTAGAAAATTGTGCTGCCAAGGTCATTTGGGAAAACAAAGAACAGGTTTACAATCGTCCCGCACAAAGTAAGGGTGGAATAATTGTAGATCGAAGTAAACTGGATCAGGATTTGCTTGAATTCACGCTTTCCAAAGGATTACATATAATACAACCCGGAAAATTAAAACAAGCCCTAAATTCTGAGAACAGTTGGCTATTAGAAATAACAGCAGGTTTGGATGAAATTAAAATTAGTTCCAAAATAGTACTGGATGCAAGGGGGCGTAAAGGAACGCTTTTAAAAGAAAGAATGCCAATTGCTCCTTCAGCGGTCGCCGTTTGGACCCACATAGAAACGAACTCAGCCTGCAACGAGGCACTTATTGAAGCTATTGAAGAGGGTTGGTTATGGGGATCACCCGTTTGTGGAAATCGCTATCGGATTATGACTTTTACGGATCCGATTGCCCTAAAAAAGAATAGTGAATCCCATCTTTTGGAGGTCATACGCAAAACAAAATTATTCTCTCCATTTGTAAACGAAATCAGAGGTGAGGCTATAGAAACCTGTTCCGTTACTTCGTTTGTGAATCAAAACCCTTGGAACAACGGATTTATTAAAATCGGGGAAGCTGCTTTTACCTTAGACCCTTTGTCTTCAACCGGGGTAGAAAAGGCCATGCGTTTTTCTTTGCAAGTAGCTATTGCAATAAATACTTACCTAAAAGATCCGGATTCGCCACACCCAAAGGATTTCTACGAAGAAAAATTGATAGAATCAGTAGTAAGTCATGCGCATTGGACAGCTGATTACTACCGCAATGCATGGACTAGCCACGAAAAAACGGAGTTCTGGACAAAAAGAACTAATTTTCAACTCGATGTTTCGAAAAATGAAACGGATTTTACACTCAAATTGGAAAAAGAATTTAATACAAATGGTATACTTTTTGAAAAAAAACAAGAACCCATTCCGGTAGATTTTATTCTGTACCGTTTTTGGAATGAGGAAATTGTAGTTTCTCCACATGCAACGTTTAAAACGGTTTATGCCATTAGCAAAGACAGCATAGTCCTAAAAGAAGCGTTACTGCATCCTAACTTGGAGCGACCTTCCGTTTATTTGGATCAAATCGAATTATTTCCTTTTTTAAAGAACATAAACGGCAAAGTAGTTTCCAGTATAGTAGCGCATTTGAATACTACTATTGGAATAGAAAAGTCAAAAAAAATACTCGTTTTTCTTTTGTCCAATCACTTGCTTGTTGTCGATAAAAAAGAGCAAGAGTTTAATCATTATTTGTAAACCGAATCGTATTCAGGTCCAGAGTGTCGGCCTTCTGTGATGCAATTTCGTAGGTTATTTCTATTTCATTTTCCGATACAAATTCGATTTTCTTGTCACACCCTGTAGCACACGATTCTGCAATAATCGGGAAGTATAATTTTTTAGTTTTATCGTATCCTATAATGTTATGACGGAAGTAAGTAACAATTTTAAAATGATCATTTTCAATGACCTGATCTTTGTCGTAATTGCCATTAAACTGAAATAGATTTTCGGAGTAGTACGTACTTTTTACAGAATTCGGAAATGAAGATTCAGTATTGGCATTGTTGTCTAATTGCCATTTTTGTTCAAAGTTTTTATAATAATTGATGTCTTTTTCTTCTTCGGTCGGATTGTAAACCCACTTACTTTTATTCGCAAACTGATACAATTCTTTTTTTATTGTAGCATTGGCTTCTAAATTTTCATTTTTTAAAAACGCACCATCAATACCCTCATCAGATCTTAAAGTAGCCTGTCCGACATATTTTAAGGTATAGGATTTCAGATTAGTTACATTTAACATAATAAAATTTAAAATTATCTCGCGATCTCCATTGCCTTGTGAAGACTCCATTACAGCAAACAGAAAATAGTCTTCGTTTTGAATCTTTTTTCGCAAGAAGTGGTGCTCGTCAATATTGACATAATAAAATTCATCTGAAAGCAAAGTCTCTTTTTGAACGAATTGTAAACTTTTACCATTTTTTGCATATCTCGAAACGGTAAGTACATTTTTCTCCCCAACCAGGAAAAAAGGATTATCAGAACTGATTTCGCTGGCAGAGATTTTAACAACTTCCGTGCTGTCTTGATTGCTTAAGGTAAATAAAGTAGCGGTCTTATCGGAAGTTTCCTTTTCGATATCTTCTTTTCGAATAGTATCAGCTGTTTTTACTTTTTCTGTCTTTTGGTCTTTCTTGCAGGAAGAAAAAGTAAAAAAAGAGAGTAGAAGTATTAGGATCGCATTTTTTTTCATTGCTTTAAATTAGGGGCTATTCCAAGTTTTGAATCGGCAGGTTTTTTTAATCGTAATCGATGAATTTTGTACTTCTATCGGTTTAGATATACCAAATATAGAAAAACAGCTGTAATAAAAATCTTTTCTAATTCCACTAAGTATCTTGATGGTTACTTCGAACACCTTTTAGGTTCTTAAAAATAATACAAATAGAGTTTATTTGTTAAATTATTGCGAAATAACCTGTTTCTGTCTAAACGGTTTTCCTCGTTTATTGCCCCTGTCTAAAACCAATTTTACATCATTTTATCCTGAATTTACTGAGAATGAGTTAGTGTCAAGTTAAGTCCAAAGAAAAAAACGGTTATCCCAAAATTTAGGCTTAAATCACGAGATTTTAGTAAAATTAATCTTTATAGTAAATTAAATTTTTTTATAAAATAATTTTTTATTTATTTTACTACATCGATTTCGTAATGCGATAATCGCAAATAACTACTTAAACAAACAACAAAAATTATGACTAATTTACAAAAGACGGTATTCACTTTTGGCAGTAAAAAAGCCCAAGGTGATGCGTCAATGAAAGACTTGCTGGGTGGAAAGGGGGCCAACCTATGCGAAATGAATCTTATCGGAATGCCAGTTCCTCCCGGTTTTACCATTACCACAGAAATGTGCAAATTATACAACAGTGAAGGTAAAGTAGCCGTTTTGGCGAAGATCAAACAAGAAGTCCATGCCGCAATGCTACAGATTGAGGATCAAATGGGCAGTAAATTTGGAGACAATCTAAATCCTTGTTTGGTTTCGGTGCGTTCCGGTTCCCGTGCTTCTATGCCCGGTATGATGGATACGATTCTGAATTTAGGTCTAAATGACAAAGTGGTTGATGGATTGATCGAAAAAACCGGAAATCCACGTTTTGTATGGGATTCTTATCGAAGATTCATTCAAATGTACAGCGAGGTAGTCATGGGTATGAAACCAAAGAGCAAGGAAGACGAAGACCCTTTCGAAGAAATTATTGATCAATTAAAACACGAAAAAGGGGTAAAATTAGATAGCGAATTTACTGCAGATCATTTCAAAGAGATGGTTTCTTTATTTAAAAACGCCGTAAAACAATTTACTGCTACCGATTTCCCGACAGATCCTTGGGAACAACTTTGGGGAGCGGTTATAGCCGTATTTGACAGTTGGACCAATGAACGTGCGGTATATTACCGTCGATTGAATCATATTCCGGACGATTGGGGTACAGCCGTGAACATACAAGCCATGGTATTTGGTAATATGGGTGAAAGTTCAGCTACAGGAGTTGCTTTTACACGTGACTCGAGTACAGGTGAGAATCTTTTTAATGGAGAATATCTTATAAATGCACAAGGAGAAGATGTTGTGGCCGGTATTCGTACGCCTCAGCAAATTACGCTTGAAGGTTCCAGAAGATGGGCAAGTGTTGCAGCTATTACGGAAGAAGTTCGTGCTGAAAAATTTCCATCGCTTGAAGAAACAATGCCGAGTATTTTTCAGGAATTAATCGATATACAAAAAAAATTAGAGCTTCATTATAAAGACATGCAGGATATCGAGTTTACGATTCAGGAAGGTAAACTTTGGATGCTGCAAACGAGAAATGCAAAACGCACCGGTGCAGCAATGGTACGCATTGCTATTGACATGCACAAGGAGGGTCTCTTAGACGAAGAAGCAGCAGTATTAAGAGTGGACCCTAACAAACTTGATGAACTTTTACATCCTGTTTTTGATCCAAAAAGTTTAAATCAAGCCGCATTGGTAGCACAAGGATTGCCGGCATCACCAGGTGCAGCAACCGGACAAATTGTGTTTTTTGCAGATGATGCAGAACTAGGGGCAGAGGAGAATCGCGCTGTTATTTTGGTCCGTATTGAAACCTCACCTGAAGACCTGAAAGGAATGGTAGCCGCTCAGGGTATATTGACGGCACGTGGTGGTATGACTTCACACGCAGCCGTTGTGGCGCGAGGTATGGGGAAATGTTGCGTGTCAGGAGCAGAGCGTCTTCAGATCGACTATAAAAACAGAACGGTATCAATTGGGGATCTGGTACTGAAAGAAGGAGACTGGATTTCATTAAATGGTTCAACCGGTAAAATATACAAAGGCAAAATCGAAACTACTGCTGCAGTGCTAAGCGATGATTTTGATACCTTGATGGAAATGGCGGACAAATACGCTACCATGAAGGTCAGAACCAATGCCGATACCCCAAAAGACGCAGAAGTTGCGCGTCGTTTTGGAGCGCAAGGGATCGGATTGTGCAGAACCGAGCATATGTTTTTTGAAGAGGACAAAATCATGGCCATGCGAGAAATGATTCTTGCAGAAGATGAAGCCGGTCGTCGTAAAGCACTGACAAAACTATTGCCGATGCAACGCAAGGATTTAGAAGGTATTTTTGAAGCCATGAACGGACTTCCGGTAACGATTCGATTACTGGATCCGCCTTTGCATGAATTTGTTCCTCACGAATTGGAGAACCAAAAAGAAATGGCAGAAGAAATGCGTATTTCTGTTAAATCCGTTCAAGATAAAATTGCCTCGATGCACGAGTTCAATCCAATGTTAGGACACCGTGGATGCCGTTTAGGAAACACCTATCCGGAAATCTCCGAAATGCAGACAAGAGCTATTTTAGAAGCTGCAATAAATCTGAAAAAAGCAGGAATTAAAGCGCTTCCTGAAATTATGATTCCCCTAACCGGAACACTTGCCGAAATGCAAATGCAAAAGCAAATCGTAACGGAAACTGCAGAGAAAGTTTTCCTTGAAAAAGGAGACTCTATTGCTTATTCAGTGGGAACCATGATCGAAGTGCCACGCGCCGCACTTGTTGCGGACAGAATTGCAGAATCAGCAGAGTTTTTCTCTTTTGGAACTAATGACCTAACACAGATGACTTTTGGATATTCACGCGATGATGCGGGGAAATTCCTTCCGTTTTATTTGGAAAACGGCATTCTGAAAAACGATCCTTTTCAGGTTTTAGATCAAAATGGAGTAGGGCAGCTTATTAAAATCGCAGCAGAAAAAGGTTTGGCAACACGTCCTGACCTAAAAATTGGAATTTGTGGCGAACATGGTGGCGAACCATCTTCAATAGAGTTTTGTCATTTGGTAGGAATGAATTATGTGAGTTGTTCACCATTCCGAGTGCCAATTGCTCGTCTGGCGGCTGCTCAGGCTGCCATCAAAGAAAAAAAAAATTCTAATAAGGAAGTTAATAGTATAAAAAAGACAGAAGAAGATTTGGTTCTTCTTTAGTTAGTTTTTAGTTTGTTTTTTTTTAAAACAGTTGCAGGTATAAACTTGCAGCTGTTTTTTTTTGATGTAAAGTGAGTGGAAATCTCACAGAGTCGCGAAGTCGCAAAGTTTTAATGAAAATTAGAACGAAACTTTCAAATCCTGTGTCATTTCAAGAAACCCACTGTGAGAAAAAGGAAAACACAAGCAAAAGCCAAAAAATAAAAAGAAAAACTTAGCGACTTCGCGTCTTTGCGAGACTATAAAAGTGAGAAGCGAAGAAATAAGACTTAAAAAGCTTTGTTGAAAAAGTATAAGATCTGCTACTTCCAACACAAGCAAAAAGCTAAAAAATAAAAAGAAAAACTTAGCGACTTCGCGTCTTTGCGAGACTATAAAAGTGAGAAGCGAAGAAATAAGACTTAAAAAGCTTTGTTGAAAAAGTATATGATCTGCTACTTCCAACACAAGCAAAAAGCCAAAAAATAAAAAGAAAAACTTAGCGACTTCGCGTCTTTGCAAGACTATAAAAGCGAGAAACGAGGAAATAAGACTTAAAAAACTTTGTTGTAAAAATATAAGATCTGCTACTTCCAACAGAAGAAAAAAGCCTAACACCAAAAAGAAAAAAAACTTAGCGACTTAGCGTCTTTGCGGCATTATCAAATCCATATTAAGACCATTACGAGCTCTTTTTTAGTTCTAAACAGGTTTACAAAGAGTACTAATTTCTAATTCAATACGATCTGATTAGAAAAATTCCTACACATTACACAAAGTAAGCACAAGCATTAACTGTCTTATTGTTAGTGATTTGAAACATTCAGAATGAACGAATTAACATTTTTTTACAAAAAAAAACAACTAAAATTTTTGCTTTTACTTTTTTAATATACTTTTGTTCTATCAAATTAGTAGAATTTAAAATAAATCAAAAGACAACAGAAAAGATGGTCATCAAAGAGACTTTATTTTTAAATGGGCGGGGGTCATTTGGCTCTTTCATCTTTTAAATGTTATGATAATTTTAAAAGTGATAGTCTATACTTCTTGCAGAGTTTCAAATAAGATTGGCTTTTAATATTAGAGCCGAAATGCTATACAGATCAATTCAAATATAATAGTAATCCAAAATAGTTAAAAATGAAGAAACGAATGCGTTGCATGTAAAAAAAAACCATTTCTGCGGGAACAGAAATGGCTAAGCTTAAAGAAATTGTACATCTCTATAAGGATAGCGCGAGTGGATTAAATCCATTTCGGCCTGCCTTATTTATTAAACCAAAACAAAGTAATGAAAAAAATAATTAATAGCTCTATATGGTTATGCATTTTGCTAATTTCCATTGGAAGTATAGCGCAGGAGACAAAACCGTTAATCCAGTCCAAACTTGATGGAAAAGTGATTGATGCTGTTACAAAAGAGCCAGTTATCGGTGCTTCCGTAAATATTAAAGGCACTACACATGGGGTTGCAACAGATTTAGATGGAAATTTTTATTTCCAAACAGGTCAAAAATTCCCTTATACACTAATTGTAAGTTATTTGGGTTATAAAAAAGCAGAAATTGTGGTTACTGAAAACCCGATTACCATTTCGCTTACGGAAGAACAGAATGTGTTGTCGGAAGTTGTGGTTACGGCATTGGGAATTTCAAAAGAAAAAAGATCGTTAGGATATACTACACAATCTCTTAAAAATAAGGACTTAGCCAATACAAAAGAGTCGAATTTCCTGAATAGTCTTACCGGTAAATTGGCCGGAGTACGAATCACCAATTCGCAAGGAGATATGGGATCATCCCGCATTGTTATTCGTGGCGAAACCTCTATCGCCGGAAACAACCAGCCCTTATTTGTAGTAGACGGAATCCCGGTAGACAACTCACAGTTGAATTCTGGTGGAGCAACCCGTGATTTTAAAAATGCGATTGCCGATTTGAATCCACAGGATATTGAAACCTTAACCGTGTTGAAAGGACCGAACGCTGCTGCCCTTTACGGATCACGTGCGGCACATGGTGTAGTGCTTATTACTACGAAATCCGGAAAAGGTCAAAAAGGATTGGGCATCAATTTTAGTACCGGTATAACAATTTCAAAAGTAGCAACTTTACCCGATTTTCAGAATTCATTTGGACAGGGATCAAACGGGAAATTCAGTTATGTAGACGGTAAAGGTGGTGGAATTAACGATGGAGTTGATGAAAGTTGGGGACCAAAATTAGACGGACGTCTTATTCCGCAATTTTATTCCAATGGTGCAGCAGTACCTTTTGTAGCACATCCTGATAATGTGAAGGATTTCTTTAATACCGGAGTTACTTACGATAATAGTATTTCGATAGCCAGATCAGATGAAAAATCAGATTTTCGTTTAGGAATCAATAATCAAAAACAAATCGGGACCGTGCCTAACAGTGAAGTCAACAAAACGAACTTTACCATAAACACCAATTACCAAATATCTAAAAGTATAAAAATAGGAGTAACGGCCAATTATATTGTAACCACAGCTCCAACATTGCCGGGTGGACCATCGGGTAACCGTGCTGCCGGTGTGATGCTGCAGTTTCTTTGGTTCGGTCGCCAGGTCGATATCAATGAGCTTAATAAAGATTGGAACACCAACTGGAACAACAGCTATTACAGCAACCCGTATTGGAATGCCAATTATAATACCACCAGCCAACAACGTAATCGCTTAATAGGGGATATTCATTTGGAAGCCAAGATTGCGAGTGGACTTGATTTTAAATTCCGTACAGGAGTAGATTATTATAATGATCGCAGAAAATACACCATTAAATATGGCACAAACGGAACGCCATTCGGCTCGTATGCCGAAGACGCTTATACGGTTGAAGAACGAAATACAGAAGCGATCTTGCAATATAACAATAAACTGAGTGATGATTTTACTTTGGATGCTCTTGCAGGATTCAATGTACGTAATCATAGTGATGCTAATAACTATCAAAAAGCACCACGTTTGGCTGTACCAGATTTGTACACCTTGACAAATTCGCGTGATCCGTTGACATCATCAAACACGTTTTCGAAATTAAGAGTGTATAGCGGGTATGCTTCAGCACAATTGGGTTATAAAAATTACGCTTATTTAAACCTGACGGGGCGAAATGACATATCGTCGACATTACCAAGCAGTAACCGTTCTTATTTCTATCCTTCGGTAAGTGGTAGTTTAGTGGTATCCGAAGCCTTGAATTTGAAAAGCAATACACTTGACTTCTTAAAGTTGCGTGCAGGTTGGTCGGAAGTAGGGAATGATGCTGATCCTTATCAATTGGCTACTGTTTACAATTTTCAAAGTGCATTCGATGGAAATCCAATTCAAACTTCCTCACAAAAGAAACTTAATACGGACCTGAAACCCGAAACAACCCGCTCAACCGAATTGGGGATAGAATCTTCTTTCTGGAAAAACAGACTGCACCTGGATGTTGCTTATTACAACACCAATAGTTTCGATCAGATTTTGGAGATCAAAACAACAGCTGCCAGTGGTTATAATTCACAATTAATCAATGCAGGTAAAATAAACAACCGTGGTTTAGAAATTCAATTGGACGGAACTCCCATTCAAAGTGAAAATTTCAAATGGAATATTGGTTTAAATTATTCAACCAATAAAAGTAAAGTAGAAGTTTTGGATTATGAAGGAAAGATTAAAAACTACACTATCGGTTCTTCAGGAGGTGTTGATGTATTGGCATCGGTTGGACAAGCTTATGGAGCACTTTATGGTACAGCTTACCAACGTGATGCAAACGGAAATATAGTAGTAGGCGCAAACGGATTGCCAAAAGCTGATCCACAAAAGAGAGTATTAGGGAATTATACCCCGGACTATCTGGCCGGAATTACAAACACATTGACCTACAAAAACCTCGAATTGTCCTTTCTTGTTGATGCCAGTGTAGGCGGAGAGATTTTTTCAGGAACGAACAGAACAGGAAATTATACGGGTGTACTGGCGCAAACCCTTCCAGGTCGTGATGCTGCCAACGGTGGATTAAATTACTATTATTCAGGGAATACAAAAACCTTATTAACAGGTGGAACTGCTCCAAACGGGGTACCGGTATATGATGATGGAGTTATTTTCAATGGTGTTTACGCCAATGGAGCTCGCAATACTCAGGTGATTAGTGCGCAGGAATATTACAAAGCCTCTTACAATATCAGTGAAGCCTATGTTTACAGTTCGACTTTTGTAAAATTAAGAGAAGTGAAACTCGGTTACAATTTTGATAAGAAGCTAGCTAAAAAACTTGGATTAGCAGGAGCAAGTGTTACTGCTACAGGTCGTAATCTGTTTTTTATTTACAAAGATGCGCCAAATATCGACCCTGAATCGGCTTTTAACACCGGGAATGCGCAAGGACTTGAAAGTTTATCGTTGCCAACCACCAGAAGTTTTAGCCTTAATGTTAATCTTAAATTTTAAAAATACCGAATCATGTTAAAAAAACTATCCTATATACTTCTATCTGCATTAGCATTAACCTCCTGCAGTGATACTTTGGATGATATTAATAAAAATCCAAATGCTACAGAGACACCATTGGCGCCCTTCCTTTTAACAGGAACATTAAAACAAGGTGCCGACTTATACTGGGGCTCTGACAACAACTTTAACTCGTCTTTGTTATTTGTACAACATTGGGCTAAAGTTCAATATACCGAACCCGACCGATATGATGTGTCGAACAATTCTTTTACTTATTTGTGGAATGCCGGTTACTCTACTTTAATTACAGATTTGAATACGATTCTGAATTTTCCGGATCAGCAAGCCAATTCAAATTATAAAGGAATCGCACTGACCTTACGTTCCTGGACTTTTTTATTATTGACCGACGCTTACGGAAGTATTCCTTATAAAGAAGCAGGCCTAAAAGTGACGCCGGCATACAATATTCAAAAAGAAGTCTATACCGGATTACTTGAAGATTTAAAACGTGCTCAGTCCTTATTGGCTACAACAAACGGAGCAGTAACGGGTGATTTGGCTTATAAAGGCAATATCTTAAAATGGAAAAAGCTGGTCAACTCCCTTCGTCTGCGTATCGCTTTGAGAATATCAGACAGAGAACCTGCTTTGGCTAAACAAGCCGCAATTGAAGCAACAACTGATGCTGCGGGGCTAATTAGCAGTAATAGCGAAATTTTTCAGTTTCTTTACACCAGTTCGCCTCAACAAAATCCGGCATCGGCCTGGTTTGAAACACGTGATGATTTTCGTATCTCAAAGACCGTAGTAGATAAGTTAAAGGAATTGTCCGATCCACGTTTACCTGTATATGCTCAGTTACCATCAGATGCGAGTGTAGGTAAGTACGTTGGAGGCGCTAACGGATTATCAAACAGTGATGCCAACAGTCAGGGTTTTGCTAAAACATCAAAACCGGGTTCGTATTTCTTAACCTCGGCATCACCGGCTGTACTGGTTTCTTATTCTGAAGTCCTGTTTAATCTTTCTGAAGCGGCTGCACGTGGTTACATTGCCGGAGACGCAGAACAGCTTTATAAAAGTGCGATTACGGCATCATTCAACCAATTTGGGATTACCAATGCAACCATTATTTCAGATTATTTGGATCAGCCGACCGTAAAGTACGATGCCGCCAATTACGCCAAATCAATAGGCACACAAAAATGGATAGCCTTTTTTGGACAAGGTCTGGATGCCTTTGCAGAGTGGAGGAGACTCGACTATCCGGTACTGACAGCGGGTCCGGCTACTGTTTTAGACGGGCAACTGCCTTCTCGTTTCTTTTATCCGGGTACAGAACAATCGCTAAACGGAACCAGTTATCAGGCAGCAGTTGCTGCTCAAGGAAAGGATTTGCTTACAACAAAACTGTGGTTTGACACCAAATAAATTAGAACAAAAAAAAGCTCAGAGTGTAACTGAATCTTAATTATAATTGTTTAGATTTGAAAATGAATAAAATATTTCAACATAAGTTATTATTTTCAGAATAGTACTGTTAAAAATATTATATTTGTATTTAACAAATAATTATTTTAAGATGCAAGAAGGTACAGTAAAATTCTTCAATGAAGAAAAAGGTTTTGGATTTATTACACCAAAGAATGGTGGAAATGAGGTCTTTGTTCATGTTTCAGGTCTAACAGAAAACATTCGTGAAAACGATGAAGTTCGTTTCGAGATTGCTGAAGGTAAAAAAGGCCCAAACGCGGTAAATGTAGTTGTACTTTAAAGTCTTACTGAGCGTATAAAAAAAGCATCTGTTACCGGCAGATGCTTTTTTTATGCTTATAATTTGCCGTGGTTTCTTGCTCCTTTTTTATTCTTTGGCAGCATTTATTTATCGCCTTTATAGATTTATTTATTGTAAAACTAAATAGAAATCAAACGATATAACTCTTCAGATTACCACTAAAATGGGCATATCACAGGATTTAAAGTGAACTTTACAACAGTATCCCTCATTTTTTTGTATATTGAATTTTAAAGTTGTGCTGCCGTGTCTTTTTTGCATTTCCTAAAAACGGCAAAATTTTGAATTCCATATCACTGGAAAAATATTTTGTATTTATGATAATTTCTCTTTGTTTGCTTGTTTTAGTTGCCTACGCTTTTGACTTAAGTTCAAAGCGAACCAAGATACCGACCGTAATTATATTGTTGCTTATGGGGTATTGTTTGCGTTATGCAGCACTTTTTTTAGAAATAGAAATTCCTAATCTGGAACCCTTATTACCTGCAATAGGAACCCTCGGATTGATTTTAATCGTATTGGAAGCGGGATTGGATTTAGAGCTCAATAAAAATAAAAAGGCGATGATTTCAAAGTCCTTTTTATCCGCTTTAATCCCCTTATTATTTCTATTTCTGATAATTGGTTTTGGGATTAACTATTTTACGGGTGCCTCCATCATTAATAGTTTTATAAATGCCATTCCGTTTTGTATTATCAGTAGTGCTATCGCTATTCCTAGTGTTCAGAACCTTTCCGAAGACAAAAAAGAATTTGTAGTTTACGAAAGTAGTATGTCTGATATCTTAGGGGTTATTATTTTTAATTTCTTCTTATCCAATGATACTATTGGATTGGGGTCATTTATAACTTTTATTGCTCAAGTCGTGGTTATGCTGCTCATATCCTTAATAGCTAGCATCGGTTTAGCTTTTGTGATCAAAAAAATTGATCATCACGTAAAATTCATTCCCATTATGGTCATGATAATTTTGATCTATGAAGTTTCTAAAATTTATCATTTACCGGCTCTTATTTTTATCTTAATCTTCGGTCTCTTCTTGAACAATCTGGATGAGTTAACGCATTTTTCATTTATAAAAAAACTGGAACCCAAACGATTGAATATAGAAGTTCACCGATTTAGCAAATTAATAGGTGAAGTTGCTTTTCTGATCCGAACGATATTCTTTTTACTTTTTGGGTATACTATTACTACAGAAACGGTATTAAATACCAGTACTTTGCCTTTTGCAGTTGGCATTGTAGCAGTCATTATTTCTATTCGTTTTATTCAACTTAAAGTTTCAAAAACACCGATTACTCCTTTACTTTTTATAGCGCCACGAGGTTTAATAACCATTATGCTTTTTTTATCGATACCATTATCCAAGAAGGTTGGTTTTATTAGTAACTCCTTATTGACGCAGGTGATTATTTTGAGTGCTATCGTAATGATGTTGGGGTTGATGTTTGCGAAGGAGGATAGGGTTGTGGGGTAGACCTAAAGCCTTCCCAATATTAAAAAAATTGTATCTACCCTCGTTTTCTGAACGCATTGAAAAGCTCAATTCTTTCGAATTGAGCTTTTTAGTTTTGTGACTTCGACTAAACAAATTACAGACCAATTTAAGAAGGATTTGAAGCGATTGACTTACTATATGTAGCGTTTGCCTTTTATTGCCTTTATTAATATGGCTTGAATGTCTTGTTGAAAATTGAATAAATCACAATTCTAACTATTTGAAAATAAGTGTTTATACTCGACTACATTTCGCCGAAGAACTTTATATTTGATATAGTATTTAGATTTTTTTAACAAGAGAATCTGAGCATAATCTTAATTCTATCATTTATGAAAAAAAAACTACTCTTACTGTTTGCATTATTTTTTAGTCTAACCATTTCAGCACAGGTAAATCCAACCCTAGCAGTAGGGTTAGAGAAACTAACAATGAATAAAGGAACAATTGATGTCGAAGTGTTGACTGAAATCATTATGAGTAAACAAAAGGAGCTTAGACAGGAAGCGCTTAGAAGGTTTATGTACAGATTATTCCCCGAAGCAAATTTTACAACTAAATATTATGTTCAGAATTGTCTCAATGTACTTTTAAATGAAAAGAACCCGCAGGTGATTGAAAAAGAGATACTGGAACTCACTACAAATTATTCCCTTTCCTTAGGAGTAGCATACGCTATATTGAAATCTCCCGAGAAGCAGCTTTTTGATATGAATTACGCTTATTCTAAGTATAAAATTTCATCCCCTTACAATCAAGATATGATTATAAAGCAAAGGGAAAATCATTATAAAAAGAATGATAGACGGAAGGACTTAAATGCATCAATCAATACACTTGAAGGAGAAGTAGAAAGTGGTCTTAAAGTTATAAATACTTTGAGCGAAAATGATTTTGCCAGTTTAGTTAAAAAAAAGAATGATCTGATAAAACTTAAAAAAAAATTAGCTCGTTTGAACTTAAGGGAAAATATTACTAATGATAAGGAAGCAATTATCGCATTAAAAAAAACTGAAAGCCTGAAGATTATTGATCAAATGTCGTCAAACAACGCCATTAAAAGCATTGATTCAGTAGGGTATTATTTATCAGAATTCAAAGATTATCTTCAATCGGGGAATAACATTATACAACTAAATAATTATTTGATAGAAATTAACAATTCAATTGCAAAATATGAGAAGTTGCTGAAGATGGAAATTCAATTAAACGATGAACTTAATAAACTAGATGGAAAAAACACAAAAGAGAAAGCTGAACTTAAAGAAAAAATCAGCAATTTAAAAATTGCTGAAGAAAAGATAATATTAGACAATAAAGTAAAAAATATAACGAAATATTATATAGAGATTCCTTTTGGAATTATTCTCGACGTTGTAAGTCTTTCTTTGTCAGATATTCCTGAGTTACAAAAGAAAGGTTTTTTCAAGAATAAAATTGATTATCGGACAAGTGAATTTTATTCAGGTCTAGAGAGTAAAACAAATCTAGTAAAAAAGGACGCTACCGATTTTAAGAAAAGTCTCGATAGTATGAAAGTTTATGTTTGCAGAAAAATTACGCCATATGTAAAAAATTATGATGTCATTAATGAATTTCTTAAGAAAAACAAGGGTAAGAAAGTAGTTGATATTATGAAGAATTTACAAGGTGAGAGTATTGCACTTATTGCTCCAATGTTAAATGAAAAATCATGGAAAAGCAAATATTCTTATATTAATGATATGCTCAATCAAATAAGAAATTTGGAGAGCGAAATTAGTATCATAAATGCTGATAGACTAAGGAGTAGACCAAATGTTGAAGAAACTTTAAATGTGAACTGTGAGAGTGACTGCGGAAAATTAACTATACTGGCTTACAACGATTATGTTCAGATTCAGAATATTTTAACATCGTTTAGAGAAGAATTTAAGGATCCTTCTGTTCAAAATCAAGTGGATGCTATAATAAAAGATTTTTTGAAAGTCAAAGCTCAATTTAAGTTCTCAAGTAATTCGATACCAGATCTAAAACATTTAGACGCGACAAGTTTTCCAGATGAACCCACCATAAAAGTGATAAATGAATATATTGATAAAATAAATAAAAAAATAAAAAAACGTAATTCTTCAAATAATAATGATAAAAATAGTTTAACTATAGATGCCCTAAATTCAATACTTGAACTTGATAAATATCTTAAACCTTTACCTAATAATGAATATCTGAGCGAAGCTCTCCAGATAAATTCTTGGATTGAAGGAAAGTTTGTAACTGCTGATATATCGAATTTAAAAGCGGGGTTTGAAAAAAATCAGACTTTCATGCTGGCTCTAGATGTTAAGATTGGAGTTAGAAATAGAAAAATTAAGACTATAAAAGAAAGTAACAGAAAAAATATTGATAATAATTATAACAAAATTGCAGAGTCAAATGATTTTTACAACGAATATTTAACTACTGTATTAGATGAAGTTACAACAGGTAATGACTTTGATATTAAAGAAGTAGATTCAGCAACTATTGCTAAGGCTTCTGTTATTCTACCAAAAATACACGCTACAATAAAGTCTCTCATTAATAATGATGATATCCATATGAGTGATATCGTTTATTTAGATGAGTACATATCAGAGAAAATGATAGAACTTAAGGTTAGAGATCAAAAAAATGATGCTCTTTATGATGCAATTATTTCCCATACAAAAATTATAATTCCCTTTCTTAAAATAAGAGCATTACAGGGAATAAAAGGTATTGGAAATTATGATGAAGAACTTATGAATCTCTTTGAGTTTATTTCCAATCTTAACAACCTCGATAAGGCAGAAACATATCAGAGTATCGTTAATATGTTACGAGATGGAAGTAAAAAAGTAGAAGATAATCTCACAGCTGGTGAATTTAAAGACAGCTACATACTTTTTATCAATGCCATGAAAAAATATACTTTAATTAATCCAGCAGAGGAATATGTCGAAATAGACGTCGTTTCATTTTTAAATGAGTTGCAACAATATTACAACAGGAATAATAAAGCAGTTTTTTCACTTTATCTCAGTCTGGGATTAGATCAAAATTTCTTTTTTAAAAACTTCAAAATTTCAGATACAGAAACAATTAACAACATTAGTTTTGCGTCAGAAAAAATAGGAGTAAAATGGCGTATTGCGAATTTCAAACGCTTTGAAGGATATGAAAATGTAGTTAAAGATGACGTTTATCTTAATAAAAAAGCTCCTTTTATAAATGAAATATATAGCATTGTTTACGGATCAGGATTACTCTACAATGTGGCTAATACCACTACTAACGAGAATTTTGATTTTCCGCATGTTGGTGTAGGAGTCGGGATGCGATTTTATAATGCTTTAGATGTTAATTTAATTCTAGGCTTTCCATTTGTTAAGGATTATAATTTTGGAGACAATGCTTTTTATGGTTTTGGACTGGATATTCCATTGGGTGAATATTTGGAAAAATTGGGAAGTAAAAATAAATAAAAAGAACAATTGGCTGATTATTTAAAATTAAAACTGCAGAATAAAATTAGATCATAAAAAAAGCTCAATTCTCTCGAATTGAGCTTTTACTTTTATAACTTAAGTATTGCTGAAATATCTTAAAAAGTTCCCTTACAAAGTCGTAGCTTTTAACTAAAATAACAAGCATTACAGAATCCAACCTAACAACCCCAAAAATTTCCTTAGATTTTTTCGAGTACTAAATTGCTATGGATTGTTACTAATTCCTGTAGCGCTATTTTTAGCTCTATATTCATTTCTGCGATCAATTTTTGCTTTTTTTCGTATTCAGCCAAATCCTTATACTTTATAATTGTTACCAAAAGATTTTTATCCTGAAAAACGGGAAGTCTCGGAAAATCATTTTCCTGCATTTCGCTGACCCAAAGGGATAGGTCATTAATATTCAAAGATTTTAAAAACGGAATGTACGTAGTTTTAAATAGATCAATTACCTTATTTAAAGTGCTATTGCAGATATAAAAATCTATAAGTACTATCCCTTCATTTATGTCTAAAAAGTCAAGAGTGGTACTTTTTTCTAATGGCTTTAGTAAATGCACGTGATCTGAATTTAGCATCATAGCATTTGCGCCTTGCCCAAAATCTTTCCATGTTGTACTGTTGATATAAAAATCATTTAAGAAGTTTACTCTCGTTTTCATGTCTGTAAATCCACGTAGCCAAACAAATCGATCATTTACATTATTAATTTTAAATTGTCCCAGAGTAAAGCCTTCCAGTTTAGCCATTGGGGTTACAAAATGATTATTGAAATATTCTTCAAAATCGTTCAGTTTATTGGGCTTTAGTAAATAATTACGAAGTTCTAAAACAGTAATTTCCTTATCGTTTTCTTGTTGTGTATGCTTCATTTCGTTTTTTTATTTTTTAAAATTTATGGAACTTGATTTGAAAGAAAAAAATATTTACCTGATGACAGTCTTTAGCGCAGATTAGAATTCTGTGCACACAAAGTTAGGAAAGAAAGTATAAAAAAAGCGAACAAAAAAGCCTCAGATTTCTTTGAAAATTTTGTCCTTCGCAGCCCTAAAGGGATTAGAACCGTTTTTAAGCAAGTTATAATTTGATTTAATCATTGCGCATCTATAACAGCTGCTATATTTAAGAAAGAATAAGTTAAAATACTTATCTAAACTATTGTAAAATGTTTGTTTTTAACAAATTATTTATCAATATAAAATCTAAAGAAAAGTTTTTTCTTATGTTTGTTAGTTTTTTAAGATTCATCTTTTGAACCTATTGTTTTAGCTATAACATTTTAAAAACCTATTTAAGTGAAAAAAACTCTACTCTTTTTTTTTATTCTAAAATCTTTAATACTATTTGCTCAAAACGCTGCTGATGTGGAGCACCATTTTGGACCTTCACCCGGATTTGGCGGTTTGGTAGAATGTATCGTAACACAACCTGACGGTAAAATAATCATAAAAGGAGCTGCTGTCTTTAGGAGTAAGAGAACTAATGGATTGGTTCGTATTAACCCTGACGGAAGTCTGGATCCGACTTTTGTTTATAACGAGGATATTACTCGTTTTACTGTAAAATCTATCGCTTTGCAGTCTGATGGAAAATTACTGGTAGGAGGAAACGATAACGTTGAACAATCTCGTGTAATACGTTTAAATGCAGACGGAAGTAAAGATACTTCTTTTCTATTTGGAGGAGGTGTGGGCGAAAGTTCGGTTTCTGTGAGTGCTATAACAGTTCAATCTGATGGAAAAATACTTGTAGCTAATAAAAAGATATATTCTACGCCACAGAGACGATTGATTCGTTTGAATGCCGATGGAAGCCTTGATACAGCCTTTAATATAGGCAACGGATTTGATAATGATATTACTGCTGTCGCCGTTCAATCTGATGGAAAAATAGTTGTAAGTGGCAAGTTTAGTACGTTTCAGGATGTGGCTCAGCAATATTTGATTCGTTTGAATGTAGATGGTTCCAAAGATACTTCGTTTAATACAGGAACTGGCTTTGTTGGTAATTACGTATATTCTGTTTTAATACAAAGTGACGGAAAAATAATCGCTAGTGGTGGCTTTAGAACTTATCAGGGAGTGGCTCAGAAATATTTAATTCGTTTAAATCCCGACGGCAGCAATGACACTTCATTTACTAATCCAATTAATTTTGCCTATATGAATAATGAATATGCAAGTAATATGTCCCTCCAGCCTGATGGAAAACTAATTGCAAGTTTTTATAAGCCTAATAATTCTTCCGGTGATGATGGTGTCTATCGTTTTAATTCGGACGGAAGTCTAGATAGTACTTTTTCAATCGCTTCTTTTGATGATGGAGCAAATCTTCTTACAGGAAAAGCAAATGCAGACGTTTTGGCTACAGCTATTTTAAATGATGGAAGAATCCTTATTGGCGGTAAATTTAATTATTGCAATAAGATTATTGAGAAAGGTATAGTTTGCTTAAATGCCAATGGAAGAAGAGATTCTTCTTTTAACAAAGACACAGGTTTTGACGCAGCTGTGCAGTGCTCAGCCGTGCAAGGTGATGGAAAAACCTTGATAGGAGGATATTTTGACAATTTTCAGGGAGTTACACAAAAAAAACTGATTCGCATAAACCTTGATGGAAGCAAGGACACTTCATTTAACCCGCCGGCTGAATTCAATGATGAAGTTCAATCGATACTATTACAGGCTGATGGAAAAATATTGATAAGAGGTAAATTTACTAACTTCGGGAATTCAGGCAGAAATGCTCTGGTTAGATTAAATCCTGATGGTTCTCGTGACACTTCTTTCCTTAGATCATCTGAATATGATGTTGACGTTATAGCTTTGCAGCCCAATGGAAAGATAATCATAAGTGCTTTTGTTGATAGTTACCCGTATCTCCCTGTTAGAAGATTATTTCGTTTGAATATTGATGGTACTAACGATGTTTCTTTTACAGCCGGAAATAGTTTTGATCTTTCTAAAGGAATAATTTCTTCTATAGTAGCACAACCCGATGGCAAAATACTGGTAGGAGGGTCATTTACTACTCTTAATCCAATTCCTCAAAAATATTTGGTTCGTTTAAATCCAGATGGAAGCCAAGACACTTCGTTTGATATCGGAACGTTATATAATTTGGCGATTAATGTTCAAAAAATAACTTTGCAGCCTGATGGAAAAATACTGGTGGCCGGTCTTTTCTCACCTACTACCGGGGATTATCAAAATTACCTGGTTCGTTTAAATTCAGATGGGAGCAAAGACCCTTCTTTTACTCAGTCCATTGGATCTGAAAGTGTACGAACAGGATATGGTATTGAAATTAGTTCTTTGGTTTTACAACCTGATGGAAAAATACTTGTAGGAGGGGAGTTTGATACTTTTCAAGGAATCGCACAAAGCCGTTTAACCCGTTTAAATTCTGATGGAAGTATAGACGCTTCCTTTGATACAGGAAACCAATTTGTAGCTCCGATTTACTCTATTTCATTATTTCCAGATGGAAAAATTAATGTTAGTGGCGTGTTTTCTTCTTATAAGAGTTTTACTTCCTCGTATTTCATTCGTCTCAAGGGTACCTATTTTACACCTCTAAACGCAACAACGATCCAAACCAATGTTACTTGCCTTGACAGTGCTACAGGTTCGGCTTCTATAGTTTCTGTTAATGAAGGAAAAGCACCTTATACCTACCTTTGGTCTAATGGAGCAACAACACCGGAAATTACCGGATTAGTGGCTGGAAATTATTCTTGTAAAATAATAGATAGTGAATCGGCAACGATAACTAAGAATTTTATAATAATCACAGATTCTGATATTGAAAGACCTACTATAACTGCTCCGGCAGCTGTAACAGTCAACGCCAATTTAGATTGTACAGCAACAGCTGTTGTACTGGGAACTCCCATAACATCAGACAACTGTAACGTAGCTTCAGTAACCAATAATGCTCCTGCAATTTTTCCTGTAGGAAATACAACAGTGATCTGGACCGTAAAAGATGCAAGCGGTAATATTGCAACAGCTGCTCAGACCATAACGGTAAAAGACGTTACTTTACCTACTATTACAGCTCCAACTGCTGTAACGGTGAATCTGACTGCTGCAGGTTGCACACTATCAGCAACAGATGTCGTTTTAGGAACTCCGGTAACGGCAGATAATTGTTCGGTAGCTTCTGTAACTAGTAATGCTCCAAAATTTTACTCACTAGGAACTACAATCGTAACCTGGACCGTAAAAGACAAAAGCAATAATAGTGCAACGGCCACCCAAATAGTAACAGTAAAAGATGTAACACCGCCAACAATTACTGCTCCTGCGGCAATAGTATCAAATACCACGTTTAACTGTAAAGCAGCAGGAATCGCATTGGGAAATCCAATAACTGCCGATAATTGCTCAGTTGCTTCAGTTACAAATGATGCACCGGCAAATTTCCCTATAGGAAACACAACTGTAACCTGGACCATAAAAGACAGAAGCAACAATACCGCCACAGCAACACAACTAGTAACAATAAAAGGTCTTGATGTAACAGTTTCTTACAATGAAGGTAAATTAACTGTTGCCGAAACAGCGGCAACTTATAAGTGGCTGACCTGTAACAATGGAGTATTTACGGCCATTCCAAACGAAAATAATCCCACTTTTACACCAAAGCAATTAGGAAGCTATGCTGTAGAGGTTACTAAAAACAACTGCACGGCTACAAGTACCTGTTTTGATGTTGCAGTTCTGGCAACAAAAGATTTTACTTTCCAAGACTCATTCAAATTGTATCCAAATCCGGTTAAAGATTTCATAACAATTGACGTGAATATACTAAATAGCGCCAAATTGGATGTTTTTGATGTAACGGGGAATCTTCTTATTACAAGAGAATTAAAAACGATATCTACCAAATTAAATGTATCTAATTTACCAGTTGGTGTCTATTTATTTCGAGTTTCAAATGATATGGGAACTGTAACGAAAAAAGTGATTAAAGATTAAATAACGGTATCAGATCAGCTGTTTTTGCACAATAGCATTGTAAATCAGTGAAAGAGAAAATAAATTATAATTTTTAAAATAGTATAAAGAGACGATCTGCTGGTCGTCTCTTTTGTTTTTAATACCCGCTATTTGAAGTCACCCAGCTTCGTAGGGGGCAAAAGGAGTTAAAGGTCTAAACATGAAATCTCAAATGATTTTTAAGAAAATTTCGCAGGATAATTTATTAAACTTTAAGTGGTACTCAGGCTATGTATAATTCAAACAATCAATTAGTTACAATACTAATAACGATACTTTAACCGCTCTATAAATTAGCAGTTTAATTTTCAAAATTAAATATTTATATTGGATTCTGACAGCTGCGACGCAACGATGTTTTGTAAGATTCCTTTTTTAACTTATCTTCGCTTTTTATACATTTCTGAATACATCTAATCCCTTTAAAAATCTAATTTGTGAAAAATAATCAAGATACTGTACAAGAGAATCAACTTAAACGCGGACTAACGAACCGACACATTCAGTTAATTGCCTTAGGCGGATCGATAGGAACAGGTCTTTTCCTCGGTATTGGTCCGGCAGCCGTATTAGCAGGGCCATCTGTTATTTTAGGATATGCCATTGCCGGAATTATTGCTTTTTTTATAATGAGACAACTTGGTGAAATGGTTGTTGAAGAACCGGTATCAGGAAGTTTTAGCTATTTTGCTTATAAATATTGTGGTTCTTTTGCAGGTTTTGCATCAGGTTGGAATTATTGGATTTTGTATATTTTAGTCAGTATGGCTGAACTTACAGCTATTGGAGTTTATGTGCAGTTTTGGTGGCCTGAAATTCCGTTGTGGGCATCCAGTTTATTTTTC
Organism: Flavobacterium sp. FlaQc-49; assembly: GCF_044005985.1. Lineage (NCBI taxonomy): Bacteria > Pseudomonadati > Bacteroidota > Flavobacteriia > Flavobacteriales > Flavobacteriaceae > Flavobacterium > Flavobacterium sp. FlaQc-49. The sequence goes on along the minus strand of NZ_JBIPCS010000001.1, from coordinate 303,058 downwards.
TTCCTGATTATTAATGCTTTGAATTTTGCTTCCGTAAAAGTGTATGGAGAAACTGAATTTTGGTTTTCAATCATAAAAGTGGTCGCTATTATAGCCATGATTCTTTTTGGTATTTATCTACTGATAAGTGGAACAGGAGGAGAGCACGCTACGATTCATAATTTATATAACGATGGAGGTTTCTTTCCAAAAGGTTTCTTTGAAAAAACAGGAACCGGTGATTTTCAAGGTTTATTGGCCGCAATGGCACTGATTATGTTCTCTTTTGGAGGTTTAGAACTCATTGGAATTACCGCCGCAGAGGCCGAAAATCCGGAAAAAAACATTCCAAAAGCTACCAATCAGGTAATTTATAGAATCCTTATATTTTATGTTGGGGCATTGGTCATTTTATTTGCTTTGTCACCTTGGCAGCAAATTACTACAGACAGTAGTCCGTTTGTAATGGTTTTTCAAAATTTAAACGGAATGGAGTTTGAGCTCTTTGGTAAGAAAATATTTTTCACCAGCCTTATAGCTAATGTGCTTAATTTAATTGTATTAACCGCCGCTTTATCCGTTTACAATAGTAGTGTATACAGTAACTCGCGAATGTTATTTGGTTTGGCAGATCAAGGCAATGCGCCAAAGTTTTTAAAGAAGCTAAACAAACAATCAGTACCTGTTAATGCCATTTTAATTTCTTCCTGTTTTGCAGCGATCTGTATTGTAGTAAACAAAGTAATGCCAGAAGAGGCTTTTAGCATTTTAATGTCTTTAGTGGTGTCTTGCCTGATTATTAACTGGGTTATGATTTCGTATACCCATCTACAATTTAGACGTGCGAAAGACAAAGAAAACACAAAAACTAAATTCGCCTCTATATTTTATCCGGTAAGCAATTACATCTGTTTCGTGTTTTTACTCGGTATTTTAGCTATTATGTGGATTACGAATATGAAGATATCTGTAGAATTAATTCCTATTTGGTTGGGGATTTTATTTGTTTTTTATAAAGTTTTTAAAGGGAAAAAATAGGTCGTTTTTACAAAATCCCATTTCGTTTGAAATGGGATTTTGTTTTTTGTAAGTTAGTTAAAACAGTATTTTCTTTTTTTTAATCTGTTAAGATATACTTTGCAGGCACGAATTACAAATCATAAGTGTTCGAAACATGAAAACCATTAATATTTAAGTTCAGTTTTGAACAAAAAATTGTCCTTTTTTCTAATAAAAATGAGCATTAAATATGTTTTTAAAAACTAATTCAAAAATAAAAATAAGGTTTCGAACACTTATGATTACAAATCCGCGCGATCGGGATAAATAAAAATTGTATTATTTACTATTGCTTTAAAAATTCTATTTTAGCAAATTCTTGAAAGTCATTTTTGTTTATTAAATCTATTAGTGTTGACGAAAAATTTTCTACTTCACGGTTTAAAATTATTTTATAATCTTCGCCATATTTTTTATATTCATCAGGTAACAATTCTTTAATAGAATAATTTATGCCAGTTAGTGTTGTTGGAAAATCTAAAATTTCAAGTTTTCCATTTTCAAAACTTTTAACATCAATATTGTATGTCCTTGTCCTACCCAATGATTCTATCTGTTTTTCTTTGGCACCCATTGAATGTTTAATTTTTTGATACTGTAAATTTACATCTTCCGATAATTTTTCAGGCAACATGATCCTAAATTTACAATCTTTATAATCGGCACCATCAATTTTGAACGATCCATTGCTGAAATATCCAAGACATAATGGTTTGACAAAATTTTCGAAGTATCCAAATGCTAAAGTAGAGGAAGGAAAAAAATTTATTCCAGAGGGAGAACTTTCTAAAAATGCTTTGCTTATCCGATTTACGGTATTTGCTAAATTAGAGCTATTAAATTTCGAGAGGTAAATACCTCCAAAATCAGATGGTATTTCTACTTTATCATTTACTAAAAAAGCACACTTATTTAAGCCTAATCTCCCTATAAATAAACCAAGTTCAAATAGTATGTTATCCCTTGCACTTAAAACAATCTCACCTCTTTTTTTTGTCTCATCATCCGGAGATCCTATGAGAATTCCAAAATCGAACTTGAGAGGAGCTTTTAGTAAATCAGTTAAAAAATTATTATTTATTTTAAAAACTTCTTTTTCCCAAATTGTGTCATTCCAAATTGTTACATCAAAGTCTTTTTCTAAAATAGCCTTAACAATTTCTGCAGTTCCTAGTTCTTCGGATGAACTACCTATAAATATTCTCTTTTTCATATTGCTAATAATTTTTGTATTTTAATTTTTAAATTTATTTTCTCAACCGCATTTTTTAGGAATTGTAGTTCCTCTACCTTTCCTTGATTGTCTTTAAAGATGAATTCTTCACCATCGACAGATTTTAAATTATTTCTAAAATCTTCATCATCTATAATTTTTGAAATTTGCTGATAGAGTACAGGAACTAGCTCTAAATAATGTAAATACTGATACTTAATTACTGGGATATTGTAACAAATAGCATTTATGTCAAAACTTGAAATCAGAGGTTTTCTTCCTATTATTTTTTTTCCGTCAGATTTGATGTTTTTTAAAAATCGAATCATTTTTTTTAATCTTCTGTCTGTAATTATGTCTCGTTCATTAATTCGTTTAATGCTCCAAAACGGATACTCCAAAGGTAATTTACTGTCCTTTTCTTTGTCATAAATCTGGATTCCCTTTCGGTATTCTACGTCCTTTTTCATATAGTTAACTGTTTTGTAGTCTACTGCAGTAACTACATCGACGTTTCTTAATGGACTCTTTACATTAACACAAATTGCTTTTGGTTTTGATATATCAACATCTTTATACGCCTTAGATAATACGTTTTCTGATTTAATTCGTAAAGAGCGTAGATCTGACATTTGATTACCCTGATATTGGGAGAAACTAGCCGAATGTTTTTTTAGATTTACAACTTCTGATGGAGTAAATAAATGAGATTCATTAAGAGCTTTCGTTAATCCAGCTCTATCTACGGAATTTGATTTGCTAGTTACCTGTACGAGATCAATATCATTCTCACTTAAGATATGAGTATTAGTTTCTACTGATCCTTGAAATTTAAATTCAACGTCGCTTCCGTGACTCTTTTTTAAATGCTCAATAACCTTTTTTGCCGCCTCTTTGCTCTTTAGAGTATATTCTTGAGGTACGCCTACCATAGCTAGTTTTATATATTCTGTGATATCAGAATATGGTAATATTGAGCTGTCAGAAAACATAGCTTTTTCTAAAATTGCTCTTTTATTAACAATGTTTTCAGGATTTGATCTTTTTTTAAGATCGTTTAATATTTCTAAATAATTAGGATTCATGTCTTTTGTTTTTGGAATTAGAGAAAATGAATAAATTATAGGTTTACTTAATATTAAATTGAGTACTAAATAATTTGCTATGTATAATAATTATAGTTCAATTATTATATCGCATATTAAGTCATGCCAATTAATTTAGCAATTCTGTCCGAAAAATCTGTTTTAATTTTAGAACATCGGAGAGCCTATAGCTTCTCCTTCCAAGTTTGATTGGGTTACATTGTTATCATAATTACTAATTTTAAATTATTTTTTTATTTTAAAATAGTAACAGAAAAGATGTATTAACAAAATTTAAGAATTAAATTTTGTCTATGAAGTATATTAATCCTAATTTTGAGTTCTGAAATCAAGGAAGGATTATTAATCTTTCATATAAAGGTCTAAAAGTTTACTTTTAGACTTTTTCTTTTATGTACCTATTTGTATATCAACTTATATTTTTCAATTCTTTTATTTATTTCATCTATTGTTTCTTTTAGTTCGTCACCTGCTTTTAAATATTCATTTGGATATTCATCTTTCATAAAATTCATTAATGCAAAATATACAGGTTTTAAAATTTGTTTAAAGTTTGTCTTGCAACTTGAAAATAAACTGGATGCTATCTTAAATTGATTTTTCGCTAATAATACAATAAAGAAAATAGTTAATTCTTCGATTAAATCTTCTTTATATTGCTCAGAGGCATTACTATTAAGAATAATGTCAATCCTTTCATCAACATTTGATATAATTTTAATTGAATTATCATATTGATTGTCCCATAACAAAATTCTAGCGTATGCAATAAGTAGTATAGGCTTCTTTTGTATATTGAAATAGTTTTTTTCAAAAATATTTAGAATTATCTTTTTTCGATTATGTTTTTTATCTTTTATTGCTGCGTGAGCAAGGCAAAGCAAAGAAGAATATTTTCCCCACTTAAATGATTTTATAAATAGTTTTTCAATTTTTCCCCAGTCATCACCTCGATCATGGCAAAAATGGGCGAGAAGATGGGCAGATTCTGCCTCCTTATTATTTACTCCCTTTATCAGGTTTTTTTCTGCTTCCTCATTGTTATCTTCTTTTAAATTTAATCTTGCAAGGGAATGGTAAGCATTTTTTAATTTAAGAGAAACAGCTCTATCAAATAATTCCTTTGCTTTTGTTATGTTTGGATTAGGCTTAGATATATATAACTTACCTAAATTTAAAATCGCTTCATCTTCTCCATTATTTATGGCATCATTATAAACATCTATTGCTTCTTCAATTTTATCTTGCTTAATAAGAATTGTTGCAAGACTGCTTTTTACATCTTTAGCTCCTTTATTTATTTCGGACACGATTATTTGTTGGCTTTCTTCAAATCTACCTGTTGCGAATAATATTTCGGCCAGTGCTATTGCTGCTCCGTCAATATTATTAGATTCCGCAAGTCGGAAATACTTCTCAGCTTCTGACAAGTCTCCTAATTGTTTTGAATATACATTTGCAATTTGAAAAAGTGATTTTGTAATGCCTAAATTGATAGATTGTTTATAATAAAAAATTGTTTTTTCAAAGTCGTTTAAAGTATCAAAAACTTCAGCAATTAACATCGCAAGATCTCCTACAGATTCTTTTGCAGAGTCTTTTGTTAAGTCGCCTTGTGATCTAATTTCATATAGTTTTTCTAAAGTTTCCAGACCTTTTTTAACATCTCCCTTATTTAAATGGACCCAACTCGCTAAAGTCAGCTGTTTATCGGAGCATTTTATTTCTTCTAAAGCTTCAAAAGCAATATCCCACTTTTTTTCTTTTACTAATTTTCTGATTGATTCATCTAATGAAGCATCAGATATAATAAGTTGTTTTATTAATTTAGTTGGTAAAATTGATTTAGTGGTTTGATATAAATTGTATTTTATTTCGTTCGGTACATTTTCACATGAGAGAAAAACATTCCCCATGTCTAGAGCTGCAATTACATCATATTGCCCTGCTTTCAGGTTCATAATAAACGAGTCAATTCTCTTTGATAATTCTGATTTATCGCACCAAGCGTCAAAGAATCGTACTAGCCATATTATGTTTTCTTTATCTCTTTTTTTTCCAAAACGCATTAAATACCAGATGTTTAAAAATCGGTCTTTTAATCTGTATAAATTATTTTTCGTGTTTGTAGGAATGCTTTCAATGATTTGATTTTTTTCAAGGGTATTTAATATTGATGAAATGTGTTTACTATCAATATTTGTTTTTTGCGCTAATTCTTTTGTTGAAATTGCATCCCAATTTCTTGCAATTGAATCGACTATTTTTTGTTGTTGAGCAGATAACTGATCTAACTCTGCTTTGTATAGAAAAGTTATATCGTCCAAAAGTATATAAAGATCAGTTATTGCTTTTCCATTTTCGTTATCTAAAAATATTTGAAAGAGATAAGATATAATTCGTGGATTTCCGTTAGTTAGTCTTCTTAGGGATTCTAATCTCTTGGGATGTAATTCAATTATTGCTTTAATTTGTTCCGTCTGTTTTTTCTGCTCGGCTAATTTGTACAATAGATTTATACTTTCATCTTCATTTAAGCCATTTAGTTGTACAATATTAAAAAAATTATGGAAAGCGTCGTTTTCCTTAATTATCCCTTCAAAATATGTAGTTGAGGAGCTGATTAATTTTATATTATTTGAATTATCAAATACTTCACGTAGTCTTTCTTGACCATTCTTCCCAATTTTTTTAAAAAATGAGTCAATATTTTCTAAGAAAACAATAATTGTTTTTTTATTTTCAATTAATGTTTTATTGAGTAAGCTGTATATAAGTTTTTCTTGATTAATATTATTATAAGTGATTTTAGAAATCTGATTGTTTAAGTCCTCAAAGCCTTTACTGTCTTCAAGATATTCTGAAATACTTTCCCATAGATTTACAATATCCATTAAATTGTATTGCTCTTCAGTAAACATTATTGGAATTATTTTTGGTTCTAATTCAACATCATCTTCAATAGCATATTTTATTCTATATAGAAGTGTTGTTTTTCCAGCACCTCGTTGACCAATAATTAAGTGGTTTTTTGTTTTTTTATTAGATTTTAGATCTGTAATAATTTGTTCAAATGATTTTATTCTTACAACAAAACTCTCTATTAAATCATGTTTGGATTTATTACCCGTGTTGTTCCTAAGCAATATGTTTAATTCAGAATGGATCATAATAAATGTTTTTTTGAACTATATTGTCGCAGATGACAATTTATTTTTTGCCAAAATTAAAACAATTTTTTTATTGTCAAAAATATTTGGCAATTTTTTTATTGCTAAACTCGCATTTGCCGTTGAACTGCATTGTTATTCGATTAACTGTAAGAAAAACAATTTTAATATGTAGGAATTGCATTTCAATACAAATATAGTTAAAGACGAAAGTGGATAATTAACTCAATATAGTTATAAAACAACAAAGAGACTAGAAAGCCTCTTTGTAGAATTAATATATCTTTATAAATAATTACTTAGTGATTAATTTCTCAAGCCTCACCATCATCTCATCTTTCTCTTTCAACATGCGCTCATATCAATGCAATTTTTTCATCATATAATTGTACAATTTTATCAATTGTATTAAATGTACAATTATCATTCTTCTGAAAACCAATTGCACCATTATAGAATTTATTCGAAATAAAATTTGTAGCTTGTTCTTCATCAAAATTCTGAAAAGCTTCAACAGGAATTTTTAATACCGCCGAAATTTGTTTTAGTAGATTGTCTTCAATTACATCTTTTTGCTCCAGCATAGAAATTTTCTTTTGGTTCCAGTCTTCGCCCAGATCATAAGCCAATGCTTCCTGATTTATGTTAAGCATTTCTCTAAAACGTTTTACGTTTTTTCCCTGATGTATTTTCTGTTCCATAACGAATATCTATTTTTCTAAAAGCCCCTCGCTGGCGCGAGCGTCCCGCTCGTGCACTCGATGAGACATCTTTACCCTCACGAGCGGGACGCTCGCGCCAGCGGGGGTGGGCTTAGGTATTTTTATGAATTTTCTAAAGCAAAAACGGGTAATTATACCTGTTTCTATTATTTGTTAATCAACTAAATTGCCGCACAAAAGGATTTGATTATTCAAAATTAGAAAGAAAAATTAAGAAGTTTGAAATATTTCTTAATTTATTAATTCTAGCTATAATAAAATAGAAATTCAAATAAAAAACACTAAAAATATAAATTAGAAACTTAAAAATATCTTTAAACCTAAATCTACAATGGAACAACTTATTACAGAGATATATGACATTATTCAGGATTATCGAATTGAAGAAAAATTGATGAGTGAGGAAATTATAAAAACTTGGATAGAACAATTCGATGAAGATGATAGGATTTTTATTTTAGAAGAAATGAAAAATATTCTAGGAAAAAGATATATATCAAGGGTTGATGCAAAGAAAATGGTAAAGGAAATGATAGAATTCCTCACAAAGGAATTCGATTTTGAAAATCCTAGAGATTTTCTTTTACAGTCCTGTTTTATAGATAATCAGCATGAAGGTAAAAGTCAAAAGATATTGCTAAAATTCATCGATGAAATAATTCATCATGAATATGGAATAAATACAAAAGATTGTAATCATGAGAATCCGGCGTTTTATATTTATGCTGATGATGTTTTTTGTACTGGAGACACATTCGTTAAAAGCATGACAAAAAATGATGCTAAGGATAAAGGTTGGTTTCACCAAATAAGTGTCAATGGTAAAACCAACCTCGAAAACTTCAAACAAAATAAAGCAAAATTGGTGCTGTCATATTTCTCAGTACACAAGCCAAATATATCAAATGTCCAGAAAAGAATTTACAGAGAACTAGATAATTACAGTATTGGTTATGTTTACGCTTGGGAAATTGTAATTGATAAGAATGTAAATGATAATTCAGAAATGGATTTTATCTTTCCAAAAGAAGATCTTGATAATGAACTCCTAGTTAATTGCCGACAACAAATTGAAGAAAAGATTGCTGAAAGAGGTTTTTTGAATGGGAAGAAAATAGTTTTTCGCCCTTCTAATAAACCAGATATAGAAAATTTTTTTACGTCGCCAAATAATAGAGATAGATTTGAAAAAATAATCTTAAATAAATGTATTGAAATTTACAATTCTTCACCAACTTTATATAATACACTTAGACCTAGACCTCTAGGGTATGGATTATATGGAGATGTTAGTTTAGGTTTTGGTACATTAATATTTACTTGGAGAAATGTGCCCTATAATGTACCTTTGGTTTTTTGGTACAAAAATAATAGTTGGTTACCATTATTTGAGCGAAATCATACTTAAAAAAATGAATAAAAAGGAGAAATACCAATTAGAGCCAAACGAGATTAGAATTTATTCTATCGATAACTCCTGTATCTTCAAAAAAAATACCGATATGTATGGAGGATTATCAAATATGTCTACCGGATTCCCATTAGAGATAAACAACGTTAAGATTAAAACAGTTGAAGCACTTTATCAAGCTTGTAGGTTTCCTCACTTACCTGAGATTCAGCAAAAAATCATCAATCAATCGAGTCCAATGAATGTGAAAATGATTAGTAACGCTAATAAAAAAAATAGCCGTGATGATTGGGATAATGTTAGAATAAAAGTAATGAAATGGTGTATCCAAGTAAAAATAGCTCAAAACTTTAATTCCTTTGGTTCAGTTTTAAATGAAACGGGATTAAAAAATATCGTAGAAAATTCATCAAGTGATAATTTTTGGGGTGCGATTCCTGATGCTGATGCTAAAATGTTTAGAGGAAAAAATGCCTTAGGACGATTGCTAATGGATTTAAGACAAACATTTTACAGTATAAATAAATTTTCTTTATTAATTATTGAACCACCTAATATCCCTAATTTTTTACTATTAGATGAAAGAATTGCGATAATTGATGAAAGACAAAATTTCATTGATGAACTGGAAAAGACATGGAATGATAAATGTAATAGAGGTATACAAGGAGAATTATTTTCAGAGATTTAAAACTAGGCTTATTTTGCATTTGGGGTGATTTATTAAATCCAAATTATGAGCTTAATTAGTTCTAAACCTGCTGTTGTTTTATATATCTTAATAAATGATTTATTTACCAATCAATTTCTCAAGCCTCACCATCATTTCATCTTTCTCTTTCAACATACGCTCGTATAATGCAATTTTTTCTTCGTGCATCTTTAGCACTTGCTCTATAGGATTAAAAGTAGGATTATCATTTTTCTGATATCCAATACTATTATCACCAAAAGTATTAGAAATAACATTCACCGCCTGCTCCTCATCAAAATTCTGAAAAGCTTCAACAGGAATTTTTAATACCGCCGAAATTTGTTTCAACAAACTGTCTTCAATTACATCTTTCTGCTCCAGCATAGAAATTTTCTTTTGGTTCCAGTCTTCGCCCAGATCATAAGCCAATGCTTCCTGCTTGATGTTAAGCATTTCTCTAAAGCGTTTTACGTTTCTTCCCTGATGTATTTTCTGTTCCATAACGAATATCATTTTTTCTAAAAGCTCAAAGATAAAGCCATTTGGCTTAAAAAGCCTGAATTTCAAAGATAAAAAAATATCCCGTAAAATATCTTTTTTGTCAGATATCGAATAACATTAATAGACTTTCGTTATCATTTCATCTATAGGCAAACGAACTTTTTTCGTAGTTGCCATATAGTCTTTTTCCAAATCACGGTATCCTAAAGCAAGGATAACTGCGGAATGCAGCCCTTTCTCTTGTAAACCCAAAACTTCATCGATAAGAGAAGCATTAAATCCTTCGATAGGAGTGGCGTCCACTTTCAATTCTGCCGCAGCAATAAGTGCTGTTCCTAGTGCAATATAAGCCTGTTTGGCAGCCCAAAGCACTTTTTGCTCTGTGTTAATAGCGCTAAAATAGGTATGCAATCCATTTCTAAATCCTGATAAAGCACCAGCTTCAAGACCTCTTTGTTTTTCTGTCATAGCCATGTAGTCGTCAATGTAAGTCGGAGTCACGTCATTAAATGCAGCAAAAACCAACAAATGAGAGCAGGAGCTAATCTGTCCATTATACGAGTCAGCACCTAATTTTTTTTGGATTTCCGGGTTGCTTACAACAAAAATACGGTAAGACTGCAGACCACAAGAAGATGCTGAAAGATTTATAGCTTCTAATATCTGATCAACCTTTTCTTCTGTTACTTTAAGGGCGCTGTAAGCTTTTGCGGCGTAACGCCATTTTAAATTTTCTATCAAATTCATTGCAATATCTATCTTAAGTTTTGTCAAAGATAAAATATATTGTTTTCTTTTTCGAGTCTTGAGTTGCTGTAGGAAAATTCAAATCAGTCATATCCTGGTTCCCTAAAGAATAATTATCTGTTTTTCTTCATTATTATATTTATATAAAGATTAATAATCTTAAAAAGTATATTGAAAAAGAATTATTATCTGAATTTTTAGTTTATACAAAATATTAAATCTTTTATTTTCAATTTTGCAGGGTAAAAAAACTAAAAGTTGTCATCAGATGAAAGCGAACATACAAGAAAATAGGGGAATATACGAAAAGCAGGATATTGAAAACACCCAGAATACAATCAAGAATGATTTTGCATTCACACTAGAGAGTACTTGTTTAGATGAAAACTATCACCCCTCAAGCCAAACGCGTTTGACAACCAATTTCGCCAACTTGGCTAGAGGAGCTAATCGCCAACAAAACTTACGTAATGCCTTAAATATGATTAACAATCGATTCAATGCATTGGCTCATCTGGATAATCCAAAAGCGGATCGTTACCTTGTAGAACTTGAAATCATCACAGTAACAATGCGTATTGATGATAAGAATAGTATTAACAATCTGCCGTTGATTGAAGTTTTAAAAACGAATATTTTTGACCACAAGACTGGCCAGCAGATCGAAGGTATTGCCGGAAATAATTTTTCTTCTTATGTTCGTGATTATGATTTCAGCATTTTATTGATCGAGCATAATAAAAACAAATCTAATTTTTGTATTCCTGAAAATTTTGGTGATTTGCACGGAAAACTTTATAAGTGCTTTGTGAATTCAGCCACTTATAAAGAGCACTTTAAGATGTCACCGATCATTTGTCTAAGTGTATCGACCAACAAAACTTATACGCGCACGGAGTATCAGCATCCGGTTCTGGGTTTTGAGTATCTGCAGGATCAGTATTCTATCACGGATGAATATTTCTCTAAAATGGGCTTAAAAGTTCGTTTTTTCATGCCTCCGAATAGTGTAGCACCGATGGCTTTTTATCATTCCGGAGATCTACTTGCTGATTATACTGATCTTGGACTAATCAGCTCAATCAGCACGATGGAGACTTTCCAGAAGATTTATCGCGCTGAAATTTACAATGCAAATTCAGTGGCCGGGAAAATCTATCAACCCAGTCTTAAACACGAAGATTATTCACTGACTCGCGTGGTTTATGACCGCGAAGAGCGCAGCCAATTGGCTGTTGAACAGGGTAAATATGCAGAAGAGCATTTCATTAAGCCTTACAAAAATCTCCTGGAACAATGGTCTGCTAATTTTACCCTTTAATTGATTACAACGCATTAAAATTATACTATTATGAAGAAATTATTATTGCCCACCTCTATTGTTGGAAGTTTACCCAAACCTGCTTGGCTTGCACCACCCGAAAAACTTTGGTCACCATGGAAATTGGAAGGCGATCAGCTACTTGAAGGGAAGCAAGATGCTTTACGCATTTCTCTGCAGGAACAACAATTGGCAGATCTTGATATCATTTGTGACGGCGAGCAGACACGCCAGCATTTTGTAACGACTTTTATCGAGCATTTAAGCGGTGTAGATTTTGAAAATCGCAAAACAGTAAAAATCCGTAACCGTTATGACGCGAGTGTTCCAGTGGTTGTAGGTGAGATTGCACGTCAAAAAGCAGTTTTTGTTGAAGATGCTAAATTTTTACGTAAACAGACTAATAAGCCTATAAAATGGGCATTGCCAGGCCCGTTGACAATGGTAGACACCTTGTACGACGACCATTATAAAAGCCGGGAAAAATTGGCGTGGGAATTTGCCAAAGCACTCAATGAAGAAGCAAGAGAACTTCAAGACGCAGGGGTGGACATTATCCAGTTTGATGAACCTGCATTTAATGTGTTCTTTGACGAAGTAAACGATTGGGGAATGGCAGCATTAGAAAGAGCCATTGAAGGTTTACACTGTCAAACCGCCGTTCATATTTGTTATGGTTATGGAATACAAGCAAATACGGATTGGAAAAAGACATTAGGTTCAGAGTGGCGACAATACGAAGAAATTTTTCCGAAAATTCAAAAATCTAAAATTGATATCGTGTCTTTAGAATGTCACAACTCCAATGTGCCTTTAGATTTAATGGAACTTGTTCGCGGTAAAAAAGTGATGGTCGGTGCCATTGATGTGGCAACCAACACTATCGAAACACCAGAAGAAGTAGCGGATACCCTGCGTAAAGCGCTTGAGTTTGTAGATGCCGAAAATCTTTACCCTTCTACAAACTGCGGTATGGCCCCGCTATCTCGAAACGTAGCTAGTGGCAAGTTAAGTGCTTTAAGCGCAGGAGCAGAAATTATACGAAAAGAACTTGGGATTTAGTCTCCATGTACTAATTTGAATAGGATTTCCTTGTTTGAAGCCTGCTGTCCGTAGAATTTAACAGAGTGACTCTGCGGACAGACTAATGAATCTAAAGAATCCACGTTTATCTGCGCAAGATATTTTTGTAACCTTGACTCTACGGAGGAATAATATTTAAAACAAATTGAAGAAATTATTAGAAGTATTAAAAAAAGCAGGTTTTGACGGTTTCCTGTTAATGATAGCCACCATGATTCTGATGGCTTATTTTTTGCCAAAGCCAGGTATGGTCAAAGAACCTGTTTCACTGGAAGAGATTGCCAACGCCGGCGTTTCCTTGATTTTCTTGTTTTATGGCTTGCGACTGAGTGTTGAGAAACTAAAAGCTGGACTTTCTAACTGGAAAATGCACATTGTCGTTCAGTTGACAACCTTTTTATTTTTCCCGCTCATTGTTTTGGCATTTCGCCCGTTGTTTGTCAATAACGGCTTCGAACTGCTTTGGCTGGGTGTATTTTTTCTGGCAGCTTTACCGTCTACAGTATCCTCTTCCGTGGTTATGGTTTCCATCGCCAAGGGAAACATTCCCGCAGCCATTTTCAATGCGAGTATTTCCAGTTTGATTGGAGTAGTGGTTACGCCGCTCTGGGTTGGGCTGTTTATAGCTTCTGCAACAGGCGATTTTGATGTCACTCAAATCGGCACAAAGTTAATTCTGCAAGTCTTGCTACCTGTCATCATTGGCATAAGCCTCAATTCCCGTTTCGGCACCATTGCCGAAAAATACAAGAAGCAGCTCAAATATTTCGATCAGGCAGTTATTCTAACGATTATTTACACATCGTTTTGCAAGTCATTTTCCCAACATCTTTTTGAAGGCTTCACCGCCCTTGAACTTGCCGGACTTGCTGCAGGGATGATGGTGTTGTTTTTTACCGTGTTCTTTTGTGTCGGACTACTCAGCCGTCTGTTTGGTTTTTCAGATGAAGATCGTATTACGGTCTTATTCTGCGGGTCTAAAAAGTCATTGGTACACGGCACTGTTATGTCAAAAGTACTTTTTCAACACAGTACCATCACCGGCATCGTATTGCTGCCACTCATGCTTTATCATGCCTTGCAATTGATTGCCGCTAGTATCATCGCTCAGGGTATGGCTCGCCGAAAAGAAGTATAATTTTATTTATGACTAGTGAATTTTTATACTGTCAAAGTAAAACTTTGCAGTATGCTATGTTTTTGGTTTATACAAAAGAAGATTTTTGTGTTGTTTTTGATTATATTTGAAGAATTTTATTCTGTTATTACAAATTAATTAAACCTGTTTAAAGTAAAACATTCAATGGAACAAATAGACGATATTGATCTTCAGTTATTAAACATACTACACGATAATTCTAAATACACGGTAAAAGAGCTTGCCAAAATGGTAAATCTTTCGGCATCGCCTGTTTTTGAGCGGATTAAAAGATTAGAGAATAATGGTTATATTAAGAAGTATATAGCACTACTGGATGCAGAAAAATTAAATAGAGGATTCATCGTTTTCTGCAATATCAAACTGAAACAGCACGATCGTAATATTGGGAATCAGTTTGTTAGTGATATTATGAAAATAGAAGAAGTTGTGGAATGTTACAATATCTCAGGAGATTACGATTTTTTAATGAAAGTTTCTGCCAAAGACATGAAGCATTATCAGGATTTTGTGTTTAATAAATTGGGATCAGTTGAAAGTATAGGGAGCACCCAAAGTACCTTTGTTATGTCGGAGATAAAGAATATGTATGGATAGTTCCGCGATGGTTTATTTAAATCGAACCATGAAATGTTAGGTTGTAAAGGCTTAATAAATCTACATATTAATGCGTAAAAAAAGAGACAACTATTTACTAGTTGTCTTTTTTTGTGACCTTAAAGGACAAATTTTGCACCATTTTATGCAGGATTGGCTTACTACATGTAGAGCGTGTCTTTCATTGGCATAAAGAATTTGGTTTGGATGTATTGTTGGGGATTGATGTAAAAATGTTATCTTAATTCAGGTTTGTCTATTATGGTGTATCATTCCAAACCAAAACCGTGAGTCACTTTTTATTTTTAATTTCAAATCAGGTATTTATAAAAACCTTTACTTATCAAAATGGTATCTATTGGGAGTGCTTTGGTATCTGGTATCATTACTCTAAGTTTTAATTTTGTCAGATATAAATTTTAAAATTAAAATAAAATGAATAAGGCACTATTATTAATTGATATACAGAAAGAATATTTTGAAAATGGGGCATTAGAACTTGTAAATCCTATTGGTGCAAGTGAAAACGCAAAGAAACTATTAGAGCATTTTAGAAAAGAAAACGGGACTATTGTTCATGTTCAGCACCTATCGGGAGAAGGTGTTCCCTTTTTTGTTCCCGGTACAAAAGGGGTGGAAATTCATGAAAATGTAAAACCGCTGGAAGAGGAGAAAGTAATTACGAAACAGTTTCCAAATAGTTTTAGGGATACTGATTTATTGGAATATCTGCAGTCAAAGAAGATAACACATTTGGTAATCGCGGGAATGATGACTCACATGTGCATTGACGCAGGAACAAGAGCTGCTGTTGATTATGGATTTGAATGTACAGTAATTGGAGATGCCTGTGCTACAATGAATCTTCAAATAAATGATCAAGATGTAAAAGCTGCGGATGTTCATAATGCATTTTTGGCGGCATTAGAATTCTTTTACGCAAAAATTACTACAACAGAAGAATATCTGCTTTCGTAAAATTAAAGATAAATAAGAAATTATTTTTATGAAATGAGCCGTAATTAATTACTGCTCATTTTTTGGTTTGAAGTAATTTGTAAATGAAGTTGTAAATTTGCTTTAATTATAATGTTAGAACAAATCTTAAAAGTAAAAGAAACGGATTTCAATAGGTTAACTAATTAGAAAAAATGAAAACAGTTAAATTTCATAAAACAGAATGTGGTGTTGAAGTGCTTCTCAACGTATTGCATGGCGATATGCTGAGTGAGAGATATTTGGAGCGGGATACTTACAATACTGATTTTTTTGAAATATTACTTTTTAAGACTGCCAAGGGATCCCTGATTTTAAATCAGCAGAAAATCAATATAACTGACAATACAATTGTTTTTATTTCTCCTTTTCAAAAAAGGCAATGGACTTTGGAGAGAGAGGGATTGGATTATACTGTTCTGGTTTTTCAGGAAAATTTTCTTAATGATTTTTTTTCGGACAAATTCTTTACGTATCGGCTTCTTTATTTTTATCAATTAAATTATCCTTTAAATATTAGTAGTGGAAGGGAAGAAGTTCAAAAAGCATTTGACCAGCTTATGGAAATCAAATACGAACTTGTTAATAGCAAAACAGACAGTATTCATATCATACGATCTCTTACTTATTATTTGCTTTTGAAGTTTAACAGAATGTATGCTGGTGCAAATAATCTTTCTATAGATAGGGCAGAAAATAATTTCGCTTACCAGTTTAAACAATTAGTAGAAATACATATCAGGCAGAAGCAACGCATTGACTATTATGCAGATTTATTAAATGTTAGCAGGATTACAATTAACTCTTGTGTGAAAAAGCAGTTTAATGTTACCGCGACAGAGCTCTTAAAACAGAGACTGCTTTTTGAAATAAAGAATGACCTGATACATTCTGGAAAAACTATTGCTGAGATAGCCTACGATCTTCATTTTTCAGAACCTGGACATTTGATGCGATTTTTTAAAACCCAGACAGGAATAACCAGCAGCCAGTTCCTCTCAGATTACCAAAATGGTATATTTTCATAGCATTTTAGTTATCCAAACTATCAAAATGTCATCAAGTTTATTTATTATTTATAACTTTTTACTCCTTAATAAAACCAGCTACGAATAAAAAACAGCTCATTTCGAAAGAAATAAGCTTTAAATTTGTGACGTCTAGTTTACAATTTACAAACCATTTTATGAATGATTTAAGGAAATTTGAGAACCTATCGGTTGTATGTTAAAAAAATCTGAAAATGTGTTTTAAAATATACTTTTTAGTATATTTGCACTCTAATTAAAAGAGTAATGTTAACTAAAGCGGAAAGAACAAAGCAATTTATACTTGAAACTGCAGCTCCTATTTTTAATCAAAAAGGAATTGCAGGCGCGAGCATTGATGATGTACTTGAAGCTGCTAAGTTGACAAAAGGCTGTCTTTATGGGCATTTTGAAAGTAAAGAGGATTTGTCTATTCAGGTAGTAAATTACATGCTTGATTATAACGGATTGCGATTAGTAGCGGCTATTAATAAAGCTAAAACGGCTAAAACTAAGGTTTTTGCTTATTTAGATTTTTATAAAGATCCATTAGAAACCAATATAAAAGGCGGATGTCCAGTGTTTAATATGGCCGTAGAGTCAGATGATACTTTTCCAATAATCAAAGAAAGAGTGGCTGGTGTGATCAGAAATGGACAGGATTTATTTGTCGAAATTTTAAACAAAGGTATCTTAGATGGTGAGTTTACAAATAAGTTAGAACCCGAAATCTATGCTTTTAAAGCAGTTGCAGCCGTTGAAGGCGCTTTAGTTTTATGCAGAACTATGAATACTGCTAAACCTATGCAAGGTCTTATTAAAAATTTGAAAGAAGAATTAGAGCAGTTTGTAATTTGACTTTTTTTTGGGCTTAAAATAAACTTTTTGGTATATTTTATTAGTTTTTAAAAGAAGAAATATTAAAGCCTTCAATCTTTTTTTCGAGTATAAAATATACTAAAAAGTATAAAATTATAATTTAAATATTTAAGAATTAAATAAATAACAAAATGAAAACAACAAATAATACAATATTTATTTCAGGCGGTAGCGCTGGGATTGGATTAGCATTTGCAAAAAAATTAAGTGCCGCAGGAAATAAAGTGATCATCAACGGGCGTAATGAAGAACGTTTACAAAACGCATTGAAAGAATTAGACAATGCTATTGCAATACAAGGAGATTTATCTGTAGCAGAAGATCGTATTCGAATTGCAAAAGAATTAATAACACAATATCCTGACGTGAATATTATCATCAATAATGCCGGTGCTGCCTTTATGAATGATTTAAGCGACAGCAAAAATAATGCTGCCGAAAAAGCATTTCAGGAAATTAATACGAATTATTTAAGTGTTATCGATTTTACACAATTGGTATTGCCTCATTTAGTACAGCAAAAAGATGCAGCAATTGTAAATATTACTTCGATTGCAGTTTTTAGAGGAAATAAATACCTGCCAACTTATTCTGCAAGTAAAGCTGCATTACATCTTTATACACAAGGTTTAAGAGATTCATTTGAAGAAAATCCTAATCTAAATGTTTATGAAGTTTATCCACCTTTGGTGAATACAGAATTTTCTGCTGAGATTGGTGGTGCAAACGGAATTCCACCTTCAGAAGTTGCAGATGAATTATTCTTGGCATTAGAGAAAAATCAATTTGATGTTTTGGTTGGAGAATCAAAAAAGTTCGCAGATAAATTATAAAACTGAAAATAACTTAGATCAAAATCTTTCATTAGAGATTGAATTAATAGGAAAATGTAAAATTATGGTACTAAAGGATAAAGTGATATTAATTACCGGCGGAGGTTCTGGAATAGGTCTTGAGGCTGCAAAACAATTCTTGCAGCAAGGTGCAAAAGTTATTATTACGGGTAGAAATCAAGAGAAGCTTGATAGTGCAAAAAAAGCACATTCAAGTTTAATTACTATAAAAAGTGATGCCGGAAAGGAAGAAGATGCGATTGCTCTTTTCAATCATATAAGAGGATTGGGCGGAATTGATATTTTATATCATAATGCAGGAGTGTTAAGTCCGCTTTTAAATTTAGCTCTTACAGATGAAAGACATAGTAAGAATGCTGCTTATGAAATTGAGGTTAATTATCTTGGCGTAATTCGCTTAAATAATCTTTTTATGGATATGCTGCAATCACGAAGAGAAAGCGCTATTATTAATACAACCTCACTTCTTCGTTATGTACCTTCAATTGTAGAACCAACATATTCTGCGAGTAAAGCGGCATTAGGTTTTTATACAGAATCGCTGCGTAAACATTTACAGATTTTAAACAGTCGTGTAAAAGTATTTGAACTTCTTCCTCCAGTTGTTGCTACCGAAATGACTGCAGATAGAACAGGTAAAAAACTAACAACAGAAGAGTTTGTGAAAGAGTTTATTAATGCTTTAAAGAAAGATCATTATACGATTCGAATAGGAGATACAAAAGTTTTGTATTTGTTAAATAGATTCTTTCCTCAATTAGCGTATGCTTTAGTTAATCCTAAAAACAGCTATAAATTATTACAAAAATAATCACTTAATAAAATCATATGAAAGCATTTATAATAAAGAGTTATAAACCTAAAGACGGTATGACTCTGGTCGAAGTTCCGGAGCCAAAACTACAAGAAAACGATATTTTGGTTAAAGTAAGTGCAACCGGAGTAAATCTGCTAGATTCTAAGATAAAAAGTGGTGAATTTAAAGCCATGCTTCCCTACAAAATGCCACTTATTTTAGGTCATGATGTGGCAGGAGTTGTGGTAAAAACAGGTTCTGGAGTAAAGAAGTTTAAAATAGGAGATGAAGTTTATTCGCGTCCAGCCGATTTTAAGATAGGTACTTTTACTGAATTTATTGCCATTAATGAAAATGATGCTGCACTAAAACCAACAACTATTTCGATGGAAGAAGCGGCCTCAATTCCGTTAGTTGGGTTAACAGCTTGGCAGGCATTAGTTGAAAAAGCCGCTTTAAAAAAAGGGCAAAAAGTATTTATTCAGGCAGGTTCTGGCGGCGTAGGAACTTTTGCTATTCAGCTGGCCAAACATTTAGGCGCTATTGTTGCCACGACAACCAGCACTACAAATATTGAATTGGTAAAAAGCCTTGGTGCAGATATTGTTATTGATTACAAAAAAGAAGATTTTGAAACCATTCTTAAAAATTATGATGTTGTTTTAAACAGTCAAGATGCAGTCAGTCTGGAAAAATCCCTTCGGATATTAAAACCGGGAGGAAAACTAATATCAATTTCAGGTCCACCAGATCCGGAATTTGCAAAAGAATTTAGACTCAATGCCGTATTAAAAATAGTGATGTTTTTTCTGAGTTACAGTACTAAGAAAAAAGCAAAACGATTAGGAGTATATTATTCGTTTCTTTTTATGAAAGCAAGCGGGGAGCAACTTCATCAAATTACAGAACTCATCAATTCTGGAATTATACGCCCGGTAGTAGACAAAGTATTTCCATTTAATAAAGCTAACGATGCTATGACTTATGTAGAAAGCGGGCGTGCTAAAGGGAAAGTTGTAATTAAGGTTAATTAAAATTGACAACAGTTTATTATAATACATAAAACAAAAGCTCAATTCTTTCGAATTGAGCTTTTGTTTTTGTGACGGGGACAGGACAAATTACAACATCATTTTTGGAGGATTTGAAGAAATTGGCTTTCTATTTGTAGTCTCTGTCTTCCATTGGCTATGAAAATTTGGTTTAGATGTCCTGTTGGGGATTAGTGCAAAAAAATATAAAAACTCAATTGGTTTATGGCATTAAACTATAATAAAATTCTACAAATATTTTAAAGGATTTAAAAAGATTGCTATGCGTAGGGTAGAATTGTCTTTTTTTGGCTCTATGAAATACTGTATGCGATTTAGTTAGTGTGTCACTAAGGTAATCCCCTTCAGGATGTGCTAACGAAAAATTTAGATAAAGTGAAAGGTGCATTCTGCACCTTCTTTTTTTATATCTCATGTTGAAAGTGAATTGAAATTCCCATTTCTTCTGCAAATTTTAGAACCTTTTCTTTTTTAATGTCTATAAATCTTTCTTTTGAAAATTCTTGAAATTTTATAGTGAACATTTCTAATAATTTGTTTTTAATTATTGGTTCATCTATTATCTCTAAAAAATTATACCAATAAAGTATTTCTTCTTTTTTTGCTGATTTTTCGTCATAAGTATTTATAAACCCTATTGCCATTTTTAATTTTGAATGAGCAAAACTACCAATATAAATATTATTTTTAAGGAAAAAATTATCTGTCAGCAAATGATGTATATTAGCAGAAAAAGATTTTTTTTCTTGCTTAATAGGTACAGAAATTCCATTTTTAACTTCCAAGTACATTACATTTGATTGGGGGATGTCAGATAAGATAAAGGGGGAGTGAGTTACAAAAATTATATTTATGCTTTTTATTCTTTCAAGCCCAATATTATATAGTCCATCTAATAGTAACTTAATATATTGTCTTTGAAATTCAGGATGAAAATATAGTTCAATTTCTTCTAATATTATATTGACATCTTTATAATATGTTTTATTCCCATTTGAAGAGGCTACCGAATCAAGATAGATTAAATGATAATAAATTGAATTGAGGGAATATATTAATTGTTTTTCTCCTGAACTTAAATTGCTAAATCTAATTTCTGTTTCACTGCCATTTACTGATTTAAGATTTAAGTCTATATTGAAGATAGGTGGTGGAATGAATTTAATTATATTTTCATGACCTCTTATTTTATTAATATTTTTTGCTAATTTTTTTACTTTAACAAAATTTATGTTTTTTTGTTCATCGTACTCAATATGGTCAAAGATTAGATAATTAATAGTTTGTCTAAGTTTAAATGTGATATGACTATTATCGATTCTTAAATGATCAATTAAGTTTTCTAAATTTTTAAATTTAATAGTTTTAAAGTCAAAATAATCATATTCATCATATTTTTGACAAATACTAATAAGTTTATAAAGTATATATGACTTGGCGTTATCGTATAATTTTCCAGTAATTTTAATTTTATCAATAGAATAATTATAGAAAGCTTCAAGTAGTTTTTTTATGATTTCATCTTTGATTTCGTTATCAAATTTCAAAAGTGAAAACTCTAAATCTTTTTTCTGTTTATCGTTATAATATTTAAATTTTCTTCTCTCAGGGGCTAATTTTAAAATAAGATTTTCTACTACTAAGTTTTCTCCAATTTCAATTTCAATATTTTCGTTTCTAAACAAATTTGCCATTAAACGTTGAAATATTAGGGCATTTTCAATATTCACATCAATAACTCCATTTTTTCTAAAAGGATTCAATACTATAGGGGTTTGATATGAATCATTTTTATGGAATAGTTTGCTAATCCACCCTCCCTCAATGGAAGAGTTGTATGCGTATAATGAATAATTGATGATTTCCGTATAAAATAGATGACTCAGATGCAGATCCGTTGAAGCGATTCCTCTGTTTATGAAAAATTTTCTATTATCATCCCATACGCATTCGTAAATTTTACACGCTTTATTTTTAATATGTAATTTTAGGATAACACTTTCACTTTTTTGATAGTAAATAATAATATCTATCCCCCCAACGTAGTCCACTTGGTGTATTTTTTTGTCGGGATTTTGTTGCCTATATTGATATGCGAAATTATTTATTCCCTTTATAATAAGGTCAATAATTGTACTTTTACCAGATCCATTTTTTCCTACTATGGCAGAAATACTAATTTTCAGGGTTTCATCTTGAGAAAATAAGTCAATGTTTTTTGATTTATCAATTCTAATTTTGTCATATCCATTATTTTTATCAATTAAATATTGATTGTAGAAATAATAGATTAAATTTTTCTGAAGGTTTTTAGAATGCCTTTTTGTGCAACCATCTAAAATTTCTAATGCTATAATTTTAAAATTCATGTTATAATACCTAATTCAATTAAAAGATCTCTTTTCATTTTACTTAGTGGTCTGCGATCAAACTTAGCTTCTTCCAAATGTGTCCCAAAAGCTAATCGATATATTTCTTCCCTGTTTAAGGAAAGCCCATTTAGTATTTTTGATTCAACCATGTCAAGATAACTTTCTGAATAAGCATCTTTAATTTTTCTCAAATCTTCTATTTCATCTTCGTGAGATTTAAAAATCTCTTCTAATTCGAATGCTTTTACTGATTCTTCTGAGAATTTATTTTCAGTTAAAATTTTAAAAGAAAATTTATCATAATCCTTATGATCATAACTAAAGGTATATTTAAAATCGTCAACTAAGTTCTTGTAATAGGGATGAAAATGAGTTGAAAGAGAAAAAGGAGTAGAACCTTTAACACCACTATTACATACTGAGCAACTTGGAATTAGATTATAAAATGACAATGCAAGCAAAGGATAATTACTTTTGGAAAACCAATGATCAAAAGTGGGACGGGTAATTTTTTTCCCAGAACTGCTAATAACAGTTTTTGTATAAATCCGATTACAATATACACAGGTCGGAATATCAAGCTTTTCCGCTAAAGTATAGGCGTTATAAAATCGATAGGTTGCATCTTCGTCAGTTTTAATCCAACTATCATAATTAATTATTTTTGTTAGAGACTTTTTTAAGCCAACGCTCGTAAAAAGTGATTTTATTGTGTCTAGTTCATCAGGTGTTCCAATTAGAACCTTTCTTAAATTATCTTCGTTATTTAGAAATTTAACAATAGTACTTTTTATTCCATTTACTTTATATATTGCATTCATATTTGTAATTGGAGGAGGATCAGTAAAGGTTTTTCCATTAATTTTTTTCTTAATGACATACCTCATAAACTGGTAATAACTATCTCTTGCTTCAATCATATTAGGAAGATTAGTGTCGATATGTTGCATGATTATCTTTTTTTATTTTTTAAAAATTCGATTTCATTTTCTATAAGTAAATTATAGTAATCATTATCTGGTACTAAATCAGTTATCATTTCTGCAAGCTTCAATTTTATAATCTTTTCGTCAATGAGGTTTACTACGTTTTTATAATATTCAAATTGAAGTTTGAATTTTTGATCTGATTTACTTTTTTCTGATAGTTTCTGACTGTCATTTATCCAATCAATCACCTCTTTGATTTTAGACCTTGAAAAATCACCAATTAAACCATCTTCAACAAAAAAAGAATGAGCTAGTAAATCAGTAATATTAGCTCCAAATGTCTTTTGTATTTTATTCTGATCATCAGTAGACATTATTTTACAATAAGCTTCATCCTTATTTAAAAAAATAACATTATTTATAGGCAAATCTGATAAAGTAAGTGGATCATGTGTGGTTATAATTATTTGTAAATCTGGCTTTATATCTAAGGCCTTAAAAAAATGTGGTAAACTTTTAAGTATTGCATTAATATATCTTTTTTTCCAAATTGGATGAAACCCTAAATCGGCTTCATCTAGTAAAATGATATAATTTTCCTTGTCGGATAAAGATTTGCTGTTATCTACGAGATTATTTTCTATGAAAGAATATAATTTTGAAAAAAAATTCAATAAAGCATTTTCTCCAGAACTCATATTTCGGTCAGTAGGCCTAAAAGCTAAAAAGCCATCGATATAATCACTTTTTTTAATTAATCCATCAGTAGTAGGGTAATAATGTAGCAAATTTATCATAATTTTTTTGTGTAATTCTAACACATCTTTTATATCATCCAAATTCGATCTAATACTTTGCTTTTTGATATTGTCAGGGTTAGTTTCTTTTGAAAAAAGTGTATTTAGTTTTTTAAAAAAAATTAAAATTTCTTCGGAATTAAAAATTATGCGTTTAAATTTACCTTTTTCGATATAGCTTTCTTTAATGAAATAAGTAAAAGTCTCGAAAGCAGAAGAATCTTTAAATCTATCCATTTGATAAGGGTTTTCAATTCTTCCTTCTTCCAACCAAGTATTACTTTTCTCCATTTGCTGAATTACTATAGATAGAAAAGCATGAACAACAAATCTCTCTAAAAGATATTTGTTTACCAATGCTTGATTTAATTTGTCTCCTAAATGCGAATTTTCATCTCTGAAAATGTGCCATTTAGAATTTTCATTTTCTAACTTATCAAAAATAAGTTTGATAATTGGCCTTAAAGGCGACGGTGTATTATGAAAATCGGGAATTTTTACATCTCGAAAATGAAGTATTCCCGTGTTGTATTTTTGCAAATTAAAAATTTCCTTAAATATAATATTATCATTAAAAATAGATGAGTTTAGAAATTCAATTTGTCGAATAGAGTTTTTTAATAATAATTCATCATGTAAATCAAATCTCCATCCATTTTCATTAGTACCCTTTTTGTCGGTGTCTTCTAAGTCTAATTTAATAAATTGATCAAGAGAAATGTCATACTCATCAACTTCACTAAAGTCATTGTTGTACTTTAAATCAAAATGTGGAGAATAGTATATACTCTGATAGGATTCTTTATCGATTGTTTCAATATCTATATGATCAATATCATCATCTTTTTCAATTTCAAGATATACATTTTGAAAATTAGAATCTAATAATTTAGTCTCTCCATCAATTTCGACTAAGATAGTGGAAAGACTATGTGGCATAGAATAAATATGCTGTACAAAAGCGCCTCTAATTACATCTAAAATAGAAGATTTTCCCACTCCATTTTCACCTACTATAGCACTCAATAATTGAATTTTACAATAACTATTTGAGATGTTAAAAAAATCTGGAATATATTTTTCGTTTAATTTTCTTCTAACAATTAGATTTTTACCTAAAGGATGATATGAATACAGGTATTTCCCCCCAAAATTTAAAGTTTGAGGCTTTCTTATTAAGTATTGGTGTTCTTTAAGGTATATGCTTGTAATCATAAATTTAATATTGAAATATTAATGTGGATTTGTTAACGAAAAATGTAGATAAAGTTGAAGGGCAATTTTGCCGTTATTTTTTTCAAAATATCATCTTTTAAACTAAAAGACAATTTTTAAAATTCGCTTTGTTTTTTTGTGAAAAATAAGTAGGGTATAAGGGCTAATTTTATTTCTATTATAAAAGTAGCATTAAATCTAATCCAATTTTTATAATCGGATAACCGCTGTTTAACAAGCTTTTTTTATTCCTCTTGATATTTTTCACTTTTTCTAACAGCTTCATCTATTTCTTCTCTAGTTCGGTAGTCAACAGGAAAGGGCAGATGTGTCGGCAAATTAAAAAGTTCATAAGTAACTTCATCTGTGTAATCTATCGAAATATTTTTAAAATGGGTTATTTCGGTTAAGGGAAATGAATTGTCAGAATTAATACTAAGTACAAAGCCTAGAGGAGGAAATGTCAATTCGTTCACTAATCCGTATTTATTAGTATACATCGAAGTTAAACTGCGTATCTGTCCAAGATGATTAAGATACATAAAAATTCTAAATTTATCGGAAAGATTATTTTCGCTTGGATTTTTTAAAAAGTTCAATAATTCCGGTTCATCATCAGTAAAATCTGGATCGTTTATACATACAAACATTGATAATATTTGCTTAAGAAATCTTAATGGCGAAATTTCGCGGGTAGTAAAAAACGCTTTTGAGAAATCTTTGTTTTGAAAAATTGCTTTAGCCGTTTGACTCATTTTAAAATAATCCGGTACATAATTATTTCCTAAGAAGCTGTTGCATTTTCGGCAGAGACAATACTTTCCGAGCCCCCCTTGCTGTAGCTTTGCGTTCGGCTGGTAGTCCGTTTTGTGTGCATTCTGCGCATACTCTAAAAACGGCACACTTCTAAATTTAGTATATTTATTGAAAGCTACTTTCGGCGGAATATGTTCAAAGCTTAGATCAGTGTTTTTTTTGCATAAACGGCATATTCCTTTCTGCATTTTTCTGCGAGCCATAAAGGTTATTTTAAATTGTTTTTATATTATTCTTCAATTCTTGCATAAGATTTCAGCTTATGTGAAATACACTACTCTTATCATTTCAATAGATAAGTCAAGCCTGTTAGATATTTTTAGCTGTACCACTCATTTTTAATTTCGTCAATATTCATGTCTTTCCATTCTTCTTTCCATAATTCCCAATAGGGTATATCGTTTGATGAAGGCTGATCTTTGCATCTGTCAATTTGAACAATTGAAGGTAAAATAATTGATTCCCCTACAAGTAAAGCTTCGCCTTGCTTCAAGGACGGCATTGTATCAATTAAAGACCCAAGACTGTCCGGCAGAAGTTTTTTTACGTAACTTTGGTCAACAGGATTTGTCAGTCGCATAGCAATAAAGTTGTTGCACTGCGAAAATATTGTTTCTGAAATTTCAGATGGCCTCTGACTTGCTAGCAATAAAGTAATTCCATATTTTCTGCCTTCTTTAGCTATTCGTTCTATTGAATTTTTTGAGGAACGATATTTTACTAAATCACTGTTAGGTACATATTTATGTGCTTCTTCGTAAACAAGTAAAATTGGAATGTCATTATTAATTTTTTCATTTGGATCTTTTGTATTTCTCAGCCTTTTGTAGAAATATCCATATTCGAAAACCATTCTTGAAATTAGTGAAACTGTAATGCTTAAAACCTCGAATGGCACACCGCTCAAATCAATTACAGTAACGTTGGACTGTTTTCCCGATTCATAGCCTATCAGCTGATTTAAAGTCTGTTCGAAGGTTATGTCCTTAGATTTTTGAGAAAGCAGGAAATCAAGCCTGTTGTCATTTATCTTGTTCTCTAATCTATTGACAAAGTTTGTCAGTTTTCCGTTCAGACTTCCATTTGTAAGTTTAGGCTGACCTGCCTTCTCTTTATTGCTAGCTGCATAGACCTCGCCTGAATCTACTAATTCAGTATTTTTCATGTTTGCATAATCCAATATATATTGGATATCAAAATATAGCGGGGAATCGTAATGAATTTTCTTTTTGTCTGCCTCAGTTCCCTTGAAATGTTTTTTTCTATCAGAGACAATTGCTTCTTTAAAGATAAATTTCTGGTTATGATCATTTGCTTCCGTATCTAAAAAAAACTCCTCGAGTTCTTCGCTGTTTAGAAGCCAGTATGGGAGGACGAGATTTTTAATATCGATAAAATTCGCCGCTGGAAAAGCCGATTTATATTCCGAATGAATATCAAAAATGATGACATGTGAGTTATTAAGCGAAAAGCTTCCGCTTTTTTCGGAGACGGCCTTCTGTATGATTGTAGATAATGTATGCGATTTTCCCGAACCGGTAGAACCTACAATTGCCACATGCTTATTAAAAAATTTATTTCCGTTTACAGGAATCCTGATTTTATGATTGGAGGAGAGGGCGGCAAAAGTAAACTTCTCTTTTGCATCGATTGACTGCTCATATATTTTTTTTATCTCTTCTTCTGATGCTGGTTCAACTTTCTTTGGAGGAATTGCTAGCGAATCCCCGCCCCTTATGAACTGCCCATTTTTAATCATTCCTAACGGGAATGCTTCAATTGCATAGTCTCTTTTTCCTGAATCATTTACAATTATTGAAAAATTTTCAATAATTGACATTAATACAGCGTTGTCATTATCTGAAATCTTAAGATAAGAACCTACCTGCAGTAATTCTCCTGCAATTCTAAAATCTTCAAGGTTGTCAACGACAATTTTTATCTTATCTGGGTAAACTGCAATTACCTCAGCATTTACTTTTTTAAGTTCTTCTGACATTTTATATGATTTTTTTGATATCGGTTAATTTTGAAAATTGTATCTGGACCTGCTTAACATTTGGGTAAGAAACTGTAAAAAACGGATTTGAATTATAGAACTGGTAAACCTCCTTAGTTTTGCTTATTTCTTTTATAGTTAAATCAAAGTGTTCTAGTGAATTGATGATTTTAAGTTTAATCGAATTACTATAGCTGGCGGTCTTTGTTATTGATTTTGCACTAAAATCTGCACCACTGAAATCAAATCCGTCCACAAATGTGAAACTTTCTAAATAAAGCTCTTTTTTTAGTTCAATTAATTCCTGTGGAAGAATGCCATGAAGATAAATGTATGGACAAAATGGCTGGGATTCCCTTGCTGAGAGTTTAGACCATTTTTTCGAAATATTTAAGATTAAATCTTTTAATTCTGCTCGCAGGTAATTCACAGCCGGCACTTCAATAATAAAAAATCGTTCAAAAGGAGAAATGTTAAAAACCGTGAAATATTCTGCTCTTAATTCTGCAAATAATTTTGCTTCTCCTTTATACGCGATAAACCATTGATTGAATAAAACCCTTCTAGAATCTAATCTCTTTAGAAATTCAGATTTCGTTATTTTTCGTTTTAATATATCATTTTGGACTGAAATGTCTTTTATAGCTTTGAGTGCATTGTTATAAAAAAAGTTTTCCGCTTCAAAAGATGTGCATCCAAAATGATTAGTTAATAATGCAGCTATTTTTGAAACCTGGGATTGATATTCTAATGCGTTGATGTCAATTGTCAGCAGAGAAATGAAATCGTCCAATTCTGCATCAGAGAGATGTAGCTCAGTATGATGGTAGCGTTTAATTTTATTTTCACTGTAAGTCAAAAAGTGGTCTTTTAAAAAAGTTGAGTCTATAGGAAGAATCAGCTTTTTTTGGCCTGATAGGAAATGGCCGTAAAGCTTGTAATTTATTCTTTTTTTTGTGCCATTAACCACTTCCCGGTAGTGATTAAGCATTAGCATTACTGGTTTGGCTATTACTGAATGATTATATTCGGTTTTGGAATGATATTTACATTGGACAGCTGTTTCTTCTGTAGCGGTTTTTATATCTACGTCTTCAATTCCTTCTACAGTAATAGCATCCGTATCTTTGCTTAATTCCAATATTTTTATAATTGCATAATCAAATTGGTAGAAGTAACCTTTTATTGTATCGACTGCTGTTCTATCTGTCATGTCCGTAAAAATGTTTTGTATTATTTATAATCTTTTTTCCTCGTCTTACATAGAAACTCTCTGCTGAAGCCTCTAAAGGCAGAAGCAGTTTTAAATTAAGCTTATTGGCTGAATTCCCTGCATCAATTGCCGAAGGTTTTGTTTTTTCAAATTTTGAACTTCCTGCTATTAATCTAAAGGCATAAAATTGACTACTTAGTTTATTGGGATGACCGCCCTTTCGTTAGGCGCAGAGGACCATTGTACCTGCCATATCCGTCCGTCCGTCTGGTCAAGCAAAATGAAATTATAGAAATTTGTTGTCGGATAAAGAAAAAATTTCCCAGAATTTTCTTCTTCTTTTGTAACACGGGTAATTAATGACAGCGCAGTTTCAGATTGATTGCCTTTTGTATCCCATTAAACCTGCGACATCTGTCCGTTCCTTGTATTCAATTTGATAAAAGTATAGATATTTCGCGTAGAGAACAGCCTGTAGGCAACATTACTGTCGGTGGAAATATTTTGTCTGGAGGCTTCAGGCAAACTTTGAGAGAACGTGGAAATCGTCATCAATGCTGTAACTGCCGCAAAAAATAATTTTCTCATACTAGTTTCAGTTTTTTAATCGTCATCTCATCTGCGTATTTATTACTGCGTTCCTTGTAACTGAGGGCAGTGATAAAACTCAGATGCAGCTATGGTAATGTTTTTCTTAAAGGATTTTCACTCACTGCATATCAATATCTCAAGATGTAGACTAGCCTTATATGCCGGGCTATTTTTTCCTCTTTTTTAGCACCTGATCTCTCTGCTGTTTAGCCAGGTTGTATTTTCGCTGAATTAAATCTCTAACCATATCTTTTGCTAGATCACTAAAATAATCTCTGTATTGGGAAAGTTCGATTCCTTCTTGATAACTCTTTGAAGTAATTTCACGGGATAATTTGCTTCGTATGTATTCTTTTGGTATTGTATTCAAATCTTTAAATGTCAAGGCTGCAACTTTTAAAGAGGCTTCTTGAATTTCAGCAGCAGTCAATTTTTTTAAATGCAGGGACCTGACTTTTCTTGCAATGTTGCCTTGAAAAGATTCAAGAATTTTTTCCGGATTGTTATATATTTTAAAAATCAATTGGATTACAAGTCCGCTAAGTTGTTGATCGGTATATTTTTCTACAGTCATACTCTGTTAGTTCTCTTAAATAAAGGTTATTAAAAAAAAATGCATCAGCATGAATAAGTGCCCATAATTGTACTCTCATCCTACGCTTGTTAATCTAATTTCCAAACTTACAAAAGCATTTTATTGTTATTTTATGGATTTCCGTAATCTGGTGCAGTATTAATGTGCAAAATAATTCTTTTAGCAAAAATACCACCACCGTATTAATACCTGATTTTGCTTTAGCAATGCATATAAATATAAACATTAAGCGAATAAATGTTCAAACCAAACCGGTAAAGACAGCGTATATTTTACGCGTCAACGAAGACTAATTTAGTTTTTTTCAGTCGTTTTGTTGTTCTCGATAAATTTTACAATTTGAATATTTGCTATCAGTCGGATAAAGTATAATATTTCTTCTGCCTGCTCAACTGTTACATTCATTCCTTCCTTTTTAAGCATTTTCTGTGCCTTTTCTGGAGATATTTTTCCTTTGTTTTGCTCATCTCTATAATTCATAATTTAGTTTTTTAATGTTAAATTATTCTAAATATAAAGTTAAATGTTTTTGCACTGTAAATCAGCATGGTAAGTTTGGTTTAAATCCTGAGTAGTCACCTCGATAGGACGTCTAAACCGTATGTTTACGTAGGATAAAACGCATTAAAAATGCATGAAAAGCATAAAAAAAACGCTAAAACCTAAGTTTTAACGTTTTTTTTAGTAGTGACCTCGACTGGATTCAAACCAGTAACCTCTTGAGCCGTAATCAAGTGCGCTATTCAGTTGCGCCACGAGGCCTTTTTTCTCAGTTAAACTACATTTAGCAGCTTTACTTGAGCGCTTATCGCGGGTGCAAAGATAGACATAAATGTGAGATAAACAAGGAAAACAACCCTGATACGACAGATTTTTTTTATGTGGTTTTGAAACAGTATTTTATTTAAACGTTTTTCATGATTAATACTTTGAAAAGCAATCAAATAGCTAAATATCCTTCAAAACCAATAAGGAGTTATGTATCCATCCAATTTCTTTTTTACTGCCGCCATCTGAATTAACGACGTCTTTTTTGTCATTTACCAGATAAACTTTGTTCCAGGAGCCGTTGGTTTCAATGAGGCCTACCTCATAATCCTTTTTCAGACTTTTTATAGGCGTATTTTCTTTTGAGGGACCACTTCTAAAATTAGTTCCGTTTTCTGTAACCTTAAAGATTTTTCCAACAGTATCTGTTTTTCCAAATACGGCAATTTTAAAGTCGTCCCATGGGAATGCAGGCCCCGGATCGGGTTTTCGAGCCGGTGAAATATCATCGTGACCAATAGCCGTAGTGAGTTCATATTGACTGATCAGTAAACCGGATAGTTTGTATACGGCATCTAATTGTGCTTTGGGGAATTTAAACCAAAGATGATTATCAGGATCGGTCCAAAATTTGTGTTTATGGTTGCCCACATGCAGTTTTGATGAAATAGTGGCAGGGTAGGTCTTGTAAACCGGTTTTTTATTTTTGTCAGTTCCAACGCGTCGGCGGTAGCTTCCGTCAGTTAATTTTTCTAAATAACCCGGATTAACAATTTCGATCCCTATGGAATGATCATTAAATCCGGATACTTTATCCCACACGCTGTAACCGGCATGATTGGCTCTTCTGTTAAAGGGAACCAACTGTGTGATACTACCATCAACATCTACGACAATATGCGCTGCAATTCGATCCGGATTTCCTTTGTCTTGCGGAGTCATAAACCAATTTAAAGCAGATTCTGCAGTATCACCGGCGGTATAATGAATAACCAAAAACTTAGGCACTATAGTATAACGGGCGTTTGGAGAAACCTGTTTTTTTATTTTATCTGTGACTGTATCGGGAACCAGCCAATCTTTTTTTATTTCCATGATCACTTTCGTTTTTAAAATTAGTACTGTTTTATTTGTCTAGCATTCAGTTCGGGGTATAAAAAATAGAATATGAGTATTTCTAATCAGCATATTTGAATAGTTGCATTAGCAGTTTAGGGTAGGGGCGTGCAGCTTTGACGTTTTACTTTTTCATTAAAACTTTACGATCTTGCGACTTTGCGAGATTTTTACTTCTCCACAACTTTTGGACTTGGTCCACAAAAGACTCAAAAGGAAGGCGTATAGTGTATTTTTTTTCTCTTTATAATACGAAAGAAAAAAGATTCAAAGAAGAATTTACAGTTTACAGATTACAATCTATACATCTATAACTTGCTCAAAAATAAGAATATAAGCGAAGTTATAAAAGGGGGTTTATACCCTTTTTAACTTACTTCATTCAAAAAGAAACAAAAAAAGGAACATCTTTTAGAATGTTCCTTTATAAAATACCTTTTACTCAACAAAGCCAGACCGATGTTAGTGGTGGCGGCCTTGTTTGTATTTGAGATTTTTATTTATTTTGGCTAAAATACCTTAAAGCCTATAACTACTATTGCGCATCCCAAGACGCACTAGGATAAGAAATAGAGCTCGTCACAGGAGCTGTCCAGTAGCTCTGGCTACCACCACGGAAGGTGTGAAGACTTACTGCATTAACATTTCGTTTAGCGTCGTTAGTGACCCAGCGAATACTTTGATTCAACACCTCCGTACCATTTACATAATATTTGACGTATCCGTTAGTATTGGATCCGGTATTCAACTTAACTGATATTTGACAGTTGTATGTCACGCCTTCTTGGATGTAATATTTTTTCCCAAAATCATTACCAAATTGTCCGGGTTGATCTTTATAGTAAACGTAAGGCTGAAGGTAAGCCCCGCTTCCCTTAGCAGTGTTCGATCCGCTAGGGCAGTACCACATAAATCGGGCACTACCGCCATTCCCATCCCATCCTGGGTCACCACCTGTATTCTGATCCCCAATTAGGATACCGTATCCGCATTTACCGCCTCTGCTCCAATAAAATCCGGAATTAAATTTCATTGTAAACCACACCGAGTAGACATCACCCGACCAAACACCATACGAGGTACACAAACCACCGGGACATGATAGTGTATTGGTTTGCAAGGTAATCGTTCTGGCTCCGGCAGAACCTTGTAATACTGCTCCATCTGTGGCATCCTTGCTAACAATTTTCGGTTCGCTTTTGTTACCGTTTCGCGACATCACCTTATTAGTACTTTGAGGCTCATTTAAATCTTGTTCCTTTTCGCAGGAAGTAAACACTACTGCTGTAATAAATAATAAACTTGTTAATTTTAAGATTTTTTTCATTTTTAAAGGTTTAAGGTTAGTAAATAATTAATAGTTAATAGGTTAATTGTATGCTTGTTACGTATCGCATTTACGTTCGTAACGCAATGAAGTGATGTTGCAAAGTTGCTTAATAATAGTTCTCAGGGGGAGCAATAAAGTACGATTCTGGGTACAGAAAAATCCTATTTATGTATTATATGTATTTTTTTGGAATCAAGTAAGAATAGACCTTGAAAGTTACTTTGTTGGTGGGAATAGCAATAATGAAATTCATTTATTGATACTTACTATCCAAAATTCTGCTTTTCCGTATTACTTTATAATAGAGGACTTTATAATTTAAATGGGACATAAAGAAATGCACTCTTATAATTTATATTGCGATTTGTATATCTTTGCGCCTTAAAAAATAAAATTAACATAATTTAACAGTGTAATTACGATGAAATTTTAGCAAATTATTAATAACGAAAACACCGCTCATTGTCGTGATTTCGTCCCATTCTTTTTTCTCTAGCACAGTTTAACGGATATGGAAAAGCAAAAATAGGGTAAGAATACAGTAATCAAGGAGTAAATAATTCTCCAAGTATACACAGACATTACTATTTATATAGGATGAAAAAAAAAACTTATTTAGCAATTATAATTTTCTCTATTACTTTATTATTTTATTTGGGCAATAAATTTGCACCGGGTAGCTATCCGTATGCAGAGAAATATGAACTTCAATATAAATTTGATACTGTTAAGAGCGCAATTTTAAGATTTAAAGAGAAAAACAAGGACTATATTGTACCAAAAGTGTCAATTGAAAATCAAGGTTCTTGGGATTTAAAAGATGAATCAAAATCAGAAACTTCAAATTGGTTTCGCTTTTATTTTTATTATAAAAAAGAAAATAAGGTTATATATACTTTAATTAGTTCTACAGGTAAAAATTCAACAGAATTCTCTTTTGTATCTATTAATAATGGTCTAAATATTGGCAATTGGAAAGACATAAATAACGATCTTGACTTTTTTGAAAATAAAAAAGAAAAAAAACTGTTTGAAGACCGTATTTTAATAGGTATTAAGAAAGAATTAGATATTCAGGCTAATGGACAATAGGGTAATGTATCAGATTTTGATAATTGTGATTACTTAAGCCACCCTATTTTTGACGGTGATTACAATGATTGGTTTGATTTGAATTTTTAAAGTATAAACAATTAGTACCAAAATATTGAAATATAACGAAATAACTTCGTGTCAAAATTTAAATGGTTACCTAAACAAGAAATATAAATGAAAAATATATTAAAAACAACAACTCTTTTAATAACAGGTTTTATCCTGTTCGCTAGCTGTGATGAAAATCGATATCGAAAATATTTTAATGTAAAAAACAACTCAGGTAAATTGATATATTGGGGCGTATCTCATTCCTATCCTGATACTAGTTTGAAAAGTATAGTTAATATACCTGGTAAAAATACAGCCTATAAAATTTATCCAGGAGATATATATGCTTTTACAATGAGCATGTTTAGTAGAAACCCAACGGTACAACTTTTTATTTTTGATAAAGATGTAATAGAAAATACCCCTTGGGATACCATTGTAAAATATAATATGATATTGAAACATTACCAATTTACTGAAAGTGAATTAGAAAAAATGAGCTGGCCAATTACTTATGATGAGAATTAATCCAGAATCTGGAAGGTTCGAGTAGAAATAACCTTAAAGACTAGCTTGATGTCTATAGCTCTTGCCCGCAAACAAGAGCAGACAAAATAGCAAAAAAAGAAAACCTCGCAAATTGTGGGGTTTTCTTTTTTATAACATTGCTGTATTTTAGTGAACAAGTCTTTAAATTATTTTTGAGTTAAAAAAGTATCGACCATATTATTTCTTCATGTTCTAACCCTTGAATTAATTTGATTTGTTCAATAAGTTTTTTATATTCTATGATTACTTTTTGGAAAATATCGTCTTCAAAGTTAACAAGTTGGTCAATAGTTATACTCAAATATTTGACTATTTTACAGATCGTATCAATAGACAAATTCCTGTCGCTAGTCTAAAACATGCCCATCAAAATTTAATAATGATAAATTTCGAAAAGTAACAGCTTCAACCTTTTGGAACATAAAATCAGGCAAACCCAAAATTTTAAAGCTAAAAAAAAACACCAATTACCTACTATTACATAATTTTGTAAAACCTAAAGCAACTACCTTCTTAATAGTAAACCATGAACAAAACATTTTCCGACAACAACCAAATTGGATTAGTATCAACTTTCTCTGAGCTTGTACAAACCGATTTCAAGGGAGAAATGAATGCACTATGCTGGCACAGAAATTCGGATGGTGATTTTAACGATGTTGTAGCGCAGTTGAGTATAAAAGGAAATATAACAGAAGTGTATGCTGAAGACCTGATTGCACTCCAACTCTCAGAAAAGGGAAGTATAGCAAGGGAAATAATCTTAAATGATTTACAATTACTAACTAATTTTGGCGCTTCGCCTTCCCTTAATTTACTGAAGTGTTACGAACGCGATGATGAATTTGATTTCATATCAACTGATGTGTATTCGTTTCATGTTGATCGTTCGCCAATTGCGACAGATACTTTTTTATGTACGTATCATGGTGCGGCAAGTGATATTATTTCTAATTCGCAAGCACAGCAAAAAGTGCTAATTCCGGAAGTCCGAACAAAGTTAAAAGAGCTGCATGATGGATCGCCAGAAGAATTCGAAGACTTTTTGAAGGAAAACTATTTTGATTTGCATTATCAGGTACATGCAGACGTGAAGCCTATTAATTTAGGGTTAGTACATCTTTGGCGACTGGCCGTAGATCATCCGGAACAGCAAGTGTTACCTTGTATTCACAGAGCACCAATAGAAAAGGAAGGGGAGTATAGGTTGTTGTTAATTTGTTAGCGATTTTTTTAATTCTCCATTAGTTTAATAACTTGATTTTGACTGTTTTCATTTTCTAATTGAAAACAGAGAGATAAGAGGGAACCATTATGTACGTTGCAGACCTAACAGTTTACAATTAATCTCTATATTTGATCATTAAATTAATCAAATGAACGAAAAAACGAAACCGTATGCCTTAATTACGGGCGCCAGCAAAGGGATTGGAAAAGCTATTGCTTATGAATTGGCCAAACAAGGTTATCCACTATTACTTGTCGCAAGAAGTGAGGAGGGTTTAAAAGCACTATCTGATGATCTTCAAGTTAAATACGACATCAACGCTTCTGTTTTATCGATTGATCTGTCGACAAATGGTGCATCGTTAAAAGTCACCAATTGGATAAAAGAGAATAACTATCGGGTTGGTTTTTTAGTTAACAATGCCGGTTATGGTGTGTGGGGCAATTTTAGTCAGTCTTCTCTAACCGATCAGCTTGGTATGATGCAACTTAACATGAATGTAGTTGTAGAACTTTCACATTTATTAGTGCCCATCCTTTCACAAGAAAAACAAGCCTACATTTTAAATATAGCGAGTACTGCTGCCTACCAAGCTGTACCAACGCTGGCTGTTTATTCAGCTACAAAGGCTTTTGTTTTATCATTTACCCGTGCCTTACGTTTCGAACTTGCCCCAACTTCAATTTCAGTAAGCTGTTTTAGTCCAGGTCCGGTTGATACAGGTTTTGCTGCCAGAGCTGGTTTAAATGCTTTTAGCAAAATGGCTGAAAAGTTCAATATGCAACCTGATGAAGTTGCTAAAATTGCCGTAAAAGCCATGTTCAACAGAAAATCGGAAGTTATTCCCGGTTTTACAAATATCATTTCGGTTTATGCCAACCGCATACTACCAAAGGCTTTCATCGAAAAAACTGCAGCCGGGATTTATAAAATTTAAATTTTTCAAAAAAAATAAAAAAAATATTCTTTGCGTATGTGAAATTATATTACATTTGCTTAATATCTACTAATTCTATAGAACATGAGTAATAAAAGAAATATGTTTAATTTGTCTGAAAACCGAATGCACGCCAACATGCGAATGTGTTGTTGCTGTTGCAACTCTTTTAGATAAAATTTCAAACGTTATTCTTTCATTTATTAAATCTATATATTATGGTATCTTCTTACAAAACCTTTACTCTTACTGAGCAATTAACTGACGAGCAAATTAACTTTTTTAACCATTATGGTTTTATCCACTTCAAAAAATTTATAAATCCGGAAACTGTTTCATCAATCATTGATGCCTCGAAACAAGTGGAGCAAGAATGGATTGACAACGATCTTAAAAAGGTAAACGGTGTTCCAATTAAATTTGGAAAAGATTTAGATGGTTCAACTATTGTACAGCGTTTTGCTTTTATCAATCAACATCATCAAACCTTAAGCGGTCTTTTACTTGATCCAAGATTCAATAGTTTATTAGAGTTGGCAGGTGATGGCGCAAGATTAGGTACTGAAGAAAAAGACGGAATGGTTTTCAATCATTATATCAATGGGCCGGAAAGCAAGTTTACTAAAATGGGCTGGCATACAGATGGTTTGAGAGATATTTTTTATGGCGGAAAATTAAACCCGATGTTAAATGTTGGGATTCACTTAAGCACTTTACAACCCGAAAACGGAGGTCTTAAAATCATTCCGGGTACTCACAAACAAAGTGTTTATCAAATGCTTTTCCGAAAAAAATACTTTTTAGACAATAAACCCGATCCACAGGAAATTTCCATCAATCCGGAAGCCGGTGATTTAACCATTCACGATGGCCGTTTGTGGCACAGAGTTGCAGAATCATCTATCCGTGGCGAAGAAAGTAGGAGGAGAGTGGTTTATATTCCAATTATAGCAGGAAAGTACGCTCCTAAAAACGAGAATAGCCCAACGGTTTTCTATCAACGTTTTGCAGGTATTGTTAAATAATATGCTGATTGTACTCGCATTTAGTTATCTGGTTAGATCAGGTAAGCTAAAAAGAACCACCGACTTTTTTAAAAATACCCAAAGAAAAATAAAACTAAAAATTGTAAAACTAGAACTGCCTATACTAGCAGGCGTATTAATATTAGGCTATTAATGGGGAAAGAAACACAGATTGAAGCGTATAGTGCAATTGTACAAAGAACATTTTCAGACCGTAAGCGAACTAATATTCTAAAAAGAGCAGAACAGTTAACGATCGTTTTTTTGCTTCCAAAGGTGCCTGAATTCATTTCGCCAAACGCACTCACCTTAATTGGTACACTTGGTTCGGGGTTAATTTTTTTAGCTTTTGCTTTAGGCACTTATTTCACCAATTGGTATTTGCTTTTTGGTATTATCGGTTTGGCTATAAATTGGTTAGGAGATTCTTTAGACGGAAGATTGGCTTATTATAGAAATATTCCACGTCGTTGGTATGGTTTTGCACTCGATATTATTGCCGATTGGATTGGTATTGTACTGATAGGATTTGGCTACTACATTTATGCTGAAAATAGCACACAAATAGTAGCCTTTGCTTTTGTCGCATTGTATGGATGGTCGATCATCATCAGCCAGTTGCGCTACAAAATTACAAATGAATACCGTATAGATTCCGGCTTTGTTGGTCCAACAGAACTTAGATTTATTATTGCTTTAATTTTAATTATAGAAGTTTTATTCCACGGATCCATTACCTATTTGGCTGGTTTAATCTCAATTATACTGTTTATAATCAATACTATTGACAGTATAAAACTTTTAAAGTTAGGTGATTTAAGGGATAAAACTCAAGACTAATATGTTCAAGAGAAAATCTATTTTCATTTTTCTGCAAGCACAAGTTGCGGCATTTTTAGGGGGTATTACCGATTATGGCTTAATGATTTTGTTGACAGAAGTATTTAAATTGCATTTTACCTTTTCTATTCTAATCTCCGGAACCGTTGGTGCAATTGTCAATTTCAGCATCAACAGATTTTGGGTATTTAAAAATCAATCCGGTTATAGTAACCACATCAATAGTCAGCTTTTTAAATTTGCGTTGGTTGTATTGGGAAGTATCTCCTTAAAGTCATTTGGTACGTTTATTTTACAAAAAGCATTTCAAATCGATTACAGAATCGGAAGATTAATCACGGATAGTTTTGTCTCTTATGGATTCAATTACCCACTAATTAAATATTGGGTTTTTAAAGTAAACAAAAAACAGAATGTAACCGAATAGAATTAGCCTATAAATAATCCATTGGTTGCAATTAAACTACATGTTTTTTGACACATAGAAACATAGATTTTGATTTACAATTTGACATGTTTTAAGAAAATTATAATTTTTACACATCGCTTATGCGATTTATTTTAAGTGTTACGCCTTTTTAAGCTTTGTGAACTATGTCTCTATGTGTTAAAATTAATTACGCCCAACGGGTCATATAAACATTTCGCTATGAACAAATTATCATTTAAATATTTTAGAAAATTACTAATCGTTATATCGATCTTAGTAAATATACTTTCTGATGATCTGGTGGCACAATCCAAAAATCCATCGCCGTTAAATTTTCCAACGCCTAAGAATATAGATAATATGCTATTTTACATTCAGCGGGATCCCAATACAAACACTGCTATTTATGCCATAAACTACCAGGAAAATGGAAAAATAAACAAAAGCGATCCTATAAAAGCGTATTGGATTCGATATGCTGAGAAAGGAGATAAAAAAGATTTTAGTTACATACAACGCAAATTTGCATACGGAATAGAAAGTAAAACGGTAAATAATGAGGAGTTTGAGCTTCAATTTGTATCGTATAAAAAGTTGCCTTTAACCTTAAAAAAGATAGAGTCAGATCAAAAATACCATGTTTTTGCAAGTGTAAATCAGAAAAAAATACAGGTAGAAAAAATATTTGTACGCATTGAAGGCGGTTCTTTTTGGCTACCCAATGTAAAGTATGCCGAAGTTACCGGAATTGATGCTTCTTCCAATAAAACAATTACGGAAAGGATGTTGTTGAAATGAGATAGATATCCAACAAATAAAAAAACCTTTTGATGATTTGTAAGAGAAAAAGAATATATTTGAAATAGTAAAAAGCGAAACAAACCTTCACAAATCTGCCTTAAAAAGGATGTATACATGAAGGTTTGTTTCGCATATATTAATGTTAGTGGATAGTTTAGAGCGACAGAAAATCGAAATAAAAATTGGCAAAAAATGAAAACCAAACTAATAATTTTACTTCTATTTATTAATTTATTTTCATGTAAAAAAACGGAAGAAAATCAACCTAAAACTTATAATAAAACGATTAATGAGCTAAAAACCAAAGGAAAAGAAAATGCCGAATTCAATTTTGACAAGTTTTTAATATCAAAAGGGAAAGTTGGAGAAATCAAAATAGGAATGAACCTTAATGATGCTGAAAATTCTTTGCGTGAAATGAATAGAAAAAAAGTAGAAGCCTATGATTTTGGTTACGATGGAGGCGGAAATGCTTTTATATATTCAATTAAGAGTGAAGAAATTCTTGCTTTGATCCCTAACAGAGATACGACAAAAATTATCGCAATAATTGCAATTAGCAACAAACTAAAAACAGACAATGGTTTAAATCCAAAATCAAACATAATTGATATTCTAAAAAGATATCCAAAAATGGAAGTTAGTCAAGATTTGATGACCGAAAATGAATATATGTATGATGAAAATAAAAAATGGAGTTTTATCTTCCTCACTGATGAAAGTAACAGAATTGGAGAATATAAAGATATAGATGAATCAGCAAAACCAAAACGTTTGGAAGCCAAAATGGATTATATCGAAATTAAATAATAACCATCTCCTCAGAAATTATATACTTAATAGAAGTCTCCCGACTTTTTACAGTTAGTTCTTATTATAGTCATGGATTTTTTTTACATTCAGAAGAAGAAATATTCTAACAAAATTAGTTTTAATTTCAGAGACTTTATGAAGTCTTTGTTTTTCAATTATATTTGTTTAAAATGGCGCAAATTCAGGGACATTTACGCAGCACAAAGAAGAACACTTCGTAGAGCGGGGTTAGATTGAACATTTCTGCAAAGTTGAACGACAGCAATTCTATTCAACTTTTGTACTAAAATTCACTGTCTTCGGCATTACCCGCCACGTTGTGTGATATTTTACAAAAAGAAAAAACGAAAATGATAGCAATAGGAATTGATGATTATCCGAAGACAAGTATTTTAGGCTATTTTGAAAATATAGAAGGTATAGAAGGAGAAAATCCATTAGAAAAAGATCAAAGTGACGAAAACAAGTATCCCATAAAATGTAAATTAAAACTATTAAGAGGAAAAAATTTTAGCGAATTTGAAAGAAATCTAAAAGAAGCATCAACTAAAAATGAATATAGCGGATATTACATTTACTTTATTGACAAACAAAACAATATCAAACTTGAATATTTCTTTTTTAATCTTGAAATTAACCAAATTCAAGATTTGGAAAATGGTTATTACAATTTAGACTTAAATTGTAACTTATATGAAGCAAGTCAAGGAGTTCGTGAAGTTTGCGAAATGAGAATTAACAATGAGTTGACAGAATATAATCTTTGGAGGAAACTTAAGAAAGAAAGTCGACAAGGTTGGTTAGAAGTTGCGATAAATTTGCAAAGTAATATAATAGACAGAGCAAATTTAATTGTTGAGATAAACGGAGATTTAATTGACAACACAGATTCATTTTATTGCGTAATTGGAGAAAGTATTAATGGACCAGGTGGATATTTCGGAAGAAATTTAGATGCTTTGCACGATTGTTTTCGAGGGGAATTTGGAGTTAAATTGCCATTTACCATAAAGTGGAAAAATCATTTACAAAGTAAAAAATATTTAAAAGAAAAATTTAATCACATACTAGAAGTATTGAAAGATAATAATGTAAAAATTGAACTGAATTAAAAAAACATCGCACAACAACCTACAAGAGATTTTTTGGTATTTGGCTGAATTTAAAATGGCTTTGTACTTGAAAATTTTGTGCATAATAGAAAAAACTCGCATCTTTAATACCAAACCTCTTGTAACGCTAAGACGTTGTGCGTAACCTTTGCAAAAAACTAAACCCTAATAAATTATTATGTTGAAAAAATTAAAATTAGCTTTGATTATATGTTTTATTATTTTAGTCTCTTCATGTGAAGGGTCAGATAGTTTTCAAGG
This sequence comes from Flavobacterium sp. FlaQc-49, assembly GCF_044005985.1. Taxonomy (NCBI): domain Bacteria; kingdom Pseudomonadati; phylum Bacteroidota; class Flavobacteriia; order Flavobacteriales; family Flavobacteriaceae; genus Flavobacterium; species Flavobacterium sp. FlaQc-49. Next base: position 259,808 of record NZ_JBIPCS010000001.1, on the reverse strand, counting down.
CAAGTGGAAAGCATTAAATTTAAAGGGTGAAAAATATGAAATCACTTTTTCACCAAAGGAAATTGCTATAAAAGATAGTTTAGGGAAATCTATAAAACATAGTTATGTACAAAGCGGAGCAGGACATCATGGTTCTTCAGACATGTCAATTGATACTTATAAGATCCTGTTAGACAATGGTCAAAATTATAAAATACATTTTCCAAAAAATAACGAAAGTATTGGGCTAATTTTAATGGTTATAAATGAGAACGAATCACTAATGTTTACTATTAGTAGAAAAAACTATTTAACTTATGAAGACATTAATAAGTTAAATTAAGGCTACGTAAAAACAGATGCTGCAAGATATTTGGTTTTAGGCTGGCTTTAAAGACGGTTTTGTACTTGGGAAAATTGCGCATAGTGGAAAAAACTCGCACCTTTATTCCAAAACCTTTTGTAGCGCCAGAACGTTCCAGCAATTAGGCAGCAGACTCAAGAATCTGACATAATTTAAAATCAAAAAATGAAAACAAAAACAGTACTATATTTTATTACAAGTATATTATTTTTATCTTGTATTGGATCAGATAACATATCTATACCTCATAGCATAAAAGATGCAAAAAAAGATAATTTACTTTTCGACATTTACATGCCTGATAAAAGAAATGTCACAATTAACAAAAAAGATTATATTATTGGTGAAGCATTTACAACCACTAAATTTAATTCGACAAAAGACAGAACAATAAATAAAAATGTTTTTGTATTTATTTGTAAATTAAAAAATGCAAAAACGGGCGAAAAATTTGAATACGATTGTGACGTTAATTGGAATGATTACATCAATTTTAATTCAGAAAATGGCGGAATTTTGGATAGTAATTTAGGTATTGATTATGAAAATTCAAAAGTGAGAAATAAACTTGATACTATTAAAATCGGATTTATTGACTATCAAAAAGTAGAAAATACCATAATATTTACTAAAATTAAGTAAAAAAACTGCTGGTAACAGCCGTTACAAGAGATTTAAGCATTTGGCTGAATTTAAAGATGGTTTCGTACTTGGGAAATTTATGCATAATAGAAAAAACTCGCATCTTTAATCCCAAACCTCTTGTAGCGCCAGGACGTTGTGTGACATTACTACGTGAACGATACGTAGACGTTTTCAATCAAGCATCTAGCATAGAGCGGAGTGAAATTTCAATGGCAAAAAAGGTACTCTCGAGAAATTGAATTGCTTTAAAAGTCTTGCCTTCCGATAATGGCAATAATTTCTACCCGTTTATCTCCATTAATTTGATAATAAATAGTATCAACACCACAAACACAATAACGATATCCTTTTTTAATAGGGTCAGCAGATGGAAATAAAAAAGGATTTTCCTCTATTTTTTCAAAACAATCATAAAACATATTATAATAGTTGTCAGCTTGATTAATACCAAACTTGCTAACACCATAATAATAAATTCTTCTTAAATCTTCTTTGGCTTCGCTACTTAAATAATAGCTATACATTATTTGGTAAATCTTTTTTAAATTCAGCTAACATTTCTTCTCTAGTTTGTTTTTTAGCAAAACCACTTTTTTCTCCCTTCTCAATTTTCGCTCTCACAAACTCATAGTATTCTTCTTGTGAACGCGCTTGCTTAATCAAATAGTTAATAGCTTCACTTTTACTGCTAAATTCTTCCGTATTAACCTGATTTTTCAACCACTCGTCATTGGGGGCAGTTAATGATATACTTTGTCGTGTCATAACAATACAAGTTTTTAGATTGGTGTAAATTTACACCAAAATTTTGAAATAAAAACGTATTTATAAGTTATTAAAGTTTGTAAGAGCCTTCCGGTTTTTTCACAGTTAGTTCTTAATTATTGTCTTGTTTTTTTACATTCAGAAGAAATATTCTAATAAAATTAGTTTTAAAGTCAGAGACATTTGCAGCAGCGTAAAGAAGAATACTTCATAGAGCGGGTTATTGTTTTTTATCAATGGAAAAAAAGTCTGCGATCATTATTCCAGTTTTTGTTTTTGAAAGATTATCAATACCGCGTACAAGAATGTAGAGACCTCCGACTATTCCCATAAAATTTTCAAATTTCCAGGAACTGAAGACAAAATTAAAATCGGTTGAATTAAAAACAATAAATATAGATGCCAGTCCAGCCATCAGTTCAAGTAATCCATAAATCAGTTTATATCTTTCACGAAGAAGCCAGAAATATATTCCTAAAGTTATTGAATATGTCACAATTAAAAAGTATTTTATATAGTTTTGAAATCCTTTAAAGAAATAAAAGAAAGTAAGACTTAAAATTACAAATGAAAGAGTTAAGTATACAAAGTACTTGACTTTTCTAACTTCAGTATCGGCGACTTGAATTTTGTCATTATTACTTTCTATCAACTGTTCCAAGCTAGCTTTTATTTGTTCGGCTTCTTTAAAGAATTGCTCATTCATAACTTTTTCTCAAACTTACAAAAAAGTGAGGATTTTTGTATCCAGAAAAAATAAGAGTATCAAGTATCTGGAATTTATTTGATAAATATTTTTAAAGTCGAAAGCTTGTTTCTCCGCTCTCCGAAGTGTTCTAATGAAAAGCTACGCAAATGTCTCTGACTTTGCGCAATTTTTTGTTCCTTAGAAATTATAAACTTGACAGAAGTCTCCTGACTTTTTATAGTTAGTTCTTATTATTGTTGAGGATTTTTCACATTCAGTAAAAATATTCTAAGAAAATTAGTTTTAAAGTCAGAGACTTTATGAAGTCTTTGTTTCTCAATTATATTTGTTTAAAATTGCGCAAAGTCAGAGACATTTGGGTAGTGTAAAGAAGAACACTTCGTAGAGTAGGGGGGCTTCTAAACTCGAAAAACACATTTGATTACGGGGAATTCCTGTGATATGTTGTATACTTAAAAATACAACTTTTCTTATCTTGATATAATTCTTTTGTTATATTTGAAGAATAACTAACAGAGGTTTTTTTTACAGACTGACGTTAGCAGTAATTTAACGAGAAACTTCAAAAACCAATTATTAAATCAACTTATACAGATATGAAAAAACTATTTTTTATCATTACATTCTCAGCATTAATCTCTTGCTCTACTTCTAAATCAGGAACGCAAAATGTAACAACAGATTCAACATATGGATACTCAAGAGATAACCCAATTAAAGTTGGAGGAGATGATAATGGACCTATAAATGAACGTAAATATTTAAATTCTTTATCTGGTCCAAATGGAGAAACTATACTGTATAATCGATCTGGAAGTTGTTGTCATTTTGAAACAAGAAATAGTTCATATGGTATGGGAATGTTAGACATCTTCAAAGTTACATATGAAGGAAAAAATGATACAATAACTTTATATTTAAACATGTATGACAAAGCAAAACTTAAAGCTCCAATTGGGTTAAAATTCAAATAAACTATTGCTAACAGCCGTAGCTGTTGCGCAACCTCTGAAAAAAAACTATTTAAAATAAATCACTAAAAAACAACCTCGTTTAAACTCGAAAAACACATTTGATTACGGGGAATTCCTGTGACATGTTGCATACTTAAAAATTGACCTTTTCTTATCGTGGTACTATTCTTTTGTTATATTTGAAGAATAAATAATAGAGGTTTTTTTACAGATTGAGGTTAGCCGCAAGCCATCGAAATCGGAACAAAACAAAATCTATACATTATGAAAGGATTAACTTTTATTTTTATATTATTTCAATTTAAATCTTTATCTGCCCAAACTATTCAACAAATTGATTCTGTTTCTATTAAAATGTGCGAATCACTTTCCAGGTTAAACGAAATTAAAGATGATGTAAAAATTACAATGATTTTTCAAAAGCATCTTCCTGATTTTTATGAAAAAGTAAATATATCATCTCAAACAATAGCTGATTCAATAAGAGATATAGTCTATTTTAGGTTACAGAAAAATTGTAAAGATTTTCGCGATGTATTAGGTAAAATAGAAGAAAATAAAAGCGATTGGATTACTCTTTTACAAAAACCAAAATCTAAAATTTCTAAAAAACAGTTTTCAAATTTCTTAAAGGGCGGGAATTTTTACTATAAAGAATATGATGGAAAAATTGTAAATGTATTTATTAGTAAAAATATTTGGATGGAAAAATTTGAAGATGGGACTACATCCAAACTACTAATTCATGCAAAATACGATGGCGAATTTGATTTAGAATTTGTCGAAAGCGATAATCATATTCGAAAAAATTTAAGTATCAAAGGTGATTTATATAATTACGGGCTTTGTGAGTTAAATAGAGGTGTTTTTGATGTTTGGGTTTCACAAAGCGATAAAACAATTTATGGATTTCGGATTTATTCAAAAGATTAAGGCCAGTGACTAACAGTGTGTTAAATAAATCGCTAGTTCGTTAGTGATTGGAAGATTTTTCAAACCAAAAATGTTTTATCTTAGCAGAGAGAACTCTGTTCCTATTTCAGCGACTTCTCAAATGCGCTAAACGTTGTGCGAAACCGTAAAAAATCAGTGCTTAAATTAGATTATGAAATATATAGAACTCCTTTTTATAACATCTATCGCAATCATCCCACTCTTTTCGAATTTGAAAAGTGATATAAAAGGAATCCCGTTTATAAAACGTTTAAATTTTTCAGGATGGCTTGTAATTATTTTGACAATTGCTGTCTTATTCTTTGGATGGATTAGGATTCATAATGATTCAGTATATGAAAACACAATTCAGGAAAATGAAATTTTTTCAACAATTGAAATCAGTTCACTATCTAAAAATAAAATCGACTCAATTAATTCGTTCCTTCCTAAAACTCTTTTTATGAGAAATAGTTCGATTGGTAATAACGATATTAAAATAAACTACGAAAAGGAAAATGTCAGATCTTCGGGTAAAGGATTTGATCGTTATATCTTAACTTACAGTTCAAATAAAGTAAAACTGGAAGATAATTATTTAATTCACTCTTTTGAAATTGACGAAATAAGTGGAAAACAATTAAACTTTAAACTTCCCGAAATAACTGATATTGATTGTGTAGAAAATATTGAAATCAAATTTTCAATAAACATTCGTAATAAGGTTTTTGTGAAGTATATAAATTGCAATCAAATACCATCGATAAAAATTGAAGAGCTAAAATAACGGCATCGCACAATAGCCGTTCCAATAGATTTAGGCATTTGACTGAATTTAAAGATGGTTTTTGTATTTGGAAATTTTGTTTAACCGAAAAATCTCGCATCTTTATCGCCGCTCTGCGAAGTCTTCCTTATGAAAAGCTATGCGAATATCTCCCAACTTCGCACCCGAAAATAATATTTTAAAGCAAAAAACAGACTGTAAAAACCTCTTTTACAGTTACTTATTGATTAATTTTTCAAGCCTCATCATCATTTCATCTTTCTCCTTCAACATCCGCTCGTACAAGGCAATTTTTTCTTCGTGTATTTGTACAATCTTATCAATTGGATTAATAGTAGTACTCACATGCCCAGAATTGTTACCAACCGCTACTGCTCCTTCATGAAAAGTATTAGAAATAATATTAATCGCCTGCTCCTCATCAAAATTCTGAAAAGCTTCCACAGGAATTTTTAATACAGCTGAAATTTGTTTCAACAAATTGTCTTCAATTACATCTTTTTGCTCCAGCATAGAAATTTTCTTTTGGTTCCAGTCTTCGCCCAGATCATAAGCCAATGCTTCTTGCTTTATGTTAAGCATTTCTCTGAAACGTTTTATGTTTCTTCCCTGATGTATTTTCTGTTCCATAACGAATATTAATTTTTCTAAAAGCTCAAAGATAAAGCCATTTGGATTAAAAATCCTGAATTTCAAAGATAAAAAAATATCCCGTAAAACATCCTTTTTGTCAGATATTATATCCGATTTCCGAATAGATTATCCTTTTGAATGAATCGAACTTCACTTCTTAATTTTTAAATCTATTGACTATGAAAAAGAAGAAATCATCCTTCGAAACCAGCTTTTGGGCGGGATATGCGGCAGGAAATCCATTTAAGGCAATTAACGCTTTTTTTGATTTTGCAGACCTGGATTATTATAAACAAAGTTTAAATGAAGCGGTAATTTACAGCTATAAAACAAAAATCTACAGAGAGGACAATCCTTCTGATGTTTTTATTTTGTATACCGTTTTCAGCTCCTTTGTCAAAGTCTGCTATTGCCTGCATGAAAAAAGCAAAAAACGAAAAGTGAAAGAATCTTTGCGCTGTGAAACGGTTTCTCATCATTCTTCTCTCACGAAGGAAGAATACGATAATCCCTTTATTGTATTTCAAAAAGCATTTGATGAAAAAACACTGGAAGAATTTGAATTATTTCTATGTCAAATCCTGGAGCTTTCATTGTCTCCCCATCCCGGAGATTCGGATTCTGACCTGACGACGCCCTATATTCATTTAATCAAAATGTTCGATGCAGTGGAACAAATGAGAGAAAGGGGCGTTGAGAAAATAAAGAAAACGGATAAGGTTGTTGCTGTAACGGAATAAAATATCCGGTATTCGAATTTTAAAATACTATACTATGAACTTCAACATAGATTTTCTTTAGGTTATCCGTTATAAAAGCAAAAAAAGCCATAAAAGAAGAAGCCGTCTCAAGTTGGTATTGAGACGGCTTCTTCTTTTTGCTTATAAAATTATACGTCGTTAAATAAAAGCATACAACAAGCACTAAACTTCTCAGTTTAATGTTTTTAAATTGTTCACGTTATAATTTAGCAATGCCGCCAGTTTTTTCATTTAAAAATTTCTGCGAGCGCTAAGTTTCGCAAATAATTAACGTAATTTTGGTTTAATTAAAATGTTATTTATAAAAGTAAAATATGAAAAAAATTATTGTAAGTATGTTTGTTCTAAGTCAATGTTTTAATGTACATGGACAATCGATTGATAAAATTATTACGACCAAGGAAGTAACTCGTATAGAGAAAATACTTTCGGCTGATGATATGCAGGGTAGAAGAACTTTTACTCCCGGTATTGAGAAAGCATCTGCTTTTATAGAATCAGAGTTTAAAGAAATTGGTTTGAAAACTTTCAATACAGCAACAAATTATAGACAAGAATTTTCAATAACGGTCTCTAAAGGAGTTTCTTCAAAAATTACTATTGATGGCAAAGAAATAAATAATAATCAAGTTGCAATATTCTCGTACCTTCCTCAAGTTTCTTTAACTGAAAAAAGCGATATTTCTATTGTAAAAATCAATAAAGGGGATAACATTGGGGATAAATTTAATGAATATTATAAAAGTTCGAAAAATCTTTTGGTACTAGTTGACCCTTCATTTGATAGTGTTTTACCAAATATTCAACATATTGATCGAGTAAATTCTAATCCCGGAAACAATACAATTATGTTTGTTTTTGGAACCATAGAAGCGACCACTTTCTCTGTTGAATTAACGAATGTAATCTCCAAAAAAACATTGAATAATGTTGTTGGAATATTACCGGGAAAAACTAAACCAAATGAGTATGTGATTTTTTCAGGGCATTATGATCATTTAGGAATAGGCTCTCCCCAAGAAGGTGCTCCACATCCTGCAACAGATTCTATTTATAATGGCGCTAATGATGATGCCGCTGGAACAACAGCAGTAATTATGCTTGCGAAATATTTTAAAAAACAAAATAACAACGAGCGTACTATCATTTTTACCACATTTACAGCTGAAGAAATAGGTGGTTATGGAGCCAAATATTTTTCTAAACAGCTTGCGCCGGAAAAAGTGATTGCGATGTTTAATATTGAAATGATCGGAACAGAATCTAAATGGGGTAAAAACTCAGCTTACATTACAGGCTACGAAAAGTCGAATATGGGAGAGATTTTGCAAACTAATTTAAAAGGATCAAGTTTTACATTTTATTCAGATCCTTATCCGGAACAACAATTATTTTACCGCTCCGACAACGCTACGTTAGCCAAGCTTGGAGTTCCTGCTCATACCATCTCTACTTCAAAAATGGATAATGAGCTAACGTACCACACAGCCGATGATGAATTTGAAACGTTAGATATTGATAACATGACCCAAATAATAAAATCAATTGCCTTAAGTTCTTCTTCAATTATTAGTGGAAAAGATACGCCAACAAGAGTAAATACTACTCAACTGAAATAACAGAAGTAAATTACAAAGAATCGAAAAAGCACTGAAAATGATTGGTTTTCAGTGCTTTTTTATTATTTGTCTTGTCCTGATATAGGTTGACTATTTTTGTTTTATTTATATCAAAAACATTTGATTGTAGCCCCAAACCTAACAGGTTTTAAAAACCTGTTAGGTTTAATTCACAACCTTTTTGGAAGTAAAAACCCATTAAATTCGATTGGAAAAACACAAAAAAAAGCCCATTTCGTTAAAAATGGGCTTTTCAGCTGTGACCTCTACGGGACAAATTTCAACATTTTTTATGGATGATTTGAAGAAATTGGCTTACCATATGTAGTGTCTGTCTCTCGTTGGCTTTAAGGATTTGGTTTGGATGTACTGTTGGGGATTCATATGTTTTCAAAATATGAATAAGTTAATTCTGCTACAAAACTTAGATGGATGAAACATCTGTAAAAAAGGCAATTTTTTTGCCAATAAGTTGTATAGTATATGCTGATAAATTAATAATATGCTCTGCATATTTTGCAGGATTTAACTATATTTGGATTTATTGGCAACTGCCGTGGAAAATAATCCATTTAAATGAAAAAGTATAAGCAATAAAATACTATGAGAAGGTTAACTTTAAATGATCGCTTTTTGCCACATCAATACAGTAGAATTGAAAATGAAGCTGGTATAAAAATTCCTGATAATATTAAAGATTTTATTTCAGAATATGCAGATTTGTCAGTAAAGGAGAATAAGTATATAAATAGTGATGGGAAGTTGTTTGAAATTTCACAATTCATAACTTATAAGATGATGTACGATTTTGTAAAAGAATTCAAGGAAGAAGGCTTGGGAAAAAAGCTACCTTTTGCAATAGATAATGGAGGCTGGGTTTTTTGTATATCATTTGATGAAGAATCTATTGATAAAATATTGATATATCAAATGGAAATGGAGTGGAAAACAAAAAAAGATGCTTTTGAATTAGTCGCTAATAGCTTTGAAGATTTTATCAATAACTTGCAAGAAGAAAGCTAAAATTATTTTGAAGTTATTGTATTTAGTATCAAAAAATTACGATAAACCAAAAGAGAAAAATCGCATATCCTTAATGAAACTTCGAATCATCGTTAAGCTCCGATTAAATTTCAATTAAAGACACTTTTAGATTGTTTATTTTAAAGTATCTAAGGATTTCTTGTGAAAAAATTGAACCATGAAATGTTAGATTGTAAAGGCTTGATAAATTTACATACTAGTGCATAAAAAAAGAGACAACTATTTGCTAGTTGTCTCTTTTAGTGACCTCGACTGGATTCAAACCAGTAACCTCTTGAGCCGTAATCAAGTGCGCTATTCAGTTGCGCCACGAGGCCTTTTTATTTCTCAATTCAGCTAAAATTCTGTAGCTTTGTTGAGCGCTTATTGCGGGTGCAAAGATAGCTATAAATGTGAGATAAACAAGGAAAAAATAATATAAAAACAAAAAAAAATGAAGTTCGAAAGTTATATACGTGATATTCAAGATTTTCCCAAAGAAGGAATTTTATTTAAAGATATTACCCCGTTATTAAATGATCCGGTTGCGCGCAAAGAATGCCTGTCTATTCTGCTAGCATCGCTAAACGGACAGGTTATCGACAAAGTTATAGGGGCTGAAAGTCGCGGATTTTTCTTCGGCATGTTGTTGGCTCAGGAATTGAATGCGGGTTTTGTACCGGTTCGTAAACCTAAAAAACTGCCTTACACAACTATTTCCGCTTCTTATGACTTAGAATACGGCACAGATACCTTAGAAATTCACACAGATGCCATCAAAAAAGGAGACAGGGTCTTGATACATGATGATGTTTTAGCAACGGGAGGAACAGCTAAAGCACTTGGAGAATTGGTAAAGGAATTGGGTGGAGAAATTGTACAGTTTAATTTTCTAATGGAGCTTTCATTTTTAAAAGGCAGAGATAAAATTGCCGAAAACCCTATTTTTGCGGCAATAACCTACTAATCCAGCGACTTTAACCCAAATCTGAAAATGAAATATATTTCTCTACTAGCAGCACTGTTCTTATTTTCCTGTAATGACCAAAAAACAACATCCTCAGAAATATCGGTAAAAACAGCAGCGAATAAAGAAAAGCAAATCCCAAAGGCTTCCCAAGAAGAGGCCTTTTTTAGCGCTATACGCCCAGGAGAGCGATTGAATAAAGAAAAAGAATACTCAGATGAAGTGGAATATGTAGAATACGATGACAACGGCGATTATAACCTGTTTACCATAAAAAAAGGCAAGGAAACTGTAGCATTGAACACTAATTTTGAAGGAACTGCTGCCTTTCTGAGGGGCGACATTCTAGAAATAACCTGGAAAATAGATACAACTTACAGTGCAGGCGACGGAGAGAAACTGGATTTCACACCTTGGCTGATAAAAGCTAAAAAAGTAAAAGACGGTAGCGTAAGTCTATTTAAAAGAAAATACAAAAAACCAATTAAATATTATTTGAAAGGCGAGGAGCAGTATACAAAGTCTTTTGTGGAATACCTCAATGTTTTGGTCGAGTACTACCTCGCAAATTCTAAAAGAGAGCTCGTAAAAGCAAACCTCCAAAATCCGGACACCAATTTGGTTTATTCGATAGAAAATGGAGATAAAGACGGTCGCTCTTATGTTATTGTTGGAATTTCAAACGAATTCGAAAATCATACCAGTATAATTCAATGGTTGTATTTAGATAACGAAACCAGGAAATTATATGAGTATGATTTGGCAAACGATAAATTAATCGAATTTAAGTAGTCTTTAAACCAAAACAATTTTATGCTTAATCGCATATAAAACTAGACCTATTCGGGTTTTGATTTCGAGCTTATCAAACAGGGACTCTCTGTAGCCGTCAATTGTTTTGGGACTCAGACACATTTCTGAAGCAATTTCCTTATAGGTTTTTTCACTGCAGGCATGTCTTATAAAAACAATTTCTTTTTCTTTTAAACTGACTTTTTTAGAATCGTCATTGGCTTTTTTCACGAGCATTCCTGAGACTAATTCGGTAAAATAGAAGCCTTTATCGATCACGCACGACATGGCTTCTTTGAATATTTCTGGCGAAGTGTCTTTTAGTAAATAACCTCTGGCACCATTAGTGATCATTTTAATGATAATTTCTTCATCATCGTTTACCGATAGCGCTATAATTTTTAACGAAGGCCTGTTTTCTTTGACCCATTTCATTGTTTCAAGGCCGTCTAAAACAGGCATATTGACATCTAAAAGAATCAAATCTACCTCTAAGTCTGTATTCTCCTGCAGATAAGTTATAAAAACTTTGCCGTTTTCAAAGCGATTGACCACGTCAAATTCTTTAAAACTATTGATCAAAAGCTGCAAGGATTGTGAGAACAACTGGTGATCATCGACAATAATAATTTTATTTTTAACTTTTGTTTTCATCGGGTATGGTTAAGGGATATTCTAAAGTTATACTTGTTCCGGATGTATTGGATTCCATAATTAGTTTAGCACCAATTAGTTTAGCTCTCAATTTCATATTGTTTAAACCAATTCCGGACGTGACTTTTTTGGTGTCATAACCAATTCCGAAATCCTTCATTTTTAACTGAAAAAGGTCTGCAGTTGTCGTAATATCCACCTCGTACAAATCGCTGAGAGAATGTTTTAAACTATTGTGCAAAGCTTCCTGAAAAATGCGGTAAATAAACAAATCATGCTCTTCGTTAATCTCAGGTATTTCTCCTGTAAATTTATAATTATAGTGAATGTGTTTCAGTTTTTTTATACGTTCCAAATCCTGTTTTATCGCTTCTATAAAATTGGATTGCAATAAGTTATCCTTGTTTATAATGCGGGATAAAATCCGAATCTCGTCGAGCGATTTGGCTAAAACATGCTTAAGATCAGTCAGTTCTTTGCTTTTAATTGATTTTCCGGTCTGTATGTACATATTAAGCTGCATAATTCCCACTGAAACAATCTGGCCAATATTGTCGTGCAGTTCTTTGCTGATTTCGGAGAGCGTCTGATCTTTAATCTCAATCCTGGTTTTGACTAACTCTGATTGAAAGTACATTTCAGATTCCATTTTCTCAACCAGATAATTGTTCTTTTTCTTCAAAAAATAAAAAAAAAGCACAAGTAACGTGATGAGTAGAGTAAAAAAAACAATACCTAATGAAATGACTAATAATTGTATTTCTTTTCGCTCCATATAAATCCGATTATAAAACAACTGTGTGCCAGAAAATTTAAAATAAAAACAACTAAACTAAAAATAGAGTCGTCTTGTTTGATTAAAAACCAGTTTATCGCTAACATAAAAGGCAGAAAAGGAACGTGAAAGACCAATATGCCTAAGATATACCAAAAAAAAACAGATTTTTTAAAGTTTAATATTTTGTCTGAATTAAAGATCTCTACCAAATAGAGACAGGCAAGTATCATCACTACTATAACTCCTATTGCAAAACTGTATGTAAACGAGTGATTCATATCTTCTTTGAAATATAAAATATTCAAAAAAAAGGAAACCACGAACAGCGCTAAAAATAGTATTGCAGAAATTCTGTTATCCCGCTTCAATAAAAGGCTTCTGAGTAATAGTATATAGGCCGAGAAACTAACGAACATGTAAAAATTATAAACATAATAGTTTAATAAACCTGTCCATTGTGTAAAAAAGTAGCCGACTATTTCAATTAGCACTGAAAACCAGATTAAAAGTACTAAAAATTTAGCTTTATTACTAGGAAGTTTATGCAACGAGATTAACCCGATGATTCCTGATAGCAAAGCTAAATAGACGATATAAGATCTTAAAAATTCAAACATAATTTTTTTTAGTAGGTTAGGCTAGGTGGTCTTCCTATGTTGCCATAATTCATTGGTTGAATGCTTTCTATGTCATGGGATTCCTCTTCTTCTACTGTAGAAGCAAAAGCTTGCATTTTGTTTGCACTCGATACTGAGCTTGCTTTTTTTCCAGTAGGAGCCAGAAAAAGTGTCGTCAGACCTGCTTTCTCGCCATGTTTTTCATCCTCCGGGTATACACCAAAATAGAATCGGATCCCGTCTACGTCATATCCGTTTTCAACTCCTTGTGTTTTAATATACTGTATGTAGCTTTCTAAAGCTTCCAGTGAATACCAAATGGCATTTGCATCGTCTTTTTTGGTTGATTTACGGATTATTTTCGCTCTTTTATGCGTGTAATTCGAATTCAGCTCCTTGGCAAATTCTCTCGTTATCAACTGATTGGGTTTTGAAGAAGGGTTTTTCATGTTTTTTAGTTTTAAAGTGTAATTAGTTAAAAAGTTATTAATTAAGGTTTTTGATATTCTTACGTACAAAATTATTTCAAATGACAAGATGCGACAAGGGGGAATTTACCCTTTTTTACGCAGGTAAATTTATTTAAAAATTTGGGCTAAAGCGCTGTTACAGGATAATTTCTAATGATACAATTTTACATCGTTCCTTTTTTCGAACAAATGAGTCAGGCGAAACTCAAAAAAAAGAGCCAATTAAAAATGTAAAACTTTAAATTATTTAATTATGTCACAACCAACACCTCTAGGTTACCCACATGCAGGAGCCGGAACAGTAGAAATCCTTTTAGAAAAAGAAGATGGAGCAGATTTTGCAGTCCTTTTTTCACCAGATCCCAACAATATGTTATTGAGAGACGCGGGATTACCAATGCAGTTTTATTATTATCCAAAAGCACCACGTCTGGCGAAACACCCTGACGGAAGATTCAAATTCTCTATGCAGGTTTTTAAATCAGAAGGAGATTCCTCAACCGTAATCGGTGCAGAAGGACTGGAAGAAGAAGCAGGAGCTTATACTACATTGACAAGCACTATAGATTTACCGGAAGCTTTATTAAAGAAAGCAATCGATAAATTGAAAACAAAGCTTCACACGAGCTATAACAATCAAAGAACTTCAAAACTTTTCGGATTGTTTTCTTTCCTAAAAGGCGTTGACAGAGATTTTAACGAAACAAACGTTAGACCTATACAGTTAACAGAGAACAAAATTGCCATGCATATAGTAGGAGAGAAGTCTCCAAACAATCCTTTTGGAGGGGCTAATCCATGGACATTTAATATTCAAGGAGAAGGAAACGGAAGTACTTTTGGACTTGGGGATAACGCATTGTCTGTATTAATGGGACGTAACAGTGCTTCATTAGTAAAAGGTGCTTTAGAAACAGGAACCAATAACCTGGTTGTCGAGAACAGTATCAAGTACAAAGGATACATGCCAACAACAACTATTAAAACTACTGTAGATGTCAAAAAAGTACACACTTATTTTTCTGCTAAAGTAAATGCCAGCTGGTCATTTGTTGATGTAAACTGGGAGCATGAGTATGAGAAAATCTTAACTCAAGGTGGAATCATCAGTGAAATCATCACAGACAACCAATTCTCTAACGAGGAAAGAAAAAAAGTAGAAGAAGCACTTTTAACCAAACAAAGAGATTTTGCTTTTCAAATGGTTCAAAAACAAATTTTTGATGCCCCTGAAAAACAATTTACTCCGGCATCTACACCGGAAAAACCAGGAGGATTCTTTAGAGTGCTATTTGGACTGGGCAGCGTAGGAGTAAGCTTAAAATCCGGAACTCAAATTAGAGAAGTAAAATTTACCGATGAAATTAAATTCTCTGCCATTGAAGTTTTAGATTCAAAAATCAGTGGAAATCTGACTCCTTTGACTTTAAAATCAGGAGCTGAAGCAAAAGCAGAACTAAAAAAATACATCACTGAGATTCAGCTTGATGAAGATTTTTCTAAAGTTCAGGTGATTGCATCTTTAAATGGTGGTTTGATTAAACTGGACAAAGACAGCGATATCGTAAACGACAGTCCAGTAAGCCAGGTTTCTATCGAAGTTGGTTATCCGGATTCAAAAGGAAAAATAATCTGGAAAAGTTCCGGAAGAATGATTGCACCTGAAGGTACTCCGTATGTGAAAAATACGAGCAAATCCGGTAAAGAAATTGACGCAATTTTCCCGGCAACTTGGAATGATAAATCCAAAGAGAAAAATGCTTTTGTCTTTGATTTTGTGAAAAACAATGGTTCGACCAAAATTAAAGTAAGACAAGAGGTAATGTATGAGAAAGACAAGAGAATCAAATTAAAAGACACCACCAGAGAGTTTGAATTTGAGGGAACCAAAGTGTTCGTACCACTACCGGTTATGAATATGATAAACTACACATTATCTACCGAAGAACTTTTTGAATGCGACACTTTGGAGGTTACTTTAAAAGTAGACAAAATGTCAAGCAAAAAATTCAAATTTACAGCCGACAATTTTGAAGACGCGATACCTTACAGAGCTTGGTATGAATTGGATTATACCATAAAACCAACCGAATACAAAGTAAAATATACTTGTAACGGTAAAATTGGTAAAAAAGCCAAAAAAGTAAGTATCTCTACGGATTATCAAAAAATTGATTATTTAGAAGGGGATGTTTTATTTGAAATCCCAACAGGAACTGCTGCTCAAAATGCGGACATAGAAAAAATCAGAGCGCCATTTATGGAATAGTTTTTTTTCTAAACAAACAAAGGGGACATTTTGTCCCTTTTGTTTTCTAAACCTAATTAATCATTAAAATGAAACATCATGCCAGATTTAAATACATTCAAACTTGAAGGAACAAAACTGGTTCCCACCAACAGATTCAACCTCGAACCGGCAAAACCCAGTGCTTCATTTACGGTGGCACCCAGTGTCAAAGTAGCTGATTTTAAAGTTATCGAACATCCTGTAATTCATTCGATAAACATAAGACCCGAAATCATCCTGATACCCTTGGATATTTATTTTCCATTGATTGAAAACGATACCGTAATAAACGAAAATTCAACTTTTAAAGATTATAACAATCCTGATATCACCTTGTTTTTTCCCGAAATAGAACTTACACCAAACAACAACACGGTGTTCTATTACGAAAACGTACTGGATAAATCCGGAAACAAAAGCGGGTTACTTGGTTATGTTACTTTGAAATACAACATCAAAAACAAACAAGTAAGCAGTAATCAGAGGAATATTGCTTTAAACTTAAGAGAAGCAATACTAAATCTGAAAGTAAACGGCGACCTGGTCAGAATCAATGGCGTAATTAATACCTTAACCAAAGAAATACAATTTGACCTAAAGGATGAAGCCGTAAAAATTGCTTATTTCAATCTCATCTCGCAAATTGAAAGCGCCAAATGTAATATCGATTTGTTCTTCGATTTTAAAGGATACTCCAAGTACAGAAGAAACCTTTTGTTTGCCAGAGATATTTCCTTAATCAACACTAAAATGGCGATCAAAAGTGATTTAGTGGCTCCTAAAACATTTTCAACAAAAGCAAATTTGATAAGCAGTCCTTTGCTTGTGAAAGCTGGACCTGCAAAAAGCATGATTTCAAGCAAATCCATTACCGAAATTCAAAGAGAGAATAATATCGACACTTCCATTCAGGCAGAATTGGTTAAAAGCACTTTTTTATTAAAGGTAAATAAAACCGTAGGGTATGCTGTTTCAAAAGAACCTACAACCAGTCTTTACAAAACAGCCGATGGAGGGTTTATTGTTAATCCTTTTAATCTGAATGAAGACTTTTCTCAGTTCAAACAAATATTTGTCGCTGGAATAAATTTCAGCAAACTTTCGATTTATAAATCGATGGTGCAACCCAATACCTTTTTACTGATTTCTAAAATGTACAGTCTTTCTAAAGATTTAGATACTTTAAAACCTTGCATTTCGACTATTTTTCATGCCTTTGAAGACGGCGTAGGTTCTTCGGAAGAAATCTCAAAAATTAGTTTCCAGTTTGCTATTGGCCCAAATCTTTCCGAATTTGATTTGGCCAAACTAAAAATAGCACTTTTAAACAACAATTTTATTGATGGAGACACGACCGATTATTTCAATAAAGTTCAGTTTCTTTTCCCAAATGATATTGAAGCCGAGTACGAGGTGAGCGGAAATTATTTCTTGCAAAAATCAGATATTAATGTAGACGGGAAACATTTTCTGTTCAATCTCTCTACTGAAAATCTGGCCGAAGCAAGTATAATGATCAACGCTTTGAACAACACCATATCACAGTTTGCTAATATTAATTTTAAACATAAAGAAATAAAAGACACCAGTGTCATTGAATTGAATATTGAAAAAACGATTGGAGAAATAATCGCTGCTTCGATAGATAATGATTTGAAGAAGATTCAAATTAAAAATCAGTCTTTTTCCAGTTGCAGACTCAATTCTATTCTTTTGGTTTACAATCAAAACGCAACGTATTTTAACAGCACCTTTTTCAATAGTTATCCGCAGTTAATCAGTAACGACAGCAAGGTTTTGGATAGTGCTGCTCTCAATCCCAGTAGCGCATCAGGGAATTTGGAAAACGTATTTTTTGATTTTGAAAACATTGAAAATATTAGCTCCGAATTCAATCAGATCGTTTCGCAATCTACAGACTACAATCGTTACATTCAGATCGAAATAAAAAAGCAGGCAGCGGCTACAAGTAAAATTACGGTAGAGTTAACGGTTCTGGAATCTGGAAGTAAATTCAGCATTGAACGCTTAAAATCGGAATTTTCGACTCCGATCCTCTTTAATTTTATTGTCAAAAATACAGGGGTAAATTCGACCCTTATTTCGTATAAAACAAATTATTTTGACAAAAACGACAATTTGGTAAAATCCAAAAATGAAGTTTTTGATTTCTCAACCTCTTCCAAAATAACGATAATCAAGTAAAGCCATGAGAACTATAAAATTTGGAGTAAAATCAAGTGAGGTCTATTACTTAAACGAATTACTCGCAAAACGCAATTACAGCGTCATCGTTTCAGACTATTTTGGCGTTGAAACGGATAAAGCAGTAAAGGATTTTCAGTTAAACAACAATCTGGTAGTCGATGGAATTGTGGGACTAAAAACCTGGTCAATGCTTTTAGAACAAAGTGATACCGGATCTTTATCCAACAACAAATTACTTTCGGAGCAAGATCTTATTGATTTCTCGAACGACCATAATCTTGAATTGGCAGTTGTTAAAGCGGTAAATCAGGTTGAAAGCAATGGCAAAGGTTTTCTGGTAGACGGGAGGCCAAAAATTCTGTTTGAAGGCCATGTTTTCTGGAGGGAATTAAAAAAGAGAGGCATCAATTGTCAAGCTTATGTCAATTCAAATACGGCCAATATTCTCTATCCTGCTTATACCAAAAAGTATTATGTGGGCGGAGAAGGCGAGTATACCCGTTTAGAAAAAGCGATGAATTTAAACTCGGATCCAGATTTTAGTGACGCTGCAAAGTGCTCGGCCTCTTGGGGGCTCTTTCAGGTTATGGGATTTAATGCTGTTTCTATCGGATATGCGAACATAAACGAATTTACAGAAAAAATGAATCTAAATGAAGGGGAACATTTAAAAGCTTTCGGGTTGTTTTTGAAAGAGAATAATCTGATTTCGGTTTTAAGAAACCAAAAATGGGCTGAATTTGCCCTTAAGTACAACGGTGAGGGATATAGAACAAACAAATACGATGAAAAACTAAAGAGTGCTTACGAGCGATTTGCGTCTTAAAAAAAATCCGACAGCTCTTTGAAAACTGTCGGATTTAATTATAGTAAGAAAGTTCTTTTTTATCTTAAACTTGCTCCAAGTTCGGTCTCAAATGCATGTTGCAATTTCGACATGATTTTATCAATCTGAACATCTGTAAGTGTCTTAGTATGATCCTGAATCGTAAAACTTAAAGCGTAAGATTTTTTACCTTCCGGAAGATTTTTACCTTCATAAACATCAAACAAATTCACATCTTTTAAAAGTGTTTTTTCCGTTTGTTTCGCCAAATTATAAACACTCTCGTACGTTGTTTTTTGATCGATTAACAAAGCCAAATCTCTACGAACTTCCGGATACTTTGGAATTTCGGTGTATTTGATTTTTCCGGTAATAATTTTCAATACCAAATCCCAGTTGAAATCAGCAAAATAAACATCTTGTTTGATTCCGAAATGTTTTAGGATCGGTTTTTTAATCACACCCATTTCAACTAATACATCATTATTGTAACAGATAGATGTTCCTTCAGAGAAGATATCAGACTGCACGGGATTATTAGATATTTTATCGATTCCTAAACGGGCTAAAATAGCTTTAACATATCCTTTCAATAAAAAGAAATCTGTAGCTTTTTGAGGGCTTGTCCAGCTTTCTTTATTTCTGTCTCCGGAAATGGATAGCGTTAAATGTTTGTGCTCCTCATAACCGTTAAGGAATTTATGATAGGTTTTTCCAAATTCAAACAATTTCAAATCAGAACTTTTTCTGTTGATGTTGTATGAAATCGCTTCCAAAGCAGAAAACAGCAAAGATTGACGCATAGTTGCCAAGTCACTACTTAACGGATTAAGCATGGTCACATTATGCTCTTCTTTTAACATAGCCGATAGTTTTGTATAAGCAGCTGTTGTTAAAGAATTGGCCATCATTTCATGAAAACCTTGCGAGTTCAATTGCGAACCGATTAAGTTCTGCACTTTGTAATCTTCTGTTCTTGGTGAGTTTGCAACCGTAGCATTAAACTTCTTCGAAAACTCGATATTGTTATAACCGTATACTCTTAAAATTTCTTCAATTACATCAATTTCACGTTGTACATCTACACGGTAAGCAGGAATCGTTAATCCCAAACCGGAATCAGAAACACTGTTTACTTTGATATCTAAAGAAACCAGTATTTTTTTGATCGTATCTTTTGGAATTTCCTGACCGATAATTTTATAAACATGACTAAAGTTCAATAAAACAGAAAAATCCTCTACCTTTTTAGGATACACTTCAATTACATCAGAGGTAATTTTTCCACCTGCAACTTCCTGAATCAAAAGAGCAGCACGTTTTAAAGCATATTCTGTAATAGTCGGATCAATTCCTCTTTCAAATCTAAAAGAAGCATCTGTGTTTAACTGATGTCTTTTGGCTGTCTTACGAACACTAACCGCATCAAAATAAGCACTTTCAAGGAAAATAGAAGTAGTTCCTTCAGAAACTCCTGATTTTTTTCCTCCAAAAACACCGGCAATGCAAAGTGGTCCTTTTTCATCGCAGATCATCAAATCTTCTGCATGCAATGTTCTTTCCACATCATCTAAGGTTGTAAATTTTGTACCCTCAGCCAATGTTTTTACACTTATTTTTCCGTTGACTTTTGCAGCATCAAAAGCGTGCAAAGGTTGTCCTAATTCATGTAAAACATAATTGGTAACGTCAACAATATTATTTTTTGGGGCTAATCCGATCGCTTTTAGACGATCTTGCAACCAGCTTGGAGATTCTCCAACAGTGATTCCCGAAATCGTAACACCACAATATCTTGGAGCTAAAAGAGGCTCTTCAACAACCACATCAATTTTAAGGGTACGCATATCCACTCTGAAATTGCTTACAGAAGGTGTAATTAATTCGATGTTTACGCCACGTTGCAACATTCCGGCTCTAAGATCACGCGCTGTTCCATAATGGCTCATGGCATCGGCACGGTTAGGTGTCAATCCAATTTCGAAAACTTCATCGCTTACGATATCAAAAACTTTAGAACCCGGAGTTCCAGGTACTAATTTTTCGTCTAAAACCATAATTCCGTCATGACTTGTGCCAAGACCTAATTCATCCTCTGCACAGATCATTCCGTGGCTTTCCTGTCCACGAATTTTTCCTTTTTTAATGGTGAATTCTCCACCGTCTTTATCATACAAAACTGTTCCGATAGTAGCAACTGCTACTTTTTGTCCGGCAGCAACATTAGCAGCTCCACAAACAATCTGTATAGGAGCTTCCAATCCGATATTTACAGTCGTAACGTTTAGTCTGTCAGCATCAGGATGTTTTTCACAGGTAAGCACGTGTCCTACAACAATTCCTTGTAAACCACCTTTAATGGATTCATATTTTTCAACAACTTCGACTTCCAGACCTAAATCTGTAAGTAATTCTGATGTTTGTTCAGAGGTCCAGTCTGTCTTAATGAATTGTTTTAACCAGTTGTAAGATATTTTCATGTTAACTTTTTTATTCTTGAATAAGGGTGTAAATATAAGGATTGATCAGCGGAGTTGGAAACAATTTTTTTGTTTTTTGCCGTATAAATTTACCTTTCAACGTTATAATGCTGCAACAAATTTAACACAAGCATTTTGTAATCTGTTTGTAATCTGTTTGTAATGAGTTGCTACGCTACTTTGTAAGGGGATTTAAATCAGTTCTTCCACGTGTTTTTTGATATTTTCCGAAATCTTTCTGATCGGTAAATCATTTTCATCATCACCAAAAGGATCTTCAATTTCTTCCGCAATAAGCTCTAAACTGGCTAAGACGTAAAAGATAAAAACAACCACCGGTGCTACATAATATCCTAAACTTACTGCATATCCAAAAGGCAATGTCATCGTATAAAAAAAGATGAATTTCTTGATGAAAGCACTGTAAGAGTAGGGGATAGGCGTGTTTTTGATGCGCTCGCAAGCACCACAAATATCGGTAAAAGATTGTAATTCCTCGTTTAAAATAATCAGCTGATCTCCTGTAATTTTTTTAGCATCATACAAATCATTGATTTTCTGATACATGATTCTTTTTACCTGATTCGGTTTGTGCTTTTGATGGTCAATTTCTAAATCTACATCTTCAAAAAGCTGTTTACCGGTATCCTCATTATTCAAATGCTTCTGCAAAACAGAAGCATAAGTTGGTATAATCTTACGGAAAAATTTCCTGTCGTTTTCTTCTTTTAAAATAGCGGAAAGTTTTATCGCTAAATTACGACTGTTGTTTACCAGTGCGCCCCAAAGCTTTCTGCCTTCCCACCAACGATCATAAGCTGTGTTGGTTCTGAAAACAAGCAATAGGGATATTACAAAACCAAGCATTCCATGCATAATAGGAATGTTCTGGATGTAGTCATTTTTGGTAACTTTAAAATATTCAAGTTCAACATATCCAACTGCTCCAGCGTAAACTCCGATGGCCAGCATAATTGGAAATAATTTTCGAACGGTATCTGATTTATGAAAATGAAAGATAAAAGAAAACCATTCTTTAGTATTATATGAAATCATTTAAGTTTGTTTTGAAACAAATTTAAATTAAAAATTCATATTTCCCGCCAATTCTTTTAGTGCAATTTCAGATAATTTTGCCTGATATTGGGCATTGCTGTAACGTACCTTTGCGTTTACATAATTAAGCTGAGCTGTTCTGAAATCAATGGTAGTGATCGTTCCGATTTTGAATTTATCCAGCGTAATCTCTAAGTTTTGTTTAGCGATTGCTTCGTTATTTTCCTCAAGACCAATCAATTCTAAATTGGTCAAATACGTCTGAAAAGCGGTACTTAACTGTGTATTCAAAACCATATTTTGCTGCTCGATGGCAATTTGAGAATTCTCAATCTGCAGTTTAGCTACTTTTTCATTTCGATGCTGATTAAAGCCGTCAAAAATATTCAACGTCGCATTAAAACCATAATTTAAACCTCGCGAAGAAGTAGCGCTGGTAAATCCTAAACTCGATTCACTTTCGTTAAAATTATAACCCGAAGTCAGCCTCACAATTGGATAACGATCAGCTTTGACTTGTTTCAATTGCAATTCGGCTATACGTTTGTTTATAACCTGCGCTTCTAATGCCGGATTCTGTTTTTGAGCTAAATCTACTAAGTCATTTAAAATCAATTTATTATCAACAGTAACCAAATCAGTTACTTTAAAATCTATTCTTGAATCACGTGCTAAATACTGGTTCAATAAAATTTTAGCGTTAGCATACGATTCTTTTTGTCTTAACAACGCCACCTGATCCGAATTTAAATCCACCTGCGCATTTAAAACCTCTAATTTTGAAGCTTTACCAATACTGAAACGATTTTTAGCTAAAGTTAATCTTTGATTGGAAATTACAATTGTCGTGTCCAATGCAGCCAATTGTTGTTGCTGCTGCACCAAGTCATAATAAGCCGAATTTACTTGTCCAATCTTAATTAAAATGGTTCTTTTAAGCTCTGAATCGCCCAGTTTTTGAAGTTCTTTTAACTGATCCAATTTCGCAAACATTTTCATTCCATCAAAGACCGTCCATCCCAGACTTACACCATAACTTAAGCTGTTGTTCTTCGCATTTTTCAAAGATGTTGAAGTTCCATCCTGACGTGTTTGTGATGAATTCTGAATGTTGTTGTTATCTGTAACCGAAGCTGTTGCGGTAGGTAACATTCCGGCGTTTCCGACCGTAACATTAGTCTCACTTATTTTCGTGTTGTTTTTGGCAATCTTAATTTCAAAGTTATTTTCCAAGGCTATTTTCATAGCATCTTCAATAGTTAAAACTTCCTGCGCTTGTACTTTTGTGAGGCAGAAGAAGCATACTAGCAGACTACTGAATAAAATTTTAGTACTCATATTTGTTTTTCTTTTGAAAGGAATTCACCAGCATAAATTTTTGCAATAGTGAATTCCTGACTAATAAATTATTTACTTTCTTTTTCGTATTCGTCAATATGATCAAACTCCGGATAGTGTTTTCGGGCCTTAGACCACATCAGGTAAATCGCCGGAATCACAAAAAGAGTTAGAGCCAAAGAGAAAATAGTTCCACCCACAATAACAATTCCCATTCCGATTCTACTCGTCGATGCTGCTCCAAGTGACATTGCAATTGGTAAAGCCCCTAAAGCAATCGCCAAACTTGTCATTAGAATTGGACGCAAACGCGCTTCTGATGCTTCTAAAATAGCTTCCAGCTTCGGTTTTCCCTGCTCTCTTAGCTGATTCGCAAATTCAACAATTAAAATACCGTTTTTAGTTACCAATCCAATAAGCATTACCGTTCCAATCTGGCTAAAAATATTCCAGGTTTGATTGAATAACCATAAAGAAAATAGGGCACCAGCAACAGCCATTGGCACTGTAAGGATGATGATAAGCGGATCGATAAAACTTTCAAACTGAGCAGCAAGAATCAAAAAGATTAACAGCAAAGCCAATCCAAACGCGAAAGAGGTATTGGAACTACTTTCGACAAAATCTCGTGATTCTCCACTTAAGTCAGTCGTAAAAGTATCATCTAAAACTTTAGCTTTAATCTGATCCATAGCCTGAATACCATCACTGATACTTTTGCCCGGCGCCAAACCTGCAGAAACAGTAGCCGACATATAACGGTTGTTGTGATACAATTGAGGTGGATTACTTTGTTCCTCTATATTCACAACATTGTCCATCTGAATAAGCTCTCCTTTGCTGTTTTTAACAAACATAGAAGTCAAATCCAGAGGCTTAGAACGGTCCTTCTGATCAAATTGACCAATAACCTGATATTGTTTTCCGTTTTTAATAAAATAACCAAAACGCTGACCACTTAAAGAAAGCTGTAAAGTCTGCGCAATATCGATAATAGAAATTCCTAAACTCTCGGCTTTGGCACGATCGATACTGACGTTGATTTCGGGTTTATTAAATTTCAAGTTCACGTCGGTAATAGAGAAAACATCGCTTTTACCCACTTCTTCCATAAACAAAGGAATTTTTTCTCTTAGTTTTTCGAAATTGGGTGCTTGAATAATATATTGAATCGGCAAACCTCCACGTCTGTTTACGGCAATAGTAGGTTGTTGAATCACAGATGTTTTAGCATCCGGATATTTTTTCGTCCATTTTGTTAATTTATCTGCAATGTCTTTTTGAGACAGTTTTCTTTCGTTTGGTTCTTTTAATGAAAGTCTGATAAAACCGGTGTTTGTTGCAGAAGCTCCAAAACCAGGTGCGGTTATCACCAAACTCACTTTTTTCTCCGGAATTGAGTCGTCTACCAATCTTGATATTTCCTGCATAAAACGGTCCGTGTACTCGTACGAAGAGCCTTCAGGAGTTGTCATACGCATGGTTACCGAGCTACGGTCGTCATAAGGAGCCGTTTCTTTTGGAAGTATCGTAAAAAACAAATAAATCAATCCAAAACAAGCAATTAGAATCGGGAAACTGATCCATTTTTTCGCCATAAATCGGTTTAAAGCATCCGCATAACCGCTGTTTAGCTTTTCGAAAAAAGGTTCTGTTCTAACATAGAATTTTGATTTTTTTTGTTCTCCACCTTTCATTAAATAAGCATTTAACATTGGCGTTAAAGTCAATGATACAAAGGCCGAAATTAATACGGCAGCACCAATTACAACTCCAAATTCCCTAAAGAGTCGGCCGACAAAGCCTTCCAGGAAAATTACAGGTAAAAACACAGCCGCCAAAGTCACCGAAATCGAAATTACAGCGTAGAAGATTTCGTTTGATCCTTTAATGGCCGCTTCAATAGGCGACATGCCTTCTTCGACTTTTTTGAAGATGTTTTCCGTTACCACAATTCCATCATCTACCACCAAACCTGTCGCCAAAACAATAGCTAAAAGAGTCAGTACATTGATTGAAAATCCAAAAAGCCACATGATAAAAAATGTCGCAATTAAAGACACCGGAATGTCAATTAAAGGACGGAATGCAATGGCCCAGTCTCTAAAAAACAGGTAAATAATAATAATTACCAGAATAATTGAAATCCCTAAAGTCTCCGCTACTTCAAGTACTGATTTCTTAACGAAAATAGTATTATCCAGCGCAATATTAAGTTTGATGTCTTTTGGAAGATCCTTTTTTAAGGCATCGTATTTTTTATAGAATTCAGCCGAAATATCCAGATAATTAGCCCCTGGCATCGGAACAATAGCCAAACCAATCATTGGAAGTCCTGATTGACTCAATTTTGTCTCTATGTTTTCCGGACCTAATTCGGCGCCACCAATGTCACTTAACCTGACAATGATATCACCGTCGGTACGGATAATGATATTGTTGAATTCTTCCGGTTTAGAGAGATTTCCAACCGTTTTTACTGTAAGTTCGGTGTTATTTCCGGTCAATTTTCCGGAAGGTAACTCCACATTTTGTGCGTTTAAAGCATTTCGAACTTCCGCTACTGTACAACCGTAAGCTGCCAGTTTTGCCGGATCTATCCACAAACGCATGGCGTATCGTTTTTGCCCCCAGATTTGCACACCACTAACTCCCGGAATCGTTTCTAAACGTTGTGAAATTACATTTTCCGCATAATCACTTAATTCCAACGCGCTTCGGGTATCACTCTGCACAGTCATCGAAATAATAGCATCACTATCGGCATCAGCCTTAGAAACTACGGGCGGAGCATCGATATCCTGCGGCAAACTTCTCACGGCCTGAGAAACCTTATCTCTTACATCATTTGCAGCCTCTTCCAGATCTTTGTCCAGATTAAACTCGATGGTAATGTTACTGCTTCCCTGATTACTGGAAGAAGTTATATTTCTGATTCCGTCAATGGCATTTACAGCTTTTTCAAGAGGTTCTGTGATTTGGGATTCAATAATATCAGCATTGGCTCCGGTATAATTGGTTCTGATCGAAACCTGTGCCGGATCAATGGAAGGAAATTCGCGAACACCCAGAAAAGTGTAACCAATAAAACCGAACAAAATAATCAAAAGATTCAGTACAATGGTTAAAACGGGTCTTCTTATACTAGTAGTAGATAAACTCATTATGATTTTTAGATTTTAGATTTTAAGTAGTTGGTTTTCGATTGTTACCTCATAAACCGATTTTCAAAATCTATAATTATTTTACTTTAACTTTTATTGGAGCCTCATTTTTTAATGACATCACACCGCTTGTCAGCAGCGTATCACCCGCTTTTAATCCGGATAAAATCAAAATCGAAGCATCTGTTCTTGTGGTAGCATCAACCATAACTTCTTTGGCTTTACCCATATTTGCGATATATACTTTTTTACCACTTTGAACAGGAACAATAGCTTCTGAAGGAACTACGATCGCATCTTTGATAATATTAAGAGGTAATTGCACATCTGCAAAAGTACCCGGCAAAAGTTTTCCGTCGATATTATCTGCAATGGCGCGAATTTGTAAAGTACGTGTCGCTACAGCCACTTCAGGTTCAATAGCGTATATTTTGGCTGTATAAACTTTTGTTGAGCCCGACACTGTAAAATCAATATTAGAGCCCGACACTACTTGTGAGGCATATTTTTCAGGAATTGAAAATGTAATTTTCAATTTCCCAGTATTCACTAATTTTGCCACCAATATAGTAGGAGTGATGTACGTTCCCGGAGAAATAGAACGCAAACCAATTTTTCCAGAGAAAGGAGCTTTTACAGCTGTTTTTGAAATCTGTGCTCTGATCAATTGGCTTTGAGCTTGCGCTGATGCATAATCTGCATTGGCAACATCAAATTCTTCCTGACTTATCGCTTCTTTTTGAAGTAATAATTTGGCTCTTCTTTCGTTTTCCGCTGCTAATTTTTCTCTGGTAACAGCTTGTCTTAATTGCGCTTTTAACTCAATATCATTTACCTTAAAAAGTACCTGACCTTTGTTTACGAAAGTACCTTCAGTAAAGTAAATATTCTCAACAATACCCGAGACTTCGCTTCGAATTTCTATTTGCTCATTGGCTTCAATAGATCCCGATAAGGACAGATTATTATCAAAAGTGGCCGTTTTTACCACTATTCCTGTTACGGTAGTTGGACTGTCTTTATCGCCGAATTTTTTAGATTCTTCGTTTTTACTTTTATTAGATACAACTCGGTAGGCAATAAACCCTCCAAGTCCGATAATCAGAAGGGCATAAACTAGGTTTTTTACTTTCATAAAATTGAGGTAAATAGATTTTTTGGGTAAGTGTTTTTAGTAAGTGTACAAATTTAACTTTTTGGAGCGAATCCAAATGGCGTTAGCTTTTATTTAACATTTGTATGTACAAATCTTTACATTGAATTTAAGTCATTGAAAAACAGTATTTTACTATTATTCAAATTGACTTAGAGCTGTTCTGGCGCCGATTTTTGGCTGTTTTTTGAAAATAGGTCATTTTATAAAGTTGATGTGAATAATTGGATTTAGATGCTGATTTAGATGATTGGTTTAACGGCACGATCTGAAAAACATGTTTTTTAACAAAACTTTTAGAAATGTTTTAATGAGCTGTATTTTTTGTAGGTTTTTACGCAAGTAATTTTGCTTAAAAATAAAACAAAAAATAAGGTAATTCTTATCTAATAAGCAAAATTTGCATTTTAACTGATTTTTTTTGTTGTTTATCGATTTTATTCGTAACATTGATAAGCTTAAACAAAATGATCGGTTTTTTGTGATAATATTAATGTTTTTAGGGGTTAAGCGTGTAAATGTGTAGGTTTTTTATTTGTTTTTAAGTTAAAATTAGTTTTTTACAAAACCAATTACTTAACAGTTGTTTAGACATCATTAGAATTATATACCCAAAACTACTTATTTATGGCAAAAAAAATACTCCTTGGCTTATGGTTTTCTTTATTGCTCTCCGCAATTCTTGTTTTATTCTGGCAGAATGAGTTCAAATACAGTTTGCCAACTCCGATTCCTAAAAATTATCATACCATTGCTATGGGTTCCCGAATTGACTTAGGGAAATGTTGGGTTACCAACAACAAACCTGTATTTATTCATTTTTTTAATCCGGACTGTCCTTGTTCGCGATTTAACATACCACACGTTAGCGAACTAATCAAAAAGTATGGTGATCGTATTAATTTTAAAATTGTGGTCTTAAACAAACACAAAAACTTTACGATTGAAGAAATACAGAAAAAATTCGATGCTGAAATCCCTGTCTATTTTGATGAAGCGATGGCCAAAAAGTGTGGTGTTTTCTCCACTCCGCAAGCTGTTATAATTGATCCAGTACAGAATTTATACTACCGAGGGAATTACAATAAGACCAGATATTGTACTAATGCCGACAGTAATTATGCACAAATGGCAATTGATTCTTTGCTCAAACAAACCAAGACCCCTTCATTTGATGCTTTAGCTCTGAGAGCTTACGGATGTTCGTTACCAAAATGCACTAAATAAATCTAACCCTCAACCTAAATTACCCAAAATTATGAAATCAAAAGCAAGTTTGAATGAACAAGATTACCTACACAGTTTTATGTCAACAATGACACAAAAGTCAGACACGATTATTAATTATGTGCTTGCAGCCTATTTTCTTCTCGGAATTGCCCTGGCCTTTAAGTACGATACATTTGAAATTGGGGTTGGAGTAGGTGTCATTAATTTATTATTGTACTATTCGGCAAAATTCTTTTTTAAAAAATCGAACTTTTACCAGTATGTTTTGTCTGTAGTGCTAGCAATATTTATGGCACAATACATTTACCAAATGCACGGTTTGTTCGAAATGCACTTTACCGTATTTATCGCCAGTACCATTTTAATTATTTATCAAAATTGGAAATTGCAAATTCCGCTTACGCTTTTGGTGGTTCTGCATCATGGAGCTCTGGCTTATATGCAGAATGCTGTTTTTAATGATCCAAAAGGTTTGCAATTGTATTTTTCTCAGGTAAATTTCGATTTAGAAACTTTTATTATTCACGTAGTATTAGCTGCAGTTGTATTTTTAATGAATGGGTATTGGGCGTATTATTTCAAAGAACACAGCCAGAATCACATTTCAAAAATATCGGATGAGTATGAATTGGAAAACATGAAATTGGCTTCCGCAAAATACAGTACATTGTCTTCTAATAATGAATTTAATGTTTTTGTTTACAGAACAGCACAGGATTTAAGACTTCCGGTTGATTCAGTTTTAAAACTTATTGATGCTTCAAAAGGACATACCGATAATGATAAACTATTAAACTACCTCGAAATGATGCGTGAAAGTGCCAAAAAAATAGATGATTTGGTTAATGATATTCACGGTAAATCAGCTACCAGAGTTTCAAATTAACTTTAAGTTGTATTTAGTAGTAGGTATTAATTCAATCCATTATAACTTAAATTTAATCTTATGTCGAAATATGATTTTGAATCAACCAATGCAATGCTCGATTCTTTAAAAAAATCGTTTGACAGTTTCCTTAAAGAAGAAGTAGCTGTAAATTCATTTGATAAAATTACAGAAACTGATTTTGGAAAGGAAGTTGCCCGAATTTTTAACCAACACAGTGATAATCATAATGCTAAAAATTTAGATTTTCAATATAAAAAGATCGTTCATATTGCAAATGATATTCAGC
This sequence comes from Flavobacterium sp. FlaQc-49, assembly GCF_044005985.1. Taxonomy (NCBI): domain Bacteria; kingdom Pseudomonadati; phylum Bacteroidota; class Flavobacteriia; order Flavobacteriales; family Flavobacteriaceae; genus Flavobacterium; species Flavobacterium sp. FlaQc-49. Next base: position 229,418 of record NZ_JBIPCS010000001.1, on the reverse strand, counting down.
ATTTAAAACTGGCCAACGACGCCACCTTGCCGGATTGGCTGGAGGAGGAGCTCGAAGCCGTTTTTAAGAAAACAAAAGGCTTGTTAACTATTTTAAAAGAAGAACTGAACTAGAATACTATTTAATACGCAGCGCATTTATTTATGCACAACAAAAGAGTCGCATATTAATTTTAAAATACGAGATTTATGGATACCAGAATTACCCGCCCGAATCCATCAGACAGAGAAGTTGATTGGAATAAAACCAAAGTATTACTAAGCAAAACAGATACAAAAGGAACTATTTTGTATGCTAACGAAGCTTTTATTGATGTATCGGGCTACGATGAGTTTGAACTTATCGGACAGCCCCACAACGTTATCCGTCATCCGGATATGCCAAAAGTTATTTTTAAATTTTTATGGGATAGTATCAAGGGTAATAAAAATATACATGCTATAGTCAAAAACATGTCTAAAACCGGAAGATACTATTGGGTAATCACAGATTTTAAAATTGTTTCAGATTCAGACGGAGAAATTGTAGGGTACTTTGGAACCCGAAAATCGGTTCCGGAAGAAGTGATCGTTAAGTTTATAGAACCACTATACAAAAAACTAATCCATATCGAAGAGGCGAGTGGACTTCATGCGTCTGAAGAGTATTTGATCGGTTTTTTGGAAGAACGTAAAAAAACGTACACCGAATATGTAGATCATCTTGTAGCCACCGGAAAAGATGATAAAAATAAAGTAAGCAAAGGTTTTTTTAACGGCTTTTTCGAAAAGAAAAACGGAACCAAAAAATAGCGTAGAACAAACTACTATACGCTTCATTGTATCAGTTCTAAAATAGGAATGCTTTTTTTGCCCCAACTCTATTAAGCTTACTAATTTATGTAACTATTTTAGACTTAAATCTCGACCGTTTAAGATGATACTTTGGAGTGTATTTTTTTTTAAAGTTTCTGAGTTACTGAGGTTCTGAGGGGCTAAGATTTGGTGATTCTGATAACTGAATTTAAAAGTGGGTGGCAATAAAAATCGCTCCGCAACTTTTGGACTTTTTTAGCAATTAAAAGAACCCTTCAAGTAAATACATTTCCAGATTCTCAGAAGCTTAGCATCTTAGTAACTTAGCACCTTTTAGCTAATATAATTCCAGATATTTTTCTTCTTAGTTAGTTCAATAAAGACCGCTTTCAAAATAGCATGCTCCGGTTTTTGAAGAGCAGAATCTTCTTTAAGAATTTTCATGGCATAGTTTCTTCCTAAAGACAATATATCACGATCACGGACAATGTCTGCAATTTGAAGGTTTAAAACACCGCTTTGTTGCGTCCCCATTAAATCTCCGGGGCCACGAAGTTTAAGATCTACTTCGGCAATTTCGAAACCATCATTGGTTTGCACCATGGTCTCCATTCGAGTTTTACTGTCGGCACTTAATTTATGACTTGTCATTAGAATACAATAACTTTGTTCAGCACCACGTCCTACACGACCCCTAAGCTGATGCAATTGAGACAATCCGAAGCGTTCTGCACTTTCAATAATCATTACACTTGCATTGGGGACATTTACCCCAACTTCAATCACGGTTGTTGCGACCATTATATTCGTTTTTCCTTCTGAAAAACGTTTCATTTCAGCATCTTTATCTGCGGGCTTCATTTTTCCGTGCAAAATAGAAATCGAATACTGTGGCAATGGAAAATCACGTGAAATACTCTCGTAACCGTCCATTAAGTCTTTATAATCCATTTTTTCAGACTCTTGAATCAACGGATAAACGATATAAATTTGTCTTCCCAGTGCGATTTCATCCCTAAGAAATTTCCAAACTTTCAAACGATTACTGTCAAAACGATGTACGGTCTGAATGGGTTTTCGTCCGGGAGGCAATTCATCAATTACAGAAATATCCAAATCACCATAAAGACTCATCGCAAGTGTCCTTGGAATAGGGGTGGCCGTCATTACTAAAACATGGGGTGGAATCTCGTTCTTCTTCCATAACTTAGAACGTTGCTCGACACCAAAACGATGTTGCTCATCGATTACCGCTAAACCTAGGTTTTTAAATTTAACTTTGTCTTCCAATAAAGCGTGTGTCCCGATTAAAATATGCAAAGTCCCGTTTTCAAGTTCTTCATGCAGAATTCTTCTGGCAGCCGTTTTGGTAGAACCGGTAAGTATTTTGATGTTAATATTTAAAGTTTTAGCCAATTCCGACAATCCGATAAAATGCTGGTTGGCGAGAATTTCTGTAGGCGCCATCAAACAAGCCTGAAAACCATTGTCCATCGCCAATAACATGCTCATAAAAGCTACAATAGTCTTTCCGGATCCCACATCACCCTGCAATAATCGGTTCATTTGGGCATTGCTTCCCATATCGGAACGGATTTCTTTTATAACTCTTTTTTGCGCATTGGTCAATTCAAAAGGCAAATGATTCTGATAGAATTCATTAAAAAATTCACCCACTTTTGTAAACGGATGCCCTTTTATTTTGTGTTTCTGAATTAGATTTTTGGTGATTAATTGCAGTTGAATAAAGAATAACTCTTCAAACTTTAATCGAAACTGCGCTTTCGCCAAAGCATCAGTACTCTTCGGGAAATGAATATTGAATAGCGCTGCTTTTTTTGAAATCAATTTCAACTCTTCAATTAAATAAGAAGGAAATGTTTCTGTAAACAAAGCCTGCGTTTCAATAAACAGTTGCTCCATTAATTTATTGATCGTTCGATTAGAAATACCTCGATTTGTCAGTGTTTCTGTTGAAGGATAAACCGGTTGCATGGCAGAACGGAGGCTTTTTTCATGTTCATTTAAAGGTTCGATCTCAGGATGCGCCATACTAAATTGACTCCCATACAAAGAGCATTTTCCAAAAATGACACAAACTTCATTCAGCTTTAAGCTTTCGCGAACCCACTTGTGTCCCTGAAACCAATTTAAATCAATTTGGCCCGTATCATCTACAAAGGTGGCTACCAGACGCTTTTTGTTTTTTGCAAATTCAACCGTTTTGATGTTGATGATTTTCCCAATAATCTGAACTTCAGAACCCGTATTTTGAAGTTCATTTATCTTGTAGTATCGCGTTCGATCAATATAACGATTTGGAAAAAAGTTAACTAAATCACCATACTTATGAATCCCCAGTTCCTTGCGCAGCAATTGACCCCGATTGGGACCAACACCTTTTAAGTATTCGATAGGAGTTTCAAGGAGATTATTAGACATTTTTTGGCGTTACGTTTTTAGAATATTGCAAATAGATATTAGAGAATAACTTTAAGATTGTGCACTGTATGCTGACGGGTCTCTTCTTTTTTCTCTTTTAGAAATACGAAGATAGATTTTAATTGGGAATTTTAAAAATCTGCCAGTCTTGAAAAGTCAGTTGTTGTAGGAAAGAAATTGACGTTTGTTAAATCCGGTAAAGGCAATGTACGAATATATAGACAGTTGATTATTAGCAGTATCGACAGCCGGATTTTTTTATAATTAGGACATTTTCATCTACATTTTAAGCCGTTTTAGTTTGGTATCTTTTTTTTAATCCTAATCGTAAAACTATAATTGAGTCCAGCTCCATTTTTATTGCAGTTGAATTTTTTATCTTTGAACAAAATTTAAAGACAATGACAACACATCTGGTACTTTTACGCGGCATAAATGTTTCGGGACATAATATGATGAAAATGGAAGCATTAAAGACAATGCTTGAAAATATAGGTTTTCAAAATGTTAGAACATACCTACAGTCCGGAAATGTATTTGTAGATACACCGGAAGAAAGTGCATCAGCAGTGGGTTTTCAAATAAAACAAGAAATCTTTAAAGTTTTCGGTCATGAAGTTCCAACGGTGGTGATTACCAAAAAAGACCTTGATGATTGTTTCAAAAACAGCCCTTTTCTCAAAGAAAAAGAAGTCGACACTAAAAAACTGTACGTTGCTTTTGTCTCAATTGCTTTGAAAAGCGAGAATATCAATGATCTTAAAATTAGTCAGTTTAAACCTGATGAAGCCAGTATTGACGGGAACAGAATTTTTATTAAATACGCGGTTGGAGCAGGAAAGACAAGATTTGATCAAAAATATATTGAGAAAAAACTAAACGTAACGGCAACGATTAGAAACTGGAATACGGTAACTAATTTATTGAACATGTATAAAGAAGAATAATCCATATGAAAATCTCACAAAGTATATTTTTCTTTTTTTTATTAGTAGCATTTGTAAGCTGCAAAAGGAATGATGTATTGCAAACTACTCCTGTTCCAAGAGAAGAAACCAAAAAATCTGTTAGAGTAGAAGAAAAAAAACCTGCCGTCGCCGAAAGTAAAAATGAACAAGAAGACTTTAATTCTTTTTTAAAAATATTTAGTAACGATTCCCTTTTTCAAAGAGATAGAATTCATTTTCCGCTGAAAGTTAAAATAAATAACGACGATTTTGAATTAGTTGATTACTTAATTACTAAAGAGGAATACCGCAATATTAATCTGGACGTGCAACCGCAGAGCATGGATTATAAGCAAGTGATACATCTAAAAGAAGAGGGCGCCGTAATCCAACAGCGCGGAATTAACAATGGTATTTATATCGATTACTTTTTCAAAAGAAAAAATGGAAAATGGCAACTATCAACTTGGATCGATGTTTCAACCTAAATTGAATTAAGAATAACAACATAGCAGTTTCTCAGACAAATTGATCTTTATTGGTCTGAATTTTAATGTTTAAAAGAAACAGCTCAATAGCTACAAAAACAATTACTTTAAAACAGTCGTTTTTAAAAACCTAGATTTTATAGCTCTAAGTTTTTTATTAATTCATTTGCTATTGGTGTATTTAGAAGACGTAGCTGGGCAATCATAAGTTCTTTTTCCTCTTTTTTAAGTACTACAGCCGGCTTCTTAAATTGATTTTCTGCCGCTTCTTTGTAAAAAAGAGCATCAGTCCATTCATTTCGGACTCCGTCAATCACTAGGTGTATACGATCCTGATCGCCTCTGTTTGCCACAGAATGCTCAAAATTAGCGTCAATATACCAACATTCTCCTTCACCCATGATCAGACGTTTTCCGTCCAGAATAAATTCGACATCAGGATTGGTAATTATTGGGATATGCAATCGGAAAGAACCATCTTCATACCCCAAACAATGATCGGAGTGCGGCTTGATTTCTGCACCAACAGCTAATTGAAGTAGGCGTACTGCGGTTTTTTCAAAGAGAAAACCATCTAAAATTTCTTTAAAATAGGTACAGGAATTTAAAATTTCGGTTTCTTTAATGGCATCGTCAGTATTGGGTAAAGCAAAAATAGTATCCGATTTCCCGTCTGTAGACATCAAGGCAACCGAAGTCCATTTTCCGGAATAATCATTGGTATTGTAATGCGCTACCCATTTTTTATTCATTATTTTAGAAAGATCACTTTTGAGTCTGTCTACATCAAAAACAATGGGGAATTTTATAGAACGTATCAGTATATCCATAATCTATTTTTTTTGCATTAGAATAATAATAAACTCTCGCGAATTTAAAACCTAACCTCAGTTTACATCACTTATTTAGGAATCAAATCGCAGTACCAGAATCCAAAATCGAAAGCATCGGTCGTATTCGTATCACAAGCAGTATTGGATGACTCATCTTTTTTTGGTCTTTCATACTTGCGGTAAACGATTTCGCCAATTTCAAAATCAATTGGTTTAGAGAAAAGCGGACCATCAAATGTAAAGGTGTGAAATTCACCATTTTCGCCACATAAATCTACATTTTCAGGCAAATCATTGATAAAATCCTGATCGATAATACGACCGGCAAAACTTTTGTCTAAATAGCGTTCATTTACACAAACTACAATTGTCTTAAATCCAAGTTGAATGAATTCCTGGATCAATTCTCTTGTTGGAATTTTCCAGATTGGAAAAACACCTTGAAAACCAATTTTTGCTAATTGATCCTCACGATATTTTCGCAAATCTTCCAGAAAGATATCCCCGAAAACAGAATGTGTAATTCCTTCTTTTTTTAATTCATTTAAAGTTTGAGTCATTACGTTTTCATACACTTCCATTGTTGGCATCTCCGGAACCTGCAGTACTTTTAATGGAATACTGATACTTTTTGCCTGTGCTTCGAGAAGTTCAATGCGTACACCATGCATCGAAATTCGTTGGTATTTCTCGTTGACACTGGTTAGTAAACATTCGATTTTATACTTCGGATTCTGTAAAATTTTGTATAAGGTAAGAGCAGAATCTTTTCCGCTGCTCCAGTTAAATAAGGCTTTTATTGGCTTTGACACTTTGTTGTAATTTTCTGTAGTAAACATACAAAATTCATTCGATTTGTTGGCGAAACCTTTGTAACTTTGAGATTATTATACGCCTCAAGAAATGATATTATTTAAGAATAAATACAAAACTGATTCTAACAGATTGAAAAACTGGGATTATTCCGGTGATGCAATCTATTTTATTACAATAGTGACTCAGAATAGAGAGTCCATTTTTGGCACAGTTGAAAATGAAGTGATGAAATTAAACGACAATGGAGAAATTATTGAGACCGAATTGAAAAAATCAATTTCAATTCGGAAAAATTGGTTTTTCCATAATTGGGTGGTCATGCCAAATCATATTCATTTGTTGATTGAAATCCAAAATAATCCGATTTCTAACGCAGAAACGAACGATGTAGAGACGCACAGCGTAGAGACGCACAGCAGTGCGTCTCTACGGGAACGTAATTTGGAAGATGATTTGGAACATTATTTGGAAGATGATTCAAAACATAATCACGATCAAAAATCGGACCCACAACAAGACCACAATAACCCCAAAAAAATCAAATTAACCCGAAAACCAAATTCAATTTCATCATTTGTTGCGATTTTTAAATCGGTCACAACAAAACAAATCGGTAATGAAACATCAATCTGGCAATCCAATTATCACGATAGTATTGTTAGAAACCATATTGCCTTTGATAAAATCTATAATTACATAAAAAACAACCCTAGAAATTGGGAGACGGATCCCATAAATTCAAATTTTCAATGAAATACTTTTTTCTTTTTATTACCAGCTTCGCTTTTGCACAGCAAACCCAGTTCGTCGATTTTAAATCCGTTTCGGGGCAATTAAAATTAGATGCCAAGGAAAAATCTGTTTCTGGTAGTGTCACGTATGATTTTGATGTTTTGGAAGCCGCAGATACGATTAAAATTGATGCGAAAAACATGGAATTTACCAATGTTGAAATCGATGGAAAAGAAGTGATTTTTCTTAACACAGGCAAACAATTGCAAATCATTGATAATCTTGAAAAAGGCAAAAAGCAGCTTCGTTTTAACTACTCGGTTAAACCCAAACAAGCTTTGTATTTTGTTGCTGTTGAAAATTCAGAAGTACAAATCTGGACGCAGGGTCAGGGGAGATATACCAGCAACTGGTTTCCGAGTTTTGATGATGTCAATGAAAAAGTAATTTTTAATATGGAAGTTACTTATGAAAAAGGCTATCAGGTAGTCTCGAATGGAATCTTGAAAAACAAAACAGAGCATAACAATCAGGTTCAATGGCAATACCAGATGAAAAAGCCAATGAGTTCTTATTTATTGATGCTTACGGTTGGTAAATATGATAAAAAAGAGTTCAAATCTAAAACAAACATTCCATTAGAGTATTATTTGGAGAATAAGGATTTAGCACGTTTTGAACCTACTTACCGTTATTCGAAACGCATTTTCGATTTTCTGGAAAAAGAAATAGGTGTAGGGTATCCGTGGGGAATTTACAGAGAAATTCCGGTTCGTGATTTTTTGTATGCGGGAATGGAAAACACAACAACCACACTTTTTGCAACGCGTTACGTTGTTGATTCTACCGGTTTTGAAGACCGAAATTATACCAATGTCGACGCACATGAGTTGGCACATCATTGGTTCGGGGATCTGATTACGGCCGAAAGCAGCACACATCATTGGCTTCAGGAAGGTTTTGCGACTTATTATGCTTTGCTTGCCGAGAGGGCTATTTATGGTGAGGATTACTTTTATTCTAAATTATACGAAACCGCACAGCAATTAAAGTTTGCCTCAAGAACAGATACGATTCCGGTTTTAAATGCCAAGGCAAGTTCTTTAACCTTTTACGAAAAAGGAGCTTGGACGTTGTTCGTACTGCACGAATCAATAGGTGATAAGGCCTTTAAAAAAGCCATTAAAAGTTACCTCAAAAAATACGCTTATCAAAATGTAAATACGCAAAATTTCTTTGATGAAGTTAAAAAAGTATCCGATTTTGATTTGGATAAATTTCAGAAGACCTGGTTAGAATCAACTGCTTTTGATACCGCTACCGCTAATGCTTTATTGAGCAAAAACAAAGCAATTCAAGTTCGTTTGGAAGTAGATAAACTAAAAAAAACGCCTTTATCAGAAAAGAAAGAATTTTTAATTAAAACTTTAAATTCAAACACCTACCACACTGTAAAAGAAGCTATTGTTAATCAAATAGAAAACGATAAGTATGATGCTAAAAAAGAATTATTACTAATTGCTATGCAAAGTAATGATGTACAGATTCGTCAGGCAGTTGCGGGTAATTTTAATCAAATTCCGGAAGATTTCAGAGTCACCTATGAAACTTTGCTTGATGACAAATCATACCAAACTCAAGAAATCGCCCTCTATAGTTTATGGAAAAGTTTTCCCGAACATCAGACTGAATACCTAAACAAATCAAAGAATTGGATTGGTTTTAATGACTATAATCTTCGTACACTATGGCTTTCATTGGCTTTATCTACACGTGATTACAGCGAGAATCCGGAAGATTTAGTTACGGAACTGATTGGTTTTTCATCCACAAAATATGAAGCAACGACAAGACAAAATGCGTTAGAAAAATTAATTGCATTTAGATTGATAAACGATACCGTTTTAACAAATTTAGTAGATGCGACAACGCATCATATGTGGCAATTTTCAAAATTCGGAAGAGATTCTATTAGGATTTTATTAAAAAATTCGGAAATGCGTGCGTCGTTTGAAAGAATTTTGCCTAATTTGACATCCGATGAACAGTTTCAGTTGAATCGTTTATTAAAGGAGTAAAGAATATAGAACAAAGAATATAGAACAAAGAATATAGAACAAAGAATATAGAGCATAGAATATTAGGATGTAGAGCAAGGAAAACACCCCAATCTATATTCTATGTTCTATACTCTATTTTCTCCCCACATTCTAAATAAAAAAATAATACCTACATTAAATTTATGAGAGCATTGGTTATTTCAGGTGGAGGCAGTAAAGGAGCATTTGCGGGTGGTGTGGCACAATATTTAATAGAAGAGAAGAAACACGAATACGACATGTTTTTAGGGACTTCAACAGGCAGTCTTTTAATTCCGCACCTGGCTCTGGGGCATTTGAAAAAAATCCACTGGGTTTACACCAATGTTACCATGTCCAAAATTTTTAATATCTGTCCATTTGTTGTAAAAGTCAAAGACGGAATTGACATCGTAACCATTAATCATTTTAATGTTTTACGTCAATTTTTTAGAGGGAAAAGGACTTTTGGAGAGAGTAAAGGACTGCAAAAGTACATCAAAAACAATTTTTCGATAGCCGATTTCAATAAGCTCAAAAAACTTAAGAGTGATGTTATTGTTACCGTTACCAATTTAACCAAAAACGAGGCAGAATACAAGTCCGTTAAAGATTGTACGTACGAAGAGTTTTGCGACTGGACTTGGATTTCAAGCAATTATATTCCGTTTATGAGTTTAGTAACCAAGAACAATTACGAATATGGAGACGGCGGTTTCTCTAGTTTGGTACCCATTCGCGAAGCCATAAATCGTGGCGCAACCGAAATTGATGTGATCATTCTGGAAACCGAAGTTAATATGGATAAAATGGTTATCGGCAAAAACCCGTTTTCCTTGATGATTGATTTATTCCGAATTGCTCTGGATCAGGTAGAAAAGCATGATATCGCAATTGGAAAACTAATGGCCAGCAATAAAAATGTAAAATTAAATCTATACTACACACCAACAAAACTCACAAATAACGCTTTGATTTTCAATAGAGAAGTTATGAAAGTGTGGTGGGAGCAAGGTTATGAATATGCTCAGAATAAATCTGAAATTATGAGTGATAATAAGTAGTTTGTAATTTTATAAAGAATAGAAGCATTATTTTCCATTGCCTCCTGCTTTAGCTGGAGGACTATAGTTTAATTTAAAGATTTAATGGCTTTAGCCAAATTGGCGACTTATTTTAGCTAAAGCCAATTACACTTCTCTATCTATATACCTCCAGCTAAAGCTGGAGGCTAATAAAATAAATTATTGTCTCATTTTACTATATCACCTTATAAGTTAATTACAAAGTGGTTATTAGCTCCCTAAGTCAACCCAAGTTGCGGCAGCAACACACTTTTATGTTTGTCTTTATTCAGTAAACGAAGATAAAAATATCCAGTCCCTGCAATTCCCATCATCAGTCCCGGCGTATACTGTCCGCTACTTAATCCTGTAGACCATTGAATACTATTGTTTGGATATTTGCTAATACCAGCGTTCCCGACAGCTTCTGCCAGTTGCTGGTATTCCATTCCTCCACAATCCATCATGATATCTGCATTTCCTGCTATGCCATGACAAATAGAGTAATTGGTACTCGTCAGATTTTCTATTAGCCCCTGATAAACAGAATTAGCGGTAGTTGCGAGTGCGATATTCATTTCGTTTGTAAAAACAGGATTTGAATCTAGTTGATTGGCTTTTAATCTTGAAATTGTAATCCCGGGAGCTCCATGGCACCAGGCTAGTCCGCATACATTGGTTGTGGTGCTTGCGACCACATCGTCTCTAAAGTCAGGCCAGTTTTGTTGTGTGTTATCAAAAGACTGGCGTTCGTAATTAAAACCACCTTCAGCAGCTTCCATAAATGTGGAGTTCCCCGTTGCTTTATACAATTGCAATAATGCCAAAGCTATCCCTGAAGAACCGTGCGAGAAACCCGTTAGATTTTTTTGGGATGGAACCGTAGCCCATGACCAGACGGTATTGTTTTTAACAGCCGCATCACACAATAAATACCCTAGTGCAATTGCTTTATCCAGTAATTCCGATTTTTTAAAAACAGTATAAACATCCAGCAGCACCGGTATTGTTCCGGCAGCACCACTTATAATATCAATTTCATAGGATTGAAGTGATTCAGAAGGAATGCTATCGAGTAAATCAAGTCCGTCTTGTACCCAATCTGTCCTGTTTAATTCATTTCCAATTTTGATTAATGCCGCTGCAATCCCAGGTTTTCCGGCATAGAATCCGTGATTAATAGCAGCATACATGGTACTTTTCATTTGTTCAATGCTGCCTTCTATTGTTTGGAGCAAAATCAGGTCTTCTCTTTCCGTATACAAAGCCGTCAAAAATAAAGCAATACCCGCTGTACCCGAATAAACATCCGGTCCAAAAGTCCTGATCACCGGTTGATACGTACCATTCAAAGGCTCAAATGAATACCCTTGCCAGGTACAGGATTTATCATGCCAGATACTGGTTTTCATTAAATTAGTTCCGATATTCCATGCCGTTTCAAGGAAAATATTTTTATTGGTCTGATCCATAATTCTTGCTTTTAATTGAATAGTATTTTTGTTCCTTTATTGAGAAAAGTCGTTTTAGGATCTATTCCTCTTTGTAGAAAAGCGCTTCCAATTTCGTTAACAACAGCTGTTGCTACCAGTTTTTTGTGTGTAGTTCGGAAGAGTGCTTCAGCTAGTATCGTTATTCTGTTCATTCCGAAACTTTCATTCTCATTCGGACTTTCAGCTATACCAACTCCTTTGGCATACGGATAAGCAAAAAGAGGCACATCTTCTTCAAGGTAGTCCTCCATTTCGCTATAAATTTCAGGAAGTAACATTTTGATTATAGGAATCATAGTGTCTTCTATATAAAGTACTGCTGCATCCCTTCGAAAATACAAATCAGGGTGATTAAGGCATTTAAAGAGAAACGGAATCGAATAATAGTTTAGTTTTTCGGTAATGCTTTTTATAAGTTTTGGCGCACCATCGCTGTTACAATTCCAATATATTCTCGTGAAATTTTGAAACGGATTCATCGATTGATCACTAAAAACATAATAAAAAGTAGGTTGCCTCTGTCTGTCTTCTTTTGGAAATAAAACCGAAACCGTTTGCCCAATTTCTGCAGTTGATCCGGACGGGACATCTACTAAATGAGAAACGTGTATGACTTGCAGTTCGCTCTGTTTTGTTACTTCTAAATACCCGTTTGGATGTATGTTTTTTACAATCCAATCCTTTTCTGTTCTGTTTTTACTTAGATTATTTTGAGAAAGCAATTCCAAAAAAGAGTCATTAGAGTCCGTAAAATGGAGCGCTCTTTCCTTCTGACCTGTCTGATAGCTTTCTTTTAAGGCATAACATTCGGAATACAATATGCTAATGAGACTGCTCATTGCATCCTCAGGCGTAATAGCATATTGTTTTTCTCTAAATTGGAGAAAAGAGTCCGAAATATGAAGTTGACTAATCAGTCGCGTAAGTTCTTTAACGATGGTTTTATCCTGGAACATAATCTTGTTGTAGTTTTATATTAAACAATTCCTGTAATGCGTTAAAAGGATCACTCATAATATTGAATGCCAATTGAATACAACGCATATTATTCGCTTCGATTTTTGAATTATAAGTAATTCCTTCTAAACTCGTCTGAATAATTCTGGCTGCTGTTAGCTGAATTATTTTTGCCAAAATAGTACCATAATACGATTCAGGATATTTTTGTATGGTCATATATTCATAAAGGAAAGCCTGTGCCGAAGATTGGGTGTTTTTGATATCGTAAGCTTGCATATACTCAGGTAATTGGTAACCGGCAGGGTCGTTATTATCAAATCCAAGGAGCCAAACGCTGATATACGATTGCATGAGTCCGGCAACATCCCACAACGGATCGCCAATGTCAGCAAGTTCCCAATCGATGAGTTTTTGTGTGAAACCTTTTTCATCTTGAGTAACCATAAAGTTGATCCATTTGATATCACCGTGTATCAAGTGGGTGTAATTCCACGATATGGCCAAGTTTATTAATGCGTTTTGCAGGACCTGATTCTCTTTTATCAGGTTTATAATAGAAGTGCTTGCTTCATTGTTTACAAAAAATTGATCGGCATCGTATTTATCCAATTGTAATACCCACGGCAGGTTTTTTGGAAACATTGATGCACTTGTTTTGTCTTCAGGTACAACATGACATGCTGATAATATAACAGCTTGCTCGCGGGCAAGGTTTAAGTCGAAGTTTTTGGTAAGCATATAATGCTCATATAAGTTTTTTGCATCATATAACAGTTCGGTTACCATTATATTAGCCGTATCATCGTAATCCAATAGTTTAGGAACAACAGCAGCAATTGATGAAAATTCTGCATTGTTTTTAAATAAAGTATAGGTACTGATTTCTCTTTGAAATAAACCGTCACTAACGATATCTTTTTGCATTTGCTTCACAAAAAGAGAATTCTCAGGACGGACTATTATTTTCATGATGGTATTTCTGGTCTTTACCGGATGTACCATAAAATTGCCTTTAATCACTGCCTCTTCATCAATAAGTTGACGTTTATGTAGATACTGATATACGGTTTCTGGAGTTAATTGCATTGCGTAAGATTTAAGGATTAAAAAACAATCGCAGGATTGTTTAGACCCTGCGATTTTTAAAATTAAATAGTATTAACAAATAAAAGGTATTCCGGTGCACGATGCCGTTGGGATACAAGACAAGGTTGGAACACACGATACAGTAGGCACACACTGATTTACCGGTAATGTCGGTATTGCAGCAGCATTACCCTGATAATCAGCACCTAAATGCCTGCATACTATAGGATTAGTTGGGGCACAAATTAGTGTATAAGTACTTTGTTGTGTGCTTCCCGCTTGAGCAGCAACACCATTACAAATAAATGGGATTCCAGTGCACGATACCGTTGGGATACAAGACACTGTAGGAATACAAGATACCGTAGGTATACATTGATTCACCGGTAATGTCGGAATTGCAGCTGCATCGGCAACAGCTCCTGTTGGTCTACATGCCATTGGCAATGTTGGAAAACACAATACAGTATGTGGTGGTCCCGCATTTACACCGCCAGTACTTTGAACAGCATCATTACAGATAAAAGGTATTCCTGTGCAAGATATCGTTGGAATGCAAGAAACAGTAGGAATACAAGATGCTGTAGGAATACATTGACTTACAGGTAATGTTGGTATTGCAGCAGCATTTGCATCAGTAGCACTTAGTTGTCTGCATACCGGAGGATATGTTGGAAAACAAACTAATGTTCTGGCTTCCGCATTGGCAGTATTTCCAGCTTGAAGTGCCGCACCATTGCAAATAAAAGGGATTCCCGTGCAGGATACCGTCGGAATGCAAGATACAGTAGGAATACAAGACACTGTAGGGATACATTGATTTACCGGTAGTGTAGGTATTGCAGCTGCATTTGCACCAGTATCTTGCTGTGTAAGACAAATAGGGGATATCCCTGTTACACATGATGTAATAGTTGGAATGCATTGTACAGTTGGTATCGGAAAGCATTTCGTAACCGGTATGGTTGGAAAAGCGGCCTGGCTACTCAGATAGTTGTTGTAAATATCACCTTTCAACAACGGAGTAGCTGTATCATCGCAGTGACATCCAGCATCTAAAGCACCACTAGCGTGTAACGTTAACAAACTTGTAAAATGAGAATCGTCAATATCACTTTCGATGCCTGCTACTAATAACGGCACAGAGAATGTGTGGCTGAAATTAAAGCATTTCCATCCATAAAACGGAATGTCGATGCAAGGATTCAGAGCCAGATCAAAACTAAAAACACCGCCGGCTTCATTGAAGTTTGCGATGCTTATGGTAACTTTGAATTTACTAAAAGGCTGCCATGTAAAACTTACATTACTATTAAAACTAAAGCTTTTAGATACATTTCCGAAAGGAGTTCTTAATTCTATTGTGATCGTAACCTGACCTTTGACAGCACTGGCAGAGACACACGCGCTACATCCCAGAAATGATGGGGTACACCACTGTGAGGCAGCAAGGCTGTCGTACCCTTCGTACACAGCCCCGTTTTCTACGTTAGAAATTTTAGTCATAACTTATTGGTTGATTTGTTACCTACTCTTTTTTAGGGTTTTTCGGCTTCCTTCCCTGTTTTTTGGTTGATTTGCTTATTGTTTGAAATAAATATGGACTATAACTTTTTCTCTTTAGCATGTAAACACATGATGGTTTTTATTGTCATATAATATTCTGATAATAAGATAAATAACAATTGACGCATGCTTTTCAGCTGTTATTAAGGAATAAAATTACTGGGGATGTAAACCTGTAAAGGAAGAAATGACACGAAGAGGGAGAATTTTTGTCATGAAAGCAGAAAAAATAGACATAAAAAAACTATTTCACGGCAATAAAAAGGCTTAAGTGATTAAAAATCAATAATTTAAATAAATACATCTAAGTGGTTATTTGTGATTTATCGCGACGCAGTTATTGAAGTAATAAGCCTTTTTTTTCGATAGTCCTGTCCTTTCGACGAAGGAGAAATTACATCTAATATTCGACAAAGATTAGAGCTTTTCTTTGCGGAATTTCTTGTGTGATTTCTCCTTCGTCGAAAGGACAAACCAAGGGTATTGTGTAAAATTAGGTGGAGTAGACAAACTAAATTTTAATACTCATTTTTGTTACCAGTCCACAGATTTTGGGTTTGATCCATAATCAGTGCAAATAGGAAATAAAAAAACAGCACGCAGATCTAGCGGATTAAGCGGATTTTCGCGGAATGCGATAATTAAAAATCTGCTACCCGTCCGATAGCGAACTGGCGAAGCAAATCTGCGTGAAAAAAAATCAGTGCAAATTTTTTTAATCTGTGGCAAAAGAACAATTCGTGAAGATTTGTGCAATTCGTGGCAAAAAAACAGCCATAGCTTTCAATAAAGTATAATTAGCACTTTAACAAAGAGTAACTAACTTTTGAGAAATGACATTCAAATAGGAAATAAAAAAAATAGCACGCAGATCCAGCGGATTAAACGGATTTTCGCCGCAGTGTTTCTGCTATAATCTGCTAGATCTGCGTGAAAAAAATCAGTGCAAATCTCTTTAATCTGTGGCAAAAGAATAATTCGAGAAGATTCGTGAAATTCGTGGCAAAAAACAACGATTTCAGACAATAAAGAAGAAAGAGGAAAAAAAATGAAAGATTGACCAAGCATCAATCTTTCAAAATAATTTGGTTTACCACATTTCGGCAACCTCATTTTTTATGTAACCCAAAGCTGCGTTACTTGGAGACTGTTTTTCTAATAAATCGTTCAAAATTACTTCACGTAATTTATCAGCATTCTCAACACGGTCGCTCATTGCGGCTTTGCGAATAATTTGTATGGTTGAGTTTTTCGCAGTGGTAATAATAGTCCAGCATTCGTCGGACATATAAATCTGTTGCGTCAGATTGTGTTCAAATTCCTGTTCGATCTGATCAATTACAAAATTCTCATAATCGTGTTTTTCGTTAGAAATAGGAGCAATTCTAATCAATAACTTAGTCAGATTAATACGTTCTAAGTACAAGGTCATACGCTCGTATGCCTGTAAACGTATTGGTAAGGATTCTTTATGAGCCTGTTTGTTTAATAAAAAAGCACGTTTTCTATCGTTGTTTTTAATATGTAATTCAAAAAAACTGTAGGCTACAAATCCGGTAACGATAGCTGGTAAAGTATAACTGGCTAATTCTATAATTCGTGTAAAATCCATTTTCGTAATTTTTCAACAAAAATATACTTTTTGAGGAGAAATCCACTTTAAAATTATTGTAATAAACAAAATGGAAGGTTACTTTTGTTCCCGATTTATTAAACCTGCTGATACCCAACCAAAATGGAATCCTACTTAATTATTTTACTTTGTTTAGCTGCCTTTGCTGCAGGATTTATTGATGCCATAGTTGGAGGAGGAGGGTTGATTCAAACACCAATGGGCTTAATTTTGCTACCCAATTTACCTGTTTCTACCGTGATCGGAACTTTAAAAATTCCAGCTTTTAGCGGAACTGCGGTAGCCGCTTTTCAATACCTGAAAAATGTCGTAATTCAGTGGCGATTATTACTGATTATGATGGCGCTGGCAGTCCCGTCAGCTTTTTTGGGTTCGACTATTCTAACCCTTGTCAGTAATGACTTTATGAAACCGCTATTATTGGTTGTTTTGTCATTGTTGTTTATCTATACTTATGTAAAGAAAAACTTCGGACAGCAGGTTGCCAAAGACCATTCAGCAAGAACCCAAATTATGTATGCTGTTGTAATAAGTATAATTATTGGATTCTACGACGGCTTTATCGGGCCAGGCACAGGAAGTTTTCTGGTTGTGGCTTTTATAGCGCTTTTAGGTTTCGATTTTCTTCACGCTTCCGCGAATGCGAAAATGGTCAATCTGGCAACCAATTTTGGTTCAATTTGTCTGTTTATGATAAAAGGAAAAATCATCTGGACAATTGCCATCCCAATGGCCATTTGTAATGGAATAGGAGGGTGGGTTGGCGCCAAACTGGCCATCAATAAAGGAAACGGATTTATAAGGATCTTCTTCCTGGTGGTGGTAATTGGCACTTTGATCCGTTTTGCTTACGACGTATTTTATAAGTAAAGAGGCTAAGATAATAAGGCTCTAAGTTTCTGAGATTTCTTTTAAAGAAAAACTTAGAAACTTAGAGCCTTTGTACTTTAATAACTTTAAAAAAGTGGTATTCTAATTTTTAATAACCTTCAGAGTATCACTTTTACCCTCCGAATATACCTTCACAAAATACAGACCTGATTTTAAAGCTGTAAAATCAATTTCTACACTGTTTTTGTTATAAGTACGATTAAATTGAAGTTGCCCCAGGATATTGTAAACCTGAACTTCGGTAATATCCTCACGATTGGAAATGGTATAATATTCTTTTACCGGATTTGGATAAGTCACCAAATTAGGCAGATTGTTTTCTTTTACTCCAAGTGTAGCAGAATATACGGTTATCGGAAGCCTATAGCTGCTTTCTACACCATTTATACTTTGTGATGCGTAATAGGTTGTTCCGTTAACCAAAAGTGTTGTAGCAGGCAACAAAGTTTCAGTATCTGCGGCACTTTTGTTTGTTGTTTTATTGTTGATACCGCAATCACTTTGCAAAGTGTACCATTTTAAAGCTATTCCATCCACTTTAAGATCTGCCAAAGTCTGTCCATTTGTGAAAGGTTGATAAATTTCGCCAGCTGGATTTGAACTTGAAGTACTGTTGGACGTCTTGTAGCGAACAATTCCACTTTTGTTAACACCATCAAGTTTATCAAAATAACCGTAAAAAAGTAAATCTTCACAGTTTTGAATCGCAAACTCTTTAGAGCTATTATAGGTCGTACTGTTTGTTAATTTTCCATCCGAACTAAGCGTTACTTTTTTTGTTGAGTCAGTAGCGTAAGTAGCTAAGAATAGATTAATCTCCCCATTTTCATAAAAATCAGAACGATTAACTTTACTTGAAGCAAAAGAATAAGTGCTAAAGGTAGGATCAGCCGAACCATTAGAATTTACTCTTGTCAAATAAAGATCTTCACCATTGGAACCAGTACGATATCGATCATAGTAGGTAATTAATAGTTTACCATCATTTAGTTCTTTTATTTTGGAATAAGGATAAATTCCGGATTTGAAAGAACTGTCTTTCGTGCCGTCTTCATTTAATTTTATAACCGGATAATAGGTATAATTTGGATTGTAATCCAGAAAGGAAACTAAAACTTTATTATCGGACAAAGGAGCTATTCTAAATGGCTTTTTGTATTGGACACTTTTGTAACCATTATCAAGTGAACCATCTGAATTAAGTTGAATGATATTAAAGGAATAATAACTTCCTGCTGTGTTAATAAAAACACCGTTTTCACCTATCATTAGAATTTTTCCATTACTTAAAAGTTGGATATCAGATGGGTTGTAGGACACATACTGATCTATGTTAAAAGTAGCATCAATAGTACCATCAGGTTTTAATCTAATGATAGAGGTTGCACGACCATCTATCAACAGCGTACCATTATGAACCAATATAATTTTTCCGTCTTTCTGCTCCAAAATGCGATATGAACTGTCTGTATCCGCTAATATTCGAATCTTTGGATCCAGCTTAAAACTTGGATCGTAGGTACCGTTTTGATTGAGTCGGCATATATTTCTCACCGGAGTATCATTGTAGGTTGTAAAATTCCCAACTAATAAAACCTTTTGATCTAATAGTACTTTCGATAAAAAAGGAGACGTTTCATTAAAAAATAAATTAGGACCTGAATGCGGATTAAAAGTCAAATCAAGACTTCCATCAACATTTATTCGATGTATATCAGCTCTTGTAATTCCTTGACTGTCTTTAAAACGAGCACTGATAATTATTTTATCCCCTTGAAAGTGCAAAACTCCTTCGTTTAGGAAACCTACTGTATTGGTGTATTTAAAAGTGGGATCTGTTGATCCATCAGGATTTAATCGGATAAATTTATAATAGTCAATATTAAGGATGATTTTATTGTCTTTTTGTATATAAACTTTTCTTATTCTTTGCTCTCTGTCTGTAAATAATTTAAATCCCGTATCTCTTGTCCCATTTGCATTTAGCCTAACAATAGAGTAAGAAATGGTTCTGCCGTTCTCGACATAATTACATCCAACTGCTATTACTTTTCCATCAGGCTGCACGGCTATGTCATCGATAGTACTATTATCTGCCGTTTCAAAGCCATTCGTCACAAATTTTTGCACAGGATCGATAGTAGCAATTATTTTAAAGCTTGAATCCATTTTCCCATCAGCAAAATATCGTGATGGTCTTGTTCCGCCTACAGCCACATAATTTCCATCATTCTGGATCACTATTTTTTTACCGGCAGATTTCCATTTAAAAGTAGGATCAAGACTTCCGTCCGCATTTAAGCGCACAAAACCTACCGCATAAACGTCATTCAAAGTATCAAACGCACCGTAGAGAATGATTTTCCCATCCTCTTGATAAATGATATCATTGATTCTATAAGTATCGGTATTGGTGTTTTTTATAGTTGTAATAGTAAAACCTGCGTTAAGCGTTCCATCTGCATGAAAAGCTTTTAATTTACCGCTGTAATCAAGCGTTAAAAAAGCACCATCTGATTTAGCAAATATCCGAATGTCTTTTGATGAAAAAGAAGCCGTCGTATTAAAAGTATTATCCCGGCTTCCATCCGGATTCAAAAGCAATACATTACATTCAACCTGTCCATTTTTATAGACACTTAGTATTTTATTGTTTGGAAGCAGAACCGCACCGGATCCATTTTTTTGTTGATAAACTCCATCATCTTTGGGGTTAAAAGTAGGATCTAGTCCCGGGTTTTGAGCCAGTAATTTTAAACTTAAAAATAAAAGTAATAGTAGGTAAAATTTCTTCATAGACAGTTTTTTATAGTTAAGATAAAAGTAAAATTTTATTCAAATAAATCCTGTTATTTTGCCTGAAATTTTAACATTTCTCACAACCTTTTTAGAAAAAGTCAAGATCTTCTGTTTAGAGCGTCTTTTACTTCAAAAGAGAATATAAAATAAGCACGTTTTATTGTTTAGAACCTCAGAAACTTACTAGCTTATTAAAACTAGAATTCTTATTTTTGCCTAAATAGAAAAATTTCATGCAAAATTATATTGACCAGCTAAACGAAGCGCAAAGAGAACCCGTTTTACAAAAAGACGGGCCAATGATTATTATTGCTGGTGCAGGTTCAGGAAAAACCCGTGTTCTTACCATTAGAATTGCTTATCTGATGCATCAGGGTGTTGATGCTTTTAATATATTGTCGTTGACTTTTACGAACAAAGCAGCTCGTGAAATGAAACACAGGATCTCTGATATCGTAGGATCTGCTGAGGCAAAGAACCTTTGGATGGGGACATTTCACTCTATTTTTGCCCGTATCCTTCGTGCCGAATCAGACCATTTGGGATACCCGTCAAATTTTACGATTTATGACTCGCAGGATTCCGCAAGGTTGATTTCTTCGATTATTAAAGAAATGCAATTGGATCGCGATGTCTATAAACCAAAACAGATTCTAGGCCGAATTTCAAATTATAAAAACAGTTTAATTACGGTTAAAGCCTACTTCAACGATCCTGAGTTGCAAGAAGCCGATGCTATGGCTAAAAGACCTAGGTTAGGAGAAATTTATCAGCAATATGTTGAAAGATGTTTCAAAGCCGGAGCAATGGACTTTGATGATTTGTTGTTGAAAACCAACGAATTGTTAACCCGTTTTCCCGAGGTTTTATCAAAATACCAAAACCGTTTTAGATATATTTTGGTTGATGAGTACCAGGATACCAATCACTCTCAATATTTGATTGTAAGAGCATTATCAGATAAATTTCAAAATATTTGTGTGGTAGGTGATGATGCGCAAAGTATTTATGCTTTCCGTGGAGCGAATATCAATAACATTCTGAATTTTCAGAAGGATTATGAAGGGGTAAAAATGTTCCGATTGGAACAAAACTACCGTTCTACCCGAAATATTGTAGAAGCGGCCAATACCATTATCGATAAGAATAAAACGAAACTGGATAAAATCGTTTGGACCGCAAATGATTTCGGACCAAAGATCAAAGTACACCGAAGTTTAACCGATGCCGAGGAAGGTCGTTTTGTGGCCAGTACAATTTTCGAACAAAAAATGCAAAATCAGTTGCATAATGGTTCCTTCGCTATTTTGTATCGTACCAATGCGCAGTCGCGTGCGATGGAGGATGCTTTGAGAAAACGCGATATTCCGTATCGAATTTATGGTGGTTTGTCTTTCTACCAACGTAAAGAAATCAAAGACGTTTTGTGTTATTTGCGTTTGGTTATTAATCCAAAAGACGAAGAAGCATTGATACGTGTGATCAATTATCCGGCTCGTGGAATTGGAGATACAACAGTCGAAAAATTAACTATTGCTGCCAATCATTATAAAAGATCGATTTGGGAAATAATGGTAAACATCGATAAAATTGATTTGAAACTGAATACAGGAACAAAAAACAAGTTGAAAGATTTCGTGACCATGATTCAGAGTTTTCAGGTTATTGATCAGAATCAGGATGCTTTTTATATTACAGACCACGTAGCCAAAAAAACAGGTTTAGTACAAGAGCTTAAAAAAGATGCTACTCCGGAAGGAATGGCTAAAGTTCAAAATATCGAGGAGCTTTTAAACGGTATAAAAGACTTCACCGAAGGCCAAAGAGAAATTGACGGCGCAAGAGGTGCTTTGTCTGAATTTATGCAGGATGTTGCCCTTGCTACCGACTTAGACAACGATACAACCGATGAAGATCGTGTCGCTTTAATGACCATTCACTTAGCAAAAGGATTGGAATTTCCTCATGTTTTTGCAGTCGGAATGGAAGAAGATTTGTTTCCGAGCGCCATGAGTATGAGTACCAGAAGCGAACTGGAAGAAGAGCGACGTTTATTTTACGTTGCCCTGACACGTGCCGAGCATCAGGCGTACTTAACGTATGCACAATCACGTTACCGTTGGGGAAAATTAACCGATAGTGAACCTTCCCGATTTATTGAAGAAATTGATGGGCAATACCTGGAATATTTAACTCCGGCAGAAACGAATTACAGATACAAATCCCCGATTGACGGTGATATTTTTGGAGATATTGACAAATCAAAATTGCGACTAGCAAAACCGATTGGAAGTACTCCTCCAAAACAGCACACCAATAATGAGCCAAGACCGGATTCAAATGTCCGCAAGTTGAAACCTGTTGTGGGAACAAATCCAAACAGTAGCGCTCCGAATTTATTCGATAATAAATTGACAATCGGAAATGTCGTAATGCACGAACGTTTTGGTAGAGGAGAGGTAGTCAATTTGGAAGGAGTTGGCCCCGACAAAAAAGCCGAAATTAAATTTGAAGTAGGCGGACTCAAGAAATTATTACTTCGATTTGCTAAATTAGATGTGGTAGGATAACGAGTAATTTGTTTTAAGTTTCAGGTTTAAAGTTTCAAGTTCTCATCACAAGTCCTTAAACGTAAAACATGAAACGTAAAACGTGAAACTTTAAACGTAAAACCAGAAACTTTAAACAAAAAAAACTCATGGCAGAATTTATAAAAATATACCCCGATAAACCAAGTGAAGCTGCGATAGCCAAAGTGGTAAAAGTACTTCAGAATGGTGGTCTGGTGATTTATCCGACCGATACAGTGTACGGATTGGGTTGTGATATTACCAATTCCCGTGCGTTGGAAAAAATAGCAAAAATAAAAGGCGTAAAGCTGGAGAAAGCAAACTTCTCCTTCATTTGTCATGATTTAAGCAATTTATCCGATTATGTGAGACAAATTGATACGTCAACATTTAAAATCCTGAAACGAGCGTTGCCTGGGCCTTATACTTTTATTTTGCCGGGAAATAACAATTTGCCAAAAGAATTTAAGAAGAAAACCACTGTCGGTATTCGTGTGCCGGATAATAATATTGTTTTAGAAATAGTAAGACAGTTAGGAAACCCAATTGTTTCTACTTCGATACGCGATGAGGATGATGTAATTGAATACACAACAGATCCGGAACTCATTTTTGAAAAATGGCAAAACCTGGTAGATCTTGTTATTGACGGAGGTTATGGAGATAACGTTGGTTCAACAATTATAGATTTATCTGAACATGAGCCTGTAATTATCAGAGAAGGAAAAGGAGATATTGATATTCTGTAAAAAATAAAAGAATACAATTTTAAGATAATAAAGAATGGTTTGATTAATTTACTTGTGAATTAATTAAACCATTTTTCTTTTATTTAAAAAACTGAGTAATCCGGAATACGCTTTCAGACGGACCGTTTATACATTTACAAGTAGGAGAGCAACTCAAATATTGAAAACATTGTTTTTCTGAGTAAATGGAAAGAAAAGAAAGTGGGAGATAAACTGCTGTTAAACGATACAATACAGCAATAAAAATCTAATTTGCAGCTATAAATTGAAACCTTAATAGTGCTTTTGTAAAAAAAAACTTAAAACGTATCGTAATTTAAAAATAATAACTAACTTTAATATCAGTTAAAATTTAGTTAGTTAATTAAAAATAATGCTATTCTTGATTTATATTTAATTGGTTATTAAACAAAGTTAAGAATACATAAAAGCAGGTCGTTCGACCTGCTTTTTCTGTTTAAAAATGATATGGAAATAAAGAATTATTTCGATTGTTTTTTCATTTCTTTTTCAATCATATCGTAGAATTGATCGATTTTTGGCATAACCACAATACGAGTTCTTCTGTTACGAGCTTTATTTTCAGGAGTGTCATTTGCAACTAAAGGCACATATGAACTTCTACCTGCAGCAATTAATTTCGCTGGATTTACACCAAGATCATTTGTTAATACACGTACAATAGCAGTAGAACGTTTCACACTTAAATCCCAGTTGTCTAAGATAATTCCGTTGCTTTTGTAAGGAACGTCATCTGTATGACCTTCAACCATACATTCAAAGTCCGGTTTGTCATTTACAACTTTAGCCACTTTAGCTAAAACTGTTTTTGCTTTATCACTTACGTCATAACTACCACTTTTAAATAATAATTTATCTGCAATAGAAATAAATACAACTCCTTTTTCAACGTTGATTTCGATGTCCGGATCGTTGATTCCAACTGCTCCTTTTAAGCTTGTTACTAAAGCCAACGTCACACTGTCTTTTTTAGTTAAAGCATCTTGAAGTCTTGATATTTTTAAATCTTTCTCTTTTAAACTTTCTAAAGATTTCTCCAGATTTTCAGCTCCTTTTGTAGTTAATACAGTCAAATCTTTCGAACTGTTTATTAAGTCCTGATTGTGTGATTTATAACTTTCAGCAGTAGCTGCTAAGCCCGCTTTCTCTTCCAAACATGAATTAAGTTTTACAGTACAAGAATTTAATAAGTCTTGAGTCTCTTTGTTTTTAGCTTCTAATGCCGCGTATTGTTTCTTCGAAACACACGATGTTAAAGCCATTAATACGGATAGTGCAATTACTATTTTTCTCATAATTTTAATTTAATTAGACGTTGATTACAAATTTAGTTTTTAATATATTGAATTCTGTTAAAGATTTCTTTAAATAATGTCAATTTTTCCACGTAATACAAGTAAACGATACTTTTGACACTATAGTATTGTTGGATCTGAAAATCTTTTCTTTTTCTTTTATACGCAAAAAACAGGCCATAAAATGAGAAATGTGCTTTCAAAATCGCAATAGTATGTTGAAATTTTCCTTGAAAAAGAAAACGTACTCCCGCAATTCCGTCTAAAACCATTCGGATGAAAAGAGTGGAGAGCAACCCTTTTTTCGGAAGGTTTTTCACCATCATTAGCAACGAATTCCTGAAATTCAGATACGTTTTTCTTGGATTCCCTTGTTGTAATGTCGCGCCTCCCACATGATACACTATCGATTGTGAATTGTATTTAATAATATACCCTTCATTTAAAGCACGCCAGCACAAATCGATTTCCTCCTGATGCGCAAAAAAAGCAGCATCAAAGCCTTCTAATTCGTGATAAACCTTACTTCTAATAAAAAAACAAGCGCCGGAAGCCCAGAATAATTCGCAATTATCATCGTATTGCCCATTGTCTTTCTCAATCGTTTCAAAAATACGTCCACGACAGTAAGGATAGCCATATTTGTCCAAAAAACCACCCGCTGCACCGGCGTATTCGAAATATTCTTTATTTTTAAAGTCCAGAATTTTAGGTTGAATAATAGCCGTTTGCTTTTCATCGTCAAACATTTCTATAATAGGTTTCAACCAATTTTCTGTTACCTCGATATCTGAATTGACTAAAGCGTATAGTTCGGCATCAATATGTTGTAAAGCATCGTTGTATCCTTTCGCAAAACCATGATTACCATCATTTTTGACAATCTTTATGGTTGGGAAGTTTTCTTTGACGAAATTTATAGAACTGTCCGTTGAAGCATTATCTGCAACATAAATAGTGGCTTCTGCCGAAAATTGGATGACAGAAGGCAAAAACTGCTCTAACAATTTTACTCCATTCCAATTTAAAATTACGACTGCTATTTTATCCAAAAGTATTTTTTTATAATTTATTAAATTTATTTATAGTCCGGAAGCGATGGTAAAAACGCATATTTCTCGTTTTCAAAGTCCATTTGACAATAATAATGATTCAGACCGTTCGTAACATTCAAAAACCGTGCCTGCATTGTCATATTATAACGGGCAATCTGGTCAAAAGTTGCCTGCGATATTTTTACTTCAGGAGCTTTGCACTCTACCAATATATGTATAGAACCATCAGAATTAAAGACCACAACATCGTAACGCTTTCGCAATCCGTTGACTGTCAGGGCTTTTTCTACATTTATAAGTGATTTGGGGTATTTTTTCTCCTTCATTAAAAAATGGACGACATGCTGACGCACCCATTCTTCCGGGGTAAGAATGATGAATTTTTTCCTGATTTCATCAAAAATAGACACTTTATTTTCGCTATTTTTGAATCGGAAAGTATAAGTAGGGAAATTTAATTTTAGCATAAAGCAAAAATATAAAATTGTTGCAGGTTTCAAGTTTAAAGTTTCAAGTTATTGGAGCGTAAACTTGAAACCTGCAACTTGAAACATCAAAATGAATGGATGAAGTTGTAAAAATTGTAAATGATATAAAAGCCGGAAATATTAAGCCAATTTATTTTTTAATGGGTGAAGAGCCTTATTATATTGATAAGTTAGCGGAGTACATGGAGAAAAATCTACTTGCAGAAGAGGAGAAAGGATTCAACCAGACTGTTTTATACGGAAGAGATGTTTCTGTCGAAGATATTGTTTCAACGGCTAAGCGCTATCCGATGATGGCTGATCGTCAGGTTGTTATAGTAAAAGAAGCGCAGGACTTATCCAGAAATATTGACAAAATAGAATCTTATGTCGCTAATCCAATGGAAACGACCGTTTTAGTCTTTTGCTACAAATACAAAACACTTGATAAACGTAAAAAAGTAACCAAACTATTAGCTCAAAAAGGAGTTGTATTTGAAAGTAAAAAATTATACGAAAATCAGGTTGGTGACTGGATCAAAAGGGTATTAGCGGGAAAAAAATATACAATTGATCCGAAAGCAAATGCCATGCTGGTTGAATTTTTAGGTACCGATTTAAGTAAAATCAATAATGAACTTGAGAAATTACAGATTATTTTACCGCAAGGAACTGTAATTACACCACAACATATTGAAGAAAATATCGGTTTTAGTAAAGACTACAATGTTTTTGAATTAAGAAAGGCAATCGGAGAACGCAATCAGATTAAAGCCTACAAGATTGCAGAAAACTTTGCTCACAATCCAAAAGAATACCCGCTGGTAATGACAACCGGACTGGTATTTGGATTTTTTATACAACTGCTGAAATACCACGGACTCAAAGACAAGAATCCTAAAAATGTAGCTACAGCCATCGGAGTAAATCCTTATTTTTTAAAGGAATACGACCTGGCAATAAAGAATTACCCGATGCGAAAAGTAAGTCAAATTATAGGCGCATTACGCGATATTGATGTAAAAAGTAAAGGAGTTGGGGCGAATGCATTGCCACAATCAGATTTGTTAAAAGAAATGCTTTACAAAATATTTAATTAAGCCATGAAAATTCACGATATTTGCATTTCCAAAAAAATAAAAAATAATCTAGATTAAAAAATAATTCACAATTATGGGAATGAATAAAAATACTGTTTTAGGATGGGCTACTTTTATAATGATACTTATGGGATTGTTATTAATAGGTCTTGGAGCTTTTAGATATAGTGATGTTTCGGGTTGGGGATTTGGAGCTGTAGGTGTTGGTTTCTTTGCTAATGCATGGGTTTTTAATGCTTTAAAAGGTAGAGTTTAAAATAAAAATATAGAAATTTAAAAAATAGATCATAATGTCAGACGATAAGAAAGTAATTTTCTCCATGTCAAAATTGAGTAAAACCTACTCAAGCAGTGACAAACAAGTACTAAAGAATATTTATTTAAGCTTTTTTTACGGAGCTAAAATTGGTATTTTAGGTTTAAATGGTTCCGGAAAATCTTCTCTTTTGAAGATTATCGCCGGAGTTGATAAAAATTATCAGGGTGATGTAGTTTTTGCTCCGGGTTATACTGTTGGTTATTTAGAGCAAGAACCACAATTAGATGAAACGAAAACAGTTATTGATATTGTTCGTGAAGGAGTTGCCGAAACCATGGCAGTTTTAGAAGAATACAACAACATTAATGATTTATTTGGTCTTCCTGAAAATTACGAAGATGCGGATAAAATGGACAAATTAATGGACCGTCAAGCAGCTTTACAAGATAAAATTGATGCGCTTGGAGCTTGGGAAATTGATACCAAATTAGAAATCGCAATGGATGCTTTACGTACTCCGGACGGAGATACGCCAATCAAAAACCTTTCTGGAGGAGAGCGTCGTCGTGTAGCTTTATGTCGTTTGTTATTGCAACAACCTGATGTATTGTTATTGGATGAGCCTACCAACCACTTAGATGCGGAAAGTGTACTTTGGTTAGAGCAACACTTAGCGCAATATGCCGGAACTGTTATCGCGGTAACGCACGATAGATACTTCCTGGATAATGTAGCGGGTTGGATTCTTGAATTAGACAGAGGAGAAGGTATTCCATGGAAAGGAAATTATTCTTCTTGGTTGGATCAAAAATCAAGCAGAATGGCATTAGAAGAAAAAGTAGCTTCTAAACGTCGTAAAAACTTAGAGCGTGAGTTGGACTGGGTTCGTCAAGGAGCAAAAGGGCGTCAGACAAAACAAAAAGCACGTTTACAGAATTACGACAAATTATTAAACGAAGATCAAAAACAACTGGATGAAAATCTGGAAATCTATATTCCAAACGGACCTCGTTTAGGAACAAATGTAATTGAAGCTAAAAATGTTGCGAAAGCATTTGGAGATAAATTATTGTATGATAATTTGAATTTCACTTTACCACAAGCCGGAATCGTTGGAATTATCGGACCAAACGGTGCCGGTAAATCTACTATTTTCAGAATGATTATGGGAGAGCAGGAAACCGACAGCGGAGAATTTTCTGTTGGAGAAACCGTAAAAATCGCTTACGTAGATCAATCACACTCTAACATTGACCCAAACAAAACAATCTGGGAAAATTTCTGCGATGGTCAGGAATTAATCATGATGGGCGGACGTCAGGTAAACTCTCGTGCTTACCTAAGCCGTTTTAACTTTGGAGGAAGCGATCAGAACAAAAAAGTTGCTATGCTTTCGGGTGGTGAGCGTAACCGTTTGCACTTGGCAATGACACTAAAAGAAGAAGGAAACGTGCTTTTATTAGACGAACCTACGAATGATTTGGATGTAAATACACTTCGTGCACTTGAGGAGGGTCTTGAAAACTTCGCTGGTTGTGCTGTAGTAATTTCACACGACAGATGGTTCCTGGACAGAATTTGTACTCACATTCTTGCCTTTGAAGGAGAATCTGAAGTGTACTATTTCGAAGGTGGTTTCTCTGAATACGAAGAAAACAAAAAGAAACGTTTAGGTGGTGATTTAACTCCAAAACGTTTGAAATACAAAAAATTAATCAGAAACTAAATTCCTGGGGGAATTTAAATTCCAATTTTATAAATTCCAAATTCCAATCTTTGTAGGTTGGGGTTTGGGATTTTTTTTTGGTGAAACTCTGAAAATTTAGTTGTAGATAAAGTGGTGCGCTATACGGTAATTTTATTGCTAACCTATCAACAGCAAACCCCACTGTCAGGCTGAGCGAAGTCGAAGCCCCTTTTTACTTAAATAGCCTTCGACTTCGCTCAGGGTGACAAATCGTTTTAAATTTTCTATCTGTTGTGATCATTTTATTTTTACCCCAATAACACCGAACCATAAGCATAAACAAAAAACAAAACTAATTCCCTTACTGTCAGGCTGAACGAAGTCGAAGCCCTTTATTACTTAAATAGCCTTCGACTTCGCTCAGGGCGACAAATCGTTTTAAATTTTCTATCTGTTGTGATCATTTTATTTTTTAACCAATAACACCGAACCATAAGCATAAACAAAAAACAAAACTAATTCCCTTACTGTCAGGCTGAGCGAAGTCGAAGCCCTTTATTACTTAAATAGCCTTCGACTTCGCTCAGAGTGACAAATCGTTTAAAATATTCTATCTGTTGTGATCATTTTATTTCTTAACCAATAACACCGAACCCTAATCTATAAACAAAAAACAAACCTAATTTTCTTTCTGTCACGCTGAGCGAAGTCGAAGCGCACGCGCCCTACTTTTTATTATACCTCTCAATAACCGCAAGACCCAATCTGATTTTATCATACGAAATACTTCCTTCAAAATGATCAAAATAAGGTTTTAGAGCAGTAGGATTTTCTAATTTTATTTGCGCTCTTTCTAATAGAGCAATTTCTTTAGAAGTAACAAACTTGCTTAAGTCAATATCATAGCCCTCCACATATAATTTGGCCAAATGTGAGACTATTGTCGAAAGTCCGAGTTTTCTTTTGAAGGCGATTTCTTCAACAGAGCTACCGCTTTGGAATAATTCTAAAGTTGCTTTATAGGTATTGCTTTCTTTTTTGGTTTTTGTGTTGGTCTTTTTCTTTTTATAAAAATCAATAATCGCGTCTATGAACTCTGATCCATATTTTTCAAGTTTGACTTTTCCAACACCATCAATAGTCAAAAATTCTTCATCACTCATTGGGCGAACGGTTTCCATTTGACGTAAGGCGGCATCACTAAAAATTACATAAGCCGGAACTTCTTCTTCCTGCGCAATTTCGTAACGCAATTTTCGAAGCGTTTCAAAAAGAGAATTTTTGGCAACTGTTGCTTTTTCTTCTTTTATAGCGTTTTTGTCGATCACTTTTTTGACAACGGTTGTCAGTTTAACTTTTTCGCCTTCAAACAACACTTTCTTTGCAAAGGGTGTTAGTAAAATTTTATTGTGTTGATGAAAGGCAATTTCGCAATATCCTAAATTGATTAGTTGTATTAAATACTGATTCCAATCGTACCAGGAAATATCAGCGCCAATTCCGTACGTTTTTAGCGTTTGATAATTTTTTTCGTAGATATACGCGTTTTTTGAGCCTCTTAAAAAATCAACAATTACAGCCAAGGGTTCAGATTCCTGCAAACGGATAATCGCTGACAATGCTTTCTGTGCTAAAATTGTTCCGTCAAAGAAAACGGGAGGATTTTTACAAATATCACAATTACCACAATTCTCCGTAACCAACTCACCAAAATACGAGAGCAGAATTTTGCGCCTACAGCTTAAAGCATCGGCATATTGCTTCATTCGTTCCAGTTTTGCCAATTGCACATCGGCGTTTAGACCTTCTGACGCGAACTTCTGGAGCTGAATCACATCGGCATAACTTTCAAATAAAACAGTTTCAGACGGCAATCCATCACGACCGGCACGTCCAATTTCCTGATAATAGCCTTCAATATTTTTGGGAAGATTGTAATGCACCACCCAACGCACATTGGATTTATCAATCCCCATTCCGAATGCAATTGTCGCACAAACCACCTGACAATCATCGTTTATAAATTCATCTTGTGTTTTTGCCCGTAGCTTATTCTCTAAACCCGCATGATACGCTTTTGCTAAAATTCCTTTCTTTCGAAGTTTATCGGCTAATTCTTCTGTGGTTTTACGACTTAGACAGTATACGATTCCCGATTCGTTTGGTCGCTTTTCAATAAAATCTGTAATTTGTTTGATACGATCCAAAGCAGGACGCACTTCAAGACTTAGATTTTTCCTGTCAAAAGAAGCTACAAAAGTTTTTGGGTTTCTTAAATTTAACTGTTTTGTAATATCCGTACGCGTTGCTTTATCAGCTGTAGCGGTCAATGCCAGAATTGGAGTAGAAGGGAAGCGGCTTTTCAAATACCCTAAATTGGTATAGGCCGGACGAAAATCATGACCCCATGACGAAATACAATGTGCCTCATCTATAGCGATTAAGCTGATTGTTAACTCATTAAAAACCGCATCCAAATAAGACAAACTTTCTGGGGCTATATACACCAGTTTAATCGTATTTGACTTTAGGTGATCGATGTAAAATCGCTGTTCTTCAGAAGATTGACTACTATTAATATAACAGGCCGAAATACCATTCGTTTTCAGACTGTCTACCTGATCTTTCATCAACGCAATCAGTGGGGAAACAACAATGGTAATTCCGGGAAGCACTAGCGCCGGTAACTGAAAACAGATTGATTTTCCTCCTCCGGTTGGCATAATAGCCAGTGTATCCTGACCGGAAAGTATCGTGTTTATAATCGTTTCCTGATTGGGTCTGAACTTTTCAAATCCAAAATTTTCTTTTAGTTTGGCATGTAGTATCTGTGAATTCATCTGGCGCTAGTACTTTAGAATTATGTAAATATAGTATTTTTCTTATAAATAATAATAAGTTTTATAAGGAAATAATAAAAAAAGGAACCCGAATAGAGTTCCTTTAGTTTATTAAGAAAGAGATAAATTAATCTTCATCGTCTTCATCGTCGTCGTCATCAGCGATGTCTTCTTTATCTTCGTCGTCATCATCGTCATCTCCACCGTCAGAGTCTGGTTTGTCTTGTGTATCTTCATCTTCGTCCTCATCAATATCATCATCAAGATCAAGACCTTTTACCGGCTCGATAGTATCTACATCAACGTCGATATCATCATCTTCGTCGTAGTTTTCGATTCTGTCTGCAAGTTTGGTACTAATTTTCACTAAATAAATAGTGTCTTCAGTACGAACTTCAACCGCTTCGATCAATTCGTTTTTAGCATTTCTAAAACGGATAACATCCGAATCATCATAACCATCAGGAAATTTCTCTACCAAAAGGTTTAAAATTTCGTTGGTAAGTTTAGCGTAGTCTACTATAACTCTTTTCATAAAATTATCCTATAAATCTAATAAATATGCAAAAATTAACGGAGCAACGATTGTAGCATCCGACTCAATAATAAATTTAGGGGTTTTGATGTCTAATTTACCCCAAGTGATTTTCTCGTTTGGAACTGCTCCAGAGTACGAACCATAACTGGTTGTTGAATCTGAAATTTGGCAGAAATAACTCCAAAACGGGATATCATGCATTTCCATATCCTGGTACAACATTGGTACCACACAGATAGGGAAATCTCCTGCAATACCACCACCAATTTGGAAAAATCCAATTCCGTTAGTGCTATTTTTCGGATACCAATCAGCAAGGAATGTCATGTATTCGATTCCTGATTTCATGGTAGAGGCTTTTAACTCACCTTTAATTACATATGAGGCAAAAATGTTACCCATTGTGCTATCTTCCCAACCCGGAACAATGATAGGTAAATTTTTCTCAGCAGCTGCATACATCCAGCTATCTTTTAAATCTATTTCGTAGTATTCTTCTAATACGCCGGATAATAACATTTTATACATGAATTCATGCGGAAAATAACGTTCTCCTTTGTCATCAGCATCTTTCCAGATTTTGTAAATGTGTTTTTGCAAACGACGAAATGCTTCATGTTCAGGAATGCAAGTATCGGTAACACGGTTTAATCCTCTTTCCAGTAATGCCCATTCGTCTTCCGGTGTTAAATCACGGTAATTAGGAACTCTTTCGTAATGAGAATGAGCTACTAAGTTCATGATATCTTCTTCCAGATTGGCTCCGGTACATGAAATAATCTGTACTTTATCTTGTCTGATTATTTCGGCAAAAATTTTACCAATTTCTGCTGTACTCATAGCGCCAGCCATACTTACCATCATCTTAGCTCCATTTGCCAATTGTTGTTCGTATGCCTTTGCAGCATCAACTAAAGAAGCAGAATTAAAGTGCAAATAATGTTTTTCAATAAACTGACTGATTGGTCCTTTCATTTTCTTGTTTTTTTTGTTTTTTTATTTTGAATTAAAAGTTTAACCTTTTAGATGATACTGCAAATTAATAATTTTAAAGATATTAAATCATCAATTTGCAGCTTTTTTTATATTTTTTTAGAGTAGCCTAATATCTTCAATACATCATCAGAAGTTTGTTGTTCTGAAAAAACTTCAGTAGCCAAAATTCCGTTTTCGTCTCGATCTATAAGGATGTGTTTGGGCTGTGGAATAAGGCAGTGGTGTAAACCTCCGTAACCTCCAATTGTTTCCTGATAAGCACCTGTATTAAAGAAACCAATATACAATGGTTTTTCTTTGTTGTATTTAGGTAAATAAATGGCGTTCATGTTTTGCTCGGAGTTGTAATAATCATCGCTATCACAAGTTAAACCTCCTAACAGAACCCGCTCGTAAGTATCGTTCCAGCGGTTTACCGCCAGCATGATAAAACGTTTGTTGATAGCCCATGTATCTGGCAAAGTGGTAATGAATGAAGAGTCAATCATGTTCCATTTTTCTCTGTCATTTTGTTGTTTTTGGTACAAAATCTGATAGATAGCGCCACCGCTTTCTCCAACAGTAAAGGAACCAAATTCAGTAAAAATGTTCGGAACATCTACTTCTGCTTCGTCACAGGCAATTTTAATCTGATTGATAATTTCATCAATCATATATTGGTAGTCATATTCAAAGGCCAATGAATTTTTAATAGGGAAACCACCACCAATATTCAAGCCATCAAGACCAGGGCATTCTTTTTTTAGTGCAATGTATACTTTGATACATTTCACCAATTCGTTCCAGTAATAAGCCGTATCATTTATTCCGGTGTTAATGAAAAAGTGAAGCATTTTCAGCTCTAATTTATCATTCTCCTGAATTTGTTTCTTGTAGAAAGCAACGATATTTTTGTATCCAATACCTAATCTGGAAGTATAAAACTCAAATTTAGGTTCTTCTTCGGCAGCAATACGGATTCCAATTTTGAATTTTCCTTTTATTTCAGCCTGAAGCAAATCAAGTTCTTCATAATTATCAATAATCGGAATAGTGTTTTTATGTCCGTTATTGATTAGTCTCGCAATGTTGCTGATGTATTCGTCTCTTTTAAAACCGTTACAAATAACATACGTACTTTTGTTTATCTTACCGTTTTCCAACAAATTCTCCACGATATTCACATCAAAAGCAGATGATGTTTCGATATGGATATTGTTTTTGAAAGCTTCATTCATGATGTACTCAAAATGAGAGCTTTTTGTACAATAGCAATAGTAATACTTTGCTTCGTACTTGTTTTTTTCCATAGATTTTCTGAACCAGGCTTTTGCCTTATTGATGTTGTTCGAAATCTGTGGCAGGTAAGTAAATTTTAATGGAGTGCCGTATTGTTCCACCAATTTCATCAAATCGATATTGTGAAATTGTAAGTTGTCTTTATTTAATTTAAATTCTTCTTGCGGGAAGTAATACGTTTGATTTATTAAGTCCGAATATTTTGTATTCATTTATTTTTCAATATTTAAGATTGTATTTTTAATTTAGGTAAACGGTGCTAAATCTAAAATTCAAACTCTAATATTGGCGAATATAATCGGCAGTTTTTCGTGTTCTGCTTTTGAACATAAAAAAACATCAAAACAAAACGGACTCTTGCTATTATAAAAACGATTCAACATCCTTAGCAAGGAACTATTGAGGCGGTTTCTATAAGAACTAAATTGTCTTTGTTTTCTGTTTGTTTTCATCGTGGCAAATGTAAAAAATAAAATACAGCTAAAGCAAAGCTTTTGCTTAAAAAAAGTTTAAGATTTATAATCCTCAAACGCGTCTAGAATTAATTTATTTTCAACGGATTGGTTAATTTTTATTTTTCCTATCCCTTCAATCAAGGCAAATTGAATGGTACCGTACTCATTTTTTTTGTCGTGAATAAGCAATTCAAGGATCGGATCGATGTCTTTATCATCAAACTTCACGTCGTCATATATACTTTGAATAGCGGTTTTGATTTCGGCATATTCTGTAGCAGTAATCAATTCTTTTTGCAATGAAATATAACTTTCCAGTATCATTCCTACTGCAATTGCTTCCCCATGCAATAAGGTTTTTTTAGTTTCACTTTCTAAAAAGTAGCTTTCAATAGCATGTCCCAATGTATGACCAAAATTCAATGCTTTACGAATATTCTTTTCTGTTGGGTCCTGAATTACAATTTCGTTCTTAATTTCTACAGAACGATAAATCAATTCATCAAAATCAGCATAGTCAATAGATTTCAGGTCTAAAAATTGTCTCCAATAAGGAGCATCATAGATTAAACCGTGTTTTAACATCTCAGCCAAACCGGAACGCATTTCGCTTTGCGATAAAGTTTCCAGATATTGCGTGTCAATTAATACCATCTGAGGTACGTTAATAACCCCAATTTGGTTTTTCAGATTCCCTAAATCAACTCCGGTTTTTCCTCCAACAGAGGCATCCACCATAGATAATAAGGTAGTCGGTATATTGATAAAGTCAACTCCACGTTTAAAAGTCGAAGCTACAAATCCGCCTAAATCGGTTACAACACCACCACCAAGATTAATTATAAGTGATTTTCTATCCGCACCAAGTTCCGTCAAAACATTCCAGATTTCGATACAGGTATCAATATTTTTATTGATTTCACCCGCCTCAAATTCAATTATTTCAATAGTTAAATCCGTTTCAAGTAAAGGTAAAAACTTAGACAAACAATACTCATTTGTATGATTATCGACTACAATAAACAGGTTTGAATATTTATTTTCTCTTAAATGTACATTTAGAGCTTCGTATGCATTTTGATTAAAATGTACCAGATAATTATTGGCTTGAATGGATTGCATAATTCTTTAGTTAATTGAAAGCGCAAAATAAGGCATTTTTAAGTAAATAATATTGAAACTCTGTCTATATTTGCACAAAAAATAACCTAAATGGAAAAAATATTCGATAACACTCAGGTTGCATTTTCGTTAAAAAGCGATACGGAACTTGACAGAGCTTATTTTCTTTTTAAAATGATCGACAGTGAACCCTTGGTGAGGATAGGAACGGCTGTTACTAATTTTGCTATTAAAGCACATTTGCCAGTAGAAGGATTAATCCGTGCAACTGTTTTTGACCATTTTTGTGGTGGTATCAACGAAGACGATTGTATTACTGTAGTAGACAAAATGTTTACCAAAGGCGTTTCATCTGTTTTAGATTATTCAGTTGAAGGAAAAGAAGAAGAAGAGCAGTTTGATGCTGCTTTAGAAATGACTTTAAAAACGATTGAATTTGCTAAAGAACGTTTAGCAATTCCGTTTGCGGTTTTTAAACCTACCGGTTTAGGTCGTTTTGAACTTTATGAAAAATTAGGAGAGCAACAAACCTTGTCTCCTGCAGAACAAGCAGAATGGGATAGAGTAGTAGCCCGTTTTGATAAAGTTTGCAGTGAAGCACACAAAAAAGACGTTGCCTTATTAATTGACGGTGAAGAAAGCTGGATGCAGGATGCTGCAGACGACTTGGTAACCGATATGATGCGTAAATACAATAAAGAGAAAGCAATTGTTTTCAATACTTTACAAATGTACCGTTGGGATCGTTTGGATTATTTGAAAAAATTGCATGATATTGCCAAAAAAGAAGGCTTTTTTATTGGAATGAAACTGGTTCGTGGCGCTTATATGGAAAAAGAAAATAAGAGAGCTGAAGAAAAGAATTACGTTTCTCCAATTTGTGTTTCTAAAGAAGCAACAGACGTTAACTATGATGAAGCTGTTCATTATATGTTAGAACATTTAGATACGATGTCCATTTTTGCAGGAACTCACAATGAATTGAGCTCTTATAAATTGATGGAAATGATGCAAAACAAAGGAATTGCCAAAAACGATAACAGAATCTGGTTTGGTCAATTGTACGGAATGAGTGATAATATCAGTTACAACTTAGCCGAAAACGGTTATAATGTTGCCAAATATTTGCCATTCGGTCCTGTAAAAGATGTTATGCCGTACTTGATTCGTCGTGCAGAAGAAAACACTTCTGTAGCAGGACAAACAAGTCGTGAATTATCTATGATTAAAGCAGAACGCAGACGTAGGAAAGGGAAATAGTTTTCAGTCTCAGCTTACAGTCTCAGCTAACAATTTATATTTTACAACAACAAAAAACTCCAATTTTCATTGGAGTTTTTTTTGTTTTTTTTAAAACGAAACCTGGCATTGCAGCACCACAGTTCCTAATCGGTCGCTTTGTTTGTATTTTCCAATTAGTGTATTATCGTAGATCGCTCTGTTTTGATAGTTTAAACTGAATTTCGGACCAAAAGTACCTGTTATGTAATAATTTGCTCCGATTTCATACATCGTCATTGGAGCGTCTAAGGCTTCTAAAGCAGCAACTTGTGCCGCCACATAGGGCTGGAATCGTCCTTTTTTAGCCGCATTAGAGGATTTAGCAAATAAGTACCCGAATTGTCCGTAATAAATATTTCCTGTACCTACGCCAATAAAACCGGCTCCGGAACCATTGATTAAACCATTATCTCCAACAGCCGGGTTAGGAGTTGAAACAGATTGAATGTAATTTCTACCGTAATTATTATTGTTGTAAGAAGCATAAGCGGTAATAGCAGCTCCTTTATCATTGATTGGACTGTCGTAAAAAACATCAAAACCTAAAACACTCATGTCATCGTGGGCGATTTTATCGTCAGCTGTTAAATGCCACATCGCTTTTGCTTGTGTCATATAACCCAGTGCCAGATTAAAGGCCTTTTTAGTTCCTAAGTAAGTCCCTTTGTGGTATGGATCTTCCAAAGATTCTTTTTCGAAAAAGGAATAGGTTAGGATTCCTGAATATTGTGCTCTTGGTGTTTCTGTACTCAATGTAGAGTTGATGCCCAAATTATTTACGCTGTTTTTATATGGATTTGTGATTGCAGCTCGGTAATTGAATTTTCCCAAATCACCTTTAGCATAAATACTTAAGTTTCTGTTTCCAAAAGTAGAGGAGGTATTAATAAACTGCTGATACATCGGCGTATCCAGTGTCAAGTGAGAAGAACTACTATTTGCGGAATATCTTGTTGTTCCGGCTCCCCAGGCGGTTAAACCACCACCAATATGAAGTTTATCATTAAAATGGTATTCTCCTAAAGCATCCATAATAGAAAGCGGCGCATTGGAAGGGCCAGAATTTTGTTGAAAATTGATATTATTTTGTCCTAATTGAAGGTGAAAAAAGATATTCTCCGTTAACATTCCCATCGCCTGCAAACGCAAACGTCTAATTACGATATCATACGTTTGGTTAACTTCGTCAGTTCCAATTTTACTTCCGGGATTTAGCTCTGAATAGCGTCCCCAAACTTGAAGATTCATTCCGAATTTAATGTATTGTGATACGTCTTCGGATAAATTAACTACAAATGGGGATTGTTTTTTTTGGGCGTTTAAATTAGAGAGTGAAAGTAGTAAAACAGCAAAAAAAATTAAACTGCTTCTGTAACGGATTTTTTTCATAATAGAGGCTTGTTTACCGGGTTTAAAGGCAAACATATAAAATCTGAGCTTATTTCAAGTCATAAAATTTTCCCAATTTTACAGAAATTACTTTATTTAAAGTGAAATATCCCATTGCACTCTAAAGCGCCAACCACCTGTATATTGCAGGCTAGAATCCTGGAAATCAAAGTAGGAGACCTCTCCGGTGAGCTTGTTTTTATGGCCTTTAAAAAAGTAATTAAAAGCTACCGTAGATTCTCTTTGCAGGTTGTCTTTATAATTTTTATCAGGACGATAAACAGCATGTCTCCCTGCCATTTCTAAATGTTTAGGAACCCAAGGCCAAATGGTATGAAAAAAGTAACCAGCTTGTGCATAATACCCTCGTAATCGGGTTAATTCATTGTTGTTTACCCTGTCGATAATATTTTTGTGATGCCATTCGCTTTGCCAGGAAAACCCACGGTACATGAATGCGGATTCTATATTGTATTGATTAACTCTGTATTGACCTGGTTTTTCTTCTTCAAATCCTTCCAAAGAGCCACCACCGGCTTGGGAAAAACGAGTATATGGGCTTCTGTTTGTTACTCCGGCCAAGGCTATGATAGCGGCTGGTTTTTCATGAAATTCTAAGTCTCCTCCTTCAAAATCAAGTGTTCTGCCTAAGAAATTCCATTGCGCTCTTCCAAAGTACATTAGGTTCTGGTCGTCATTTTTAGTATTTCCTCTTCCGGTTCCGGTTAGAGCAGCAACCCAATAGTTAAAATCGGCTATGCCTTTTCCTTTTAGATGACCATAAATTTCGACTCCTTGCTGTCTGTCTGTGGTAAAAGGGCGGTTCAATATAGATCGTTCTACCATTTGTTGTTCACCGCTGCTAATAAAGCGTTCGCGGGTAAACTCCGTTTTCCATTGCCCTATTTTAAAACTCATCCAGTCCCATTTTTCAATCATGATTCTAAAATCCAACAAATTGGACTGACTTAGCTCGTATTCCCAATAATACTTCAACCACGGCTCAAAAGCATGACCTCCGACCTTTAGCCTTGCCCTGTTTATTTTAAAGGCGGTCTGATTGTCTTGATTGAAATCGTCATACGTTAACGGATCCTGATCGTATGGAGTTGCAAAACGAAACTGTAATCTGCTTTGTAATTGAAACAAGAATTTATTATCTCTGGTCTCTAATTGAATTCCTTTACTTCCATAACTCACATTCATTAGTTTAGTAGAGTCCTTTTGCTCTTGAGAGAATGTAATTGAGCAAAAAGATAAAAGTAAGACACCAAAATAAATTTTCAAATTAAGTTCTTTTTGACTCATATTTAAAGGATTTGATTACGACATAAACTGGAAACGATTTAGGTAAAAAAAAAGAAAAGCCAATGAGTTTTTACACCCATTGACTTCAAATTTAAGTATTTGTTTGTTATTATTTTATATTTTCTTACAAAAAAAAAGAGACTTTTTTTAACCACTAATTATGGGTAAATTGTAAGTTACTCAGGTTTTTATAAATTCCATTCTCCAAATTTATCAGTTCCTGATGTGTTCCTTCTTCGGTGATTTTTCCGTTGTCTAAAACTAAAATTTTATCGGCACTTCTGATTGTTGACAGACGGTGTGCGATAATAATACTGGTTCTTCCTTCCATTAGAATTTCTAAAGCTTCCTGAACTAATTTTTCACTTTCACTGTCCAAAGAAGAAGTCGCTTCATCGAGAATCAAGATACTTGGATTTTTAAGCAAAGCCCTTGCAATGGCAATACGCTGACGTTGGCCACCAGACAATTTCACACCACGTTCTCCAACCAAAGTTTCGAATTTCTCCGGAAAACCATTCACAAAGTTGAATGCGTTTGCTTGTTTCGCCGCCTGAATAATTTCCTCGTCCGTAGCGTCGGGTTTACCATAAGCGATATTTTCTTTAATCGTTCCTCCAAACAAAATCACATCTTGTGGAACGATACTCATGTTGCCACGTAGATTTTCAAGATCATAATCATAAATATTCTTTCCATCAACGGTAATTTCCCCAGACGAAATATCGTAAAATCGCAATAAAAGAGACGAAATAGTCGATTTTCCGGCACCACTTGGCCCTACAATTGCTATTTTTTGACCAAATTCTGCTGTAAAGCTTACATTCTTAAGCACTTCAATTTCTTTACGAGAAGGATAGCTAAATGCTACATTGTTAAACGCTACATTTCCTTTAATTTTCTCATGCGCACCGTTTGCTTCAAGATTTATTTCTTCCGGTGTTTCTTCTAATAATTCAAAAACTCTTTCGGTAGCACCAATTGCTTTCTGTATTTGTGCATATAATTCGGCTATTCCTCCAAAAGAAGCCCCTACAAAAGTAGAATACAATACAAATGAAATCAATTGACCTACACTCATTTCACCTGCAATACTCAATCGAACACCGTACCAAACTACGGCAACAATCGCACCAAACAAACAAAAAATGATAAACGAAGCAAAGTAACCACGGTATTTACCGCCTTTAATTGCCAGTTTTACTACTTCGTTTATTTTGCCTTTGTATCTTGCAATTTCATACCATTCGTTAGCAAATGCTTTCACAATACTAATTCCTTGCATGGTTTCTTCTACAATAACCTGGCTTTCGGCCACCTGATCTTGCACTTGTTTGGAGTATTTTCTAATAAATCTTCCGAAGATTACAGCTGCAACAGCCACCAAGGGCACAACAGAAAGCATTAACAAAGTAAGTTTGAAACTTTCTGTAGCCAATAAAATTACCCCTCCGATGATTAATATAAACTGGCGTAAAAATTCTGCTATCGTACTGGTCAGCGTGTCTTGAATCTGTGTAATATCAGCGCTGATACGACTGTTAAGTTCACCAACTCTTTTTTGAGAGAAGAACGTCATAGGCAACTTAACCAAATTAGTATATAAAGACAAACGCAAGGTTGCCAGCGTATTTTCGGTAAAATTGATAAATAAAGACAATCTAAAGAAAGAGAAGAAGGCCTGAAGAAATAGTATAGCAACTAAGCTTAAAGCAATTTTATTGGTCTCTGTGTTGTCTTTGTTTTTAACGCAGTCTACTAACATTCCCATTAACTTAGGAAAGGCTAGGGCAGTAGCTCCTGTTAGCAACAGGAAGAATAAACCAACATAGAATTTCCATTGGTGTTTTCCGGCGTATTTGAATATTAGTTTTGCTTTATTGAGAGAAGTAGCAGTAATCTTTGATTTTGGCAAATCATTTTCTTTATATCTGGCCATTTTAAATATACAATTAAGATATACAAAGGTATGATTATAGCGACTGAAACCAAAGTTATATGCTAAACTTAGCCGTTTTGTGATTTTTTTAACGGAACCTGAATAATTATGAAGCAAATGGGATTACATTAATTTACTGTAAAAGAGTTCGCTAAAGAAAATCTCGAAAAATTATTTCACTTTTTTCGTAAATATGCTTGCAAATACAAAATCTAGCTGTATATTTGCACTCGCAATCACAATACGATAGCAACCTAGTAAAATAGGGCGATTAGCTCAGCTGGTTCAGAGCACCTCGTTTACACCGAGGGGGTCGGGGGTTCGAACCCCTCATCGCCCACCAAGAAACTCCTTAAGAAATTAGGGAGTTTTTTTTATGTCTTTAATTTTTTAAATATTGATTTACCGGCGAAAATTGTTTCTATATTAGTAGCGAGATAATTTCTGGTGTTTGTCATACTTATACCGCTTAAATTAAACGAATTAAGTTTACTATCAAGATTTATTACTTGTAAGCGTGACAGGATAATGTGAAAAAGAAGCCGTATTTTCATATAACCCAAAAAGAAATTAAATTATCAACCCAAATCTTTAAAATGAAAAAAAAACTAATAACTCTTTTATTTGTATTTACTGTTGTAAATCTGTTCGGGCAAACGCCGACCGCAGCAACGTTGGGTAAGACCGATCCTTCAGACGCTAAGAATGATAAGGTTTCTAATA
The DNA here is from genome assembly GCF_044005985.1 of Flavobacterium sp. FlaQc-49. Taxonomy (NCBI): domain Bacteria; kingdom Pseudomonadati; phylum Bacteroidota; class Flavobacteriia; order Flavobacteriales; family Flavobacteriaceae; genus Flavobacterium; species Flavobacterium sp. FlaQc-49. The sequence continues at coordinate 185,724 of NZ_JBIPCS010000001.1, read as the reverse complement.
AAGCGATAAACCCGCTTAAAAAAGTTCCGTTATACGAAAATTCGATTCTGATTCACGATTACGATGGTATTCTTTTTTCATTTGATTTAGATTCGGAACAAATTATCTGGACCGTAAAAGCCACGGATTCGCATACTGAAATGTGTGCCAATAAAATAACACTGCTGGATGGAGTTCTGTACGTTCCGTTTATAAATGGTGAAATTTTCGCCATTGACAACGAAACCGGAGCTATTTTTTGGAAATCAAGATTAGGTAATATTACAGATCAGGTTGTACTAAAAGATCAAACTCCGATTATAAATAATGGACAACTGTATATTACAGCTCAAAATCAAGACCAAAGCAGTAACATTTATGCGCTTGATTTAAAAAATGGCAGTTTAATATGGACCTATAAATTTGATACCCCGAACAATGACATTCCGGTACTCTTTTTTGATAATAAAGTTTTCGCCCAAAGCGCGTCAAATTTCTATTGTTTTGATGCAAATACAGGAAAAGTTCTTTACCAAAAAACCTTCGAGAAAGCGGTGGACGGAAAACCTGTTACAGATGGCGAAAATGTCTTTACAGCAAATGAAGAAGGGATCCTTTTTGCCCTAAGCCCTAACAAACCGGACGTTTTATGGCAATTTAAACTGGATGAAAATCAGCATAATGTTAAAGAGCGCATCTTATGCAAAGACAAAAAGGTATATTTTGCAGCTCAGGGCCCAACAGTTTCTTCTTTATACTCGTTAGATTCGAAAACAGGAACTCAGCTTTGGAAAACGGATTTTAAAGACGACAATATCCAATATATTACGGAGCAGGATGATAATATCTGGGGATATACCCGCAAGGGAAGACTTTTTCAATTAGACATCAATAATGGCGAAATAGCCTTCGAAATAAAATTAACCACCTTACCCATTTCAAATTTAGAATTCCCTATTGATGATTCCGTGTTTTATTATTGTGATGCCGGTTTGGTTCAATTTGATTTAAAAGAAAAAGACGAAAACATGACATACATGCGGACTTCGATTAAAGAAGATGTATACAGTGCTTTTATAAAAATAATTCGATAAGAAAATAAAGAAATTGTCTCGATATCGAGCTCTTAAAACTAATAGTAAGTGATTGATTCTAAATTCAGATACTTTGCAAAAACTCCTTAAAGAATTAAGGAGTTTTTTTATTTCTGTAATGTAAAGTCTTTTAAATCAATCTTTCCACAAGAATTCCTTGCTTACAGGAAAGCAATCCTGTTGTAGCCAAAATTAATAGGAGTATCTTTTTTTTCATATTTTAAAGTGTATAAATACGAATATCTATGCCTTATCATTATTGATTTGGTTGCGCCCAATCAGAATTCCTAATTAACACTAAACCTTGAGCATAATCTGTTGTAGAAGAGGTTTCATCGGTAATTTTCATTCCCGAGAGTAGGCTAAACAATCCAAAGCTTTTAATCAGTCTTTTTGATTTTCTGTAGGGAGAATCGATTTGATTCAAGTCAAAAAAAGTATTTGTGTTATTCTTGGTTAGTTGTTTAAATTCATTAATACCACTATGGTAAAGAAGAAATGGATTATCGCAAGTAATCCCTGATTTTGTATGCTCATTTTCACTTCGCAAAAAGAAAGGCAAAAATTTAGAAGGAGCAGACATATCGCTATCCAAATACCTTGAGATAATTGTGTAGGTTTTGTTCTTAAAATTAACATCTTCTTCAACCAAAGCACCAAAATCCTTTTTGCTATTTATTTCTTTTTGCAGTACATGAGCTTCTCCAAAATAGCCATAGATTTTTTCCTCTTTAAAATTATATCTTTCATATAAATATTTAAAGTTTAAGTACATTGTACTTTCTCTTGACGATGTAGTGTAGTTAGCAAGATTTTTTTGAATAAATAAAACATCTTCCGCAATATCCTTATTTTTTATATTGCCATTTGAAATCATTTTCGGGAGTCTTTCTTTCGCCCATTTAAGAAATAACGCTTCATCGTTTGGAAAAACATCAGAAAGCCCTAATTCTTTCAATAGAATTTTCAAGTGCTTTTGAGTTAGTCTTAGATTTTGAATTTTATCTATTCCGTAAACTTTTATTTGTCGATCGGGAGAATTAGATTGATTTAATTTGTAAATCTCAATCCATTTACGTTTATAGTCGCGATTGTGATGTCCATGATAAACAATCCAGCTGTTTAAAACGGAATCAATAAGAGTTTCCTCTCCTGATTCTAAATATCGATTTAGAAAATAAGCCTGACTGAAATCAATTTCTGCCAAATGTATTTTCATTTCAACTTTACGATTTAAATATTTAATTAAACTGATGTCAATATCAATTGTCTCTTTTATTCCATGAAATTCTCCCAGTAAAATCAAGTTATTATTGACTAAATAACGGTCTAAATTAGTAAACGATAAATCCTGATTTTGATGGACTGATTCGTATAATTTTTTATTGTTTTTCCAATATTCCAAAGTTTCTTTTCCCGAATTTTTATCATAAGTCTTTAAAGAAAAACTATAAATCAGACCCAAGACGAGAATACAAACAAGAAATTTAATTCCTTTTTTTAATACTTTTTTCAATTGTAATGTTTAGAATATATAAAACGTTTATACTAGAAATAAAATAACTACAACCCTTTAAAACCAGCCTGTTTAAGACTATAAGCTGTTGCTTGGGAGGCTAATATAAGAAATATCTTCGCTAAAACTAATATTAAAGTCGCCCAAAAGGATTTGTCTGGAAGCAAGAAAAATTCAAACCGAAAAATAATTCGACAAAATCCGGAAAGCCGTAGTAAAAATCCAAACAGTAACTATACTTTAGCAAAAAACTTCGTTTAACAACCTATCACGTTTGTCAAATATCAGAACCTTGACAGCGTATAAAAAACTAACATTTAAATACAATGAAATTAAAACAAATGCTTTTCGGAATACTTATTTTAGGCTTTTTATCATTCAGTTGTATTGAAAAAAAGACATTTGAATTTATTTACCCCAAACAGAATGGAGTTAAAATAAGCTTATTGTCGGATCATTTTAAAAAATTCAACAAAGAATGGAGGGGTTCCGATTATTATTACTCCGCTGAAAAAGATGGATTTATATGCTCTGTTTTATTTTATAAACTTGACGAAGAAGAAAAACTTGCTCTGGTTGAAGTCCCTAAACTTGTACTTGGTAAAAAGTTTAAAGATGCAAACAAAGACTTTCCTGAAAACTCACCGGTATTTCCCTATTCCTATTTTAAAAATTACTCCAATTTGAAAAGTATGGAAACAAATGATAAAAGTTGGGGCGAAATGACTGATGATTTTATGTTTAGAGAAAACGAAATCAACATTGAGGGAACTAAATTTACTCAAAAGCACATGTATGGATACGCCATGTTTGGCAATGATTTATTTGTAAATGTTCATCTCTCAAAAATGAATTGTACTGAAGAGGATATTGTGGAAATGAAAGAGATTTTGAATTCTCTAAGAAAAGAATCTAAATAAAAAAAAAGCATCTTTCCAACAACAGTATAATTTCAAATCTTCAAAAATGCAGAAAAAAATACTCCTGTTATTGTTATTTAATTTCTTTTTCGGTGCGCTTGCTTTTTCTCAAAAATGCGATTGTGAAAAATACAATACGTTTATTGAACTTGCTAAAAAGGAAAATGCTGTTAAAAACTATAAAGAAGCCAATAAACTTTTTAAACAGGCTTTTGAAAATACGGATTTTGCATTGGGTACAGATTTGAATCTTGCCTTAAAAGTAGCAGACCAAACCGAAGACAAAATTTGGATGGAACAAATTGCAATAAAATTAGCAAAAGGAGGGATCCCGTTACTCTTTTTTAAAAAATTTGAAAACTATAAGTGGTACAAACAGTTCAACGAGCAATTTCCGGAATATCAAAAATTGTATAACGCTAATTTTGATTTAAATTTTAAAGCAGATCTCATTGACTTAGAGAAATTTGATAAAGAAATCAATACCCATTACCACCAGTGGAGAACAAAAGAGCACGATTATGCAATTGAAATACTAGTTTCTGAAATGAAAGCAGTTTCCTTAAGATTCCAAAATATGGTCGAGAAATATGGCTTCCCGACAGAAAGAAAAGTGGGGTATAACTATGTCAGAAAAAATATTGAAGATCTGCCAACAGCAATATTATTAACACATATTTACCAAAGAGGTGAATTACTCTACAAAGACCAGCTGAAAGAATTAGTCTGTAATGGAAATTTAAGTCCCGGTTACGCTCAACAGCTTCAAACTGTAAGAGGGTTTGGTAATAGTACCGGTATTGAACAAGAAATGGAAGTTAGAAAATTAAAATATAGAAAATAAAGAAGCTGCTAACAGTAACTCGATCAAATCGTCTTTTTATACCTTTATACTTTAAGGGACAAAGAATTAAAGTGTAGAAGTTTAAACTTAAAAATCAGAATTAACCAAATAAAAACAATTATTTTTCATATTTTTAACAGTTAACCTGTAACATAATTAAGGTTTTACCATCTAATACCTCGTATTTAATAACCTTCTTAACAAATTGATTTATGGAAAATAATAGACGCGACTGGTTAAAAAAAATTAGTGTTGGTGTTGTTGGACTTGGACTGGTTCCGTTTGAAACATTTGCTTTACCCACAGATCATTTTCCTGAAAAAGAAAGCAAAGACACTCCTATTAGATTAAGTTCAAACGAAAACCCTTATGGTCCGTCTAAAGCCGCAAAAACAGCCATGATCGAAAGCATAACTTTAAGCAACAGATACGGTTGGGAGCTTTCATCAGAATTGGTCAATTTATTAGGTGTAAAAAACAAAGTAAACCTCAACAATATTTTAATTAGCGCAGGTTCAACTGAAATTTTAGATTTAGTAAGCCAGTTTGCAGCCTTACAAAAAGGCAATCTTGTTATTGCGGACCCAAGTTACGGATATTGGACGGATACTGCCGAAAAATTAGGGCTAACCAAAATCAAAGTTCCATTAACAGCAGACAAAAAAATTGATCTTCCTAAAATGCTAAGTTCGATTACTGCTGACACAAAGTTGGTTTACATCTGTAATCCAAACAATCCAACCGGAACCATTTGCGAAAGAAACGATTTAATACAATTCATATCTCAGGCCTCTAAAAACTCCATTGTTTTAGTCGATGAAGCCTATATTGATTTTACTGATCAAGAATCGGTAAGTCACCTGGTCCTTGAAAATAAAAATGTAATAATTGCCAAAACTTTCTCAAAAGCATACGGATTAGCAGGCGCAAGAATAGGGTATGCCATTGCCAATTCTAGCACAATTGAAAAACTAAGTGAACTGCAAACCTGGGCTAATGGGGCAGTTAGTGTTGTTTCAACGGCTGCTGCGATAGCATCTTTAAAAGACGAAAATTTTGTAAACGAAACAAAAGCATTAAATCAGAAAACCAGAGATTATACCATTGCCGAGTTAGAGAAATTAAACATTTCTTGTATTCACTCGAATTCCAATTTTATCTATTTCTCTTTAAAAAATTATAAAAAAGACTTTTTTCACCAGTTAGAAGTCAATAATATAATCGGTACCAAAATTTACGAAGAGGAGGGGAAGTGGTCCAGAATTACAATTGGCAAAAAGGAAGAAATGCAAAAATTCATTGCTTCTTTACAATAAATAAAACAAAAAAATATTCCAGTTTAAGCTCTACCAGATTAAACTGGAATATTTAATTTATCTATAATCAATAAACTGCACAATCTCCTCAATTGTGCGATCCGGTTGATCTTCTTGAATATAGGTTCGCGCGTTAGCAATTTCAACAAGTTTTGCATTTGGGAAAACAGCTTTTAAATTTTCTCCTAATTTTAAGGGAAAAAGTTTGAAATCCTGATTTCCCCAAAGTATCAACACCGGTTTTTCGAAGGTTCGCAATTTCCGAGCGGCTTCGATAGTATATTTTGGAGACCACGCTTTGGCAGCACTTGCAAAATTAGCTCTGACTCTTTTATTGCGAATAAAATTATTTAAGTATAAATTTGATAATTCCTGATCTGTTACTTTTAAAGATAACAGTCCCATAATCAGGTCTTTTTTCAACAACCATTTTAGAGAAAAGACACGACTTAACAAAAAAGTAAAACCCGGAACTCTAACGGCGTATTTTAGATATGCAAACTTCGTAGGCGGGAAAACAGCAAGAACTTCACAATTTGAAAACACCATTTTCGATACTTTTTCAGGAAAAAGTGAAGCAAAAATCTGTACATAAGCGCCCCCTGTATCATTTGACACCACAATAATTTCATTGATACCAAGATATTCCAGAAATTCATTGATTAACAGGGCAATTCCAATTGGTGTTAAATCAACATTGTCTGCTACCGCTAAATAATTCCCCCCTAGAGGCAAGTCAATGGCAATACATCTATAATTTTGACTTAGAATTGGAATAACTTTTCTCCAGGTATTGGCATTAGATAAGGCACCGTGAACAAATAAAATCGGAATCCCATTTCCTTCATCAATGTATTGAATACCTCCTTTAATTTTTGCAGTATGTCTTTCGATGACTGGCTTTAACGTATGATCAACTTTAAAAGGTTCCTTAGCTTCAGTTGATAAATTGAAATCTGTGGTTGCTGTCATTTGTATACTCTATTGGTTTAGTTTATACAAAGATGCCTTGAAGTAACCTGTTAAGAAATAGACAAATGTCTTCAAATTAAGTGCCGTTGCGCAACCTGCTTAAATGCCTTGGAGAAATACCTAAAAAAGAAGAGAGGTGTTTTAACGGAATGAATTTGATATATTTTGAATGGTTGGCCGCTAGTGTTTCATAGCGCTCCTTAGCGGTTTGTTTTTGAAAGGAGATCGTTCTGTTTTCCTGTTCAATATAGTGCTGTTCGGTTAGCCTCCTGCCTAAATTTTGCCAGTCAAAACTATCCTCATATAAGGAATATAGCGCTTCTCTTTCCAAAATGATTAGTTCTGTATCGCATAATGCCTGGATATTTTCATAAGTTGCTTCTTGTGTTATAAAACTGGAATAGGCAGTCGTTAATTCGTTTTCAAATGCAATACATTTAGTAGTTTCTTTCCCTTCAATATTACTATAATAGGACCTTAAAATACCACTTTTAATTAGCACTAACTCAGTACATATTGCACCCTCTTTAATGAAGTACTCCTTCTTTTTCAAGAATTTTGTTTTGGTGATACCCTCTAATTTTTGAAGTTCACTGTCAGAAAGTAATTGCAAAGATTTTAGAAATTGTATCAACTGTATCGTTTTAAAATATTAACTCTGCTTTAACCCGTTGGCTGCAATGAATTTTAATGCACAAAAACATCCTTAGTAAAGCCTAAAAAGAACGTTTTGTATAGACTAAATAGCAAAATTCCTTATCAAAATTACATAAAATTAATACAGGAAACCGGAGTAGATTAAAATTCCATTTTTTAATCTTTAAAAATACCAAGTAAGCATCCTTTGCCAATCAAGATCCGGCAAACAAATCTGATCTTACTACTTGAGAGAGCTGGAGAGCACAATTTACATATTCATCCATAAACTAGATAAATACACTTATAAGTTTGATTTAAACAAAATTAGTCTGTTTGATAATTTCGCTCTGTAAATGTAATTATCGTAATAATAAAGAGTGTTTTGTTCTTTCCATAGTTTGTAAAACTGTAAATCTTAAGAAAGGACACTATTGAAAGTTAAGATGACACGACACAACCCAAACACTCTTGCACCATACCAAATAAAGTTAACTGGTATTTGTAACGTATGCTAATTGCAGCTTAAACCCGAAGTGAGGAAATTTCGAAGAAAACCACTCGAAATCTAAATCTTATTTCAAACGCTTATGAACTTGTATAAATTACGCTATCTTCTATTTTCTATTTTATTCGCCACTACTGCTTCTTACAGCCAGGTAACTTACGAGTTTTGTATGACGGGTAAGTATGGAAAAACTATTGTTTTGGACTTTAAAATTCACAATAATACTTCAGCTCCAATTACAAACTATGACTTTACTTTTAATTGGAAAGCTGTCTCAAATACTACAGTGTGGTCAGGATTAGACGTCATTCAAAATGGAGATAATGGTGTAGTTGAATTAAAAAAAACGACCTTCGGAAATGCTCTTCCCGTTGGCACAACCACCTATAGTGTCACAATGGATTATGAATTAGGGATGTTTCCACCTGACGAAGGCATTTTAAACGGCAATCCCATTACAGGCATAAGTTGTTACACACCTCCTGCACATGAGAACTTTAAATGTGAAAGAAATTTTAGTGCTGCCTGTACGGTAAAGCCAGTTGGCCCGGCTGCTCAGGAAATACGAATAGGTGAAGGATCCGTTTTTGCCTGGAATGCTCCTATACAGGTTTATATTCCCGAGAATCGGAAAGGTTGGGCTATTGCGATGGCGGTGTCCCATTCTTTATTTACAAACCTAATGGGATTTGATGCAATGAGTATCAATGCATACTTTGCTACTGCTATTCAGGAATCACAAGCAAGCTGTGAAGGAAGTCAGCTTATTGCCCCAAATTGGGTTACAAAGACATACCCTCATAATGACATCAATGCTCCTTTGTATTGTTATGATGCCAGTGGTGCTGTAGCTGTAGGGTATTTTCAACAAGAAATGGGAGGGAGCTGGACAGAGTTAAATACAAGCTATCCCTGTTTTATTCCGCAAATTGATAAAAAAAGTTTTATAGGTACCCCAAATACAGGCTCCAGTTTTGAATTTCAATTGATTGTGAAAGCCTATCATGATTATCGGAATGTAGCGTATTGGCAATATGTTAAATGTTGGAATCCGATTGACTTTTTAAAAAAATCAAACGATCCTTATGCTGCTGTCAAAATAATTGGCATGGCTTATAATCAGGGCATGAATCATTCCTCATTTGAAGATATTTTTGACAAAGACCGTTCAGCTGCTATCAATGCAACAAACCTTATGGATCGAATTTCTCCTTCTACACCTGCTGCTACCAATCGGCTTTATGCGGAACAAACCAACCGATTAACAAAAGTACTGGACAACAAAGTTGCTGACATCAATTGGACAGATGCCGCTGTTTTTGGCATCACCAATAAAGCAGCACATAGTTTCAGAGGCTATTACGACGCTCCATTTGCGTGGAATGACGTAGAGGAATACATAAAAAAAATAACGCCTTTTTACGCTTCTTTTGGCGTACAGGAACAAAACTTTATAAATACTATTAAACCTGTTTTTGATGGAATTAATGGAGGAAATCCTATTTCTTTCAGATATCAAATGTCAGCTGTAATAGAATCAATAGTAACCTTTCTACCAGCTTTTGATCCTAAAAAAGGACTGGCTGAAGTATATGGTGGATCTGGTGCTAACAGCTGTTTTGCACCTACCGCCAGAATGGAAGGTTTTAATGCCACTTGTGGAAAAGAATTATCCTTAAAAGTTTATTTCTCCGGCAAAGCTCCTTATACATTCAGTTATAAAAAAACAGCCGTATCTCCGGAGATTAGTTTTCCGGATGTGACCACTTCGCAAAATCCGTATACCATACAATCAGTTAAAGAAGGCAGCTATGCGCTTACTGCTGTGACAGATGCCGTTAGCGCTGGTGAAGTCGTATGTAGCCCAATAGAATTAAAATATATTGGAGCTGTAGCAACTGCAAAATTAGTTAAATATGGAGGGAATTATTGTACTGGAAAAGACTCCGGGATTCAGATTGAAATAACAAGTACGGAGCCAGGCCCTTTTATCCTCGAATATGAGATAAACGGAATATCGCAGCCTTCTGTAACCGCAACTAGCAGCCCTTATACTCTTATTACAGCACCCGCTTCAAATGGAATTTATCGATTGACGAAAATCTCTGTTGCCGGATGCACTACTATATTAAACGATAAACTTACTATTACTACAACAGCAGCCAATCCGGTCCTGAATGCTACACTTTCTAAATATGCAGCCTCACCATCTTCTGGAGTAGGCCCCGGTGTCCAGATTGAAATAAAAAGTACTGAAACCGGTCCTTTTTTAATCGAGTATGAATTAAACGGAGTGCCGCAACCTACTGTAACAGCAAATAGTAGTCCTTACATTCTTATCCCTTCACAGGCTCCGGAAGGTACGTATCATTTGACAAAGATTTCCGCTTCAGGTTGTGATGCTTTATTAAACAACAGCCTTGTTATACTCCCAATGGCTGCCGGATCAAATTTGAGTGCTAAACTTGTTGCCTATGGCGCATCTATTTGTGCCGGTATCGGACCGGGTGTTATAGTTGAAATAAAAAGTACCAAGCCAGGCCCCTTTACAATAGAATACGAGATAAATGGAGTATCGCAACCTGCAACAACTATAAATAACAGTCCACACATACTTTTCAAATCACCAGCACCAATCGGTATTTATAGACTAACAAAAATTACTGCAGCAGGATTTGATACCGTATTAGATGAATCTCTAGATATCAATTCCAATGTAGCTACTCCGGATATAGTACTTTCTAAGGTTGACAGATCAGCTTGTCAGGGAACAGGCACTGACATTCAGATTGAAATAAAAAGCACTGAACCGGGACCTTATATAGTTGAATACAAACTAAACGGAATTTTGCAACCTCGGGTAACAATAACTAACACCCCACAGCTCCTCGTTTCGTCTGCATCTATTGGTACCTACAAAATAACCAAAATTTTTATTTCGAATTGTACCTTTTCAATTAATAAGACTCTCACTATTGCTAAAAATAGCGGACTACCAACAGTTAAAATAGAAGGTAATTTCTTTTTCTGTTATCCGTATAAAACCGTTTTAAAGGCTGTTGCAAATTCATCATCCATACAAATTAAATCGTATCAATGGAAAAAAAATAATACAACTATTACTAATGCCAATAGTGATGCTTATATAGCAGACCAAATAGGGGAGTATACCGTTATGATTACAGACCAAAATGGTTGTGTGCTTACAGCGCCAATTGTCAAAGTAGAGGAGAAATGCAATAAGGCCATTTCAGATCCCGATCCGCTAACATTAGATTATCCAAAGTTTTTTACACCAAATAATGATGGACAAAACGATACTTGGCACATCAAAAACTTTGATAATTTTAAAAATCCCGAAATAAGAATTTTTGACCGCTATGGTAAATTTATAATTCAATTGTCACAAGATTCTAATGGATGGGACGGTACCTTCAACAACAGTCCTCTTACGGCCACAGATTATTGGTTTACAATGACGTACACTGATAAGAATGATCCATTGATACGAAAAACACTGTACGGGCACTTTTCACTGAAACGTTAAAACACTTTCTTAAGCCACTATTCTAAAGAGCAGCACCGTATTTCCAACAAGATGACTGCTTTATTTCGCAATCTTATTTTCTAAAACTACTGTATTAGTAGTAAATAAATTTAAAATAAAACTTGAATGATGTATTCACGATTTGTCTCTTATATTACCCTTCTACTGATCACTACACATTGCTTTTCGCAAGAAGGAATTCCGATCTACTCTGATTATTTATCCGACAATTACTATCTCATTCACCCTTCAATGGCGGGAGCAGCTAATTGTGATAAAATAAGATTAACCATTCGCAACCAATGGTTCGGTCACGAGGACGCTCCTGCATTTCAGACCTTGAGTTACAATACCAGATTTGACGAAAAATCGGCTGGAGGAATTATTCTTTTTAACGATAAAAACGGATACTATTCTCAAAAAGGAATCCAACTTACTTATGCACATCACATTATGTTTTCAAGGGATGCTATCGATTTGAATCAACTCTCTTTTGGAATAAGTGGCGGTATCACGCAAAGCCAGATAGATGAAACTCACTTTCTGGATTCCGGTGTTACAGATCCGATTATTAAAGGAAACGTCGAAAGCGAAACACATGTCAATTTTGATATCGGAACTTCCTATAATTATCTGGATATGTATGTTCATCTGACTGCAAAAAATGTTTTGGAAACCAAACAAAATAAGGATTCCAATCATGAAACAAGCAACCTAAGAAAATATCTTTTTAGTACAGGTTACATTTTTGGCAATTCAGATTGGTTATCATGGGAACCTTCTGTTATGTTTCAATTTACTGAAATGACAGAAGAAAAGACACTCGATGTAAATTTGAAAACGTACAAGAATTTTAGTGAAGGAATGCTGTGGGCCGGTTTGTCTTATCGTACCGGTTTAGATGCCCAGCACCCGGTAAATGGCACTTCAAAACAAAAATTACAATATTTGACACCTATTATCGGTATAAACTATAGAAGCTTCCTGTTTGCCTATACGTATTCTTCCGTTTTTGGTAGTGTCAAATTTGACAATGGCGCTTATCACCAGCTTACATTAGGGATGAATTTTGCTTGTAGAAAGGAGAAGTACGATTGTAATTGTCCCGCTGTAAACTAAGATTTTACAGCTTTCGCGAAGTGTAACACAAAGACGCTCTACAAATAAAACGAAAGTGTTAGTAATAAATAAGAAAAACCGATCTCAGTAGTCTTTGACTTGATATAAAAACCTCCAAATTCATTTGATTTTGGAGGTTTTTTATATGTGAAATAACATCATCATTAAACCAATAATCGCCCACGAAAACCTCTCGCTGCATAATAAGAATCAGCGCCATTGTGGTAGACAAAAACAGTATTGTAACGAAAATCAGAAAAAAGAGCACCACCAAGCTTTCGGATATCAGGAGGCGTTACAATCCAGCTGGATGTTTTGGCGTCAAATTTTCCAAATTTTTGCAGGTCACGGTATTGTTCTTCGGTTAGGATTTCAATTCCCATTTCAGCTGCTTTATTAATAGCACTGTCTTTTGGTTTGTGCTCTTTACGTTTTTCCAAAGCTTCATGGTCGTAACAAAAGCTTCTGCGACCTTTTGGGCTTTCTATTGAACAATCCACAAAAATGTATTGATCGGTCTCTTTATTATACCCCACAACATCCGGTTCCCCTTCAGTTCTTTCCATTTCATCCAATGACCAAATTTTGTCCGGATTAGCTTCTAATTTGGCTTGAATTTTATGCCATTCAAGACCTTCGTGGCGTTTGCTGTTATTCTCAAAGCGAGCTTCTAATACACTAAGCAATTGGTCCTGTTGCTCAGCAGATAATTGGTTCTTTTTACTACTCATGTTACTTTGTTTTGTTTTTTATGATCTTAAATGTCTTTTAATCCTTTTCCTTTCAGGATTTGAGGCATCGCTTTTTCTATTCGTACTTCTCTGGTTTTAGATTGTTTGGGTTGCGAAAAATAGAGCAAATACCCTCTTTGTCTTCCGGGAGTTAAAGCTTCAAAAGCCGTTTTTAAATCCGGAAGTTCTTCCAGTTTTTTCTGAAACTCTTCGGCAACGGCAAATTCTGTCGTTTTTTTAAAGGTGACTTGCAAACCGGCTCTTTCTATTTCAATTGCTTCATAAATATAAGCTTTAAGAGTCGCCTTTATCGCAGTAATGTCCTCCGTATTTGTGAATCGAATCTGGCGGGTAGCCTGTGTATTTTCCGATTGTTGAATGAGAATACTTGCTGTGTCTTTTAATAGAGCGCCTTTAAAAAACAGAAAAGCACAATATTCTTTAAAAGCATGTATCAATACGATATTATTGCCTTTGTACGTATAACACGGAGAATCCCATTTTAGTTCTTCGGTCAACTGGCAATCAAGAGCAATACTTCTTAATTGCTCCTGTTCTTCCTGCCATTTTTTAGCTTCATCAAAATAAAAATCAACGTTTGGATTCATACCAATTGAATTTTAAAAACTAATTACACAATCGCTTTTCGGTCTGCCGGTCTGAAATACCAGGATACGACTGTCAGTACAATCAATAAAACCGGACCAAAAAGTTCTTTGGCACTATCACCACAGTATAAATGAGAAAAAATAGCTCCCGACATAGCAAAGAAAAAGCCCGCATATGCCCATTCTTTCAATAATGGAAATTTAGGGATCAGTATTGCAATCACACCTAAAATTTTCCAAACTCCCAAAAGAATTAAGAAATAAAGCGGATACCCCAGACGTTGTATCATTTCTGCTTCTTCTTTCATTTGTATCAATTGTACGATTCCTGTTGCAGTCATTCCCAAAGCAAGCCAAAGTGTGGCAACCCAATAGATAATTTTGTTTTTCTTAGTCATAATTATTTTAGTTTAGTTGGTTAACAATATCCTGTAATCTGTTGTGGGCCATATTGATCCCTTGAGCAAAAGGCAATTTCAGCATTTGATCTCTCAGCGCCACCGATTTGTAAATAATTTGCATCGTAAGCCTGCTGGTAGAATCCGTAATTTTTTCAAATTCTAAAAACTCTAACTGAGGAGGGAAGGGGCTGTTTTCCATTTCAAACGTACGTGTAATCCTCTCATCAGGAAGAAACTCCTGAATTACGCCATTGGCCTGAAATACAACATTTCCCTTTGGGTCACTCGTTTCAAATTGCCAGCTGCCGTGTTTTCTATTTTCGAGCTTTATCACTTTTGTTCCCATCCATTGCGCTACAATTTCAGGTTCGATATACGCTTTAAAAAGCAATTCAAGAGGCAAATCGAATTCTCTCGTAATAAGTAGTTCCTGCTTGCCCTCTTCTGCATTAATTTTTGTCTTTCTTTCCATGAGGTTTATTTTTTATAATTTTTCATGATCTCTTCTAATTTATTAAAACGTTCATCCCACATTTTTCTGAAGGGTTCAATGAAGTTGTCAATTTCCTTAATTTTCTCAGCGTTTAAGTGATAATGAATTTCTCTTCCACTTTGTGTCTGATGCAGCAACTCACATTCGTTAAGAATTTGAATGTGTTTTGAAATCGTTTGTCTTGAGGAATCAAAATTAGCTGCTATCGCTCCTGGAGTCATTGCCTGTGCAGCAACCAAACTTAGTATGGCTCTACGGGTCGGGTCGGCTATTGCCTGAAATACATCTCTTCTAATTTCCATTGCGCAGTTATTTGACTGCAAATATAGTGCAGTTATTTGACTGCGCAAATATTTTTGGACTTTTTTTATTCTTTTTTCAAAATAACATCCTTAAGCACAGTAAACTAAAGGAAATCTCATTTACAAAAAAAGGATTATCTAAACTGTTTGGGTTTCAGATTTTGTGCGGCCAATACGGCAATTTCATTGATCCGATTTTGCCTTGTTTCCGGTCGTTTAGCAGAAACTACCCAATACAGCAGCATCTTTTTTACAGACTTACTTAGACCCGTAAAATATTCTTTTGCGCCCGCATTCACTTCAAAAGCCGCTAACAAATCTTCGGGAACATGCAATTCTTCTACCTGATCCAGAATAGTCCAGGAGCCATTCTGTTTTGCTCTTTCCACACTTTCAAGACCGGCCTCGGTCATAAGTCCTTCTGCAACGAGGCGTTCAATTTTTGCCTTATTGATCTTAGACCAATTACTGGAAGGTTTACGTCTGGTGAAAAACTGGATGAATTTATCCGAATCTACCGATTTTCGGGTACTGTCAATCCATCCAAAACACAGCGCTTCATCAACAGCATCACTCCAGGTAATGGTGGGTACATTGGCCTGTTTTTTATAACAAACAAGCCAGATGGACTGCTTTACATTATGATTCTCTATCAGCCATGCTCTCCAATCCTGGCTACTGGCGGGGTAAAAAGTTTCAATATCCTGCATTTGGTTTAATAGTTAAATGGTATTTATTTAGATTATCGATTAATTACAAAATGGGGTATTATTTTTTTTGCCACGAATTACCCGAATCTTCGCGAATTGTTCTTTTGCCTCTGATTAAAAAGATTCGTACTGATTATTTTTTACGAAAATTTAGCAGATAATAAAAGAAACACTGCTGCGAAAATCCACTAAATCCGCTAAATCTGCGTGCTATTTTATTTTGTCAGTACCAATCTTAACATCATTCTGGTAAACGGCAAAAAAAACTCCTTGAAGTAAGGAGTTTTTTCTTTTGTTGTTGTATTGGGTGTTCAGATCAAGCTGAACTTATATTTTTTTAAGCGTCAATTTCATTTCTTTACTGTCTAATATCAATTGATCTTCTGTTATAGTACTTTCGCACGGATATGGAGTTCCTGTTTCGTCTTTAATGACTAAACTTTTACCGCCTTTTGTCAAAGCATAAGTCCCATCTGTTATTTCACTTTGCAAATATCCGGTTACATGTCCGTCTTTAGTAAACGTTAGATTCCCTTGTGTTAAAATTACATTTTTAGCTGAATCAGAAAGAGGCATTTTAGCTTCAACGGCAGTAATTTTCCAAGAATTAACCAGTTTGTTTCGACCTTTGCACGAAATCATTAATACGGCTAATAGTGTAATTCCTAAGATAAGTAATTTAGATTTTCTCATGGTTTTTGATTAATAAGTTAAACAGGAAACAAGTTACAAAAAAAATAAGTTCAAAATACTTAGAATCAATTATTTAAAAAAAGTTAGCTATATCCGGAGTTTTGTTATTAAAAGTTTAGGTTTAATTATCGTTCTATATTAAAAAGTAATAAATCACTAATCCGGCTAATTATTCCTACAAATACGTTAGTTCAAAGTTAAAGCCCCAAGAATCTCTTCATACATAAAAGGGCCACCGGGATATTTGGCCGTATAATCTAAATTCAACCATACCTGACCACGTTCGTCGATGTGATAATGCAACTTTTGCTTGTAACTTTCTTTAACAAAAAGCACGTTTTTGATCAAATAATTGACTTTTTCCAAATCGATCAATGAACCAATTAAGATTTCGGGATAAATATGTCCTTTGGTATGAATCAATCGCGGAGTTCCTCCAATCGAACGTATTGCAGCAGCCATCAATATCGAATGATCATCACAATCACCCGAAAAATATTCTAAAGATTCACTCGCCGTTGCAATGTAATCTCCTTCTTTAGGATCGTTTACATAGTTCCATCGGCTGTTAATCTCTTTAAAAACAGCAAAACACTGAATCGTTGTTCTGTAGTCGGCATAGCCTTTTATGCCTTTAAAATGCTTGGTTGTGGCCATAACAGCAAAATTCCGAACTTTCGGATTCTGATATTCTATGGCATTTATAATTTTAGATTTGTTAGGAAATGGAAGCAATTTTGCCACGATAATATCCTGCGGAAAAGGATTATCCGACATGGTGTAAATCATCGAATTATAATCTTCCGAAATCTCTGTAAAGCCATAATTACCAATTACGGTTCCGTAAAACAAAACCAGTAAATAAAGTGCAATGCAAATGATTATTATGGTTCGCAAAAGCATCAGCAGAAAGAAAATTGCTGTAAAAACAACTATAAACAGCAATACACGATCTAAATTAAAAGGCCATTTTAAATCGATGAAATTTTGATGCATAATGATAAAAATCGGAACGGTAATCAGCACACTCAACAGCATAATAATAATCCTGTCCCAAGGTGATTTCACCTGTAGCTTGGATTTTAACTGCGGAAAGTCGATTTTCGGGAATTTTATCATAAGAATCAAAAGCAGTTTTTTATAGTGCTTTTACCATTTCTACAAAAGTACTTTTTTTCTCAATAATTCCGAGATCAAATAATTGATTTTGAATTTTATTGAAGGCTTTTTCATCCAATTGTTTTTGGGACCATTGCGTAAGTTGCAACCAATCCTGAATGTCCTCGATTTTTTGATTAAAAAGTTCCGATAGTGTCTGGTCTATATTTGGGATTTGTTTAAAATCGTAAGTTGTTTTATTGATGATTTCCAGTACTTTTTCAACTGTTTTAGAATTCTTTCTCAAAAACTCATCGCGAACCGTAATTACAAAAGAAGGCCATGGAGTAGGGCAGTCACCAATTCTTCTGAAAATTCCCTGGTCTACCAGAGGCTTCGTCATGAAATGCTCCCACATAAAATAGTCCGCTGTTCCGTTTGTTAAAGCTTCTACAGCACCATCGATCGTATTTACAATTTCAAATTTCAAATCATCCGTTTTCCAGCCTTGCTCATTTGCGTTTACATAAGCCATAAGCTGCGATCCTGAACCCAATCTGGAAATAGCGGCTTTTTTATTTTTAAGGTCTTTTAGCTCCTGAAAATCTGATTTGGCTGCTACGTGAATTCCCCAAATCAAAGGAGATTGCACATAAATCTGCACTATTTTAGCAGGATTTCCGGCTGCAATATCTTTTACAATTCCTTCGGTCAGGATAACGGCAATATCAGCCTCCTCATCGCGAAGCATTTGACACATTTTGCCAGTCCCTTCCGGGATATTTTTCCATTGCAAATCAATATTTTCTGCTTCAAACTCCCCATTTTCAATACACAATTGCCAAGGCAGATTGAAGTGTTCCGGAACACCTACTATTTTTACAGTTTTCATTATAATCAAAGTTAAATTGGGTATGCGTATGCTAATTTTAGTACTTCAGGCTTGATTGTACTAGTTTTTTAATAAATCGGCCCTGTGTTTTTCTGAAAGACAAGGCTCTGCAAATTCTATGACAGAAAGTGTTTCGTATTCACTCAACAAACTTTTGACGATAGCATAATCGATATCCCTCACTATTTCAACAGCAAAAAAGGTGTCATTTAAGCCTTCAGACAAACAATCAATTGTTTTTAATTTCTCTCTGATAATTTCTTTATCAAAATCTTTGTCTAAAATTACAACCTGCACAATTGAATTCCCAGAACTTTGTAATGTTTTTTTGTACACCAAACGTTCTTCAGTTGTATCGTACTCTGCATAGAAAAGATCATCCGTTGCAATTAAAGGTCCAAAAAAAGGAATATTATCCAGTTTAAAGTGTCCTTTCTCCAAGTCGATGATTTCAGCCCACATAGTCTCTACAATAGTATCCTCCAGATAATCACTGTAATATCTGAACAAGATTTTTTTATGCGTATTTTCCATTATTCAATTTCGTTTATTTCTGCTTTTAATGGTGAGATGACGATACGATACCCATCAGGGTCCTGAAACATTTTCCCATTCTCATTCCAAAAAGGATTACTTGCCGTTATACTTGATATATTATGATTTAAAAGTCTGTTTGTTAGTTCAATATATGCTATAATAGTCTCCGGATATAACACAATAACATCATCTTCATCAAAAACATGTTTGGCTTTTGTCTCGGATTGTGTAAACTCAAAGTGCCAGTCCAAACCTGCTTTTCCGATAAAAACACCATCATAATTATTGTGATTTTGAAAACCGCCCAAGCGTTCAAACTCCAGAATATTGACATAAAAATGTTCTATTCTCTCCAGATTGTCGGTATGTCGCGCTACTCGTAAAGTCATAATTATACTTTAATAATCTTATCTTAAAACAAAGATTTAATCTTTAATCTGCTTAATATGATGCTCTAAATGTTCCACATAATCAGTCATTAAAAATCTTAAATCAATAACAGAATCATCTGCTAATATGATTTTATACGCTAAAGCTTCTTCATTAACACTTTTAAATAATCTGACAATTTGCTTATTTAAAGAAAGCCAAAGCTCTATCAGTTCTAGAAAATCCATCTCCTGATACTGGTTTATAACAACGAGATTATGCTGTTGATACGGTCGATGATAATACGGTTGTTCCAGATAATTAATTTCTGTAAAACGTACCAGATTATGAATCGCAGAATCTGTCAAATGGCCTAAAATCTCTTTTTTCGACCATTTTCCAGTTCTTTTTGCCTCTAAAATTGAAATGTCAATTGTTGGAAAAGAAACAGCACTTTCGCCAAGCAATTGCTCAAATTTAAGAATTGTATCCTGCATTTAGATCGTGCTTGAAAGTTTGTTTAGCGTGTAAGTAATCAATTCATCTACTGCTTTATACGGATCTTCACTAAAAGTTCCGGATGCACGGTTGGCAATAATAGCATTTAAAGACAAAGCATTATGTCCTAAAAGAGCCGAAAGTCCATAAATAGCAGCCGTTTCCATTTCTAAATTGGTAATTCGGTGGTCATTAAAGTTAAAATTATCCATTTTAGCATTTAATTCCTCGTCCTGTATGTTCAAACGCAAAACACGTCCCTGTGGGCCATAAAAACCACCTGCAGTAGCCGTAATTCCTTTGAATATTCGATCTGATTCGATCACTTTTTCTAATGCTTCCGAACAAGGAATTACATAAGGTCTTCCTTTTCTGTTATCCCAATTCGTATGCGCTATAAAAGCATCCTCAAGCGCTACATTTGTAACTTCATCAATTAAATAGGAGCGAAGCATATTGTCCAATCCTAACCCGAATTTTGACATTACAAAACTGTCTACAGGAATATCGGCTTGTAAAGAACCCGAAGTTCCAATTCTGATAATGTTTAATGAAGTCAGCTTCTCTTTTGGCTGACGCGTTTCAAGATCGATATTTACTAAAGCGTCTAATTCATTCAGAACAATGTCAATATTGTCCGGACCAATTCCGGTTGACATTACAGAAATTCTTTTTCCTTTGTAGATTCCCGTTTGGGTTTTAAATTCTCTTTTTTGAGTTGAAAATTCAATTGAATCAAAAAATTGAGTGATCTTTTCAACTCTGTTTTGGTCGCCAACAAAAATTATATCGTTAGCTATGTGTTCTGGACGAAGGTTTAAGTGGTAAACACTTCCGTCCGGATTTAATATTAATTCTGATGCTTGTATCATTCTTCTTTAAGTTTCTGAGGTTCTGAGCTACTAAGTTTCTGAGGCTCTTAGTCTCTGAGTTATTTTTGTTTCACGTTTTAGGTTTCAGGTTGTGTGACCTGAAATAAAGCTCCATAAGTTGGAATTTGGAATTTATCCCCCGACTCTTTTGGTTTTAAAGCCTTTTTCTTTTAGAATTGCCATTATTTTGTCGCGATAATCACCCTGGATAATGATGGAGGCATCTTTGAAAGTACCGCCAACACTCAGTTTGGTCTTGATTTCTTTCGCCAGAATTTTAAAGTCTTCATCGCTTCCTTCGTAACCTTCGATTATGGTTGTAGCTTTTCCTTTTCGTTTTTCAAATTTGCAAATCATGGGCTCTTTTTGAATATAAAGCACATGATCCTCTTCCTGAACTTCTTCAGGCTCATTTGATTCGATATGATCCGGAAATAAATTCTTTAATTGATCTTGTAAATCCATAATATTTTTATTCTAAAAGGTAAATTCCAATATTGTTTGTTTAAAAATTAAATTCCAAATCCCAAGTTTTGATAGTTTTGGAATTTGGAATTTAAAAAATGGAGATTTAAATGTTTTATTTTTTTATTAAACCTAAATCTACCAGACGTTCATACAGATAATCACCTGCTGTAATGTCTTCAAATTTCTTAGGATTCTCTGCATCAATACAGTTTTCTAAACAATCCAGACGCATATCGCTTACAGGATGCATAAAAAACGGAATTGAAAAACGAGAAGTTCCCCATAATTCTCTCGGTGGATTTACCACTTGATGAATCGTTGATTTTAATTTGTTATTGGTGTGTCTTGACAACATATCTCCAACATTGATTACCAATTGATCGTCTTCAGCGATAGCATCAATCCATTCGCCATCGTGATTTTGAACTTGTAATCCTTTTCCCTGAGCCCCCATCAAAAGGGTAATCAGGTTGATATCACCATGAGCTGCAGCACGAATAGCATTTTCAGGCTCAGTAGTAATTGGTGGATAATGAATAGGTCTTAAGATTGAATTTCCGTCTTTTGCATACTGATCAAAATAAAATTCATCTAAACCTAAATGCAAAGCCAGCGCTCTCAATACATAAACACCTGTTTTCTCAAGCATTTGGTACGCTTCTTTACCCACAACATTAAAACGTGGTAATTCTTTTACTTCTACATTGTCCGGATATTCCGAAGCGTATTTGGAATCTTGGTCAACATACTGACCAAAGTGCCAAAATTCTTTTAAATCTCCCTCTTTACGTCCTTTAGCATGCTCTTTTCCAAAAGAAACATAACCTCTTTGTCCGCCAATTCCGGGAATTTCATAATTATGCTTAGTTTCTACTGGTAAGGCGAAAAATTTTCGAATTTCGCCATAAAGTTCGTCTACCAACTGATCATCAAGAAAATGACCTTTTAGGGCTACGAAGCCAATGTTTTCAAATGCACTGCCGATTTCATTTACAAATTTTTGTTTACGTTTCGGGTCGTCCGAAAGGAAATCACGTAAGTCTACACTAGGAATGTTTTGCATACTTTACATTTTTTATTAAAAGATAAAAGACTATAGAAAGGTCTTTCAGTAACAAAGGTATATAATATTTTATATTTGAATTTTAAATTTTAATATAAAATTGATTTTTAGAACAATAATTTAACTACAGAACAAGGAATCTTATTTTTGGTTTTTCCATAATTTAACAGCAGTTATAGTCCTAAAACATGTTAATAATTCCAAAAATATTCCCATTTGCAATAAAAAATTTCTATTTTTATAAAAAACAACATTATGAAAGTAGGTCTAATTGGATTCGGAAAAACAGGAAAAGCGGTAGCGTCGGTAATTTTGCAAAACAAAAAATTCTCTCTTTCATGGGTTATGAAAAGGAGCCAAACGCTCGAAAACAGGACAGCTGCAGAATACCTCGGAATTGACTCGGAGGAAACAGGAAAAATATATTCAACAGCATCAACTTCTATTACTGAACTCCTCGATAATCAACCCGTTGATGTTATAATTGATTTTTCATCCAACTCCGGGATCTATGCGTATGGAGAGGCTGCAAGTCAACGAAAAATAAAAATCATTTCGGCAATATCTCATTATACCAATAAGGAGAAAGATTATCTAAAATCGCTTTCCAACCTTACAACCGTCTTTTGGAGCCCAAACATTACCTTGGGGGTAAACTATTTGCTTTTTGCCTCCAAATTTTTAAAGAAAATCGCTCCTTGGGTTGACATTGAAATCATCGAAGAACATTTTAAAGGTAAAGACGGCATCTCAGGAACCGCCATAAAAATTGCCGAAGCACTTGATCTCGAAAAAGAAGACATCAACTCGGTTCGTGCAGGTGGAATAGTAGGCAAACATGAAGTTGTGTTTGGATTTCCATTTCAGACCGTAAGACTTGTACATGAAAGTATTTCACGCGAAGCTTTTGGAAGCGGTGTCATATTTGTAGCCGAAAATCTGGTGGATAAAAAGGAAGGTCTGTTTAATTTTGAGGACATACTTTCGCCTTATTTTGCGGTATAAATCAAATTTGTAACACATTTAGGTTATATTATTTTCTTCAAGGTATTTATTTTTTGAATTGCCGAATAAAAAAGACATTAATAAAGGCTTTAGCCAAAACTATACTCTTAAAGTTTTTGGCTAAAGCCTATTCTATCAATCATACTTGACCGTTGGTTAAAACCAACGGCAATTAAAACTCGGTAGTTTTAACCAATAATTTAAAAAGGCATTCATCCATAATTAAACTAAGGGTTATCAAAAAAGTCTCACGCAGATTTTAGCGGAATGAAATAAAAAAAATCCGCCAAATCTGCCAAATCTGCGTGAAAAAACAGCCTAACTTACTGACTAACCGATCCAATTTTAGACAAAGATTGGCGCTTTTCTTTGCGGAATCTCTTGTGCGATTTCTCCTTCGTCGAAAGGACAAACAGAGCAAGATTCTAGAAAATCAAATTCTAAAACTAATCCTGATTTATTCTTTAAATCAAATTAAATCGGATGTAGCTATTTTTTCCTATTTTTAATGTTGCAAATTCATAATTTTCATGGTGTTAATTATCTAACAAATAATGTTAAAATTGTTATATTTTTATATATTTGAAAATTATAAAAAACAACCAAATGATCTTCAACAGACAAGAACTAACCGATTCACAGCTTTTAGATTTATATAAAAAAATATTAAAACCCCGTTTAATAGAAGAAAAGATGCTCATCTTAATTCGGCAGGGAAAAGTGTCCAAATGGTTCTCCGGAATAGGGCAGGAGGCAATAGCCGTGGGCGTTACAGCCATTCTTGATGAAACGGAATACATATTGCCGATGCACCGAAATCTGGGTGTTTTTACTACTAGAAACATTCCATTATACCGCTTATTTTCACAATGGCAAGGAAAAGCAAATGGCTTTACAAAAGGTAGAGATCGTAGCTTCCATTTTGGAACACAGGACTATAATATTATCGGAATGATCTCGCATCTGGGTCCACAACTGGGAATTGCAGATGGAATCGCTTTAGCGGACAAACTTAAAGACAACAAAAAAATCACAGCCGTTTTTACCGGTGAAGGCGCTACCAGTGAAGGAGATTTTCACGAAGCCTTAAATATTGCTTCAGTTTGGAAATTGCCGGTAATGTTTGTCATAGAAAACAATGGTTACGGACTTTCGACACCAACAAACGAGCAGTATTATTGTGAGAATCTTGCCGACAAAGGTATTGGTTACGGTATGGAAAGCCATATCATAGACGGAAATAATATACTGGAAGTATATAATAAACTGGCGCAACTAAAAGCAGAAATGCAAGAGAACCCACATCCGGTTTTACTGGAATTCAAAACATTCAGAATGCGTGGCCATGAAGAGGCGAGCGGTACCAAATACGTTCCTCAGGAACTAATGGACGAATGGGCCGCTAAAGATCCTGTTGCGAATTACAGAAATTATTTAACAGAGACAGGAGTTTTAACAGCAGAATTTGATGAAGCTTTGCGCAGTGAAATAAAAAAAGAGATTGATGACAATTTAGTCCTTGCAAATGCGGAGCCTGAAATCATTCCTACCTATGCCGGTGAATTAGATGATGTTTACAAACCTTATCAACATGAGGAAGTTAATCCATCTGCGTCATCAGAAAATATTCGTTTTATTGACGCTATACGCAATGGTTTGAATGAATCTATGCAGCGCCATAAAAATCTGGTGATCATGGGACAAGATATCGCAGAATATGGCGGTGCCTTTAAAATCACAGACGGATTTGTTGAACTTTACGGAAAAGACCGCGTTCGCAATACTCCAATTTGTGAAAGTGCCGTAGTTTCAGCCGGAATGGGACTGTCTATAAACGGTTATAAAGCGATTGTAGAGATGCAATTTGCCGATTTTGTTTCGACAGGTTTTAATCCTATTGTCAATCTATTGGCTAAATCACATTACCGTTGGGGTGAAAATGCCGATGTTGTGGTTCGCATGCCTTGCGGTGGCGGAACTCAGGCTGGTCCATTTCACTCTCAAACAAATGAAGCTTGGTTTACCAAAACACCTGGCTTAAAAGTTGTTTATCCTGCGTTCCCATATGACGCTAAAGGATTGTTAAACACCTCAATAAACGACCCTAATCCGGTTTTATTTTTCGAACACAAACAATTGTATCGTAGTGTTTATCAAGATGTTCCAACTGATTATTACACCATTCCGTTTGGAAAAGCAGCCTTGTTAAAAGAAGGAAATGCAGTAACCATTATCTCATTTGGAGCAGCGGTACACTGGGCATTGGACACTTTAACTAAAAACCCTGAAATACAAGCTGATTTAATCGATTTAAGAACATTACAACCTTTAGATACCGAAACCATTTTTGCATCGGTTAGAAAAACAGGAAAAGTAATCATTTATCAGGAAGATACTATGTTTGGGGGAATTGCGAGCGATATTTCGGCTTTAATTATGGAAGAATGTTTTGAATCTTTAGATGCTCCGGTTAAAAGAGTAGCCAGTTTAGATTCTCCAATTCCGTTTACAAAAGCACTCGAAGATCAGTTTTTACCAAAAAGTCGTTTTGAAGAAGTTTTATTGGAATTATTAAAATATTAAACTTATTTTACCTTCCCTAAACATTGTACTACCAAAAAAGAATAAATTATGAAAAAACTGTTTGTTTCTGTTTGTGCAGCTACAGTACTTTTGTCTTGCAATAAAAGTGCTAAAACCGCTGAAAACACACCTTTAGATAAGAAATTCGAGTATTATAAAGAGGGCTTTGTAACCTCTTTATGGGAAATAAATCCGGATTGGGCTTCCAATGTCGGCTACCATAAATTTGATAATGTTCTAGTAATTCCGGACAGCAAAGAAGAAAAAAAGCAACTTGATTTTGCTACAGCACAATTAGATTCTTTAAAACAATATACGATTGAAGAGTTATCCGATAAGAATAAAACTGATTTTTACATGATAAAAAATCACTTAGAGGATATTATTTTCAGCAGTAAAGAATTAAAATCCGGAGAATGGAATCCTTCTGAATATAATGTTTGCGGTTCATTTGCAGAAATTCTTAATGGTAATTACGATAGTTTAGAAGTTCGCTTAAGAGCTTTCAATACTAAAATGAACGGAATTCCGGCTTTTTATGAAGCTGCAAAAAAGAACATTAAAAACCCAACTGTAGAACACACCCAACTTGCAATAGACCAGAACTTAGGAGGTTCAAGTGTTTTTGAAGAAGAATTAAGTGATGCTTTGAAAAAAAGTAAATTAACTGCCGAAGAGAAAAAAGAAATTCTTGACAAAGCTAAAGTATCGGTAAAAGCTATTGCAGATTATGCGGACTGGTTGAAAAAATTACCAAACAAAACACCACGTTCTTTTAGATTAGGAGCGGAATTGTATGCTAAAAAATTCAATTTTGACATTCAATCAGGTTATAATGTAGATCAAATTTATAAAATAGCAGTTGATCACAAAAAAGATCTTCACGATAAGATGTTTGTTATAGCAGATAAACTTTGGACAAAATATAAAGGAACTGCTCCAAAACCAACTGATAAATTAGATTTAATCAAACAGGTTATTGATAAAATCTCCTTACAACACACTACACCGGAAAAATTTCAATCGGAAATTGAAAAACAAATTCCTGAATTGACTGCTTATGTAAAAGCAAAAGATCTATTGTATATTGATCCGTCAAAACCACTGGTAGTACGTAAAGAGCCAGCCTATATGGCGGGAGTTGCAGGAGCTTCTATTTCTGCACCAGGTCCTTATGATAAAAATGCAAACACCTATTATAATGTAGGTAGCATGTCTGGTTGGACAGCAGAAAATGCAGAAAGTTATTTACGCGAATACAACGATTATATTCTTCAAATTCTAAACATTCATGAAGCTGTTCCGGGACATTACACCCAATTGGTTTACAGCAATCAATCTCCGAGTATCATAAAATCTATTTTAGGAAATGGTTCAATGGTCGAAGGATGGGCGGTTTATGCTGAAAAAATGATGTTGGAAAGCGGTTATAAAAACTCGGACGAAATGTGGTTGATGTACTACAAATGGAACTTAAGAGCCACTTGCAATACCATTTTAGATATCAGCGTTCACACTAAAAACATGTCTAAAGAAGCGGCTCTTGACTTACTGATCAAAGAAGCTTTTCAACAACAAGCCGAAGCTGACGGAAAATGGAAACGTGTCACCTTATCTCAGGTTCAATTGTGTTCTTATTTTACGGGATACACTGAAATTTACAATTTACGAGAGGAACTTAAAAAACAACAAGGAAAAGATTTTAACCTGAAACAATTTCATGAAAAATTCTTGAGTTTTGGTAGTGCTCCTGTAAAGTACATTAAGGAATTGATGTTATCTAAAGAGTAAAAAAAAAGGCTTTTTCAACATATGAAAAAGCCTTTTTTTTTAGAATATTTTCTAAGGAATGTACTCAATTATCATCAAAATTTAAGAGTCAAGTTCGTAAAACTCTGCCTCTCATTCGTTTAAAATTAGCCCAAAGCCATGAGTAGCAAAGTAATTTAACCTAAAAAGAACAGTCACAGCTTTAACTTGATACTTGATTTTTCTTTCACGCAGATTTAGCAGATTGCGCAGATTTTTTTTGAAGGAATAAATAAGATCCGCCTAATCTGCTAAATCTGCGTGCTAAAAAAAATTTTAGGCTCCAATAGCTAAAATTGCAGTCTATGCGTTTTACAAAAACTCGCATATAAAAAATGCTGGGTTAAACCTTTAAAGAAACTTCGCCTTAATCTCAGGACTAGGAATCATACAGCTTTCTTTTTTACCGTACCAATTGTATCGATTTTTAGCAATATAATCATAAATGTAATCACTCATAAAAATAGGAATAATTCTGAAAATAGAAATCAGTTTCCAGAATCCTCCAAAATTTTTGGCAATTTCTATAGCTGCCGAAGATTTATAAAAATAGGAGACACCTGGATTGTATAAAATAATACTATCCATTTTAGAGAAACTTACACCTAGATGTTTGCATATTGAAATCCCTAATTCCGATTGCAATGCCACAAATCTAAAAATGTCCTTCGTATCGTGTTTGATAATATATTGTACAGCCGAATTGCATAAGTTACAGATTCCGTCAAAAAGAATTATTTTTTTATTTTTTGGAAAATTGAGCATTATTTGATTTATTTTGAGGTTCTGTTACCTTTTTTTTGTCTTGTTTCAGGTTTCAGGTTTTTCTTACCTCTATTTTTGTTTTGTTTCAGGTTTCACGTTTCAGGTTCGTTGTAGTTATTTATTAGTTTTATCTATTGAAATAAAAAATTCTATCGAAATTTTAAATCAAAAACAGCTTTCATAAATAAATTCTGAGCGATTTTCTAAAACATTCCGTCTTCGTTGTTGTCTTTTTAAAAAACGTCACTTAAAACACTTTATTTCAATTTCGATTCCTTTTTTTCCTGTTTTTATTTTCAAAACCGAATACTGAGACCGAGACTGAGACTGAGACTGAAAACTTAAAAACTTAAAAACTTACTTCTTCACAGCTTCAACCAATTCTAATTCATCTAAACTTACTTTCGAAGTAAAAATTCCATAGTTCACCGTTGCTTTATTTTTTTCGATTGAGTCAATACTTCCAACCGATCTTCCGTCTTGCATTCTTACACGATCTCCGACTTTTAAGATTGGTTTTGGTTTTTCGATAACCGGTTTAAGCTTCTTTTCTTTTTTCTCTTTTCTGATTTCTTCTACCTGCACCGTAATTTCAGCAATAACTTCTTTTTTCTTCTCAATTATCGCTTTGGTTTCTTTTGGAGTTGCTTTTTTGCGTTTTGAATTTTCAATTTCTACAATTTTCAAAAATTCACCGATCAGTTCTTTTTTGTTTTTGTTGTTGAAATATTTCTCCGAGATGTCTTCAATTTTTTGCCCAATGTAAATCGTTTTCTGGTTACTGTCGTACAATTCCTGATAGCTTTCCAGTTTTTGTTTGATTTTTACATTGATGTTTTCCATCTTTTTACCTTCTTCACGCGCTCTTGTTTCTTCTTCTTTAAGGTTGATAGAAGTTTTTTCAAGCTTAGAACGCTCTTTCTGAAGTGTGGCTATGGTTTTATCAAAACGAACTTTTCCGACTTCGATTTTCTTTTTCGCACGATTAATCAGTCCAAATGGGATCCCGTTCTTTAACGCTACTTCAAAAGTAAAAGAACTTCCCGCCTGACCAAGCGCCAGTTTGTACATTGGTTCTAATGATTTTTCATCAAACATCATATTAGCATTGGTTGCAAAAGGCAATTCGTTTGCTAAAATTTTCAAATTAGAATAATGTGTCGTAATGATTCCGAAGGCTTCACGGTGATAGAACTCTTCCAGGAAAATTTCTGCTAAAGCCCCACCAAGTTCAGGGTCGGATCCGGTACCAAACTCATCAATTAAAAACATTGTTTTCTTGTTGCATTTTTTCAAGAAATAATTCATATTTTTCAATCGATAACTATAAGTACTCAGGTGATTTTCAATCGATTGATTGTCTCCAATATCCGTTAAAATTCGGTCAAATAAGAAGGTTTCACTTCTTTCATGAACCGGAATCAGCATACCGGATTGCAACATCAATTGCAGCAGACCAACCGTTTTTAGCGAAATTGTTTTTCCTCCCGCATTGGGTCCCGAAATAACAATAATTCGATTATCCTGTTTTAATTCAATGGTTTGCGGATGCGTAATTTCGTTTTTTTGTTTGTTATTCAAATACAAAATCGGATGATACGCTTCTCTGAAAAACAACCTTCTATCTTCCGTAATCGTTGGTAAAATTCCGTTGATTCTATTGGCATATTTTGCCTTTCCTGCTACAACATCAATATCACTTAAAAATTCCTGATATTCAATTAAAAGCGGCAAATACGGACGAATCTCATTCGATAATTGCTTCAGAATTCGGGTAATTTCTTCTTTTTCTTCGTATTCCAGATTGCTTAGTTCACGTGAATATTGCAAAGTCGCTTCCGGCTCAATATAGGCAATACTTCCGGTTTTTGAACTTCCCAAAATAGAACCTTTTACCTTTCGACGATACATGGCAAGAACGGCCAAAACCCTACGATTCTGAACGAAACTTTCTTTGATATCATCCAAGTAACCAAGGCTGTTGTTATGTGTAAGCGCCGCGCCAAAACTCTGATTTACTTTGCCTCGAACAATATTCATGCTCTGACGAATACTCAAAAGTGCCGGTGAAGCATTGTCTTTTATTTCGCCATATTTATCTACAATCGCATCAACCAAAGTAACAATATCCTTGGTGTATTCGACTCTTGAAGCTCTGGCATTTAAATTTGGATAATAATCATCAAATTTCTTAAGGAAATTCAATAGAAAATTAGATGTCGACGAAAGTGTTGCAATTTTTCTAAAACTGCCCACTTCAAGAAAACTGTCCTCGATAGCCAAGAATTTGATTTCATGCGTAATGGCATCAAAACCATGATTTGGAATCGCATTGTTATTCTCAAATGACGAAACGTATTCTGATGTTTGCATTAAAGCCTGCATCAAAGTTTCTTTATCTCTAAAAGGAGTTATTTCTAAAGCTTTTTGTTTTCCAATATCTGTATTACAGCCTGCTGAAATGGTTTCAAGCACTGTTGGAAATTGTAAATCTTGTAATGTTTTTTCAGTAATGGATATCATTATATATCGTAAGTTGTAAAGTTCAAAGTTACAAAGTTTTAAAACTAAATAGTAGTATTAATTGGTACTTTGCAAAAATCTTTACGTAATTTGTAGTTAAATTTTATTTAAATGAAAATTAATCTTTCTTCAGATTGGCAAACCGTTTTGGCTGACGAAATTCAAAAGACTTATTTTACGGAATTAGCCGCTGCTTTAGAGACCGAATATCAAACGCAGGTCTGCTATCCACCAACAGAATTGATTTTCTCCGCCTTTAACAATTGTGATTTTAAAAACTTAAAGGTAGTTCTTATTGGCCAGGATCCTTACCATGGAGAAGGAGAAGCAAACGGTTTGAGCTTTTCGGTGAATGATGCTGTTAAAATACCGCCTTCTTTGCGCAATATTTACAGAGAATTAAGCACTGATTTAGATTCGATTTTTATGCCGACTTCGGGTAATTTAGAAAAATGGGCAAAGCAAGGCGTTTTGCTTTTAAATGCGTCATTAACCGTTCGAAAAGACAGCCCGAACAGTCATAAACATTTAAAATGGAATCTTTTTACAGATGCCGTAATTCAGACCATCTCTGCTCAAAAAGAAAACATTGTCTTTTTATTGTGGGGTGCTTTTGCGCAGAAAAAAGGATCAAAAATTGATCGATCCAAACATTTCGTTTTAGAATCAGGACATCCGTCACCAATGAGTGCTAATCAAGGGAAATGGTTCGGGAACAAACACTTTAGTAAAACCAATTCTTTTTTGAACTCTAAAGGAATTCCTGAGATAGAATGGTTGTAAAAACTATTTTTTTGTAATTTCTTCTAAGATTGCTTTGTTCTCGTAGTTGATTACTTTTAAAACAATTTCTTGATTTTTTGCTGTTTTACCTTCAATAACGTATAGTTTTCCTTTTTTGAAAGGCACATTACTCTGATCGAAATCAACGTCTCCAAATGTCAATGTGTTTTTTACATCAGCAGTATCAACCCATTTTTCATTTAAAGTCTGAATTGCTTTTTCGGAATATTGAAATGGTTTTGTACGTAAACTGTTCAAAACTCTGGCGTTTGGAAAATAGTTGCATCTGGTATCTTTTCCACTAAAAACAAGGGCTACAAAAAAGCATCCCATAATCAGACCAATCAAATAATAAGCAAAACGATGTACAAACTTCATGAAATATTTTTTTTGCAAAGGTACACTAAAGTTCCCTTAAAATACAAGTAAATTAATATCGTTATCCGGTAAATCAAACCACTCGCCAATTGCTTTGTTGGTTAGGATTCCGTGATACAAATAAACTCCGTTTTTTAGTCCTTTATTGCATCGTATAGAGCTTTCCAAACCACCCTCTTCGGCTATCTGAAGCAGGTAAGGAGTTAGCATATTACTTATTGAAAGTGAGGCTGTTTTGGAATATCTTGAAGGAATATTGGGCACGCAATAATGCAAAACATTGCTCTTAATAAAAGTTGGTTTTTCGTGTGTTGTGACTTCAGAACTTTCAAAGCAACCGCCCGTATCAATGCTGACATCAACAATTACGGCTCCTTTTTTCATATGTTCCATCATGGTTTCGGTCACTACAATCGGGCAACGTTCTTTACCGCGCATCGCACCAATCGCTACATCACAACGTCTTAACGCTTTTAGTAAGGCTTTTTGTTGAATGGTAGACGTAAAGATTCGTTGGTTTAAATTGTTCTGCAAACGACGTAATTTGGTAATTGAATTGTCAAAAACTTTTACATTTGCTCCCAGACCAATAGCTGTTTTGGCAGCAAATTCGCCAACAGTTCCGGCTCCTAAAATAACAACTTCAGTAGGAGGGACGCCGGTAATGTTTCCGAATAAAAGCCCTTTTCCGAATTCGTCCGTAATCATTAATTCGGCGGCAATAAGTATAGAAGCAGTTCCTGCAATTTCGCTTAATGATTTTACAGCCGGATAAGAACCGTCTTCATCTTTAATATATTCAAACGCAAGTGCTGTTATCTTTTTTAAGGATAAAGCTTCAAAATAAGCTTTCTTTTTTGTTTTAAGCTGAATGGCTGAAATGATAATCGTTTCGGGATTGATCATTTCGATTTCGGCCAAAGTTGGGGGTTCAACTTTAAGAAGCATCGGACAGCCGAAAACCCTTTTCGTATCCTTTGTTACTTCAGCACCCGCATCTGCATATTCTTTATCGGAGTAACTGGAACTTTCACCCGCACCCGATTCAATCATCACGCGGTGTCCTTCATACGTCAATGAATTTACTGCATCCGGCGTTAAACAAATACGACGTTCCTGATAACTTGTTTCTTTTGGAATCCCAATAAAAAGCTCTCTTTTAAATCGGCCAATTTCAAGTTTTTCTTCTTGTGGCAACAATTGTTGTTTCGTAAATGGAGTTAAGGTAATTGACATGGGTTGTGCGAAAAATTAAGAGTACAAATTACGTAAAAAGTTTTAAAATCAATGCAAATATTCTGCTAATACTGCATTAATAATCAGGTCAGTATTTTTTCCATTTTTATATCGGCTCTTTCGTACACTCCGTCTTCTAATGGAATTTCGGTAAAACCAAATTTTTCATAGAGATGAATTGCCGGAAGCAAAATTCTATTGGAATACAAAAACAGCTTTTTAATGTGATTCTCTTTGGCTACAGCCATACAATGCACCAACATTTTGTTTCCAATTCCCAAGCCTTGTGCTCGTTCTGAAATGGCCATTTTCCCCAATTCAAATGTGGTTGCATCTGTTTTAATCAGCGAATAGGTTCCAACAACCTCATCATTGTATTTCGCATAAAAAATCATTCCGCCTTTATCAATAATATAGCGCTGTGGGTCCGAAAGCACTATTTCGTCTTTTTCTTCGACTTTGAAATACTTTTCCAGCCATTCTAAATTTAAGGTTTTTATCGCCTTCATTAAATCAGATGAAAAAGGAACTATTACTACTTTATCTTGAGTGTTCATTTCTATTTTAGACTAATTTCAATTCTCTCTTTCCGTCCGCCAACAATGTAATGGTCACAACAGAATGTTCTTCAGGAATCAAACTGGCAATCTTTTCAGACCATTCGATAAAACACCAATTACCGGAGTACAAATAATCGTCAACCCCCATATCCAGGGCTTCTGTTTCTTTGTTTAAACGATAAAAGTCAAAATGGTATACAATTTTATTATCCACTGTATCATATTCGTTAACTAAAGAAAAAGTTGGGCTACTGGTCGCATCCTCAACTCCCAAAGTCTTGCACAGTTGTTTTATTAAAGTTGTTTTTCCAACACCCATTTCTCCATTAAAAAGGATAATTTTCTTTAGATTTTGAGCTAAAATCTGCTCTGCTACTTCCTTAAGTTGTTCTACTGAAAAAACGATATTCATTCTTTGTTTTACTTTTAATTATAGTCTATTATTTTAGTCTCAGTCCCAGTTTTTAGTCGCAGTTTTCAGTCCCGGTTTTCAGTCGCAGTTAAGATTCGTGACTGAAAACTGAGCCTGCAAACTCTTTTTTATTTCGGGTTAAATATCAAGAACGGAATAATCATTTCTTCTAATGAAATTCCCCCGTGTTGATAGGTATTTTTGTAATAACTCACGTAATGATTGTAATTGTTTACATACGCCAAAAAGTAATCGTTTTTAGCGAAAATAAAAGAACTACTCATGTTTATGGCAGGCAGACCAATTGCTTTTGGTTCTTTTACCACATAAACGTCTTTTTGCTCGTAGGTCAAACTACGGCCTGTTTTATAACGCAAATTTAGACTTGTATTTTTATCTCCAACAACTTTTGAAGGGTTTTTTACATTAATTGTTCCGTGATCTGTTGTTAAAACCAATTTGAAGCCTAAAAGTTGGGCTTGCTGAATGATTTCTAATAGCGGAGAATTTCTAAACCAGCTCAGTGTTAAGGAACGATAAGCCTTATCATCAGAAGCCAATTCTTTTACGACTTCCATTTCTGTTTTAGCGTGCGAAAGCATGTCAACAAAGTTATAGACAATCGTTACCAGATCATTTCCTTTTAAAGCCTTAAAGTTTTCGGCCAGTTTTTTACCACCTGCATAATTGGTGATTTTAAAATAGTCTTGCTTGATGTCCAGTCCTAAACGCTTTAATTGTGCGGTTAGAAATTCGGCTTCGTAAAGGTTTTTTCCACCGTCTTCAACGTCATTTTTCCAATATTGCGGAAATTGTTTTTCCATTTCTATAGGCAATAATCCTGAGAAAATGGCATTTCTGGCGTATTGAGTAGCGGTAGGAAGGATAGAGAAATACGGAACTTCTTTTTCCAGTTTATAGTAATTTGAAACTACTGTTTCAAAAGATTTCCATTGATCGTAACGTAAATTATCAATCACAACAAACAGTATAGGTTTGTCTTTCTTTTTAATTTCGGGTACTACTAATTCTTTGAATAAGTTATGCGACTGAATTGGTTTGTCGGCTTTTGGCGCAAACCAATCTTCGTAGTTGCGCTCGATATATTTACCAAATTGTGAATTGGCTTCGACTTTTTGAGATTCCAATATCTCGATCATCGCCTGATCATTGATATTTTCCAGTTCCAACTCCCAAAAAATCAGTTTTTTATACAACTCCACCCAATCCTCAAAGGAGTTGACCATTGCCAGTTCCATTGAGATTTTTCTAAACTCTTTTTGGTAGTCTAAAGTTGTTTTTTCGGAGATTAATCTCGAATGATCCAGATTTTTCTTTAAACTCAATAAAATCTGATTTGGATTTACGGGTTTTATTAAATAATCGGCGATTTTAGAACCAATGGCTTCTTCCATTATATATTCTTCCTCGCTTTTGGTAATCATAATCATCGGAATGGCTGATTTTTTCTCTTTCATTTCCGAAAGGGTCTCCAAACCGCTCATTCCGGGCATATTTTCATCCAAAAAAACAATATCAAAATTATCTTCTTCAAAGAGGGTAATAGCGTCTAAACCATTGTTACAAGTTGTTACTGCATAATTTTTTTTCTCCAGAAATAATATGTGTGGCTTTAAAAGGTCGATTTCATCATCAACCCAAAGTATTTTTATTTTATCCATAATTGTTTTGTCTGTTCAAAAGTATTAAAATCTATTGGCAATTTACTTCTTTTTGAAACGGCTATTTATTAATATTATGATAATTTTTACTATAAAAAAACAAAAAACCATCGAATAAAAAATACTCGATGGTTTTTACTTTATAACTAATACTTCCGGACGGGTTTACTGCCAACCACCTCCAAGCGCTTTGTACAATTGGATTACCGCATTATATTTAGCGTATTTATTTTCGATTAATGTCAATTGCGCATTCAAAGCATCATCTTTAGCCGTTAATACTTCCAAGTAATTGACCAAACCATATTTCAATAATTCATCAGAATAATCAGTCGCTACTTTTAAAGCTTCCACCTGCTTTTCGCGAACAGATATTTTGTAAATTTCATTGTTGTATTGTGCCAAAGCATCTGAAACTTCTCTACCGGCAGTTAACAAAGATTGTTCAAATTGCAAATAAGCTTTTTCCTGATTGGCTTTTGCAATTTCGTATTTGGTTCTGATCTCACGTTTATTAAAAATAGGTTGTGTTAAACCGGTTACGATGTTGGCAAAAATAGAATTGGCACTAAACCATTCTTTTAAATCAATACTTTGAAGTCCGCCTGTTGCTGTAATTTTAAACGTTGGGTAAAAGTTACTTTTCGCGACATTCGTTTGTTCAAAATACGACATGAAATTGTATTCTGCCGCAATTACATCGGGTCTGTTGCGCAATAGTGTCGCCGGAACACCTAATGTAATTTCAGGAACCTCTTTTTGGGCTCCAAAACTGCTTCTTTCAATTTTACCTGAGGGCTGTCCTAAAAGAATACTCATTTTGTTTTCAAAAAGAATACCTGCTACTTTTAAATCTGCAATAATAATTTGGGTAGCGTATTTTTGAGATTCGGTTTGCTTGACACCAACTTCTGTAACATTTCCGGCATCTTTTAAGGCTTGAATTGCCACGATGCTTTCGTCTCTGTTTATCAAGGTCTCTTCTGCAACTCTAATCTGTTCGTCGATCGAAATCAATTGAAAATAAGTAGAGCAAATGTCAGCGATTAACTGTGTTCTTACGGCTTGAGTCGCTGCTGTTGTTTGCAAATAAATCGCATTTGTTGCACGAGCATTACTTCTTATTTTACCCCAAATATCAGCTTCCCAGCTTAAAGTTCCGGTCAATTGATATTGATCGGTGCTTCTGTCACGAAGCAAAGCTCCAAACTGACTGTTTTTTGATAATTGTTGATGCGTCCAATCTGTTCCGGCAGACAGGGTAGGGAAGTAGCCGGATTTACCTTGTTTCATAGAAGCTTCTGCTGCTGCGATATTTTGCATGGCAATTCGAATATCCAGATTGGTATCCAGTCCTTTTTTAATATAATCTTGCAAAATTGGATCTGTAAAAATGTTGTTCCAGGATATATTGGCCAACGAGACGCTATCCTTTGCCGCAACTTCGGTTCGGTATAGATTCTCGGTTTTTACATCCGGTCTTTTGTATTCCTTTGCAACGAAGCAGGATTGCATAACAGTTGCCGAGACGACAACTGTTACTATTTTATATACATTATTTTTCATATTCTTCGTCTAAAAGTGTCGTTTCAGATTCATTATTTACTACTGGTTTTCCTGAGATTCGCTCTTGCAAACTTTGGAAAACAATGAACAATATCGGAATTACAAATACACCGAATATCGTTCCGATTAACATTCCTCCAACTGCTCCCATACCAATAGAACGGTTCCCTACAGCACCAACACCAGAAGCCAGCGCTAATGGTAATAAACCGAATATAAAGGCAAGAGAAGTCATTAGAATCGGACGCAAACGTGCTTTTGCACCTTCAATAGCAGCTTGTGCCAGATCCATTCCCTGTCGTCGCCTTTGTATGGCAAACTCCACGATCAGAATAGCATTTTTCGCTAAGAGTCCTATAAGCATGATCAAGGCTACCTGGAAATAGATGTTGTTTTCTAATCCCGCCAGTTTTACAAAACCAATGGCTCCGGCAATTCCGACAGGCAATGAAAGAATTACAGACAAAGGCACTAAATAACTCTCATATTGCGCACTTAACAAAAAGTATACAAATATCAAACTCAATAAGAACACACCAGCCGCCTGACTTCCTGCAAGGATTTCCTCACGGGTCATTCCTGAAAATTCATAACTATAGGTTTTTGGCAAATGCTGCGCGGCAACTTCCTGAATCGCTTTAATCGCGTCTCCTGAGCTGTAACCCGGTTTTGCTTTACCATTTACGTTTACTGCTTTTAACATGTTGAAACGTGCAACAGCTTCAGGCCCGTAAATTCTCTTGAAATCAACAAACTGGCTTATGGCAACCTGCTGTCCGGAAT
The DNA here is from genome assembly GCF_044005985.1 of Flavobacterium sp. FlaQc-49. NCBI lineage: Bacteria > Pseudomonadati > Bacteroidota > Flavobacteriia > Flavobacteriales > Flavobacteriaceae > Flavobacterium > Flavobacterium sp. FlaQc-49. Next base: position 147,453 of record NZ_JBIPCS010000001.1, on the reverse strand, counting down.
TATTCTTCACGTATACGGAATTGATCGATTCCAGATTGGCTCTGTCTGAAGGTTTTGCCTGAATCATAACACGGTATTGTTTTCCGAATTTATTGAAATCAGTCGTATAAAGACCTCCATAATACCCTTGCATCGTATTAAAAATATCACTGACAGAAACTCCTGCGTTTTTAGCTCTTTCTACATTAATATCCATTTGATATTGAGGGAAAGTAGGGTTGAAGTTCGTGATCGCGTATTGAATTTCAGGTCTTTTCATTAATTCACCCAAAAACTCATTACTCACTTTACTTACCGTTGTCCAATCATCGTCTCCTTTGTCCTGAATTTTAAGCTCAAAACCATCCGCAGATCCAAATCCCTGTACACTTGGTGGTGTAAAAAATAAGGCTCTGGCGTCTTTAAAGTGAGCTGTTTTTGCAAACAATTGCCCCACAATGGCATCCACAGACTGATTGGCTTCTGTTCGGTATTTCCAGTCTTTTAATTTAATAACCATAAAGGCATAAGAACCTCCGTTTACGCTATTCAATAAACTGAAACCTACCACACTCATTCTCGATTCAACGATATCCATTGAAGAAACAATAGAATCCAATTCATTAACGGCTAGTTGCGTTTTCTCCAGTGTTGTTCCCGGAGGCAACGTTAAATCGGCCATGATAATCCCCCTGTCTTCATTCGGAATAAACCCGGAAGGTGTACTTTGGAATAAAAAGATCGTAATCGCAGAGAAAACCGCCAGTCCAGTAATGGCAATCCATTTTCTTTTGGCTAAAAAACCAAGAGATTTCACGTAGCGGTCATTCATTCTGTCGAAACTGGTGTTGAATGCGATGAAGAAACGGTCTTTAAAATTTTTATGTTCATGTCCGTGTTCAGAATCTGCATGCGGCTTTAAGAACAAGGCACATAATGCCGGACTTAGCGTTAATGCATTTACAGCAGAAATTAAGATCGCTATCGCTAAAGTAATCGCAAATTGCTGATAAAATACTCCTGAAGGCCCGCTCAAGAACGACACCGGAATAAATACGGCAGCCATTACCAACGTAATAGAAACAATGGCTCCTGTGATTTCACTCATGGCAGAAATAGTAGCTTCTTTTCCGGATTTTGCTCCTTCGTCCAGCTTGGCATGGACGGCCTCGACGACGACAATTGCATCATCGACGACAATACCAATAGCCAGAATCATGGCAAATAAAGTCAGCATGTTGATCGAAAAACCAAATACCTGCAGGAAGAAAAACGTACCAATAATCGCTACCGGAACAGCTATCGCCGGAATTAAAGTAGATCTAAAATCCTGAAGAAATAAAAACACTACTATAAATACCAATATAAAAGCTTCTACCAAAGTGTGAATTACTTTTTCAATAGAGGCATCCAGGAATGTTTTTGTATTAAATGGAATTACATAATCAACCCCTTTTGGAAAATCAGGTTTGGTCTCGTCAAGAATTTTGGTAACCTCTGTAATAATGTCTTGTGCATTAGAACCGGAAGTTTGAAATACACCAACAGCAACACCTTGTTTACCCATGGCAATATTTTTTGTTCCATAATTGAAACCACCCAATTCAACCGTTGCGACATCTTTTAAATGAAGGAAATTCCCATTTCCGGTTGATTTGATCACGATGTTTTCATAATCCTTAATTTCAGAAAGACGGCCTTTGTATTTGATTACATATTCGTAAACACCTTCTGCATTTTCTCCAAATTTACCCGGTGCCGCTTCTACGTTTTGTTCTTGTAATGCTGCCTGAATATCTTTAGGAGAAACACTGTAAGAAGCCATTTTCTCCGGATCAATCCAGATTCTCATGGAGTAATCTTTGGCACCAAAAACATTTACTTGTCCAACTCCTTTTACACGTTGTAATTTAGGTACAAGGTTGATTTTAGCATAATTCTGAATATAAGTTTCGTCAAAATCGTTATTATTAGAATACAAAGCAAAAAACATCAAGGCACTAGTCTGACTCTTAAGCGTTGTTACTCCCGTCTGTACAACGGCCTGTGGCAATTTACTGGTGGCACGGGAAACTCTATTTTGAACGTTTACCGCGGCAATATCCGGGTTAATTCCAAGTTCAAAATAAACAGATATTTTGGCGGAACCGTCATTTGCTGCAGACGAAGTCATATAAGTCATTCCTTCCACACCGTTGATTTCTTCCTCTAAAGGAATCACAACACTGTTAAGTACGGTTTCTGCATTAGCTCCGGTATAGGTAGCACTAACCTGTACGGTTGGAGGGGCTATTTCGGGATATTGCTCGATCGGTAAAGTCATCAATCCTAAAATACCTAAAATGGTAATTAAGATCGAAATTACCGTCGAGAGAACTGGTCTTTCTATAAAAGTTTTTAACATCTTTACTATTATTTTTTAGCGGAAGAATTTGTATTTGCTGTAGTTACAGCCTCATCTTTGGCTTGTTGTGGCGTAATTTCTGCATCGTCTTTTAATTTTGACGCTCCTTCGATTACAACAATTTCACCCTCTTTAAGCCCTGAAGAAACAATATAGTTCAACTCTGTCGTCCCATTGGTTTCAATGATTCTCGACTTTACTTTATTGCCTTTCTCCACCACGTAAATAGTCTGTTTTCCCTGAACCTCGAAAACCGCATTTTGAGGAACCAGAATTACATCTTTTTCTTCAATAGGTAAACGAATAATACCGGTACTTCCACTTCTTAAAATCCCTTCAGGATTAGCAAACTCAGCTCTGAATTGTGTCGTTCCGGTTTGTGCATTCACCAGACCGTTCATCGTTGCAATTCTTCCTTTTTGATCGTATTCTGAGTTGTCAACTAAAATCAAGGAAACCAAAGGAGCTGCTTTTAATTTTTCGGCAGTTGTAGCTCCTTTAAATGTTTTATTAAAGAACAACAATTGCTTTTCATTCATAGAGAAATAAGCACGAACAATTTTGGTGTCAGATACCGTTGTCAGTGGCATTTCGTTAGTAGCACTAACCAAACTCCCTTCTCTGAAAGGCAATCCGCCAATAACACCGTTTACCGGAGAGTAAATTGTTGCATAACCAATATTAGCCACAATGCTTCCGTATGTACTTTTTGCCTGAGCCAATTTCGCTTTTGCGGTCTCCAATTGCACCACACTAATGATTTTGCGATCCACCAAAGGTTTCAATCGGTCTACTTCAACCTGGGCAGCCTGAACAGCGGCTTTTGCTGCAGAAGCATCCTCATTTAACGTTTGCGTTTCTAGTTTAAAAAGCAATTGTCCTTTTTTTACAACCTGACCTTCATCAACATATATTTTTTGAATAAATCCGTTTACTTTTGGACGTATTTCCACATTCTGTTGCCCTTCAAGATTGGCAGTATAGTCTTGATATACCGTCGCATTCTGAATTGTAACAGTTTTAACCGGAAAAGGAGCAGGGCCTTGAGGCGGTGCTTGTTCTTCCTTTTTTTTGCAGGATGCAAAAACTAGCATAATGGCTAACAGAGAAAATGAAATATGCTTCATACTTATTTAATTTGAATTAATTATTTATGGGGATTTGACGGATTTTCTATTTCTGTAAATTCAGATATAGTTTCTTTTATCAGTTCTTCAACTTTTATTACGTGCGCTTTATAAGCTCTGGTATTGTCCAGATTTATTAGCTCTTCCGGACTTGACATCGTTTTTTCACGATAGGAGAGCATCTTATCAATGATTTTTCTTTCGTAAGCAATAATCTTGAGATAACTGTTTAATCGCTCGCTAAACGGAGAAGACTTGTAGTACTTTTTCCGGTCTCCCGGTATCGTAAAGTAGTTTATCTTTTCCATTTTTAGAAGCAAGTTCAGGTTCGTGGAAACAGAGCTTTTACTGGCACCGGTTTTCTCTACCAATTGTTCAAATGTCAAGCCCTCTTTTATACCGTCAACGATTAGTAATCCAAGGATTCTGGAACCTAATGGTGACATGTGATAAAATGATTCGAAGTAAACTCCGAAAGATTCTATGAGATCTTCTCTCTCTTTTTGAATCGATTTCATCTTTTTTTTGAGCAAAGATAGATTTTGGTTCGTTATTTACAGAACCAACCGAACTTAAATTTGTGTTAAATTTAGGTTACCTAAAAAATGCGTTAAATGAGTCCTTAAAAGACTTCGCAATCCTTCGGATAAAAACACTTTTGTTGCAGTACTAAAATTGTTTTATTTTTTGAATGCAAACAAAAACCGAATAAGTAGTAATTTAGTTATATTTGTTGTCTTATAAAAAAACCAAATTGTGACTTCAATTAACAAGTTAAAAATATTCAATGATCCCATTTATGGCTTCATTTCAATTCCGAATGAGCTCATATACGACTTAATTCAGCATCCCTATTTTCAGCGTTTGCGACGTATTTCGCAAATGGGGCTTTCGTATTTGGTTTATCCCGGTGCCAATCACACCCGTTTTCATCATGCTTTAGGCTGTATGCATTTGATGCAAAAGGCCGTAGAAACACTTCGTTTTAAAGGAGTAGTGGTTTCGTCTGAAGAAGAGAATGCCTTGTACATCGCGATTTTATTACACGATATCGGTCATGGTCCATTTTCACATGCTATGGAAAAAAGCATAGTCGAAGATGTCAATCACGAAGCCATTTCATTGCTGTTTATGAATCAGTTAAACGAGGAATTTGACGGAAGATTGAGTTTGGCAATTCAGGTTTTTAAAGGAGAATACCACAGAAAGTTCATGTTGCAATTGATCTCAAGTCAATTAGACATGGATCGTATGGACTATTTAAAACGCGACAGTTTTTACACCGGAGTTGCAGAAGGAAATGTCAATTCGGAACGATTGATTCAAATGATGAATGTCGTGGATGGTGTTTTGGTAATTGAAGAAAAGGGAATTTACTCTGTTGAAAAATTCCTACTTTCAAGACGATTGATGTATTGGCAGGCTTATTTGCATAAAACTAGTCTGGTAGCGGAATTAATTCTAATGAAAGTTTTAAAGAGAGCCAAAGAATTGGTCCTAAAAGGACAGTCATTGCCTTGCAGTGAACCCCTTTTGTATTTTATGAAAAACAAAATTACACTCGAAAATTTCGATGCTGAAAAGTTAGATTTATTTTCTCAACTGGACGATTTTGATATTATAAGTGCTTTAAAAGCCTGGCAGAAACACGACGATTTTATATTGTCTACTTTAAGCAAAATGATAATTAACAGAGATTTATTAAAGATAAAACTCAGTGCAGATAAAATTCCGATGGAAGAATCTCAGTCTTTAAAAGAAGAATTTGCACAAGAACATAATGTTTCCTTATTAGAAGCTGGTTATTTTATTTTCAGAGGAAAAATAAAAAATCAGGCTTACAGCAAAGAAGCAGAGCCTATACGAATTTTGAAAAAAGATAAAACAATTGAAGATGTTGTCGAAGCTTCTGATCAGTTGAATTTGAAGTCGTTATCTAAATTGGTAACAAAATATTACATCTGTTTTCCAAAACAACTTATCTAAAATTAACATTTAAAATCTATTTTTTATATTTTTGTCGCGATGAAATTTACAGCAGAACAAATAGCAGGAATTTTAGATGGAGAAGTTGTTGGGAATCCCCTTGCAGAAGTTTCTCACTTATCTAAAATCGAAGAAGGTGAGGAAGGGTCGCTGACTTTTTTAGCTAATCCAAAGTATATCAATTACATATACACAACAAAAGCAACGGTAACCATTGTTAACGATAGTTTTACACCCGAAGCAGAAATTACGACAACTTTAATAAAAGTAGAAGATGCCTATGCCTCTTTTTCCAAACTATTACAGTTTTACAATCAGGTAAAATTGAATAAAAACGGAATTGAAGCAAACTCTTTTATCTCTGAAGGCACTAAATATGGCGAAAATCTATACTTAGGCAGCTTTAGTTATATAGGACAGAATGTGGTCTTAGGAGACAACGTAAAAATTTACCCAAACAGTTTTATTGGCGATAATGTTGTTATTGGCGATAATGTCTATATTTTTGCCGGCGCTAAAATATACTCTGAAACTGTAATTGGGAATAATTGTACGATACACTCCGGTACTATTATCGGGGCTGATGGTTTCGGTTTCGTTCCAGATGAAGAAGGAGTATTCAGTAAGGTACCGCAAATCGGGAATGTGATTCTGGAGGACAATGTAGATATTGGCGCCAACACTACAATTGACAGAGCTACACTTGGTTCTACAATTATTAGAAAAGGAGTTAAATTAGACAATCAGATTCAAATCGCACACAATGTAGAAATTGGTAAAAATACCGTAATTGCAGCGCAAACAGGTGTTGCCGGTTCTACAAAAATAGGCGAAAATTGTATGATTGGTGGGCAGGTTGGTATAGCAGGCCACTTAACTATTGGAAATAATGTGAGAGTTCAGGCGCAATCCGGCGTTGCCAGAAATATTAAGGACGACGAAGTTTTACAAGGAAGTCCAACCTTTAGTTTAAGTGATTTTAGTAAATCGTATGTTCATTTTAAGAACTTGCCTAAAATCGTAGCCGAACTGGAAGAATTAAAAAAACAAATAATAAACCCAAAAAATGGAAATAATGGTTAAACAGAAGACCATCAAAAATGAAATTTCACTAACAGGAGTTGGATTACACACTGGTAAAGAAGTTACAATGACTTTTAAACCAGCTCCAATTAATAATGGTTTCACTTTTGTAAGAGTAGATTTGCAAGGTCAACCAGTCATTGAGGCTGATGCTAATTATGTTGTTAATACACAAAGAGGCACAAATCTTGAAAAATTAGGAGTTAAAATTCAAACTCCGGAACATGTTTTAGCTGCTTTAGTTGGATGTGATTTGGATAATGTTATTATAGAATTAGATGCTTCAGAACTGCCTATTATGGATGGTTCTTCAAAATATTTTGTTGAAGCAATAGAAAATGCAGGAATCGAAGAACAAGACGCTAAACGTAATGTTTATGTAGTAAAAGAAGTTATTTCGTTTACTGATGAAGCTACAGGAAGCGAAATCTTGGTTATGCCAAGCGACGATTATCAAGTTACTGCAATGGTAGATTTTGGGACTAAAGTATTAGGTACTCAAAATGCAACTATGAAAAGTATCGCTGATTTTAAAGACGAAATTTCAAATTCAAGAACCTTTAGTTTCTTGCATGAATTAGAATCTTTATTAGAAAACGGATTAATTAAAGGGGGTGATTTAAACAACGCTATTGTATATGTAGATAAAGAAATTTCTGATGCTACAATGGAAAATTTAAAGAAAGCCTTTGGTAAAGATAAAATTTCAGTAAAACCGAATGGCGTTTTAGACAATCTCACTTTACACTATCCTAATGAAGCTGCACGTCACAAATTATTAGATGTAGTAGGTGATTTAGCTTTAATTGGTGTTAGGATTCAAGGGAAAATTATCGCGAACAAACCTGGTCACTATGTGAACACTCAGTTTGCTAAGAAAATTGGAAAAATCATTAAAATTGAACAAAGAAATCACGTTCCTGTTTATGATTTGAACAAAGAGCCTTTGATGGACATTCACAAAATCATGGCCATGTTGCCTCACAGACCTCCATTTTTGTTGATCGACAGAATCATCGAAATGTCTGATCGTCATGTGGTAGGATTGAAAAATGTGACTATGAACGAAAACTTTTTCGTTGGACATTTTCCTGAAGCACCGGTAATGCCGGGAGTTCTAATTGTTGAAGCAATGGCACAAACAGGAGGGATTTTGGTTCTAAGTACCGTTCCGGATCCGGAAAACTACTTGACTTATTTCATGAAAATTGATAATGTTAAGTTCAAACACAAAGTACTGCCGGGAGATACCTTAATTTTCAAGTGCGAATTGATTTCTCCTATCAGAAGAGGAATTTGTCATATGCAGGCAAACGCATACGCAAACGGAAAATTAGTTACTGAGGCAGAATTAATGGCACAAATTGTAAAAAAACAATAATAGTTTAATCAAAATTATTGTTTAGGTTTGTTGCCCAAATCAGACTATTTTAATTTAAAATATAAAACAGACAGATGAATCAACCATTAGCTTATGTTCATCCTGGCGCTAAAATCGCTAAAAACGTTGTAATTGAACCCTTTACAACAATCCACAATAATGTTATTATTGGTGACGGTACATGGATCGGTTCAAATGTGACCATTATGGAAGGCGCTCGTATCGGAAAAAATTGTAATATTTTTCCCGGAGCTGTAATTTCTGCTGTGCCACAAGATTTAAAATTTGGCGGAGAAGATTCTTTGGCTATTATTGGTGACAATTGTACGATCAGAGAATGTGTAACCATCAATAGAGGAACTGTTGCTTCAGGGCAAACGACTTTAGGAGACAATTGTTTGGTTATGGCTTACGCGCATATTGCTCACGATTGCGAAATTGGTAATAACGCTATTATTGTAAACGGAGTTGCCTTAGCAGGTCACGTTGTAGTGGGTAACCATGCTGTAATTGGAGGTTTAGCAGCTATTCATCAATTTATCCATATTGGAGATCACGCTATGATTTCCGGTGGTTCTTTGGTAAGAAAAGATGTACCACCTTATACAAAAGCAGCAAAAGAACCGTTATCATACGTGGGAATCAATTCGGTTGGTTTAAGAAGAAGAGGTTTTAGCACCGATAAAATCAGAGAAATTCAAGAAATTTACAGAATTTTATACCAAAAAAATTACAATACAACACAGGCTTTAAGCATTATTGAAGCCGAAATGGAAGCCACTCCTGAGAGAGATGAAATTCTTGATTTTATCAGAAATTCATCAAGAGGAATTATGAAAGGTTATTCAGGTAATTACTAATTTAAGATTTTAGATTTTAGAATGTAGAATTTTAGATAATGAAATTCTACACTCTAAAATCCAAAAAGACAGATTGATTCTTTTCAGAGAATCTAAAATCTGAACTCTTAAATCTAAAATATAAAAAAGGGAGATTGGTTCTTTTTATAAGAATCTAAAATCTACATTCTTAAATCTAAAATATAAAAAAATGGCATCTACATCAGATATTAGAAACGGATTGTGTATCAAATTCAATCACGATATTTATAAAATTGTTGAATTTCTTCACGTAAAACCTGGAAAAGGTCCTGCTTTCGTAAGAACAAAATTGAGAAGTTTAACTACAGGAAGAGTATTAGACAATACCTTTTCTGCAGGACATAAAATTGATGATGTGCGTGTAGAGACGCATAATTACCAATTTTTATATGCTGAAGGAGATGAATTTCATTTTATGAATACAGAATCTTTCGAGCAAATTTCTTTGAATAAAAACATCCTGGATGCACCGGGTTTATTAAAAGAAGGAACAAGTGTAATGGTTCAGGTAAATACTGAAACTGACTTACCTTTATCTGTAGACATGCCATCTTCTGTAATTCTTGAAGTTACTTATGCTGAGCCGGGAGTAAAAGGAAATACAGCTACTAATGCAACTAAATCTGCTACTGTAGAAACGGGTGCAAATGTAAACGTTCCTTTGTTCATCAACGAAGGAGATAAAATTAAAATTGATACCGCTTCAGGTTCTTACATGGAGCGTGTAAAAGAGTAGTATATTAATTAGATAATGGGATAATGTGTCAATGAGATAATCAAGTTTATTATCTTCTAACCAGCACATTATCCCATTATCCAATTGGCAAATTATCTAATTAAAAAATATGAAATTTCCAAAAGTTCACTCTTTACAAGAAATTGCAAATTTGCTTGAGTGCGAATTTATAGGCGACCAAAACTTCCCCGTTTTAGGCATGAATGAAATACATGTTGTTGAACCGGGAGATATTGTTTTCGTTGACCACCCAAAATATTACGATAAAGCTTTACAATCGGAGGCTACAATTGTTTTAATCAACAAAAAAGTAGATTGCCCGGAAGGAAAAGCACTTTTGATCTCTGATGATCCTTTTAGAGATTTTAATACCCTGACCAAACACTTTAAACCTTTTCAATTTGCAAACGTAGCGGTTTCCACTTCTGCTACCATTGGAGAAGGAACGCACATTCAACCTAATAGTTTTGTTGGAAATCATGTAAAAATTGGAAAGAATTGTTTGATTCATTCTAATGTTTCTATTTACGATCATACCGTTATTGGTGATAATGTAATTATCCATGCTGGAACGATTCTAGGTGCTGACGCTTTTTATTACAAAAAACGTCCAGATGGTTTCGATCAGTTGATTTCAGGCGGTAGAGTTGTGATTGAAGACAATGTTGGTATTGGTGCCCTTTGCACAATTGACAAAGGTGTTACAGGAGATACCACAATCGGGGAGGGGACTAAAATTGACAATCAGGTGCATGTTGGACACGATTCTGTAATTGGCAAAAAATGTCTGATCGCTTCACAAACCGGTATTGCCGGCTGTGTTGTTATTGAAGACGAAGTAACAATCTGGGGGCAAGTGGGCACCACTAGTGGTATCACGATTGGAACTAAGGCTGTTATTATGGGACAAACAGGTGTTACAAAATCGGTTGAAGGAGGGAAATCTTATTTCGGAACTCCAATCGAAGAATCAAGAGAAAAATTGAAGCAATTAGCCAATATCAAAAAGATTCCCGAAATTCTAAATAAATTGAAGTAATATGTCTATAAAAGAATTTGTTCAAAAATTTTATAAGTCCGATGCCTTGATTGATAGCGAAATCATGAAAATCTATCTGCATCCGGAAGTCTTGTTAGATTGGAATAGCAGTAAAGGGCTAATTTTGATGAATTATGATTCTTTACTAGGAATGGCCAATGAATTAAGTCGTGCTTATGTGCGGTCTAAAGTCCGAATAAGCCATATTATTGCCGAAGATGATTTAGTATCAATACGTTATTCTCATTACGTTAAAACGATTGAAAACCCAAGAGAGGAGATGTTGTTGGCTCATTTTTCTACCATTTGGCAGATTAAAGACGACAAATTATATCGAGGATTCCAAATGAGTCAATTTTCTTAATATTTTTTGATGACAAAAAGGGTAAAATACATTACAAAACCTTATTTTTGCATCACAATTTTAAAAACTACATAAAATATATATCATGAGTGTTTTAGTTAATAAAGATTCCAAAATAATTGTTCAAGGATTTACAGGTAGCGAAGGAACTTTCCACGCTTCTCAAATGATTGAGTACGGTACTAATGTTGTTGGTGGTGTTACTCCTGGAAAAGGTGGAACTAGCCATTTAGATCGTCCGGTTTTTAATACCGTAAAAGACGCTGTAGAGCAAGCTGGAGCTGATACATCTATCATTTTTGTTCCGCCGGCTTTTGCTGCTGATGCAATTATGGAAGCTGCTGATGCTGGAATTAAAGTAATTATTGCTATTACTGAAGGAATTCCTGTTGCAGATATGATTAAAGCAAATAATTATGTTAAAGAAAGAAATTCCAGATTAATCGGACCAAACTGTCCAGGTGTTATTACTCCGGGAGAAGCTAAAGTTGGTATTATGCCAGGTTTCGTTTTCAAAAAAGGAACTGTTGGTATCGTATCTAAATCAGGAACTTTAACTTACGAAGCTGCTGATCAGGTTGTAAAACAAGGTTTAGGAATTACTACAGCTATCGGAATTGGTGGAGATCCAATTATCGGAACTACAACTAAAGAAGCTGTTGAATTATTAATGAACGATCCAGAAACTGAAATTATCATCATGATTGGTGAAATTGGAGGTCAATTAGAAGCTGATGCTGCTAAATGGGTAAGAGCTGATGGTAACCGTAAACCAGTTGTTGGTTTTATCGCTGGAGAAACTGCTCCTGCTGGTAGAACAATGGGTCACGCAGGTGCTATTGTTGGTGGTTCTGATGATACAGCTGCTGCTAAAAAACAAATTATGAGAGACAACGGAATTCACGTTGTTGATTCACCAGCTGAAATTGGTAAAAAAGTAAAAGAAATACTTGGATAATCTCCAAATATTCAAAATAACAAATTCCAAAAAAGTCTCAATTCGTGTTGAGACTTTTTTACATTTTTAAAAAGAGGATAAATTAAAGCTTAGCAGCTTAGTTTCTCAGAAACTTAGACGCTTAAAAAGAGAGATATGAACAAAGAATTAGAAAAGTTTAAAGTAAGCAATAGCTTTACTTTTACTGTAGAAGATAGCCTAGAACAAGCTTGTAACGCACCGGAATCAGGAGCAGGAGTTTTTGTTGTTTACGCTGTTGAAGGAGATGCAAAAGAGTTAATTATGGTTGGTTCTACCGGAACTGTTCAGAATGACGGAACTCTAAAAAGCAAAAATGGCGGTTTATACGACAAAATCGTAAACGGACACCAATTTGCAAAAACAGGTAGAAAATATTCTTGGCCTGCACAAATGAAATTAGAAAATATCACTGCTCTGGAAGTGGTTTGGTATGAGACTTTTACTGCAGAAGTAAAAGGAATTCCAACAACTGTAGAAGGACAGGTTTTACAAAATTTCTTAGATGCAAATGGAAAATTACCTAGATGGAATGTAGCTTTCTAAGGCATTCTATTCTTAATACAATTTGACTTAAAGTCTTACTATTTGTTTAGTGGGACTTTTTTTTTACTCTATAATTAATTTGCAATACATTGTGATTAAGCCGTTTGTGTTTTCAGTTTTTTTTTAATCTTTTGCCACGAATTGCACCAATTTACTCGAATTACTTCTTTGCCACAGATTTCAAAAAAGTACGTCTGTGACTTTGACAAAGAGCTGCTAACTTGGCACCTCTATGAGCGAGAAAAATGCCACAGATTAAAGGATTAAAATGATTTATAAAATCTGTGTAAATCCTTTTAATCAGTGGCAGAATGATGAAGATGGTCACGAAAACGAGGAATCTAAACAACTTAAAAAGAGTTAAATAGAATTTTTAGGATTAAAATGGATTTCTACTTTTTTCAACACTACCAATCTTTAATTTTTACTACTCTGCAACTTTCAGTCTTGATCAAAAATTACAGCCAATTCAGTAAAGATCTAAGGCAAAATATCCAAAAAGAACGATTGAATTATTTCTTCGAAAAGTACAAAACAAAATTCAGCAGAAACATTTAGCGATTTTAGTTGATTAAAGAATAAGTTGTAGTAAAATCTCACAATTAAAAAAAAGTAAAAAAAATGGTTGCGTCCCAAAATAGTTAAAACTTCGTTAAAATAAAGGCGTAGAGACGGTTTTCCTGTATTAGGAAACCGTCTCTTTTTTGTAAAAAAATTGGTTTTAAATTTTTGCTTTTATACATTTAGAGCATTAAGTTAAAAGATAATGTTAAAAAAGTATCTTCTTGATATTAACTAACAGTACTCTTTATCAATAATTCTATGCCAAAACCAAGTTATGAAAACCAAAATTTTACAAACCCCATTTGATGACATTACGCTTTGGACTAACCTGAAAGAAGGCGATGAGAAATCATTTTCATTACTATTCGAAAGGTATTACAGAGATTTGGTTAATTACGGTAATTCACTTTCGCCCTTTGCCGAGAAAGTTCAGGATTGCATACAAGATGTGTTTACTGATGTATGGGTCTACAGGAACAGCTTGCAAAGTTCTGTTGTTGTAAAAGCTTATTTATTATCAAGTGTTCGTAAAAGAATTGCACGTTTACACGAAAGAGACCACATCTTTCGCAAAGCGGCAAGTACTGATTCTGTAGCTTTTTTATTGAAATTTTCGGTGGAGCATGAACTTATCGACGATGACGATGATACTACAAGAGCAAAAGTGACGCATTTAAATGAATTATTAAATAATCTTCCGGTAAGACAAAAAGAAGCCTTGTATCTTAGATACCATCAAGGACTTACAGTTGAACAAATCGCAGAAATGTTGGATGTCAATTATCAGTCTGCAAGTAATCTCTTGTACCGCGGTTTACTTACGCTTCGCAAGGAATGGAAAGGTACTTTTTCTATAATTGCACTACTATCCTCAAGTACTTTTTAATTTTATTTTTAAAAATATAAAAAAAATCACAATTTGGTGAGTATATAATAAGAGTACTGTCCTCTATGTCTTTGTAACCTCAAATACAGATGCAAGAACGTAGTACATATACCGAAATAGAAGATTTTTTATCTGATAAATCATTCCAGTCCTGGATCCTCTCTCAAATTGACGAGGACGGTTGGGAAGAATGGACTTTAGAAAATCAGCAACGTGCGAAATTGGTTGAAGATGCAAGATTGTTTTTGCTTGCAATGAAAGCACCAAATTCAGAATTATCCAATTCCGATATTCACAAAGCGTTGCAGGATACCTGGAGCAAAATTGAAAAAAAAGAGAATCAAATTGATTCCACTCAAAACAATACATTTAGTTTTCTAAAAAAATATTTTTTAGCTGGAGTTGCTGCCGCATTATTTTTTTGCTTAATGTCGGTTTGGTTTTACAAAAGCACTTCAAGCACAAGTCATGAAGTTGTTACCTACAATGAACTAATTGATGACAATAAAGAAGGATTGGTGGAACAAACAAATAATTCCAGCAAACCTCAAATCATCACATTATCAGATGGAAGTTCCGTTTTATTACAACCCAATAGTAAATTAAGTTATCCTAAAATCTTTACCGGAAACGAAAGAAAGGTGTATTTGTCCGGCGAAGGTTTCTTTGAAATTAGTAAAAATCCTAAAAAGCCTTTTTTCGTTTACGCAAACGAAATTGTTACAAAAGTTGTTGGAACCAGCTTTAGGGTTAAAGCTTATTCCGATCAGCCAAATGTAGAAGTTCTCGTTCGCACCGGTAAAGTTAAGGTTAAATCGAATGAATTAGTATCGATGTCGGATAGGGAGGTCGTTTTACTCCCTAATCAGGCATTGCGTTTTCAACGAAGTGATTTAACTTTTAACAAAATCACCAATATTACTCAGGACAAAACATTGGTAAGCAGTGTTGGTAATATCGAACAATTAAGTTTTGAATTTACCGACATACCGGTCGCTCAAATTTTTGAAACAATCGAGCAGGCTTATCTGATTGATATCGATTATCCAAAAGACAAATTAAAGGAGTGTCATCTTACCACTTCGCTTAGCGATCAGCCTCTGACGGAGAAGTTAAGAATTGTATGCAAAAGTATCGGTAATAATACCAGCTTTGAAATGAATGGAAACCAGATTATCATACTATCTGAAGGATGTAATTAATCTATTTTTTGTATTAAAGTCTTCATGGCTTTGAGAAATTATTTTTCGCTGAATAATCCCATAGAAAAATAAAAATAGATAAAGGATTTCTTTAAATAGAACAAGTTTAAAAACAACCAAAACCAAAATAAAATAACCAAAAAAAACAAAAGAATGCCTATGTAAATAGTAGAATGCAAAAAAAAAGTGTCGAAATGCTGTAACATTATCGACACTTCATTAAAGTTGAATTGTTCTCTGTAAAGAATAATTCAGTCGTTTCTTAGAATACGCACGAAACAGTATTAATCAAAACAAACCAAAATTATGAAAAAACCAGTTGTTAAACAACGATTACTCCATCGAATCATGAAAATAACACTATTTCAGTTTGTCTTAGCACTTATCTTTTCAAGTGTTGCTATGGCAAACGATATAAATGGACAAAAGAAACTAGACACCAAAGTTACAATTACAGTTGAAAATTTAACTTTGGATAACGCATTGTCTAAACTTGCAAAATCGGCTCAGGTTAAGTTTTCTTATAATTCAAGAATAACACAACTCAACCAAAGAGTTAGTATAGAAGCAAATGATGAGACCTTATCGGCAATTTTGTCGAGAATTCTGGAACCCTTAAATATTTCATACGCTGAAATTAGCAATCAGATTATATTGCAAAAAAGCAGCAAGAATATTTTTTCAGGTGCAGAAACTCCGGCTTCATTATTTGATGTTCTGGTTCCGGGACCAATCATTAGAGGTAAAGTTACGGACCCAAGTGGAGTTCCGTTACCTGGTGCAACCGTATTGGCTAAGGGATCAAAAGTAGCTGTATTGACGGACTTTGACGGTAATTTCTCTATCGAAATGCCGGCAAATAGTACCGCTTTAGTAATTTCTTATGTTGGTATGGAGACTAAAGAAATTGGAATAACGAATACTACCCCAACTATTGTTTTGAACGAAGCAGGACAGAACTTAAAAGAGGTTGTAGTAACTACCGGTTACGAAAAAACATCAAAAAGAACTTTTACAGGAGCAATCAGTAAAATTTCGGGTACTGAATTAAAAGTAGACGGTGTTGTAGATATCAGTAGAATGATTGAAGGAAAAGCGGCGGGTGTAACGGTTCAGAACGTTACCGGAACATTTGGTACTGCTCCTAAAATTACAGTTCGTGGATCTTCTTCCATTTTTGGTGATACAAAACCATTATGGGTTATCGATGGTGTGGTACAAGAAGATATCATCAACATTTCATTTGCAGATTTAGCTTCAGGAAACTCTGAAACTTTGTTGAGTTCTGCAGTTGCGGGATTAAACTCAAATGACATTCAAAGTATTGAAATTTTGAAAGATGCATCTGCTACTTCAATCTACGGTTCAAGATCATTAAATGGAGTTGTAGTTGTTACAACAAAACAAGGACGTAGAGATTCTCCTTTAAAAGTAAGTTATTCTGTTGAAAATACAGTTAGAACAGTTCCAAGTTACACACAGTATGATATTTTAAATTCTCAGGAATCTATGAGTATTTTAAAAGAAATGGAACAAAAAGGTTTTCTTGACATGCCATCAACTCTTCAGGGTAGATATGGTGGGGTTTACAATATTCTTTCAAAAGAAATTAACACCTACAATACATCAAATGGACAGTTCGGGGTTAGAAACGAGCAACCTTATATGAATCAGTTTCTGAAAAAATATGAATTAGGAAACACAGATTGGTTCAAAGTTTTATTCAGACCTTCAATTACACAAAATCACTCTTTAAGCTTTTCAGGTGGTGGAAAAAACAATACTTTTTATGCATCATTGGGTTATTACACAGATCCGGGATGGACAATTGCTGACAGTGTAAAACAATTATCATCGAATATTAAAGGAACTTTTTATGTAAACGACAGATTAAACATCACGTTGTCTACCTTAGCTTCTGTTCGTGATCAAACCGCTCCGGGAAGTTACGAAAGCCAACAAGATGTTGTATTCGGTAACGTTACCAGAGATTTTGATATTAACCCGTTCAATTATGTTTTAAGTACGAGCAGAACACTTCGTCCTTATAATGACGCAGGTGGATTAGAGTACTACAGAAACAACTGGGCTCCAATGAATATTATTAACGAATTGCAAAACAATGTTTTAGAAATTAAAGTAAAAGACATCCGTTTTCAATTGGATTTAGATTATAAAATCAACAAACATTTAAGTTATAATCTTACAGGTTCTGCTCGTTATGCCAATACTTCAAGAGAGCACAAAATTTACGAAAATTCAAATGTAGTAGGAGCTTACAAAGCGGGTACAGAATATGGTGCAGATGGCGCAAACACAATCGTTAGAGACGCTAACATCTTTTTATATAAAGATCCGAACGATTTAACAGCACAACCAATTTCTGTATTACCTAATGGTGGATTCTTGAGAAAATTCACTAACGACCTGACTTCTTACAATATCAGAAACAGTGTAACGTACAGAAATACTTTGAATGAAAAGCATGAATTAGAAGGCTTTTTCGGTACAGAGCTAAGATCTTTGGACAGAAACAGTGATAATTTTACTGCTGCAGGACTTCAATACGACAGAGGATTAACCGCTTTTACTGATCCAAAACTTATTGAAAAAATTATTAATGAAGGAAACTCTTATTATGGATTAAGTGCTGAAAGAGAAAGAACAGTTGGTTTCTTTGGTAAAGTAGGATATACTTATGATCGTCGTTATACAGGATCGATTACAGGTCGTTATGACGGATCAAACAGACAAGGAAATAGTGGTTCTTCAAGATGGCTTCCAACTTATACTTTTAGTGGAAAATGGAATGTTGCTGAAGAAAAATTCATGAAAAATGTAGAATCTATCAATAATTTAGCTTTAAGAGCATCTTATGGACTTACTGCAACAGCCGGTCCGGCGACCAACTCATTAGCGATCTACAAAAGTTTTATTACAGACCGTCTAGGCATACCAGACAGAGAAACAGGAATTGATATTGAGCAGTTACAAAACTCTGATTTAACTTGGGAAAAACAGTACGAAACCAACATCGGTGTTGATTTAGGAATGTTTAATAACAGAGTTCAATTTACAACAGACGTTTATAGCCGTAAAGCATTTGATTTAGTTGATTTTGTTGTTACTTCAGGAATTGGAGGACAAAAAATCAAGCAAGGAAATAATGCTAATATGGAAACTAAAGGTATTGAGATTGGTTTTACTACTCAAAACATTGTTACAGATAAATTTAAATGGTCAACAACACTTAATTTCTCTGTGTTCAACCAAAAGATTACAAAATTAGAAAATCAACCTACAGCATTTGATTTAGTTGATGGAAATGGAGGAAATGCTCTTGGTCGTCCTAGAAATTCAATCTATTCTTACCAATTTACAGGTTTAAATAATCAAGGATTACCAACTTTTGTAATGCAGGATGGTGAAGATGATAAAGTAACAGGAGCTAATTTCCAGGATACTGAAAATGTTACTAAGTACTTGAAATACGAAGGTTCAATCGAGCCAAACAAATCAATTGGTCTAGCTAACACGTTTACATACAAAAGCTGGTCATTATATGTGTTTTTCGTAGGATCAGGTGGAAACAAAGTTCGTTTAAACCCGGCATTCAGCAGTCAATATGATGATTTAGCTGTATTTACAAAAGATTTCACGAATCGTTGGATCAATCCTGGTGACGAACAACGTACAGACGTTCCGGTTATTGCTGACAAACGTTTGATTACAAATTATGGTGGAGTTAATACGCTTGGACGTGCTTACAATACTTATAATTATTCTGATGTTAGAATTGCAGATGGTGATTTCATAAGACTAAAAAATGTTTCACTTAGCTGGGAATTCCCTAATGATTTCAAGAAAAAATTAGGCGTAAGTACCTTTACATTAAAAGGTTCAGCAGTTAACCCTTGGTTGATCTATTCTGATAAGAGATTAAACGGACAAGATCCTGAATTCCGTAATACAGGAGGCGTAGCTTTCCCAATTACAACACAATACAGTTTTACTTTAAACCTTTCATTTTAATATAGTTGATTATGAAAAACATAAAATATATAAAAATAACCGCTGCCTTATTACTGCTCGTTGGTGTTAGTAGCTGTGATGATTTTTTGTCAGAGGTTCCCGACAACAGAACTCAAATAGATACACCTGAAAAAATATCCGAGTTACTGGTTAATGCATACCCGCTGGCTTCTTATATGGATTTAGGAGAAACGATGTCTGATAACGTTGCCGATGCTGAATTAAATAACGCCAGTGTAAAAAGTACACAAAGTTACTATTGGGAAATGCAAGACGAGACCAATATAGATACTCAGGCTAATTATTGGGATGCTTGTTACAGAGCTATTGCGCATGCTAATCAGGCTTTACAGTCCATTAAAGAACTAGGAAATCCTACTAGCTTAAATCCTCAAAAAGGAGAAGCTTTATTAGCAAGAGCATACTCTCATTTTATGTTGGTTACCTTTTGGTCAAACCGATATAATCCGGCTACTGCTGCAACAGATTTAGGGGTTCCTTATGTTACAGAACCGGAAACAGAATTACTGAAAAGTTATAAAAGAAATACCGTAAAAGAAGTTTTTGATTTCATTCAACAAGATATTGAAGAAGGATTGAGATACGTATCGAATAACTATAAAGAGCCAAAGTTCCATTTCAACAAAGAAGCAGCCAAAGCATTTGCCAGCCGTTTCTATTTAATAAAAGGAGATTGGGATAAGGTACTTGAAGTTTCAAGCGGATTAGGATCTAAACCAGTTGGTAAACTAAAAGATTATGTAACTTTGTCAAGTTTAGCTCCGGATATTCAATTTATCGAATACAGTAAATCTTCTCTTACGTCAAATTTATTAATTGGATCACCAAATACATTAGTCGGAAGATCTGCAAATGGTAGTAATTTTTATTTGACAGATGAGAAACAAAGAGAACTTTTTAATGGAACAAATCCATTTGGAAAAGCCTGGCTTTTTGATTTTTACAGCTACAACAGCAGCAGTACTTTATTTACACCAAAATTTGAAGAGTATTTTAAATATACAAATCTAACGGCAAATATTGGAATTGCTTATTGTGGAATCGTACTTTTGTCTAATGATGAGTTTTATCTAAACCGTATTGAGGCACTTGTTATGAAAAACAGAATTGCAGATGCCAACACAGAATTGGAATACTTTTTAGGAACAAGAACAGCCGGATACAATGCCGCAACAGATAAACTTACTGAAGCAGATGTTGTAGCAGGATACCCTGTAATTGCAGATGAGTTAACACCGTTCTATACGATGACAGACGTACAAACTTCTTATGTTAAAGCGCTTACCGAAGCCAGAAGAAGAGATTTTGTTCATGAAGGATTAAGATGGTTTGATGTAAAACGTTTTAATATTGTTGTAAGCCGTGAAGATCAAGGAAAACCTGTAAACACATTGGTTAAAGACGATAAACGAAGAGCATTACAAATACCGCTAAGTGCATCAAACTACGGCGTAGAAAAAAATCCTAGATAAATTTTTATTAAATTTAAGATACTATGAAAATATTTAAACTATATAGAACGATGATACTTGTTGCAGGAGTTTTAACTTTTGCAGCTTGTGCTCATGAAGATCAACCTAAGGAAAGTCAATTGGATTTTTCACCTCTTCCAAAAACGGAGCTAGACAAATGGATCACAACAAATTACCTGGATCCCTATAATATTAACGCACAATACTTATGGAATCAGAATAAAGTCGATAACAACAGATTTCTTTTTCCTCCATTAGTAGATAAAGTTAAACCAGCTTTAAATATCGTTAAACAAATCTGGATCGATAGTTATTCAGAAGTTGGAGGGGCTGATTTTGTAAAAATCATCGCACCAAGAGAAATTGTTTTGGTTGGTGGAGTAAATTCAAATTCAAACGGAACCAGAACACTTGGTATCGCAGATTCAGGTCAGAGAATCACCCTTTTTGAAGTAGATTATCTGAATCAAAAAAACAGAGACAATGTTACTGAATTCATCCATACCATTCAACATGAGTATGTACACATTTTAAATCAAAACAAACCTTTTGACGAGCAAGCTTGGCAAAAAATTACTCCAGGGGATTATACAGGAACCTGGCATTTAGAAAATCTTGCAGTTTCAAGAAATCTAGGTTTTGTTACGAACTATGCAAGAAACAATGTTACTGAAGATTTTGCTGAAACAGCTTCTGTTATATTGATAAGTTCAGTAGCAGAATACGACGCAATTCTTGCCAGTATTACAAGCGCTGACGGAAGGGATAAATTGAAAAGAAAAGAAGCAATCGTAGTACAGTATTATAAAGATGCTTTCGGAATTGACTTTTATGCTTTAAGAGATGCAGCGCAGAGAAATACAACCAACGTCGTAAATAACTAAGTGTCCGTTAATGTATAATTAAAATAGTAATATTATGAAACTAAAAAATATATTTAAGTACTCGATGTTTGCTTTTTTAGCAATGTCTTTGGGTGCTTGTACCAATAATACAGACGCGGAAAAAATCTTTGATAAAACTCCGGTCGAGCGAATAAACGCACAGAAAAGTGAGTTGAGAACAGCCTTACTTTCTTCAGAATTTGGCTGGAAAGCAGTGTATTTTACAGATGACACCCAATTGGGAGGTTTTACCCATTTGTTTAAATTTACTGACGACGGAAAAGTACAAATGGCATCCGATTTTAATGCCGATACAAAAACGTACGAAAGCCAGTTTGATGTGGTATTAGGAAGCACTATGAGTGTGGTATTTACTACCTTTAACAGAATACACCTTTTGTCAGATTCAGGCAATGCTCCAACTGCAGCTTTAAGAGGAAAAGGATACTTAGGAGATTTCCAATTTTTATACTACGGAAAACAAGCCAATGGTGATATTCTTTTTAAAACCAACAGATTAGTTAGAGATGTTCGTTTTGTAAAAGCAACTGCTCAAGACTGGGCTGATTTACCTAAGAATACAATATCACAACAAAATTTCATTGGAAATAGCAGTAGCCCACTTTTCAGATTGCTGGAAACTAACGACGGAACTACCACTAAAAAGTATAGCTTTTCTGTTTCGCAAGCAAGCAGATATTCCATTTCAACAGCTTTAGACGGATCTGGAGATGTTATCAGAACAGGAGTTGCTTATACGCCAACAGGAATCACTGTTAGTCCTGCTATAGTTGTTGCAGGTCAAAAATTAACCGACTTTACCTATAATGATACTGATAAAAGTTTTACTGCTACGGGAACAGGAGGGGTAACAGCTTCCATTAAATTCTCTAACACACCTTTAGCCTTAACAGACGATTACAAACTATTACTGCCTGGAAGTGGAAATAATGTATACGCTTATATATTTAATACAACAAAAGGTGAAGCAGCAAACTCTCAGTTATTCCTGACTTTATTAAATGATTCAGAGCAAGCAGCCGGATTTATGCTTACAAGAGTACAACTTTGGTTTAATAATGCTGATGGAAGTAATTTTATTGAATACAGATTCGGAAATGCCAGTGGCGCCACTGTAGCCAGAAGATACCACTACTTTACTTTAACTGCCGATGCCACAAAGAAAACGGTTACATTTACCCCTGGAGTTTGGAAATCAAGTACGGCACCTACAGCACCAGCAATAGCGGCTCCATCTTTCCTGCAAGCGTTAGATAATCAATTCATGAATCCTCAAGGTCTTTATTTTGCCAAGGCGCAGGTTTCAGGTTATAGTGGTTATACTTTTACGAGTACATCAACTCCTTTTAGAATGGTTGCATACTCATTCCAATAATTAACTTAAAACAGAGAAAGGTCGTCTCAAATTAGAGACGACCTTTTTATTTACATAAGACATTATTTATTAATATGTGAATGCCATTAGCCTTGTTTTAATAGATACTCAATAGTATTAATTGTTAAAAAAAACTTTATTCATGACAAAACTAAAAAAAGGTAGCGAAAACAAATTTTTAAGTTTAGTATGTTCTAAATTCTTTTCATTTGCATTCATTACCACATTAATTCTAACAATTCTTTATTCCTGCTCCTCTGGAGACGAATCCATAACTAAATCGGGTACAAATCAAACCACGACTCAATCTTCAAAGAATAAAAAAACGGATAAATCTTTGCGAGTTTTGCCAATTCATGTTGAACAAAATCTAAATTCATTTTCCCAGCAAATCTTCTTATCTGTCGAGAGTATGGAAGTTGCATTAAACAAAAATACCTATGTGGGCTTTAACACTGAAGCAATGCAAATGTTAAATGCTGCACAAACTGAAAATGATTTGAGGATAGTTTTTGAAAAAGCTGGAATAGCAAATAGCCAAGAAGTCATTAATATTCTAAAAAAAAATATTGCAATTCAACAAGCTTTTATCATTGAAAACCCAATGTTTTTCAATCTTACTTTAGAAGAACAAGTACAATTTCTAAACAGTAGTATCACATCAGCTGAAGATAATTATGATTCAAAAGTAATTATACCTTCTTACGGCGTAGTTGCAGGACCAAATTGCGGAGGTGCCTTTAATACAAGTATAAGGAGATGCGCTGGTGATTTCGGAACATGTGCAGTATTTGCTGTTGCAGGTGCATACGCAGGACTAGCCCCTGGATTATTAGCCGCAGCATATTGTATGGTAACTAAAATAAGCTGTGATAGTAGGGCGAAGGAAGATTATAAGGCATGTGCATTTACTCGCTCTCATCCAGACGAACCAAAACCTCCGACTGGAAAAATAACAACGAATTGTGACAAAGACAGTTGCTGGACGACAGATTCTAATGGTAAATATATAGAAAGAACAAATTAATATTTAAAATAAGCATTGTGAAAAAGTATCTTACATCAGTAAATACCGTGTTCTTTTTATGGGGTATTATACTTATAGCAATATCAGAACTTTACCCGGGCTTTACCCGATATTATTTGTACTTGTCCATAATAGTGATCATTCCTGTAATGATTGTTAATCTCATAAAACAGAGAAAAGATGACAAAATTAATAACACTACACTGTTTCAGTCCTCTATTTACAGGATGCTAATTTTAGCGGTGGCAGTGACAATTTTGTTTTTTGCAACAAAGCAAAATCATATATTTTAGTTTTTTTTTATTTTATTTTGAATTAAGGCAGCTCGCTTTTGAGCTGCTTTTTTTAAGGAAAAAATTAAAATATATGACTTTGTTCTTTATTTAAAAACAGCAGAAAAGACAATTAGAATACGTTTCATGTCTGAAACTCAACGGACACAAAATGATTGAGAAAACCAACTATTAACAACCAATTTTATTATGTTAAAAACTTTTTTAAATTTTTCAGGAATCGAAGTATTAAGCAGCGAAGAGCTGAAAAGCCTAAACGGAAACGGTAGCGGAGGAATAAGATGTACGGTGCCATGGTCGCCTTTTACATACAACGGACCTTGTATCATGCTTCCACGTGAGGAAGAAGTAATACCACTATGCACAGCAACAGTAGACGGTATAATTTGTTAACACGGTCTCAAAATGTAGAACCCTAAAAAAAATGATGCAGGGTTCGCATTAGATTGATAGCTAAAAATTAACCAAAAAACCAACTATGTTAAAGACTATTTTAAATTTAGAAGGAATCCACCTTCTTAATGACGAAGAACAAAAAAACATTACAGGAAAAGGTCCTAATGACCCAAAACCTGTAGAAAAATGTAAAACCTATGCTCCTCCGGGTGCGAATCGTATAGACTATCCGCTCTATCCATGTGCAGACATTATACGTGAGAATCCATTTCCTATAGATGATCCTTGTGTTGGACTTGGGTGTTAATTAAGTTTATTAAAAAAACAAAAATACCGTTTCAAATTTTGGAACGGTATTTTTATTTTCAGCGAACAATTAAGTACTTAAGAAGAGGGAGACCATAAATTATACGATTGTTATTTTTTTAAAAAGGGAATTATCATATATTTGACAAGTCATTTATAGCGCTGCCAGAAATGAAAATCTTTTTTCTGTTTTTCTTCAAAAACAGAAACGAGAGAATCGATAACAGGAACAGCTACAAATAAATATTAAATTTAATTTTGAATATGAAATTACTAGAAGGAAAAGTTGCCATCATTACAGGCGCTAGTCGTGGAATTGGAAGAGGAATTGCAGAAGTTTTTGCTAAACATGGCGCAAATGTTGCCTTTACATACAGTTCATCTGTAGCTTCAGCAGAAGCTTTAGAAGCTGAATTGAACAGTTTAGGAGTTAAAGCCAAAGGATACCAATCTAATGCAGCTGATTTTAATGAGGCTCAAACTTTTGTCGAAGCAGTTTTGGCTGATTTCGGAACGGTAGATATTTTAATTAACAACGCCGGAATTACAAAAGACAATTTGTTAATGCGTATGTCTGAAGCTGATTTCGATCAGGTAATTGATGTTAATTTGAAGTCTGTTTTTAATATGACAAAAGCAATTCAAAAAACTTTCCTAAAACAACGCGCAGGTTCAATTATCAATATTAGTTCAGTAGTAGGGGTATCTGGAAATGCAGGACAAACTAACTATGCAGCTTCAAAAGCTGGTGCAATTGGATTTACAAAATCGGTAGCACTTGAATTAGGTTCTCGTAATATTCGTTGCAACGCAATTGCTCCAGGATTTATTGAAACAGAGATGACAGCAAAATTGAACGAAGATGTAGTAAAAGGATGGAGAGAAGGAATTCCTTTGAAACGTGGCGGAACTACTGAAGATGTTGCCAATGCTTGTTTATTCCTGGCTTCAGATATGAGTGCCTACATCACAGGACAGGTTTTAAATGTTTGTGGAGGAATGTTAACTTAAAAAAGTTCCGGTCCAGATTTCAGTTTTTACTGAAGACTGAAAACCGTCACCGAATACTATAAATATGACTACAAACACGATTCTATTATTGTTGCTTTCTTTAGTAATAGCTGGTGCTTTGTCGTATTTTCAATATTTTTATAAAGCCAAAAGCAATTCAAAAGTGAATTTGTTTTTGGCTTTTTTGCGCTTTTTGACCATTTTTGCGATACTCCTTTTATTGATTAATCCGATTGTAACTAAAAATACTCTTGAAGTAACCAAAACACCTCTGGCAATCGTAGTAGACAATTCCAGTTCGATTCCGGTTTTAAAATCAGACAAAAAAGCAATCGAATTGTACCAGGATTTAGTTTCAAATCCTGCACTTCAGGAAAAATTTGAAATTCAGTCGTATCAATTTGATGCAGATTTAAAACCTTCCAAACAATTTGATTTTAAAGGAAAACAGACAAATTTAGATGCCATTGCCAAAAACTTAAAAAGCATCAACAGGAATACTATTTTCCCAACGGTTATTATTACAGATGGAAATCAAACCACCGGAAATGATTATGTGTATCGTTTTGATCCAATAAACAAGGTTTATCCTGTAATTGTAGGTGATACGACCACTTTTTTTGATTTAAAAATCAATCAATTAAATGTAAACAAATACGCTTTTCATAAAAACAAATTCCCTGTAGAAGTTTTTCTTCAGTATTCCGGAACTAAAAATACGACAGCCGATTTTTCTATTGTTCAGGGAAGCAGTGTTATTGCTAAAGAAAAAGTTTCATTTTCACCGTCTAAAAAAACAGCAACAATCAATTTACTATTACCCGCTGATAAAGTTGGACTGCAAGTTTTTAAAGCGAGTATTTCTTCTAATGCAAAAGAGAAGAACAGCTACAACAACATCAAGAACTTCGCAGTTGAAGTAATGGATCAAAAGTCAACAATAGCAATTGTTTCGGCAATAAACCATCCTGACATTGCTGCTTTGAAACGTTCTATTGAGTCTAATGCGCAACGCAAAGTAATACTGGTAAGACCTAACGAAATCAATTCATTACAAGATGTTTCTGTTTTGGTTTTATATCAACCGACAACCGCTTTTAAAGCCATTTTCGACACTAATAAGTTGGCAGGCACAAATACCTTTATTATTACAGGAACTAATACTGATTTTAATTTCTTAAATCAGCAGCAGTCAAATTTGGTCTTCAAAATGAGCGGCCAGAAAGAAGATTATCTAAATGAGTTCCAATCGCAGTTTAATTTATTTGCTATTGATAATATTGGTTTTGAAAATTTTCCGCCTTTGCAAAATTTATTTGGGACCGTAACCACTAATGGAAATGTTTCGGTTTTACTTTCTTCAAAAATCAGAAATGTAAGTACCAATGCACCATTGTTGGCTTTCGCTGAAAATCAAGGCAAACGAACGGCTTATCTTTTAGGAGAAAACAGTTGGAAATGGCGTTTACAAAGTCATGTAGACCATCAGTCTTTTGAAAAATATGACGTTTTTATCGATAAAATAGTTCAGTTTTTAGCTTCATCAACCTCTAGAAAATCATTGGTGGTGACACACGAAAGTTTCTATAATTCTGGCGAAGCAATTGCCATCAATGCGCAATATTTTAATAAAAATTATGAGTTCGATGAAAAAGCAAGACTTGCGATAAGTGTAACAAACGCAGCAACGAAACAAACTAAAAACTACGATTTACTAAAAGGAAACAATTCTTTTTCTGTAAATTTGGATGGATTAACGGCAGGTAAGTATAATTTTTCTGTAAAAGAATTAAACACCAATACCAGTTACTCCGGACATTTTGAAATTTTAGATTTTGATATTGAAAAACAATTTGTAAATCCTGATGTTTTAAAATTAAAACAATTGGCTCTACAAACCAATGGAAAAGCCTTTTTTGAAGATCAGTCAGCAGAATTGATAAAAACACTTTTAGAAAATAAAGAATACAAATCGATCGAAAAAAATATTGCAACAAAAACACCTCTTATTGATTGGATTTGGCTACTAATTATACTTG
The DNA here is from genome assembly GCF_044005985.1 of Flavobacterium sp. FlaQc-49. NCBI lineage: Bacteria > Pseudomonadati > Bacteroidota > Flavobacteriia > Flavobacteriales > Flavobacteriaceae > Flavobacterium > Flavobacterium sp. FlaQc-49. The sequence continues at coordinate 119,422 of NZ_JBIPCS010000001.1, read as the reverse complement.
TTGCTCTACTGACAACCGAATGGTTTGTTAGAAAATACAATGGATTATTATAAGGTAAGCTCTGAGTGATAAAGGTTTTAACAACGCCCAACCTGAAACTTGAAACTTAAAACTTGAAACAAAATTAACCTAACACCTTTCCAGAATGGACTTCAGGCTAAAAGTATTCTACACTGTCGCTTTAAGGCTTAACTTTACAAAAGCCGCAACGGAATTGTATATTACGCAGCCCGCAGTTTCTAAACACATTCAGGAACTCGAAGAAACCTATAAAACAAAACTTTTTGAACGAAACGGGTCCAAAATAGCCTTAACTCCAGCTGGCGATATGCTACTGCAGCACACTAAAAGCATCTTTGAAATCTATCGCAAAATTGATTTTGACATGAGTGTTTTTGCCAGTAACCGCCAAGGTTTATTGCGTTTAGGGTCGAGTACCACAATTTCACAATATATTATTTCTCCTGTTTTGGCGCAATTTCATCAAAAGCAGCAAGAAATAAAAGTCAATTTGCTTAATGGTAACACTGAGCAAATAGAAAATGCCTTAATCAACAAAGAAATTGAAATTGGAATTGTAGAAGGACAGTCAAAAAACCAGTCCATCAAATACATTCCATTTTTAAAAGACGAATTGGTTTTGGTTTGCAACAGTCAAAATCCTATGGCTCAGCAGAATGAAATTTCATTAAATGATCTCAAATCAATGAAATTCATCACGCGAGAACGTGGCTCAGGAACACTTGAAGTTATAGAATATGCTTTAAGACAAGTCAATTTAAAAATAACCGATTTACAATTCGAAATGCAATTAGGAAGTACCGAAAGTATAAAATCCTATTTATTAAATTCTGATTGTTTTGCCTTTATGTCAATACATGCAGTAGGTAAGGAGTTAAAAAACAACGAGCTAACAGTATTGGATGTCGAGAATTTAACCATTGAAAGATACTTTTATATCATTACTTTAGTCGGAAAATCAGACCCTTTATCAGAGCTATTTGTTCAAAGCATGTCCACTTACTATAACCTGAAGTTATAGTCTATTGTAATTTACGATTGGTGATTCTAATAGAATCGTCAGATCTTTGCTGAGTAATTAATAAGTATATTATTTTGAAAACGCAAGAACATTCAACACCGCAATTATTAGAAGTTAGTATTTACTTTCAACAGGCCGTTTTTGCCCTGGTTATTATTCTGTGTATATTCTCCATAATTTCACCACCAGTCGCATTGTTATTGGGCGTTCTTATTGTTAACGTTTTTGGCAATCCTTTTTTAGCTTTCAATCATAAAGCCATTACATTTCTATTGCAATTTTCTGTTGTAGGTCTTGGTTTTGGAATGAATGCCGTCAGTGCCATTTCAGCAGGAAAAGAAGGTTTTCTACTAACCATACTCTCTATTTTCAGCACTTTGATTTTCGGTATTCTCTTAGGAAAGTGGCTTAAAATCGAAAAGAAAACGTCACATTTAATTTCTTGCGGAACCGCTATTTGTGGTGGTAGTGCCATTGCAGCAGTAGCTCCGGTCATCAAATCAAACGAAAATCAGACTTCAATTGCTTTGGGAGTCATTTTTATACTGAATTCTGTCGCTTTATTTCTTTTCCCTTATATTGGTCATCAACTTGATTTATCGCAAAAAGAATTTGGTTTATGGTGCGCTATTGCGATTCATGATACCAGCTCTGTAGTTGGGGCAGCGAATAGATACGGGGCTGAAGCTTTGCAAATTGCTACAACAGTAAAATTAGCAAGAGCTTTATGGATCATTCCAATTTCAATTTTCACTGCTATTGCATTTAAAAACAAAAACAGCAAAATCAAAATTCCTTATTTCATTGGACTGTTTATTGTAGCCATGCTTTTAAACACTTATGTCCCTGCAACAGCCATTGTGGCTCCGCATATCGTAAGCATCGCAAAAATTGGTCTAACAATCACTTTGTTCCTTATTGGTGCAACTCTAAATATAAAAACGCTCAAAGCGGTAGGAGTAAGGCCTTTGCTGCAAGGTGTTTTCCTTTGGGTCTTTATTGCCATTTTAGGATTGACCACCATTGTATACCTGAATTAAGAACCTATTTAACGTTTGAAAATTTTACTACCGGTTTATTAATCATTTTATAAATTTTCCCTTTAAATGAAAAGCGTCTTTCCATCTCAAAATTGAAAGACTTTTTCGTTTTGCCCATAACAGCTATTTCTTCGGGTAAAACAACTTCAAACTCATCATTAGCTTGCTCCGCTTTATTAAATGAACCTTTTGTTGTAATTATAATGTCTCTAAAATGTATTTTTTTGTCATCCTTTACAACTTTGTAAGAACTTGACCAGTCCACACTTTGTACATTGGTGAGCTGATAATTATTAACTTCCATTATGGACTGGTACTTACCATCAAAACCCGCAATCAGATAAAGATAACCTTCAAAAGGACCACCGGCACCACCATTGACATGCAACAGGGTAAAAGCATATTGATCTTCTCCGATTTGCAAAAGTTTCGGAGTAGGGCATCGTGCGAAGGCTCCAAAGCCGGCAACAGCAGGCTGAAAAGATCTCATTTCCCAAGTAGTATTATTCTTTGCAAATTTAGCAAGGCCCAACAATCCACCGGAAAAACGGCCTGTTTGTAATCCGTCTTCATCATGAAACGAATGATTAAAAGCAAGTATTTTAAACTCATTTCCTTTGGAGTCCGAATAGTCCAGCGTCGTTAACAATCTTGTAGCAACACCTGCCTCATACGGAAAAAGCTGATCGCCTTCGACCTCATTAACGTCAGTATAAGCAGTGGTCTTGCAATTTTTGCACTTCCAGCTCACAAAAGTATTTTTATCAGCAAAATGGTATAAATTACCCGGAAACAATTTTTGCATTGTTTTCTCACCATTTAAAGGATCCGGAATTTTAAGTGTTCTTTTTGGATTCAGAACAGTATCGCTGACGTTTTTTAGCTGTATTTCAGCCTCTTGAGCCAAACAAAAAGGTGCTAAAAAAAGAAAGAAATTTAAAACAATAAGACGCATAACATTCGATTTAACTAAGACAAACATACAAAGAAAATGACTGATAAGATGGAATTAGCCACTCCGGTATAGTCCAAAAAATAACAAAAAGTTAAATTACTATAATAATTAGTCCCGTTTTCTTTGTAGTGTGCATAAATGGGATAAATTTGCAGTCCAAATAAAAATTTAAAATGAAAAACTTTAGAATGAAACCAAGACTAATTGCCTTTCTAGTAGTAGGAATTGGTTTTTTGACATTATCATGGGGAATTGTAGGTCATGAACGTATCAACAAAGCAGCGGTAATGGCTTTGCCCCGTCCACTTCAGGTGTTTTTTTACAATCATATTGACTTTATTACTCAGGAAGCTTCTGTGCCGGATATCCGTAAATATGCATTGAATTATAAAGACGAAAATCCAAGACATTATTTTGACATGGAAAATTTCGGACCTGTAGAAAGTATACCACAAACTTTTGAAGAAGCAAAAAAGAAATATGATGCCAAATTTTTGAATGACAATGGAATTTTACCATGGTACATTGAAGATATGATGGAAAAATTGACAAAGGCATTCAAAGAAAAAAACAGAGCAGAAATTTTATTCCTTGCAGCAGATTTAGGTCATTATATCGGAGATGCCCACATGCCATTGCACACTTCTGCAAATCATGACGGTCAGTTAACCGATCAGAAAGGAATTCATTCACTTTGGGAAAGCAAATTACCGGAGTTATTCGTCAAAAATTATAAGTTAAATGTTCCGGAAGCGCAATACTACGAAAATGTACATAAAGCAACCTGGGACATGATTAATGACACCCACACTCTTGTTGAACCTTTATTAGCGGTTGATAAAAAACTAAGAACTTCAACTCCTGAAAATAAAATTTATGTTATTGGTGCTGACGGAAAAGTTGTTAAAACTAAATACAACGCAGCTAAATTCTCTGATGACTATGCCGAAAAATTACACAAAGAATTAAACGGAATGGTTGAAAGCCAAATGAGAAAAGCAATCACAGCAACAGCAAGTTTTTGGTACACGGCTTGGGTTAACGCAGGAAAACCGGATTTAAGTGATTTGGATGCATCGACAGTTACACAAAGAAACAACCAAGCTTTAAGAGACGATTTAAAATTGTTTCAAAGCGGATATCTTTTCGGAATGCAAAATCAGAATGACTAAAACGGTCTCTTGATTCGAGTATTGACAAACAAAAAAGTCTCTAATTCTAAATGAATTTGAGACTTTTTTTTTACTTTATAATATGGATTGCATTCCGTTGAAAATTACAATTTCACTTTCTCTTACTTTTGATACTTCTTGTGCTTAAGAACATCAGAAGCGGTTTGATAAAAAGATATGGTTTCATTGACCAAATCAGTTCTTTCTTTCTTTAATGGTACCTCATCATAATAAATATAATATTCCGGTGAAAGACCTGCTGTTGGTTTTACTTTCAATTCAAATTGTTTGACTTGTTGCTTAGGCGATAAGATAGTCAGGACATTGTCTTTTATTAAACCCAAATCCTGATAAGTCGCAATAAAGGCTCTTGGTTTATAATCCGGTTTGAAAACGTCTTGTCCAAAAAACTTACTTTGATAATTGAAGTGAAGCAATCCAAACACTGTTGGCATAAGATCAATCTGTGACATTACCTGATTGTATTTTTCAGGTTTAACTCCGGGTCTGTAAATGAATGCGGGAATCCTGTATTTATCTACCGGGAGCTGTGTTTTACCCGCGCTCGAGGCACAATGATCTGCAACAATGACAAAAATAGTGTTGTTAAACCAAGGTTGTTTACTGGCCATTGCAAAGAATCTTTTAAGCGAATAATCCGTATATTTTACCCCGCCATCACGTGACTTGATGTCTCCGGGAATATCAATTTTATTATTTGGATAGGTAAAAGGCCTGTGATTACTGACGGTCATGATGTGGTTAAAGAAGGGTTTGTCTTCTTTTGCTTCGGTATTCATAACCTTTATGGCTTTGTTGTACATATCCTCATCGCAAACACCCCAAACGTTAGAAAAGGTAATTTCATCGGCTGTAAAATTTGATTTATCTATGATTTCATAGCCATTTCCAGTATAAAAGTCCCTCATATTATCAAAGAACGCATCACCACCGTACATAAATTTCACATTGTATCCTTTTTGCTTGAAAAGAGCTCCGGTCGAAAATTTGTTTTTATTGTCTTCTCTTTTTACAACACTTTCTCCGGCAGTTGGCGGAAGACATAAGGTTACTGCTTCAAGTCCACGTACGGTACGGTTTCCGGCAGCATACAAATTAGTAAATTGAAGACTCTTTTGAGATAAACTATCTAAAAACGGCGTTATTTTCTCCTTGTTTCCATACATTTCCATGAATTCGGCACTGTAACTTTCAATGGTGATAAGCACCACATTTTTTCGATTTTCAGCCGAATCACTTTCTATTTTTCGGATCGTGCTATTCCCCGTAATCGTAGGTAATTGCTGTTTCAAAACTGTAAAAGCTTGCTGGTTCGGAAGTGTTTTATAAAATTTAAAATAATCTAAACTGTTATTATGGAAAGCTAAATAAAACTTATACAAACCATTCGATTGCAATTCATTGACGAATACATTTTTTGAGTTTTCTGTCAACGCCAAAGCCGGAATTAAAATCAAAGAAGCAACCAACAAGTTGATATACAGAGCAGAAATTTTGACCTTCTCTTTAAATGTTGGAATTGCATCAATATAGCTTCTGGATTTTCTCAAGATAAAATATGTAAAAGCTCCTGTTATCAGAAACAGAATAGAAAATAATGGGATCACGGGATACGATTCCATAATGTTACCAATCACCTCATTGGTATAAATCAGATAGTTTACTGCGATAAAATTGTATCTGACTCCAAATTCATTCCAGAAAAAATACTCACTCAATGCATTTTGAAGAATCAATAAAACATACAAGAAAATTACAAAAGCAAATAACCAAAATCGGATTTTGTCGCGGTGTTTTGGAAGAAAAAGCAAAAGAGCAAAAAGTACTGTTTTAATCCCCACAAAAATTAGGACAATTCCAGGTAACGCACCACCATATTCATCCAATATACTTCTTCCGGAAGCAATATAAAGAAACAGCAGCACAAAAATCCCCAGAATAATAAACCCCGAGAGCTTGTTGTATTTAGAATTAGAAATAAAAATCAGATAAAGCCATAGAAAGAAACTGGCCACAACAAATACGAAAAAATCAGAAATAAGACCTAAAACAAAAATTTTAAGACTCTCCGCAATGCTAAAAGAACTCTGTGTGATAGGATGAAAAAACAAAACAACCCTAACTATAAAACTTACAATAAAGTAGAATAATCCAAGATAGTAGAACGGGGCAAGTTTCTTATAAAATATCATTATTATTTTTTTTAACAAAAGTAATTTTGATTGATTAACACCAGATTAAGTTCCTCTTTTACCTTCCTTAGTGTTAACTTAATGTTCGCTTAAGATGTTCGTTTCATTAATAGAGAAAGGTTTTAGAGATTTTCTAATTTTTTAAATTTGTATCTTTGAATTGTAAATCAGTAAAAAATGTAGTACATTTCCTAATTAAAATCTTAAAAAATGCATATTTTAATAATTGAAGATGAATTAGGTATAGTTCAGTTTCTGCAACAAGGTTTGCAGGAGGAAGGATATAAAGTGACCACAGCAAATGATGGTGCAAAAGGGTTTGAGCTAACGCAAGAACAGCAATTTGATTTAATCTTACTGGATTGGATGCTTCCAAAAATTAATGGTTTAGAACTCTGTAAAGCCATTAGAATTAAAGACCAGACCACGCCAATTATATTTCTGACAGCCAAAGACACGGTACAGGAGACCATTGAAGGCCTCAAAGCGGGGGCAAACGATTACATCAAGAAACCCTTTAGTTTTGAAGAATTGGTCGAGCGTATAAAAATTCATTTTCGAAAACATAAAGGCAAAGAGATTCTTTCACTTGGCACTATCAAAATTGATTTGACAAAATACATTGTACTAAAAAACAATGAAGAAGTTTCCCTGACACAAAGAGAATTTGAGTTATTGGCGTATCTGATTCGCAATAAAGGAAAAGTATGTACCCGAAATCAGATTCTAAAAGATGTCTGGGAAATCAATTTCGAATACGATACCGGTGTTATCGATGTCTTTATGAATGCCATCCGAAAAAAACTCAATCTAAAAATTGAAGAAGATTATATAAAAACAATTCGCGGTGTTGGTTACATTGCTAACGACTAATAAATGGCGCAACTTTCCTTTAAAAACAGAATTGCTTTAAACTACATTATCACAACAGGTTTGCTGATTTTAGTGGTTTTTTTTACTATTTACGCTATTGTTAAACACTCCGTTTACAGTCATATTGATGAAGGCATAAATGTAGAAATACAAAATCACCTCAAAGAAATTAAAGTAACAAATGGCACTGTAATTTTAGTAGACAAGGAAGAGTGGGAAGAACGAGAACACAATACAGTTGATGTAAACCCTGTTTTTGTTCAATTCCTGGATACCAACAAAAGAATAACTGAAAAATCTCCAAATCTCAATACAGCAGTACTCGTTTTTCATGACAGCGTAGAAGATTACGAATTATTCGACACCAAAATTGGCAATAATATTATTCGGCAAGTTCAGGTTCCTCTTATCATCAAATCTAAAAACATTGGCTATCTCATGATCGCTATGTCACTGACTAGTTCCCGAATGGTTCTTAATAATCTATTCGAAATTATGTGCCTGGCATTTCCGGTAATTCTATTGTTGTTGTTTTTTATAGCCCGCTTTTTTGCCGGACGAAGCATCAAACCAATAAACGCCATTACCAACACCTCTAAGAGTATTACCAGAGATAACCTGAAAACAAGAATCCCATTACCCAAAACGAAAGATGAATTATACACGCTCTCCGAAACAATAAATAGTCTTTTAAACCGAATTGAAGACGCTATCGAACGCGAAAAACAATTCACTTCAGACGCCTCACACGAGCTAAGAACACCACTAACCGTTATTAAAGGTACACTTGAAGTACTGATACGCAAACAAAGAGACAGCAAGGAATACGAAGAAAAAGTAAACTTTTGTATTGCAGAAGTTGATCACTTGAACAGGTTGGTAGACCAGCTGCTTTTAATGGCGCGTTCTGAGAACAAAAATGACAATATAAAATACGAATCCGTTTATTTGAATGCCTTGATTTTGGATGTATTGACTTTAAATTCAGAAAAAATAAACCATAAAAAAATCAATATGAAATTTGAAGCCGAAGCTGATTATTATATCCATTCGGACAACTATTTGGTATTGACAATTTTGAGAAATATTATTTCAAATGCTATAAAATACACCAGTGAAGCCGGAGAAATCTCAATTTCATTAACCAGACAAGAAGATCAGATCCGCTGCACCGTTACCGATAACGGAATTGGAATTGATCAAGAAGATCTCGAAACGATTTTCAACCCCTTTTACAGATCAAAATCATCTGAGCATCCGGAAATCAAAGGAACCGGTTTAGGACTTTCTATTGTGAAAAGAATCGCAGATTTGTTGTCTATTATATTTAAGGTAAATAGCAATAAAGGGAAGGGAACCACTGTAATTTTAGATTTTAAGCAGCCTATGAAAACGTTATCGTAAATTAAAAGAACGTAGTAAAAACAGCACTTCAAATATTATTTAACAATAAAATATCATTAAGTTAAATTAAAAAATGCTTTTTTATGAAATTAACTAGTATATTTGCAACCGAATCAAAGAATTATAAAACAAAACAAGTCATGATTTCTATTCAATTACATCATCATCATTTTCATTATTGCTCTCAAGCGATGTGTTAATGATATGCGTGTAAATCATCATATTTTAAAACCCGTTTGAGTACATCAAACGGGTTTTTTATTTCCAACTCTTTGTACTCAGACTATTTAATCCAAAAAAACTAAAAAAATGAGTACTTTAAAAATTGCAATTCAAAAATCCGGTCGTTTAAACGAAGACAGCATTCAAATTCTGAAAGATTGTGGCATCTCAATCAATAACGGCATTGATCAACTTAAAGCCGAAGCTTCTAATTTCCCTCTCGAAGTGCTGTATTTGAGAAATTCAGACATTCCGCAATACTTAATCGACGGGGTTGTTGATCTGGCCATAGTCGGAGACAATCTTCTGGTTGAAAAAGGAAAAGGAATAGAAGTGGTTCAAAAATTAGGCTTTTCTAAATGCAAGGTTTCTGTAGCAGTTCCGAAAACCTTCGAATACAACTCCGTTAAAGACCTTGCCGGTTTACGAATTGCTACTTCTTATCCCAACACAGTAAATGAATATTTTAATTCTTTTGGTGTAACGGTTGATATTCACCAAATTTCAGGTTCCGTAGAAATTGCACCTAACATTGGTCTTGCCGACGCAATTGTGGATATTGTCTCCAGCGGAAGTACTTTATTCAAAAACAATCTGAAAGAAGTTGAAGTAATATTAAAAAGCGAAGCCGTTTTGGCCGTTTCTCCAAAAGTTTCTCCTGAGATTCAAAAACACATTGATACGTTGAAATTTAGAATTCAGGCTGTTTTAAGAGCTCGAAATTCAAAATACATCTTAATGAATATTCCCAACAATAAAATTGAAGCCGTTGGAAAAATCCTTCCGGTTTTAAGAAGTTTAACGGTTCTGCCTTTAGCGCAGGAAGGCTGGAGCAGTGTACACTCCGTAATTGATAAAGATACTTTTTGGGATGTAATCGATCAATTAAAAGAAGCAGGAGCAGAGGGAATTCTGGTTTGCCCAATCGAAAAAATGGTACTGTAAATTAAATTCCAACGTTAAAAAAACTAATTCCAATAATGAAATCCCAAATTCTAAATTTAGAACGTGATAATGACTTTGCGAGTCTTTGCAGTTAAAAACCAAGTAAGAATTTGAAATTCAAATAAAAATACAAATGAATAGAATAGATAATCCCAAACCGGAAACCTGGTCAGAACTATTACAAAGACCTACCAAAACGATAGACGACATTGAAGTTACCGTTAAGGAAATCTTCAAAGAAGTACAAAAAAAAGGAGATGAAGCCATCGCAAAATACACTTCTATTTTTGACGGAATCGCTTTAGATACTTATGTAGTTACTAGCGAAGAAATACAAGAAGCGATCGGTCTGGTTTCAAGTGAATTAAAAGAAGCCATTCAACTTGCAAAAGACAATATTTACAAGTTTCACACAGCCCAGAAAACAGACAGAATCTCCATAGAAACAATGGAAGGCGTAAAATGTTGGCAGGAAAAAAGACCTATTCAGAAAATAGGATTGTACATACCTGGCGGAACTGCACCTTTGTTTTCGACTGTTCTGATGTTGGCTGTACCGGCTGAGATTGCTGGCTGCAAAGAAATTGTTTTATGTTCACCTCCGGACAAAACAGGAAAAATTAACCCCGCGATATTGTATGCAGCTACTTTATGTGGCGTAACCAAAATCATAAAAGTAGGTGGTATTCAAGCAATTGCCGGAATGACGTTTGGGACACCATCTATACCAAAAGTATATAAAATTTTTGGACCCGGAAATCAGTTTGTTACAGTTGCCAAACAACTCGCTACTCAATTTGGTGTTTCGATTGATATGCCAGCCGGACCTTCAGAATTATTAGTTGTGGCCGATAACACAGCGGTTCCTGCTTTCGTAGCCTCTGATTTGTTATCACAGGCGGAACATGGAACAGACAGTCAGGTAATTTTAGTTTCGACTTCAAAAAAACTAATTGACGCGGTAGAAAAGGAAATTCAGATTCAGATTGAGGCTCTTCCAAGAAAAGCGATAGCAAAAAAGGCGATCGAAAATTCCAAACTAATCTTAGTCGAAAATGATACAATTGCCTTGGACTTAATTAATGATTACGGTCCCGAACACTTTATTATTTGCTCCGAGTATGATGATTTTTACTGCAACGGCGTACTAAACGCTGGTTCTGTTTTTATCGGGAATTACACTCCTGAAAGTGCCGGAGATTACGCATCAGGAACCAATCACACATTACCGACTAACGGATATGCCAAGAATTACAGCGGTGTAAACTTGGACAGTTTCATGAAATCAATGACGTTTCAGAAAATATCAGAAAAAGGAATTCAAAATATCGGAAAAGCAATCGAACTTATGGCGGAAGCAGAAGGTTTGCAAGCCCATAAAAACGCTGTAACACTACGATTGGAAAGTTTAATGGAGAGCGTGAAGTAAGTTGGAAAGAGTAAAGAGAATAGAATAAAGAACATAGAGAGTGAAGATTCTTGAACTCAAAATCATCCATACTAGTTTGTTTTGTCTTCATCTCACACCTTTAAAAAATGAAAAAATGAAATTCAACCTAAATACAATAACACGTGAAAACGTAAAAACCTTAAAGCCGTATTCGTCTGCACGAGACGAATTTGAGGATTTTAATACTGCGAACATGATTTTTTTGGACGCGAATGAAAATCCGTTTCAAAATGGTGTAAATCGCTACCCGGATCCACAGCAAAATTCGGTGAAAGCTATTTTAGCAAAAAACAATAAAGTCAACCCAAATCAGATTCTACTCGGGAACGGTAGTGATGAAGTCTTAGATTTACTTTTTAGAGCTTTCTGTGAACCTAAAAAAGACAATATCATTTCGTTGCCACCCACCTACGGCATGTATGGCGTTCTAGCCGACATAAACGCAGTAGAAAACAGAGAGGTTTTACTTTCGACTGATTTTCAACCACAGGTAGAGAAAATTTTAGATGCCGTTGATGACAATACAAAAATCATCTTTTTATGCTCTCCAAATAATCCAACGGGCAATTCTTTTTCGGATGAAAGCGTGGTAAAATTACTTCAGAACTTCAAAGGTTTGGTCGTAATTGATGAAGCCTATATTGATTTTTCAGACAAAGAAAGCTGGCTCACCGAAATGGATGAATATCCAAATTTAGTCATCACACAAACACTTTCTAAAGCCTACGGTTTGGCTGGAATCCGATTGGGAATTTGTTACGCTTCAGCAGCAGTAATTTCGGTTTTGAATAAAATAAAACCTCCTTATAATGTAAATGAATTGACACAACAAAGAGCGATAGTTCGTTTGAATGATTCAGAAAAAATAAAATCTGAAATTAGTTCTATTATTGAACAAAGAGAGGAATTACTTAAAGTTTTACTCAAAGTTTCTTTTGTCGAAAAAATATATCCCACAGAGGCCAATTTCATTCTTGTAAAAGTAGACAATGCCAACAAAAGATATGATGAATTAATTGCAAAAGGAATCGTAATCAGAAACCGTACAACACAAGCTTTATGCGAAAACTGTCTTCGATTCACAATCGGAATCCCAGAGGAAAATGCAGTTTTAATTAAGGAATTGAAGTTGTTGAAGTAAAAAATTAACCGCAAAGTTCGCAAAGGATTACGCGAAGAACGCAAAGTAGCGGCAAAGAAAAAAAATCCGTTTAATCTGTGTTAATCTGTGGCCAATTAAAAATTCACCTTCTGCAATCAAATTAGTGCAATTCGCGAAATTAGTGGCAAAAAAAAAGAATCAAACTATGAAAAAAGTACTTTTTATCGATCGTGACGGAACGATTGTTTTAGAACCCGAAAATTATCAATTAGACAGCCTGGATAAAATAGAATTTTATCCAAAAGCATTTCAATATTTAGCTAAAATCGCCAGCGAACTCGACTATGAATTGGCTATGGTAACCAATCAAGACGGATTAGGAACAGACAGTTTCCCTGAAGACACCTTTTGGCCAACACAAAATTTTATTCTTAAAGCCTTTGAAAATGAAGGCGTATTGTTTGATGATATCTTCATTGATAAGTCTTTCCCTGAAGAAAACGCACCAACACGCAAGCCCAGAACCGGAATGTTAACTAAATATCTAAATAATCCCCAGTATGATTTAGAGAATTCATTTGTTTTAGGAGATCGTTTAACTGATGTTGAACTGGCTAAAAATTTAGGAGCAAAAGCCATCTTTATAAACGATACTGATGGAATCGGCACCAATGAAATCAGCATAAAACGAGAAGAATTAAACGATACTATCATTCTTCAAACAACAAGCTGGAAAACGATTTATGAATTTCTGAAATTAGAAGAACGTTCAGCCTCAATTACAAGAAAAACAAACGAAACCGATATTTTTATTGGTTTAAACTTAGACGGAACCGGTAAAAGCAAGATCGAAACCGGAATTGCCTTTTTTGATCATATGTTAGATCAGATTGCACGTCACGGTCAAATGGACTTAGAAATTGCGGTAAAAGGGGATTTAGAAGTCGATGAACACCACACCATTGAAGATACTGCAATTGCTTTAGGTGAAGTATTCGCAAAAGCGCTAGGCAATAAGTTAGGAATAGAGCGCTATGGTTTCTGTCTTCCAATGGACGATTGCCTCGCGCAGGTTGCCATTGACTTCGGCGGAAGAAATTGGTTGGTTTGGGAAGCCGAATTCAAACGTGAAATGGTTGGAAAAATGCCAACAGAAATGTTTTATCACTTCTTCAAATCATTCTCCGATGGAGCCAAAGCCAACATAAACATAAAAGCCGAAGGAACAAACGAACACCACAAAATCGAAGCGATCTTTAAAGCCTTCGCCAAAGCGATAAAAGTAGCAGTAAAACGAGATACAGAGAAAATGATTCTACCATCAACGAAAGGGATGCTTTAACAAGTTTAAAATTGTTTCAGGTTTCAGGTTTCAGGTTTCAAGTTACGCACAGAACGTGAAACTTGAAACCTGAAACAAAAACAAAACACACCAAAAAATGAAAATAGTTATCATAAATTACGGGGCAGGAAATATTCAAAGCATCATGTTTGCTATTGAAAGACTGGGTTGCAAGGCCATCCTGAGCAATAATCCCGAAGAAATTCTGGCTGCCGACAAAGTGATTTTCCCCGGAGTTGGCGAAGCAAGTTCAGCAATGGAAAAACTGATTGAGAGTGGTTTGGACAGTTTGATTCCAAATCTAAAACAACCCGTATTAGGAATTTGTCTGGGAATGCAGCTGATGTGCCAATCGTCTGAAGAAGGAAACACTAAAGGATTAGGTATTTTTGATGTTGATGTGGTCAAATTCACATCAAACGTAAAAGTGCCTCAAATGGGTTGGAATCAGATCTATAATTTGAAATCAGATTTGTTTAGAGGAATTCCAGAGAACGAATTCATGTATTTGGTACATAGTTTTTATGCTCCAAATTGCCCTGAAGCCATAGCAACAACCCATTACGATGTGGAATACGCCTCGGCCTTACATAAAAATAATTTTTACGGAACCCAGTTTCACCCCGAAAAAAGCGGAGACATTGGAGAGAAAATATTGGGGAATTTTTTGAATATTTAAATATTTTAAATTCCAATTTAACCAAAAACATCCATTTCAATTCCAATTTTAGAATCTAAAATCTAAAATCAGAAATCTAAAATAATAAACATGAGAATAATACCAGCCATAGATATCATTGACGGAAAATGTGTTCGTTTGTCCAAAGGAGATTATGATACCAAAATAATTTACAATGAAAACCCGCTTGAAGTCGCAAAATCATTTGAAGCACACGGAATCGAGTATCTGCATTTAGTAGATCTGGATGGTGCCAAGTCAAGCAAGATTGTCAATTATAAAATCTTAGAACAAATAGCAACAAAGACCAAACTGAAGATTGATTTCGGAGGCGGACTAAAAGCAGATTCCGATCTGAAAATTGCTTTTGAAAGTGGTGCAAATCAAATCACAGGTGGCAGTATCGCAGTAAAAAACAAAGAATTATTCCAAAAATGGATTGCAGAATACGGTTCTGATAAAATCATTCTGGGAGCAGATGCCAAAGATGAAAAAGTGGCAGTTTCAGGCTGGTTAGAAGACTCAAATGAAGATTTAATTCCATTTATTCAAGACTATCAAAGCAAAGGAATTCAATACGTTATTTGCACGGACATTGCCAAAGACGGAATGCTAGAAGGCCCTAGTTTTGATTTATATAAAAAAATAATAGAGAATTGTACCGTCAAAACAAACAGAGCAGAGATTAAATTAATCGCATCAGGCGGAATTTCAACTTTCGATGAATTACCAAAATTGGCCGAATTGGGCTGCGAAGGAACCATCATCGGAAAAGCGATTTACGAAGGACGAATTTCGTTGAAACAATTGGAAAATTACATATTATCAATGTAGAGACGCACAGCAGTGCGTCTCAACGGTGCGTCTATGCGGTGCGCCTCTACGGTACGTCCCATGGCACGTATCTACGATGCATCATGACATGCAAATCATAACAACAAAAAAAATGCTATTTTCAAGAAAACCATATGTATCAAGTAATTATATAATTTTCAAATTATCCAATTGACACATTATCTAATTAACACAATCCCTCATTAACAAACTAAAAAAATGTTAGCAAAAAGAATCATACCTTGTTTAGATATAAAAAACGGTCGAACCGTAAAAGGCGTCAATTTTGTTGATTTGCGCGATGCGGGAGATCCTGTAGAACTTGCTGCGTTATATTCAGCCGAAGGGGCAGATGAGCTGGTTTTCCTGGATATTTCCGCTACAGAAGAACGTAGAAAGACTTTAGTAAATATGGTGCGCCATGTTGCGGAAAAAATCAATATTCCATTTACGGTCGGAGGAGGGATTTCTTCGGTCGAGGATGTTGAAATCCTTTTGAACAATGGAGCTGATAAAGTCTCCATTAATTCATCGGCTGTAAAAAACCCGCAATTAATCAATGATTTGGCGCAGAAATTCGGAAGTCAATGCGTTGTGGTAGCAATCGATGCCAAACAAATTAACGGACAATGGATTGTACATTTAGTAGGCGGAAAAGTACCAACAGAACTAAATTTATTCGATTGGGCCGTAGAAGTTGCTGCACGTGGTGCAGGCGAAATTTTATTCACATCAATGGATAATGACGGAACTAAAAACGGATTTGCAAACGAGGCTTTGGCAAAACTCTCTGAACTGGTAAATATACCGATTATTGCATCGGGAGGAGCCGGAAATATTCAACATTTTGTCGATTCATTTAAAATTGGAAAAGCAGATGCCGCTTTGGCTGCGAGTGTTTTTCACTTTAAAGAAATCGAAATTAAAGCTTTAAAAAGAGAACTTAAAAACAATGGTATTGAAGTTAGAATTTAAATCCCAAATTTCTTAAATTCCAAATTCCAATACTTATTAATTATAACGGGATTCAGCAATCTAAGGTCTGAATTCAAAAATATAAAATCATAATGAACATAAATTTCTCAAAAAACACAGACGGTTTAATTCCGGCAATAGTTCAGGATTCAGAGACTAAAACAGTTTTAATGCTGGGTTATATGAATGCAGAATCATTTCAAAAAACGATAGAGACTCAAAAAGTTACTTTTTTCAGCCGATCCAAACAAAGACTTTGGACAAAAGGGGAGGAGAGTGGTAACTTTTTAAACTTGGTAGACATTAAAAATGACTGTGATGGCGATACCTTATTAATTCAGGCAAAACCCGTTGGTCCAACATGTCACACAGGGGCAGATACCTGCTGGCAGGAAGAAAATAAAGAGTCTTATGGTTTTATTTCCAATTTAGAAAACACAATCAAAGTCCGCAGAGAAAATGCTGATTCCGAGAAAAGTTATGTGGCTTCACTATTTGAAAAAGGCATCAATAAAATCGCCCAGAAAGTAGGGGAAGAGGCCGTAGAAGTGGTAATCGAAGCCAAAGACGATAATGATGATTTGTTCTTAAGTGAAAGTGCTGATCTACTTTTTCATTATTTAATTTTGCTACAAGCCAAAGGTTTTCAGCTGGAAGACGTTGTAAATGTTTTGAAGAAACGTCAGAAATAGTTATTCGATGTTTTTTTAGTTTAATAAACTTAAAAGCAGAATTAAGTAGTATTTTAGTTTAAAAAAATCAGATCATGAAACTTTTTATATGCTTCTTATTATTTTTGAATCCTTCAGTTAATTTCGATTACAAGAAGAGAATTTTACCCTATTCCATAGTTATTTCAAAGGCTGATTTAATTGTCGAAGGATCTATCACAAGTGTCTCGAAAGGCAAATACGAACTTTTAATAAATCAGTTTATTAAAGGCAAATCAACCCAAAAAATCAAAGTCGAAATTTTTGAGGATTGGATGTGTGATCGCCGAATTGAAAAACCAAAAACAGGACAAAAATTGATTCTTTTTTTAGAAAAAGAGAATTCGTATTACAGTATAATCAACCAAAGCACCGGAGAATTATTTGTTGCAAAGGACAACTCTGTTCGTACCTTTATGATGGATAAATTTCCAAAATCAACAGTCTTAAAAAAAGGGATAACAATGTTTTTAGAGACTTATACGTGTCAAGGAAATTTAAATGATCGTTTTTTGCAAAATATCCATTTTCAAAAAAAGAAGACCTCTACTGAAATTGATAAAATGAAAAAAGAAAATGAGTTTTTTAAGTATTTAGTAGAAGGGGGTATTCAATAGCATAAAGCAAAATTAATATACTTACAGCACTATAATATACTTTTTTTTGTCATTTCAAGCGAAGTCGAGAAATCACACCAGAAACTCCGTACAGTTTGTCGTCCTGAAGAACATAAGTTTACTGAATTAATACCGCTGAATTTCACTTTACGGAATTACTTGCGAAGATATTTCGTTCCTCAATATGACAAAATTGCGGAAGATAGAAATGGAGCAGCTTGTGTGATTTCTCGACTTCGCTCGAAATGACAGAATTGCAACAACCCTAAAACTAGTAAACAGTAACCTGAAACCTGAAACTTCAAACCTGAAACCTGAAACTTAAAACCTGAAACAAACCATTAACACCCCTTTCACTCCACAAACTCCAAAACTGCAAACTCCTCCGGTTTATGGAAACCAAATACAGGATTCTTATAAGGCTCTAATGCAAGATATTCACTCGTATTACCGTAATCGATTCTAAAAGCATTTCCTCTCCATTTGGTGCCGATTTTCGGTTTGTTAAAATTGCCATTCGGAATGTTTTTCAAACCCGAAAATGGAATTTTTATTTCGGTAGTAAAACCTTTTGGAGTTATTTTACTAACTGCTTGCATGCCGGAAAGATTAAACGATATAGAAGTATTCCAACCTCCACAACCAGGTGAAATACATTTGATGAGCATATCGTAATGCGTTGAGAAAGCATTAACTCCTATTTCCAGATAATTTTGCCTATCTCCATCAGGATCTATAAAAATTTCAACTAAATCATCACTATTAAATATTTGCGAGTCGTTTTGCTTCTTTGATCCGACAATTTTAGCATCTTGAGAACGATACGCCACATAAAGATTTTCATCATCCCAAGCAAAAGAAACAGTAGTTTGTTGGGTAGCCTTTCCACCTGAGTTATGTATAACAAACGGGCCTTTAAATGGTGTCTTCCAATCAGCTAAATCACCATCGATACTTATTTTCCCTTTTGTTTTATGAATTGGAATTGTTTGGGCACCAGCTGTTACAGAAAAAACTAAACATAAAACAAATAGTATTAAATTGGATTTCATAAAGTAAGCGGTGTTTTTTAGAAAAGCTAAAATACTGAAGAATAATGAATTTTAACATTAAATATTTCGAAGAGAAATCATAAAATTTCAGATAACTTAATCTGAATGTTTACATTTGTTACAGATTAAGTTGGCTTAAATACCTTATTTATTACAAATTTCTAAATTTATGAAAAATTACTTTGGAGGCTTTGTTATAGCCTTTCTGGTTAGTTTCGGAACCAATGCTCAAGGACTTCTTAATAAGTCTGAAACTACTTTTACACATCAGGACACCTTACGCGGAAGCATCACAAAAGAAAGAGCTTGGTGGGACTTGAAATATTACCATCTGGATATTAAAGTAAACCCTTCTGAGAAAACGATAACCGGATCTAATACGATTCGATATACGGTTTTGTCAACAGGGACGAAAATGCAAATAGACTTACAGCAGCCCATGCAGATTTATAAAGTCACTCAGGATGGGAAAGAGCTAAAGTTTGTGAGAGATGGCAATGCTTTTTTCATTGAATTAACCGCTGCTCAAAAAGTGGGAGACAAAAAGGAAATTGTAGTTTCATTTGGTGGAAAACCTAAAGAAGCAATAAAACCACCTTGGGACGGAGGAATTACGTGGAAAAAAGACAAAAACGGGAAAGACTTCATTGCTTCCTCTTGTCAGGGTCTGGGCGCCAGTGTTTGGTGGCCTAACAAAGATCATATGTATGACGAAGTGGAGAACATGTTGATCAGCGTGAATGTTCCGGGAGATTTGACCGATGTTTCTAATGGAAGATTACAAAGCGTTAAAAAAGAAAAAGATGGCACGAGAACCTTTAATTGGTACGTGGCCAATCCGATTAATAATTACGGTGTAAACATTAATATTGGAGATTATGCTCATTTTTCTGAGAAGTATAAAGGCGAAAAAGGAGATCTGGACTGCAGTTATTATGTTTTAAAAGACAACTTAGACAAAGCCAAAGAGCACTTTAAAGATGCACCAAGAATGCTAAAAGCATTTGAAAACTGGTTTGGACCTTATCCTTTCTACGAAGACAGCTATAAATTGGTTGAAGCGCCTTATTTAGGTATGGAGCACCAAAGCTCTGTAACCTATGGTAATGAATACAAAAACGGTTATTTAGGTCATGATCTAAGCGGTACCGGATGGGGAATGAAATTTGACTTTATCATCATTCATGAATCTGGTCACGAATGGTTTGCAAACAATATCACCTACAAAGACATTGCAGACATGTGGATTCACGAAAGTTTCACCAATTACTCGGAGAGTCTTTTTGTAGAATATTACTATGGCAAAGAAGCAGGAGCTGAATATGTTATCGGATGCAGAAGAAACATTCAAAACGACAAACCGATTATAGGTAATTATGAAGTAAATAATGAAGGTTCCGGCGATATGTATCCAAAAGGAGCCAATATGCTTCATACGATTCGTCAGATTGTAAATGATGATGCCAAATGGAAATCAATTTTAAGAGGTTTAAACAGTACTTTTTATCATCAAACCGTTACAACTAAACAGATTGAAGATTATATGAGTACACAAACCGGAATTGATTTGAGTAAAATTTTCAATCAGTATTTGAGAAGTACCAAAATTCCGGTTTTTGAATATATGTTTAAAGACGGACAACTGGGATACCACTGGACAAACTGTGTAAATAAATTCGACATGCCGGTAAAAGTAACGGTAGACGGAAAAGAAATCTGGTTGAAACCAACTCAGGAATGGAAATCAGAAAAAATTGAAGGTAAAGAACCTAAACTGGAAGTAGACAAAAACTTCTATGTTACGACTTCTAATATTATAGAATAACACTGTAGTAAATTCCAATATTTTAAAATCCCAAATTCCAATTGTTGGAGGTTGGGATTTTTTTTATGGTTTTTATTACCTTAAATAGAATTTCGTTTGCAAATTTAAACCCGACAGGTTTTAAAAACCTGTCGGGTTTGTTTTTAATTTTTGGAATTTGGAATTTCAAAATATTGGAATTTCCCTTCCTTTACCTATTAAGTTTTGCCTTTTCCCTCATAATATCGGCAATTTTCCTGTTTTCTATTTTGCTCTCCAACCATGAAATAATGTCTAAATACAGAAAGGCTCTTTTTTCATAGGTAATTTTCTCCAGTTCTATAAAACGAGTCCTCATTTTAATAAACTCCTTTTTAATATCGGCAGGATAAAAATTATTCAGGTTCTTTAAGAATTTGATAATCTCCTTTTGAACCTCATGCAGATCGTTCATTTTCAGTAAGAACTTATATGTGTTTTTAAGGTGATTTTCCAAGTAATAATCTTT
Organism: Flavobacterium sp. FlaQc-49; assembly: GCF_044005985.1. Classification (NCBI taxonomy): domain Bacteria; kingdom Pseudomonadati; phylum Bacteroidota; class Flavobacteriia; order Flavobacteriales; family Flavobacteriaceae; genus Flavobacterium; species Flavobacterium sp. FlaQc-49. Next base: position 98,483 of record NZ_JBIPCS010000001.1, on the reverse strand, counting down.
CCCTAACTCATAATGTACAATCAAAGACAAGATACGCGCAAAGCACATTAAATCCTCGCGCATCGATAAATTTTTGTTGTTGATGATTTTATCCAAATAGTGAATAGACTCATTGTACTTCTCATTCCCAAAATAAATACACGCAATTTTATAATAGAACACCATTTCGTGATGTTCATCAAGATGTTCGTTGTGCAGTTTTATTTTCTCCAGAATCTCCGGGATCAGGTATTCGCTTTCGGCAAAAGTACCTTCTAATATATGCAGATTTAGTTTGTTGTTATAAACGTATAAAAAGGATAGCGACGCAATATTATCGTTCACAGGAAATTTAGGATCCTGAATGGTTTCTTCCAAAAGTGTCAAATACTTCTTGAAATTCGTTTTATATTTCAACATATAAAGCGATTCCAGAAAATAATGATTCCCTTTTAAGAAAAATACAGGATTTAAATAAATCATATTAGGGTTATCGTAAAACAAAGTCACCCATTTATAAGCATATTTATAACTTGCTACAAAATCCTGAACAAGGAAACTACGCCACAGATTGGCATTATAAAACCAATACTTCTCACGGAAACCAAACTTAGACTCGTCCAGTTTGGCGATGTGTTTATTAAAGTAATCGTCTATATACTTATATTCCTCATCACTTTTTACGTAACCCGTTTTTAACATGATTCCGTACAATTGCAGTGATAAATTCGATAATTTACTTGAAATTGTATTGCGATAGTTCAATTCTTTGGCCTGCACGACTAATTCATCTGCGCGACCCTGAATACTTCTGGTAATATACTGTGATTCGATTAATTTTTCGAATTCGACAATCTCATATGCCATATATTTTTCATCATTCTCCAGCGCCAGAATTTTTGTCTTGTCAAGGATCTTTAAACTCTGTCTATAAAGTCCTTTATTATAAAGAATAACAGCAAAATCAATCTGTTCCCGCAACTGATAACGAATGTTCTGACTTGGAATATTCAATCGAATACTCACCAATATCTGCTTGTACAGATATGATTTTAAGTTAGATAGCTGTACTTTTTTTATGATTCCGCTCTTAAGAATGAGTTTTTCATCATAAGTTTCAGACTTATCTAAAATATTAAACAATTCAATAAATTTTGTATTTGAACTCGTTTCCAAACGACTTGCAAAAATTTTAAACTGCCTTTTTTCAGATTTTGAAAGTGATTTTATCAGAACAAATAAGAAATCTTTTTGATGGTTAGCCATTGTAAAATATAATAATGTAACTTATTGATTTTTAGTTATTTAATAGCGTATAAATTGTTTTATAAACAGTATAATCTCATTAAAATGAATTTCATACAGAAGTAGTACAACATATATTTGTTATCAAGATGTGAAATTACATTAAATAAATGAATATGAATAGAGAGAAAGTTCAAATTTTTGACACCACTTTGCGTGATGGTGAACAGGTCCCGGGATGCAAGTTAGATACGAAACAAAAATTAGTTATCGCAGAACGACTTGATAAGATGGGAGTTGACATCATTGAAGCAGGTTTCCCTGTGTCAAGTCCGGGCGATTTTTTATCGGTCTCTGAGATTTGTAAAATTGTAGAAAACGCAACCGTCTGCGGACTAACAAGAGCCGTAAAAAACGACATCGATGTTGCTGCAGCTGCCTTAAAACATGCTAAAAAACCAAGAATCCACACCGGAATCGGAACATCAGAATCTCACATACTCCATAAACTAAATACGACAAAAGAAGATATTATCGCCAGAGCAAAATATGCCGTATCACATGCAAAATCTTATGTTGAAGATGTGGAGTTTTATGCCGAAGATGCCGGTAGAACAGACAACGCTTTCCTTGCAAAAGTTTGCGAAGAAGTAATAAAATCGGGAGCAACAGTATTAAATATCCCCGACACTACAGGCTATTGTTTACCTGAAGAATACGGTGCAAAAATTAAATATTTAAAAGAAAACGTAAAAGGAATCGAAAACGTAATCCTTTCCTGCCACTGTCATAATGATTTAGGAATGGCGACTGCAAACTCAATTGCAGGGGCTATAAATGGAGCAAGACAAATAGAATGTACTATAAATGGTATTGGCGAAAGAGCCGGTAATACAGCGTTGGAAGAAATTGTAATGATTTTCAAACAACACCCATATCTGAATTTAGATACCAATATCAATACCCGAGAATTAAACGAAATGAGCCGTTTAGTTTCTGAAAGTATGGGAATGATCGTTCAACCCAATAAAGCTATTGTTGGTGCGAATGCTTTTGCTCACAGTTCCGGTATTCACCAGGACGGAGTAATCAAAAACAGAGCAACTTATGAAATCATGGATCCGCTTGATGTGGGAGTTAATGAATCATCTATAATATTAACAGCAAGAAGTGGTAGAGCTGCATTGGCTTACCGTGCTAAAAAGGTAGGTTATGAACTTACCAAAACACAATTGGATATTGTATACATCGAGTTTTTAAAATTCGCAGATATCAAAAAAGAAGTATTAGATGTAGATATTCATCAAATCATTGAAGCTTCTAAGATTGAGGGTGACTTGATCAGAAATTAATTAGAGAAAAAAAAAGATTTAAATACATAAAGAACGAGACGTTATGAATTTGAAAATAGCAGTTTTACCAGGAGATGGTATTGGACCGGAAGTAATTTTACAAGCCAAAAAAGCTTTACACGCCATAGGCGAGGTATACAATCATGAATTTGTTTTTGAAGAAGCGCTTATGGGAGCGATCGCTATCGACAAAACAGGAAATCCTTTACCAGAGCAAACTCTAAACCTGTGTCTGAATACAGATGCTGTTTTGTTTGGGGCGATTGGAGATCCTAAATATGATAACAATCCAAATGCAAAGGTGCGTCCGGAGCAAGGATTATTAAAACTGCGTAAAGAACTGGGTTTGTTTGCCAATATCCGTCCAATTAAACCTTATAAATCATTGATTGATGCTTCTCCTTTAAAAAGAGAAATTATCGATGGTGCTGATTTTACTATTTTCAGAGAATTAACAGGCGGAGCTTATTTCGGGACCAAAACCCTAAACGAAGAAGGAACGCATGCTTCTGATCTATGCGAATATTCAGAGGAAGAAATTACCCGAATTGCACATTTAGCGTTTAAAGCGGCACAAAATCGTCGTAAAAAACTAACCATGGTAGACAAAGCCAATGTTTTGGAAACCTCAAGATTGTGGAGAAAAGTAGTTCAGAAAATAGGGGAGAGTTATCCCGATGTTGCTCTAGACTTCTTATTTGTTGATAATGCCGCCATGCAGATCATTTTAAATCCAAAACAATTTGATGTGATTTTGACAGAAAATTTGTTCGGTGATATTTTGTCTGATGAAGCCAGTGTTATTACAGGTTCTATCGGTTTATTAGCTTCGGCTTCTTTAGGAGAAAAAAATGCGTTGTTTGAACCCATTCACGGTTCTTACCCACAAGCAAAAGGAAAAAATATCGCAAATCCAATTGCTTCCATCTTATCTGCTGCAATGTTATTAGAACATTTCGGGCTGTTTAAAGAAGCAAATGTGGTGTATCAGGCGGTTGAAAAAGCAATTGAATTTAAAGTAGTCACAACAGATTTGAAAGCAGATTCAAAATTTGGCACAAATGAAGTAGGGGAGTTCGTTTCCAATTTCATTTTCAGCAAAGACGACTTACTTTATTTCAATAATGATAATGTTCACATTGGACAATCAACAATTGTTTAGTGTTTTTATTAAAATAATACAAAAAACAACAATAAGTATCATAAATGTTGAGATTTTATTTTTTTAGTCCTTTAAGTTTTTATACTTTTGTGAAACTAAAAAAGAAAAGATGCAAATCTCAATTATTATTATTTCTGTTATTGTTGTCAATGTGATTAACACATCTGCATCAGGAATGGTATAAATATAATTGAAAAAATATATTAGAAACCTTCCAAATATTGGAAGGTTTTTTTTTGGATAAAATTTAAATAAAAAATACATAATGGAATTAAATAAGTACAGCAAAACCATCACTCAAGATCAAACACAACCTGCAGCGCAAGCCATGTTGTACGGTATTGGTTTAACTGAAGAAGATTTAAAAAAAGCACAAGTAGGGATTGTTAGCATGGGTTACGATGGTAATACCTGCAACATGCACCTGAATGATTTAGCAAAAGATGTTAAAAAAGGTGTTTGGGATGCAAATCTGGTCGGACTTATTTTTAATACCATTGGTGTAAGTGACGGAATTTCTAATGGTACAGACGGAATGCGTTTTTCTTTAGTGTCCCGCGATGTAATTGCAGATTCTATCGAAACCGTTATGGGAGCGCAATGGTACGACAGTTTAATTGCGATTCCGGGTTGTGATAAAAATATGCCCGGTGCTTTAATGGCAATGGGTCGAGTAAATCGTCCGGCAATTATGGTCTACGGCGGAACAATTCACTCCGGAAAATGGAAAGGGGAATCTTTGAATATCGTTTCTGCATTTGAAGCTTTAGGAAAAAAATTCAACAATACCATTTCTCCTGAAGATTACAAAGGCGTTATTCAAAATGCATGTCCGGGAGCTGGTGCTTGCGGCGGAATGTATACGGCAAACACCATGTCATCTGCAATTGAAGCTTTAGGAATGAGTTTGCCATACAGTTCGTCAAATCCAGCTTTAAGCGAAGAGAAAAAACAAGAATGTCTTGATGCCGGAAAAGCCATCAGAGTTTTATTAGAAAAAGACATTAAGCCCAAAGACATTATGACCCGCAAGGCTTTCGAAAATGCAATTACGCTGGTAGCTGTTTTAGGAGGTTCTACCAATGCGGTAATGCACTTAATTGCGATGGCTCATGCGGTTGATGTTGAAATTACTTTAACAGATTTCCAAAAAATTAGCGACAAAACACCCGTACTGGCCGACTTAAAGCCAAGTGGTAAATATATGATGGAAGATTTACATGCAGTTGGAGGAGTTCCGGCTGTTTTGAAATACTTACTAAAAGAAGGATTAATTCATGGAGATTGTTTAACCGTAACCGGAAAAACAGTAGCCGAAAATTTAGCCAATATTCCGGACTTACAAGACGGACAAGAGGTTATTCATGAGATTCAAAAAGCACTAAAACCAACCGGAAATATTCAGATTTTGTACGGAAATCTTGCTGCTGAAGGTTGTGTTGCTAAAATAAGCGGAAAAGAAGGAGAATATTTTCAAGGAACAGCAGTTGTTTTTGAAAGCGAATTTGATGTAATTCCGGGTATTCAGGCCGGTAAAGTAAAACCGGGAGATGTAGTCGTCATTAGGTATTGTGGACCAAAAGGTGGTCCGGGAATGCCCGAAATGCTAAAACCTACATCAGCTATTATTGGAGCCGGCTTAGGAAACAGCGTTGCTCTGATTACAGACGGTAGATTTTCCGGAGGTTCACATGGCTTTGTGGTAGGACACATCACACCCGAGGCATATGATGGTGGTGGTATTGCACTGGTTAATGATGGGGATTTAATCGCCATTGACGCAGTAAAAAACACCATTGATCTTAAAATATCTGATGCTGAATTTGCAGCCAGAAAGGCAAGTTGGATTCAACCGCCTCTAAAAGCTTCAAAAGGAGTATTACTGAAATACGCGAGATCGGTCTCCAGCGCCTCAACAGGTTGCGTTACCGATAAATAATGATTCAATAACAACATCAAAAATCAATTGTATATAAACAATAATAAAAGCAAAAGTAAATTTCAAACAGAAAACTAGAAATTGATTTTGATTTTAACATTAGACGAGATTTTTGAAAAAAACAGATACAATGAAAATATCAGGGGCAGAAGCCGTTATAAGATGTTTATTAGAAGAAGGAGTAGACTTAATATATGGATATCCGGGAGGAGCCATAATGCCGGTTTACGACGAATTATATAAATTCCAGGAGCAATTACACCATGTCTTAGTACGTCACGAACAAGGCGCAACACATGCCGCTCAGGGATATGCGAGAGCTACAGGAAAAGTCGGAGTCGCAATTGCTACTTCAGGACCCGGAGCAACCAACTTAGTGACCGGAATCGCCGATGCACAAATCGATTCAACACCAATGGTTTGTATCACAGGCCAGGTTGGAAAACATTTACTAGGTTCTGATGCTTTTCAGGAAACAGACATTATCGGAATTTCAACTCCGGTAACCAAATGGAATTATCAGATTACGGAAGCTTCCGAAATTCCTGAGATTATGGCAAAAGCCTTTTTCATAGCACGTTCTGGTCGTCCAGGGCCTGTTTTGATTGACATAACTAAAAATGCACAGTTTGATGAATTTGAATTTAGTTATGAAAAATGCACAGCTATCAGAAGTTATACTCCGGTTCCAAAATTAAAATTAGATAAAGTTGCCGAAGCAGCAGCTTTAATCAATAGCGCCAAAAAACCTTTTATTGTTTTTGGCCAAGGGATTATTTTAGGGGAAGCCGAAGCACAATTAAAAGCATTCATCGAAAAGTCAGGAATTCCGGCAGGTTGGACGATTCTTGGACTTTCTGCATTACCTACAGCTCATCCTTTGAATGTAGGAATGTTAGGCATGCACGGAAATTACGGCCCTAATTTACTGACTAACCAATGCGATGTTTTAATTGCACTTGGAATGCGTTTTGACGATCGTGTTACCGGAGATTTAAAAACCTATGCCAAACAGGCAAAAGTGATTCATTTTGAAATTGATCCGGCAGAAGTAGATAAAAATGTAAAAACAGAAGTGGCCGTTTTAGGCGATGTAAAAGAAGCACTAAATGCTTTATTGCCTCTAATTGATGACAGAGCACATGACGCTTGGCACAACGAATTCAAAGAAAAATATAAAATCGAATTTGATTCGGTTATCGATGAGGAGTTAAAACCAACAAACAACAAAGGAATCTCGATGGGTGAAACCATCGAAATGATCAACAAACACTCCAAAGGGGATGCGATTATCGTTTCAGATGTTGGTCAACATCAAATGTTTGCCTGTCGTTATGCGAAGTTTAATTCAACCAAGAGTAACATTACTTCGGGAGGTTTAGGAACTATGGGATTTGCTTTACCGGCTGCAATTGGAGCTAAAATGGGAAGACCGGATCGTGAAGTTGTCGCTGTTATTGGTGACGGTGGTTTCCAGATGACGATTCAGGAATTGGGAACCATTTTTCAGACGAAGGTGCCTGTAAAAATTGTTGTTTTAAATAACGAATTCCTCGGAATGGTGCGCCAATGGCAGGAATTGTTTTTTGATAACAGATATGCTTCAACAAAAATGATCAACCCCAATTTTGTTGCAATTGCCGAAGGATATCATATTAAATCTAAAAAAGTCACCGAACGTGAAGATTTGGATGCTGCTGTAGCCGAAATGATGGCTTCAAAAGATTCTTATTTTTTAGAAGTTATGGTAGAAAAAGAAAACAACGTATTCCCAATGATTCCAACGGGAGCATGTGTTTCTCAAATTAGATTAAGCTAAAGAAAAAGTTTCAGGTTTCAAGTTTCAAGTTTAATAACGTGAAACTTGAAACAAAGAAAAACTTTAAACAAAATAACATGGAAGATAAAACATTTACCATATCGGTATACTCGGAAAATAACGTGGGCTTGTTGAATAGAATATCAGGAATATTCTTAAAGCGTCACATTAACATATTAAGCTTAAATGTTTCAGAATCAGAAATTGAGAATGTTTCACGATTCATAATTGTAGTAGACACTACTGAAAAATGGGTTAAGAATATTGTCGGACAAATCGAAAAACAAATTGAGGTTATTAAAGCATTCTATCACACAGATGAAGAGACTATTTATTTAGAAAATGCTTTGTTCAAAATCGCTTCGAATCTGCTTTTTGATGAAAAACAAATTCAGAACATCATCAAAGAAAGTCAATCTACCATTGTGACCGTATCACGTGACTTTTTTGTGATTTCAAAATCAGGAAGACGTTCTGAAATCGAAGAATTATACACAAAAATTAAGCCTTACGGTATCATGCAGTTTGTACGTTCGGGAAGAATATCCGTTTCTAAAGAGAAAATGGAAATATCAACAATGTTAGAGACACTTAAATAGTATCAATTATTAAATTACACATTCATTAAATAGTATTAAAAAAATGGCAAATTATTTCAACACACTACCACTTAGATTACAATTAGAACAATTAGGCGTTTGCGAATTTATGGAGCAATCAGAATTTGCTGACGGAATTGCAGCATTGGCCGGAAAAAAAGTTGTTATTGTAGGTTGTGGTGCACAAGGTTTAAATCAAGGTTTAAACATGAGAGATTCCGGATTAGACATTTCATACGCGCTACGTGCCGATGCAATCGCTGAGAAAAGAGCTTCTTTTAAAAACGCTACAGAAAATGGTTTTAAAGTGGGAACTTACGAAGAATTAATTCCAAGTGCCGATTTAGTTTGTAATCTTACTCCGGACAAACAACACACTGCTGTTGTTACTGCGATTATGCCATTAATGAAAAACGGTTCTACTTTATCGTATTCTCACGGTTTTAATATCGTAGAAGAAGGAATGCAAATCCGTAAAGACATTACTGTAATTATGTGTGCCCCTAAATGCCCTGGATCTGAGGTTCGTGAAGAATACAAGAGAGGTTTTGGTGTACCAACCCTTATTGCGGTTCACCCTGAAAATGACCCAAATGGTACTGGTTTAGATCAGGCAAAAGCATATGCAGTAGGTACAGGTGGTCATAAAGCAGGAGTTTTAAAATCATCTTTCGTTGCAGAAGTAAAATCAGACTTAATGGGAGAACAAACTATTCTTTGTGGTTTGTTGCAGACAGGTTCTATTTTATGTTTTGATAAAATGATTGAAAAAGGAATTGACGCAGCATATGCCTCAAAACTGATCCAATACGGATGGGAAACCATCACAGAAGCTTTGAAACATGGAGGAATCACTAATATGATGGACCGTCTTTCTAACCCTGCAAAAATTGAAGCTTACGAACTTGCAGATGAATTAAAAGACATTATGCGTCCCTTGTTTCAAAAGCATCAGGATGATATTATTTCAGGAGAATTCTCAAGAACAATGATGACCGACTGGGCGAATGACGATGTTAACTTATTAAAATGGAGAGCAGCAACCGGAGAAACTAATTTCGAGAAAACAGCTCCACAAGAAGCTCCAATAGCAGAACAAGAATATTTTGACAATGGCGTATTAATGATTGCAATGGTAAAAGCGGGAGTTGAATTGGCTTTTGAGACCATGACGGAAGCAGGTATCATCGAAGAATCAGCTTACTATGAATCCTTACACGAATTGCCTTTGATTGCGAATACGATTGCAAGAAAAAAATTATTCGAAATGAACCGTGTTATTTCAGACACAGCAGAATACGGTTGTTATTTATTCGACCACGCTTGTAAACCGTTGTTGACTGAGTTCATGAAAAAAGTAGAAACAAACATAATTGGAAAACCATTCTCAACTTCAAACGGAGTAGACAATGCGGTTCTAATAGCAGTTAATAAAGAAATTCGTCAACATCCTATCGAAGAAGTAGGAGCATGGTTGAGAGAATCGATGACTGCAATGAAAAAAATTGGATAATAAATTGGGGTTTGCACTGTATCTCTTTTACGTAATATTTTGAATTAGTAAGCATTTATTAAGATAATATAGATATAGATGCATATTGTAATCACTTAACTTTTAAGTTTCTGAGTTAGGTGAAGGTAGTCCCAATTAATGGGGTATGTTTAGCAATAAACATACTTGTATCGATTTCTATATTGATTAATCAAAATGTTGCTATTTTCAAAATAGAAAAGAGCATTGTAATGCAGCATTACAAAAAAAAATTAATTGTTATTGAAATTGTTAAAACGAAAAGGCATGATATTAATTTATTATGCCTTTTTTATGGTGTTGTTTTGCCATAAAACCCTTATTTTTATGAAATACCCATAAAAAAGTAACATTTTTTTTACTATGTGTTTTTTTATGCTAAAATTTATAAATTAAATAATTTTAAGAATACATACAGATTTAATACATTTATAAAAAAAAAATCCATCCAAAATGAGTTATTATAAAATTGAAAATTTAGAACAATATTTTAAGCATTACAATAAGTCAATAAGAGAACCAAGAAAATTTTGGGGAAAAATAGCTGAAGAAAATTTCACTTGGTACCAACAATGGGAAAAAGTAGTTGATTTTAATATGGGCGATGCTGAAGTAAAATGGTTTACTGAAGCTAAAGTGAATATTACAAAAAACTGTATCGACAGACATTTAAGCAAAAGAGGAGAAAAAACAGCGATTATTTTTGAACCAAACGATCCTTCAGAAAGCGCTTTACATATAACTTATAACGAATTATACGAACGTGTATCTAAAATGACCAACGTGTTGCGTGAGCAAGGCGTTCGTAAAGGAGACCGTGTTTGTATTTATCTACCAATGATCCCGGAATTGGCCGTAGCTGTTTTGGCTTGTGCCAGAATAGGGGCAATACATTCAGTAATTTTTGCAGGATTTTCAGCATCAGCAGTATCTGCAAGAATTAACGATTGCGAATGTAAAATGGTCATCACTTCTGATGGTGGTTACAGAGGAAACAAAACAATTGACCTTAAAGGGATTGTAGATGAAGCATTAGAAACCTGCCCATCTGTTGAAAAAGTTTTGGTTGCTAAAAGAACACAAACTGCAATTAAAATGAAAGAAGGCCGTGACATTTGGTTACAACCTTTATTAGATGCTGCTCTGGACAATAGTGTTGCAGAAATCATGGACGCAGAAGATCCTTTGTTTATTCTATACACTTCCGGATCAACCGGAAAACCAAAAGGAATGGTGCATACCACAGCTGGTTACATGGTTTATACCGCCTATACTTTTAAGAATGTTTTCAATCACGAAGAAAATGATATTTTCTGGTGTACCGCAGATATCGGTTGGATTACAGGTCACTCTTATATATTATACGGACCATTATTGAATGGAGGAACAACCGTAATTTTTGAAGGAGTACCTTCTTATCCTGATTTCAGTCGTTTTTGGGAAATTATCGAAAAACATAAAGTAACTCAGTTTTACACAGCGCCAACAGCAATTCGTTCTCTGGCAAAAGAAAGCTTGGATTATGTTCAAAAATATCCTTTAAAATCACTTAAAGTAATCGGATCAGTAGGGGAGCCTATAAACGAAGAAGCTTGGCACTGGTTTAATGACCACGTTGGAGACAAAAGATGTCCGGTTGTTGATACTTGGTGGCAAACTGAGACTGGTGGAATCATGATTTCGCCAATCGCTTTTGTAACACCTACAAAACCAACTTATGCTACTTTGCCATTACCAGGAATTCAACCTGTTTTGATGGATGAAAAACGCAACGAAATTGAAGGTAATCAGGTAGTGGGTAGTTTGTGCATTAAATTCCCTTGGCCGGGAATCGCCAGAACAATCTGGGGAGATCACCAACGTTACAAAGACACTTATTTTTCCGCTTTCCCTGGTAAATATTTCACAGGAGACGGTGCTTTAAGAGACGAAGTAGGGTACTACAGAATCACCGGTAGAGTAGATGATGTTGTCATTGTTTCGGGTCATAATTTAGGTACAGCTCCAATTGAAGATGCAATCAACGAGCACCCGGCAGTTGCAGAATCTGCTATTGTTGGATTCCCGCATGATATTAAAGGAAATGCTTTGTATGGTTTTGTTATCTTAAAAGAAACAGGTGAATACAGAGACAGAGCCAATTTAAGTAAAGAAATCAATCAGTATATTTCAGACCACATTGGGCCAATTGCTAAATTAGACAAAATTCAATTCGTGTCCGGTTTACCAAAAACACGTTCAGGAAAAATTATGCGTAGAATTTTACGTAAAATTGCTGAAGGAGACTTCTCTAGTTTTGGAGATACTTCAACACTATTAAACCCTGAAATTGTAGATGAAATTACAAAAGAGAAAATCTAATATTCTCAAACTAACAGATACAAAAAGCCTCTTAAATTAGAGGCTTTTTTTATTTTATTCCCAATCGGGATTTTAATTTTAAGAACAATAACGAAATTCTGTACGCGTCTTCGGTAGAGGAATTTCGGTCACTTTTTGGGATTTTATAGATATCACATAAATCATCTAGTGAAAACTGTTTGTCATTGATATCCATTAACTTTCTGTACATCATATCAACGTCAAGTGCTTCATTTTTAAGCCTTCCGCAGTCCAAACGTTCCAGGGCACTGTTTAGCATTTCGAGATCAAAATTAATGTGATGTCCGACCAAAACAGCATTACCCAAAAAACTAATAAAAGCTTCAATTGCTTCAGGTTCGGGCATTTTTATCATTTTAGTTTCAATAATAAATTCATTAGAAAGCCCATTATCCTGTAAAAACTTATACTGCAATAAAACAGATTCAAAACTATCCTTAATATGGATACTGTCATCCACTACAGAAAATGCTCCTAAAGACAAAATCACATCCTTATTTGGATTCAAGCCAGACGTTTCTGTAGACAAAACGACAAACCGATTTGGTTTTGTTTCGAATTTAGCCAGATAATCTTTCCAGAATTCAGGATGTTCTTTGTTAATATTTTTAAGCCAGTCTAGCATATATTAAGAGAATTGTGTAAGTTGAAATTTACTTTTAATTAATTCTTCCAGATCTTTCATTGGCGACAAAGCATTTTTTAATTTCTCTTTATCATTTTTAGACATTTCTTTTAAATTGATATATTGTCCCGAATCATCATTTCGCAGTCCTTCAACCGTTCTAAATTTTGACAATGTCAAGAAAGCCTCAGCACAACTTAAATAAATCTCCGCATTTTTAGAATCTGTTATCGCTAATTGCTTAAATCTTAAATAAGTGTTTTGTATTCCTTTTATATTTGAATTCAAAATTAACAAACGCGCTCCATCAATCAAAGGCATTAAAGCACGGGTTTTAATATCGAATGCTCCTTTATGCGGACCTTCTTCTTCAATAAGAAATTTTTTGAAAAAACTCAAAGGGGAGTTCCTCTTCAAAGCATCATTTCCTAAAAAGTCAAAAAACAAGGTATTGTTGACAGCATTTTTGAAAATAACATTTTCTATAGCTTCTTCAATTTTTGGTTCCCCAAAAACAATTTCATAATCAAAGAAAATACTGCTCAAATCGTTACTGTTTTCACCTGGAGTATTCATCCAACTGTTGTATTGTTTTGTCCAGTCTGTCAATGACTTACACCACAACATATTACTTCCCATATGCCCATTTGGACAAAGTTCGTAACCCACTTTTTCTAAGATAGCAGTAGTTCTTTTTGCTAATCTTAAAAAATAATCCTTAACGTCTCTGTATTTATCAGCAGTTACATCTTCAAAGATTAAAATACTATCCTGATCCGTAAGCAACAATTGCTCCTTACGCCCTTGACTACCAATACTTAACCATGCAAAACGAGCAGGAGGTGAGCCTAAATCTAAAATTGACAATTCAACAGATCGTTTGATTATAGCTAAATTAATTTCACTGGCAATATTACTAACATGTGAAATCGGAATATTCTTTTGAATCGAATTCTGAATAAGATCAGACAAACGATCACGTATTTGTTTTAAATCTTTCGGAAGCTGTGAACGCTTAATTTCCTTGATTAACACTCCCGGATTACTGGCCTGAGCCACAATCAAATCGTGTTCAGAGATAATTCCTCGCACGGCAGATTTACTTGTACCGTCTTTTGTTACACATAAATGCGTCACATTGTGTTTCAACATCAATAATTGTGCTTCCGCCAAAGAAACATTTTCTAATACCGTAACAACCGGCGACGACATGATTTTGTCAATCGTTTCCGTAATAGGAAAGCGGCCTGTCGCAATTTTAGAAGATAAATCGGCGTCTGTAACAATTCCAATTGGATGGTTTTTTTCGCAAACGACAATATTATCCACCATTGATTCCGTCATTAAAATCGCCACATCTTTTACAATATGATGCGCTTCTGTTTTTAATGGAGCAACATTATAGGTAAGGGATTGAATATATTGCATTTCTGACTGCTGATCTACATAAAAAGAAGTATCAGAAATTGCTTTTCCGTTTGAACTTACATTGTCCTTGGTATGTCTTGAATTTGTTGCAAAACTTTCCAATAAGAAGTTTAAAACATCCGAATTATTAGCCACAAAAGGTCTAAAAACAGCAATAGGTATCGCATAAACGATACTTTCTTCACGTGCTTTGGCCGACATCATATAGTTATTTTTGGCAAAAAACGGACGCAAGCCAAAAATATCGCCTTCATTACATTTGTTTATAATCGTTTCCTCAGCATCGGCAATCGTTGTTAAATTTATAACACCCGAAGCGACTACATAAAAACTATCATGCAGCACATCATTATTTTGAAACAATACGGCGTGTTTTTCTAAATTAATAACACGAATATTGGTTGCAATATCTGATAGTTCTTGAAAAGTCAGATTTTTAAACGGCTGGTATTCTTTTAAAAAATCCGCGATATGCTCAGCAATTGTATTCATAGATTTGATAATTTTTTTTAAAGTATCGAATGTAAAAATAATAAAATAAACTCTTACAATGAAAGCATCTTCATGATTTTAAATAAATCTCAGAATATCTGATTTAATAGTCATTATTTTTCTTATTTATTATTCTAAACCTATGATAGTGAAGTATATGTTAATCAAGACTTTCTTGATCGTTATATTGTTTCTATTACAAATCTGTGATAAGTTAGCTCAGTGGGGTTCTGAAAAAGTCTATTTTACATAATATAAATTATGGTTCAAAAGTGTCGCTATCTATTTAGCAGTCAATTTATTAACCTTAATTCTGTTGTTATGTTTAATACTGGATTAATAGATTCGTTAAAGATTCGAGTAAAGCTTGAAAAAGTTAAAATTCTCGATAAACGTCTGATAACTGACTTCATTGCATATTACCCAGATATTGAAGCATTGGATAATGATGGAAATGAAAATCAAAAGCTTGGCGATAATTTTCGCAAAGCTGAACCATTCACAAAAATTATTAATGGAATTACTTATAGGTTTTACATCAAAGCCTTTATTGATTCAAAAAAACTCGCTCATGAATATGTTGTATTTCAAATCTCAGCTAAGATGCTTAAAGAACGTTATTTTGAAGGAATTACGTCAGATAATTATGCAAGTATTGTTACTGATATTAATTCTTTCGGTGTCCTGCGTATTTCTAATAAAGACTTTTTGGAAGGTCTTGTTTCTGATATTGACATTTGTATTAATCAGCTAATTGACTTAAAAAGCTTAAAAACTGCATTTAGTTTAATTCTGCAAAATCCAAATTCAGGAAAAAAACCACTATTACATCATATTTCCCAATCAAACACTTTAAAAAACACAAATAATTTAGGACTAGATTTTAATAAACGTGAAAAAGCAACAAATACAACACCTTACTGTAAAATTTATCATAAAGGCTTTGAACTTTTATCAAAGTCAATCACCTTTTATAAGGCTTTTCTTGAACCTATGAGAACAAGCGTAATTGATAATCTTGTACGCTATGAGTTTACAATTAAAGCACATAAGCATAAAGAATATCTATGTAAACAAGGTTTTAAAGCTGATTTTAAAACACTTTTTGATTTATTAAAGGCAAATCCTAAAGAGTTGCATTTAATAGCTAAAAGCGGCATTAAACACTACATAGAGCCTAAAACCAAATCTAAAGTCGATTCTGAGTTAAATCCAAGTGATGTTATGGTTCAATTTTATATTGAAAATCTCATAAAATTGGGTTTTGATGAAGAAAAACTTTTAGGCTTCACCTACTTAATTAACTGCCCTGTATCAAAATCACGTACAAAATCAAAAGCAAAAAAATTGATTGATGATTTAAAAAACCGTGATAAGAATCTAAATATTAAAATTCAAAGCAACGAACGTAGTAACCAATTTTTACAAAACTTAGGTGTAGACCTTTAAAACAAGACACATGGAGATATTTAATGACTTTTACGAAAAAAGGCTGCAAGCCCTAAATGAGTACTCAGATAACTTGCAAAGAGAATTAGATCGCGGAGAGTATTCTTTCATTTTAAGAAAAGAGTATACAGGCGAATACAAAGCAGTTCAAAAAGAAATTGCGCTTTTAAAATGGATTAAAAGCGAACTTAATATCCACCAAAAACAAATGATATGAATATAGATTTAAGAAACATCTCTTTAGAGTTTGAAACCGAAGTTAACAGGATAAAGAAAGAATTTGACATTAGTACAAATTCTAAAGCGGTTGAACATTCTGTAATAAATTATTTCAAGAAGCTAGAAGAAATTAAAACGCTAAAAGAAGAATTATTTAAAACAAAACAAAGCTTGTCACATTATGAAAGAAGATTAGATAATTTGAAAGATTTATTTGGTTGGATTATGGAAAAATAACGTGAAAGTTGTTTCCGGATCTTTTCTGCAGCTGACTAAAACAACGTTAAAAAGCACCCATTTGTCCAGGAATAATAAGATTAAATAACGTGAAACTATTGACAAGTAAAATAACTGTCTAAATTCTTACAAAAATGAATGACATTTTTATATATATAATTTGCCTTTTAATCGGCTTAATTCTCGGTCTTAAAATTTCCCAAAATCCCGACTAATGATAGTCGGGATTCATTTAACAAATTTGTTAATCTGCTAAAATCTAAAATATGAAAAAAACATGTGAAAATTGTGCCTCATTCGACCGAACCAAATTCCTACATCATCACGCCACTCGAGACGCTGGAATGTGCGGAAAATTCACGGAGGTAACTTTTAAAAGAAATTCCTGTAAATGGTTTCTCGAGAAACAAAATTTGTCTGAAAAGGAAATCTTCGAGCCCCTCGTCGACTTATCAAAATTACCACCAGTAAACCAATTAAATTTATTCCCATGATTAAGAAAAAAGTAAAAACTAGAATTAAAATGATTGATATTCAAATACAAAATCATTCTGCGCTAATTATATATAGGCCGTTCTCACTCTTTGGAATGAGTAAAGATTTAGAAATGCTAAAATTTGAAAAAAAAATATTAAAAAATCTATTAAAATAAAAAAGAGAGGGTTGCACCCCTCTCCTATCCAAACCCAAAAAAATCAATAACCTATGGAACAGTTAAAAGTCATTACAGCTAAAGAATTAGCCAATTCAATGGGTGTTCATGTGAATACCGCAAAAAGTTTTATAAAAGATATAAAACAGGAATACGCTATTACAACCGTTTTATTATGTCATGTTAATTCGTATTTCAAAGTTAATGCCAAATAAGTACAAAAAGACACATTAGCGCACAAATTAGCACAAGCCCCGAATTACGGGGTTTTTTTATGCTCAATTTTGACCCAATCATCAATCAAAAAACATTTATAAAAATGGAATTATTTACTTCACAAGGCAAAAACTTGACTAAATCAGGTGTTTTGCTTTTAACCAAATCAGTTGGTTCTTTAATTGTTTCTACGTCTTTAGATTTGGAAGCTTTAACAACGGAGCAAATTAAAATTGAGGTCGAGCGTAAAACGGGTAACTTGGAGATTACCAAAGGGTTTATGTCGCTTTTTGATTTTATTGCTTTAACTACTTTTAACGATGACGCTGTAACGGCTGATACTGCTTTTAAAACAACCGCAGTATGTGAAATCGCTGAGGATGGTTTTGTCTTCTTGGAAGAAAAAGACGTTATCAAAATCGAATTAATTGGTTTAAAAGCTGCTGAAACGTATGTTTTAAATGGCATCGAAGAACCTCAAATGTCAGAGAAAGTATTGTCCTTTGAGAATAAATCAATGGCATCGGACGATAAAGACAAAAATTTCGAAATTGAACACTGCGATCTTGCTTTAATCGACAACTCTGATACTATCACGGAAATTGCTTATACATTTTTCAATGATGTAGTAGTAAAATACACACTTCATGAGTTAAGATGTCTTAGCCGTCAGGTTGACCCCGTAGCATATGTGCGCCAAGATGGAACAACAAAGAGTGCTTTTGCTTCAAAATTGCAACTTCCATTATTTGGAGTTAAATCGATTAACGTTAGAAAAGCACAGGGCGCTATTGTTAACCTTTTATGCCGAATTGAATCGTAATGGGTTTGTTTAAAAAAATCGGAAAGGCTGTCAAAAAAGGACTTAAACAAGTCTCTTTAAAAAACGTGGTAAAGATAGGAACTCCACTCTTATCAATGATACCAGTTGTTGGCGGTTTAGCTCAAAACGTTGTGGGAGGTATCTCAGAAGCGCATGAGGCGAGAAAACAAGAAAAAGCAGCAATTGAAGCGGGAAATCAACAGCAAGCAGAATACTGGGCGCAAGTGGCTCAGGAAAAAGCGGCTACCTCAGGTGCTTTAGTAGGACAACAGGCGGGTGGTGTCTTTAAAAATTTTGCAAAAGGGGCAACAAATGAACTCATTGCGCAAACCTCTGCGGGAACAAAAGAAGCTGCGGGTAGTATTGGGGCAGAAATCGCAGACCAATCCATTAAGGCTTGGTTTACCAAACACTTAAATAAATTATTAATCGGTTTAGGTGTCTTAGTCGGTGCAATCTTCTTGTACAAACAGACCTCAAAAAAGACAACGCAAAAAAGGAGGTTTTAATATGACTTTATTAACTGGAACAATGGGTATTGGCGCAATTCAAGGAGTTGAAGCCATGCCCTCTCCCACTCCAACGAGTGAGATTATTAAAATTGCTATTCAATTGATAATCGGAGTAATTACAGCATGGAAAATGCTTAAAAAACCTAAAGAAGTAATCAGTAATCAAAACACAGAAATCTAATGTCACAAACTTTTTATAAAGGCTCAGACGGCAATTTTTATCCCGTAGGCAATCAAAGAAATACAGCAAATAATTTCCAAAGAAATAACTCTTTTGTTGCTGCGCCAAATCAGACTCCACAACAGGGGCAAATATTCAAGCGTAGCGGAGCGGTTTACTCTAAAATCAGAAACGGAAATTTTGAAGGCAATACAATTGTAAACGCTTGGAGAAAGACTAAAATGGGGCTCATGCAAGCAACTGTAACCCCTTATAGCGGTGGAAATGGTAAAGGTTTAGAAATCGTCAATTCTCAGGGAAAATCGGGCAATCAAGACAAAGAATACCAAAAAATGATTTGTACCATTAAAAACACTTCCATAGGTACTAATCAAACCTATCATGTTTTAATGAATGTGAAAACACAGGTCATTGTAATTCAGGATTTAGGTTTGTGCATCACCCCTAACGGTAGCGGTGTAACGAGAAGCGGTAAACGTGTAACGGGCTATTTTGGTAAAAACTTTAAATCGAGATAAATATGAAAAAATTAGGAGGCATTTTAAACGGCTTAAAAACCGTCGCTAAATTCAGCATTTACGCTGTGGCATTCTTGAAAATTATTCAATATGCTATCGATACAATAGAAGATTTACAACCAAAAGAACCACAAAATTTAGAAGCAAATGAGCAAATCCTTTCTGAATAACCACGCTGTAAGAGGCTTACGAAACAACAATCCGGGCAATTTAGTAAGAACCCCCGATGCATGGCAAGGAAAAATACCTTTCCCGCAGAGTAAAGATGCAAGATTCGAGCAATTTACCTCTTTAAAATGGGGGCTTAGAGCCATGTTAAAAGACTTAATACACGATATCAATAAAGGCAAGAACACCGTTACTAAATTAATAAACGAATATGCGCCGAAATCAGAAAACAATACCGCAGCTTACATCTTGAGGGTTTGTAAGTCTATAGGTGTCAAACCTGATGATAAAATAACAGCCATTAATAACGAGTTCTTGACCTTATTGGTTCGTGCAATTTTAAAAGTAGAATTAGGGGGAGCACATACAGAGGTTAAAGATTCTGATATCCAACAAGCTTTAGAATTACTCGGAGAGGTCTCCACAAAATCGCTAACGGTGACTATTAAAAAGAATTTCAGACCACTATTACCAGTCTTAACATTTTTAGTGCTTTTTTTTTGATTAATCAGCAGCGCACCAAAAAAACAAATTTAAAAACTTATAAAAATTATTAAAATGGAAAAATTTAAATCATTCATATTTGCAAACCAAGTCGTGATTATCGCAGGCTTAATGATAGGCGTAATTGCTTTAGGATACAAAGTTTTTATTCATGATAAAAAATAGTAAAAACAATCAAAACCATGCGTTTAATGATGCCTTTGACTTCATTAAACGCAATTGGTTAATCATAGCGGGAATGCTCCTAGTCATTCCATATCTTAAGCGCTATTTAGAAGACCAAAACACCAAAAACATTATCAATCAAGGCGATAACTTTGTAAAAGAAGCGGAAGCGAAAGCCGAAATTTTAAAAGACATAAAACTTGTTGAAAATGGCAATCCATTATCGCAGAATCAAAAAAGAAAAGCGATAACCTCTAGTAATGCTCTTTGGGCTGCTAGTGCGTCATTATCACATGATTTAGGGGTTAAATACAAAGATGCGGGTAATTGGTGGAATTTCTTAGACCCTCGAGGTTGGACAGAAAATGACAAGTCGGCACGAAAAACCTTAGTATACCAAAGGAATAATTTTGCGATTCTTGAAAAATTATACTACGAAGTAGATACTAACTCTAGAAATTTAAGAAGTGACATTTTAAAATTCTTGGACAAAGACGAATTAACCTATCTCAGACGATATTTAAAAATTTAATTTATGGCTTTACCATCAGCAGACGAAGGATATACCCTGTATTACCTAAACAGGAATTATACCATAAACACTATTAAGTGCGATACATTAGATACATCAATTCTTATTCCAGAAGATTTAATCTTCATAAACATACGACAAGGCGTTTTTTTTAAGAGAGAACCGCACCCATGTATTGATTTAACGGATTTGGAAAGATTGATAATGTCAACCGAATTTTTTGACATGCAAATAATCAAAGATGGTGACTTTAGAAAAGCAAATACTTATTTATCACCACTTTGCAATATTGACTTCATCCCTATGTAAGATTTTTTTTAAATATGCCCTATCGAGTAGGGGAGGTAAAAACTCTTACATTTTAACATTTAAATTGAAAATAGTATGTATATTTGGGGAAACTTCTACGAGATTTAAAATGACTGCGCTAACAGTCTCTCGTTGATAAAATACATATCATGTCTACAAAACTAAAAAACGGCTTATTAAAAGTCACTTTTTCGCATATACTAGCGAATGGAACTAATTCCTGTTGGTTTAAGTTTAAAGAAGCCTCTTTGCAATATCTCAGTTACTACTGGAGAAGCAAAGAGGATTTTCGCTATTTAAAAATATACCAAAAGTTAGAAAATGGCCAATGTGGTCCAAAAATCGGATTTATTACCAGAGATAAAGCAGAGCTAAATTTTTAGGTTATATTATTAATTCGTTCACTGGCGTAGCCATAAGCGCTACAATATCAAATACTTAAGTTCAACCCAAAAAAAAAGAGCCTCAAACGATGCGCTAACATCTTGGCTCTTATTGATAAAATACAATGACAAAGATACAAATTACTTCCGAAAAAAACAGTTTTCCATACTATAAATTATGATTCATTTATAACATAACTAATTATCCACTAATATAAGTAATATATGGTAATTAACTCAGAAAACCAGCCATGTGAATTTCTAATCCACAACTTAGTCTTACGACATTAGTGTCATAAAATTTCCCGTCTACTGAAACTTTTTTAATAAATTGACAAGTAACTTGAGATTTTTGAACTCTGTAATCAACTTTTGTAATCCAATCTGTTATAGTAATTGCTTCTCCCATAATTTTATCATTACAAGCTTTTTTATTAAGGTATAATTATTTATTCTTTTATATTTTCACGCAGATTTAGCAGATTTTTTCTATGATCTTCCGCTAAAATCCGCTAAATCTGCGTGCTTATTTTTTTAATCATACAACTTAGTCAAAATCGTTTCTTGCGGAATCAAGTCTGAACCGGCTCTTTTGGTAAACTGAATATTTTTATCACTTACATCAAGAATAATACTTGCACCAATGCCATTTTTACCTTTAAGTTTTACAATAGCTTTTTCGCCAAGAGGATAAACAAATCCGGTGACCTCCATGATACCAGTGTTCCGTTTTTCGTCGTTGTGGATTATTTCAGCTGTTCCAAAAATGTTTGAATTTGATTGAGCCAAGATGAGATTCAAAATGTATTTTTTACTGCAATCTTTGCAATTTTCGTTGCTCCAGGTTCCGGTAAACAAATTGGTTTGGGAATATCCTGCCAAAGAAAAAAATAGAAAAAGTAAGCTGATTTTCTTCATATAAAAAGAGTTTTTTTTGTAAATTACTTTTCAAATATACTGCAAAAAAAACCTCTGTAAACTAATTACAGAGGTTTTTGAAAAGCAATTTCTATTGTTTTATTTTTTAACGTAAACTGATTTTCCGTTGACAAACAATTCAAACTCTTTTTTGTCGTCATAGTAGATTGTTTTATAATAATCTCCGTCAAAAAGAGTTACATCACCATGAGATTTTCCATCGGCTTTTGTGGTGTAATTAAACGTGACTTTTTGATTATAAGGTCCAAGTCCTAAGCTATATGCGCTAAATGGTGTGCCCCTAAGATCAAATTCTTGCTTAGAATCGATAATCTTGCCGTCTGCATAAAAATTGGTGATTTGTTTTGTAAGTGGAATATCCGAATAATATTCACTGACTTTTTTAAGAAATTCATACTGCTCGGGGCTTGTCGTCTCAATTTTTGAGCTAATGGTCTGAGCAAATGAAATTGATGTAAATACAAGCGATAATAATAAAACGTACTTTTTCATAATTTTTAATTTTAGATTAGTAATCACATAGCAACTTAACCAGGTTTAAAAATTCAGTCTTTCCATTAAAAAGACTTTAATCACTTAGAAAGATATGAAATCTTTACCTTTGCAAAAAATTAAAAGCCTTTTTTTAAGATAATGACAACAAAAAAATACATAAAACTGATCCTGATTTTAGGTTCTTTGACAGCTCTTGGTCCATTTTCAATAGACATGTACTTGCCTGGATTCTCAGAAATAGCCAAAGATTTACATACTTCTGTAGCTCAGGTCGCAATGAGTTTATCCAGTTATTTTGTCGGAATTTCTGCCGGACAATTGCTTTATGGACCATTATTAGATCGCTTTGGACGAAAAAAACCACTATTTATTGGTTTAATGGTCTATATTTTAGCTTCTTTAGGTTGTGTGTATGTAACAGATATTGACTCGTTTATCTTTTTAAGATTCATTCAGGCTATCGGAAGCTGTGCGGCGACAGTTGCTTCAGTTGCGATGGTACGAGATTTATTTCCTGTAAAAGACATTCCCAAAGTTTTTTCTATGTTAATGCTTGTTGTTGGTCTTTCGCCAATGTTGGCACCAACAGTCGGCGGTTACGTTACCGAAGATTATGGCTGGCATATGGTCTTTCTTATTTTGATGTTTATGGGAATTCTTATTTTAATTGCTTCCCAAGTTGGTTTACCAAATTCGTATAAACCGGATACTTCAATTTCATTAAAGCCAAAACCTATAATCACCAACTTTTTGTTGGTCTTAAAAGAGCCTCAATTTTACACGTATGCATTTACGGGTGCGATCGCATTTTCGGGCTTATTTTCATACGTAGCGGCCTCCCCTATCGTTTTTATGGACATTTATCATGTTGATCCTAAGACCTATGGATGGATTTTCGCATTTATGTCGCTTAGTTTTATTGGTTCGAGCCAGTTAAATTCGATTTTACTAAAGAAATTCTCAAGCGAACAAATGATTTTTGGGGCTTTAATTTCACAATCAGTCATAAGCATACTATTCTTAATCTTGTCTTTAAAGAACCTTTTAGGGTTGTATGAAACAATCGGAATGCTCTTTATATACCTGGCTTGCCTGGGAATATCAAATCCAAATACTGCGGGACTTACTATGGCTCCGTTTGCAAAGAATGCCGGAAGTGCTTCGGCCTTAATGGGTGCTATTCAACTTGGCTTAGGCGCATTGGCTTCATTTGCGGTGGGAGTTTTCGTGAAAGATTCGATTACTCCAATGGTAGCCATTATGACTACAACAACGATTACGGCTTTTATTGTTCTAAATATCGGAAAACGTTTTATCAAAGAAAAAGTAGCTCTTTCTGACAAAGATGACCTTGTGATTGGGCACTAGAGGGTTTAAATTCCAATATTTTAAATTCCAAATTCCAACTTTTGAAACAGAAGTATTGCTGCCTTATTGATCAATATACTCTTATGATTGAGAACTGGGGGTTATAAATTCCAATATTTTAAATTCCAAATTCCAACTTTTGAAACAGAAATATTGCTGCCTTATTGATCAATATACTCTTATGATTGAGAACTGGGGGTTTTAAATTCTAATATTTTAAATTCCAAATTCCAACTTTTAAATACAAAAAAGTCGCTGCCTTAATTTGTTGGGCAGCGACTTTTTTGATTTCTAATAAAGCTTCTTTTATTTATAGAGATCTTCTTTTTTAAAGTGTAAGATCAAGAGATAATAAACTACAACTCGGTACTTATTCGTATTTGACTTACCGTACTTTTCCAGAACGGCTTGAATGTCTTCGTCTAAAGCTGCATTTTCAGGCAGTCCTAACTTCTTGATTAAAAAATTATTTCGTACCGTTTCCAGTTCCGATCGCTGTGTTCCGGCAACCGTAGAGGAATCATCATTATAAATCGATGGTCCACAGCCTATTGTTACTTTTGTCAATAGTTCCATGTTTGGAACAATACCACATTTCTCTTTCAGATCTTCTGCATACTTTGCGATTAATTCTTCTCTTGTATTCATAATAAAATTTATAAAGATTTGGTACTATTTAATAACATCAAACTTATAGCTTTATCTCTTATAATCAAAAGAATACATTAATTTTAACACTAATTTACTTGCAAATAAATTAAATTAGTTCTTTAAAAAACTGTTTTAAAATAATATCGTTTTCAGAAGTCGGCGTGAAAATTTCCAGCAACACCGGAACATCATTCTCGGCATAAAGCAATTCTATACTTTTTTCCAACGAATTCAAATCCGAAGCGGCATAATAACGCAACTGATACATTTTGGCCAGATGCTCCGCCGTTAAGTGATGTGAAGTTTCGAAATACGTATTAAAAACCGGTTTTTCTTCATGTCCGGGTAAAATTCTGAAGATCCCTCCTCCTCCATTATTAATTAAAATAATTTTGAAGTTTTTAGGAATATAAGCATTCCACAAGGCGTTACTGTCGTATAAAAAGCTAATATCACCCGTTATAAAAACGTTTTGTTTTCCGCTTCCTACTGCAGCGCCAATCGCTGTTGAAGTACTACCGTCAATTCCACTTGTGCCTCTATTGCAAAAAACTTCTATCGAAGAATCAATATCTATCAATTGTGCATAGCGAATGGCAGAACTGTTACTAATCTGCAGCTGGCTGTTTTTAGGCAAAGATGCTATTACTTTCTCAAAAACTTTAAAATCTGAAAACGGAATCTTATTTAAATATTCCTTTTTTCTTATTTTTCTTAATGCGTAGCTATTGTTTATAGTATCAAAATAATCACTTTCTGTAGTTACTGCTTTTGATAATAGGTCTTTAAAAAAAGCATTTGGTTGCATTACAAAATGCTTTGTTAGCGCATTAAAAGTGTCGTAAGCGCGCAACGTATCAATATGCCAATGGTGTTTTGGTTTGTATTTCCTCAAGAATCCTTTGATTCTTTTTGAAACAATCATTCCTCCAAAAGTTACTAAAAGATCGGGGTGAAAGTCCTTAAATTCAATATCATCAAAGGGTGTAATTAAAGTATCAATGCTGTTAATAAAACTCGGATGATGTAGATTTGAAGTTGTTTCTGTCAGTACCACAACCGAAGGGTCTTTGGCTAAACTTTCAATTACTTCCTCTGCAATCGTGTTGACTTCATTTACGCCAACCATAATTAATTTTCGCTTGGCTGAATTCCAAATCGAGACAAATTCTTCTCCGTTTTCTATGTTTTTAGTTTCCGCTAAAGGTTCTGAATTTGTGATTTTTGAATTTACAGAAAGTGCTTCAACTGTTTCGTATAAAGGTTCTTCGAAAGGCGCATTAATGTGTACAGGACCTTTTTTAGAAATGGCAGTGTCAATTGCAGTATTGATTTTTAAATCGTTTTCAGCGGAAGCATCTTCTGTTAAATTGGCATTAAAAACGGAATGATTTTCATATACATTTTGCTGCCTGATGGTTTGCCCGTCACCGATATCAATTTTACTCTGAGGACGGTCAGCCGAAATTACAATTAAGGGTATCTGACTATAGAAAGCTTCGGCAACAGCCGGATAATAATTTAATAATGCTGATCCTGAAGTACAAACAACTGCCGTTGGCTGTTTGGTTTGCTGGGCAATTCCCAATGCAAAAAAAGCAGCACATCGCTCATCTGCAATACTGTAACAGGTAAAATCAGGGTTTTGAGCAAATCCAATTGTTAAAGGAGCATTTCTGGATCCCGGAGAAATTATAATATTGGTGATTCCTTTTTTCAAACAAATCTCAATAATGCTTTGAGCAAGCGGTATTTTGGGGTAAATCATTCGTATAACGTATTATTTTTGAAAGAAAATCATCAATTTTCTATACCACAAAGTTACAAACTTCGACGTTCATTTAACTTATAAATGGCGAGATATTAAGACAATTTCTGGAAAAAGAGAATATATTTGTAAAAGCTAATTTTTCGAATAAAACAGAACTACTTATGCGCTATCTCTATTTGCTTTTACTTTTCGTTACACTACAAACTATAAATTCGCAGAATCAGTTTATTCCCGATGACACCACTTACAAAACTGGTCTCGAGACTGCTAAAAAAGAAACCAAATCTCTTTTTGTAATGCTTTATGCTGATTGGTGTCCGCATTGCAATCTGATGAAAAAAGAGGTCTTTAGTGATCCGACCGTGATGGATTTTTTAAAAAAGAACTATGTGTGCGTTTGGTTGAATATTGAAAAAGAAGAAGGAAAAGCGATCCAGAAAAAGTTCAATACCAAATCACTGCCTACGTTTTTGTTTTTGGATGCCAATGAAACGCTTCTTTACACTTTAAAAGGCGAAATGAAAACAGCAGAATTTATGACAGAGGCGAATAATGCTCTAAATCCAAAACTGCAATTGCCTTTTTTAGAGAAAGAATTCTTAGCTGACCCAAGCAATTCAACAAAATTCTTTGCTTATTTGAACACTCTAAGAAAAGGCAAAGACAGAACCGATTTATCACCGGCTACTCATACCTATCTTAACACCCAATCGGATGCACAACTGATTAGTGAAACCAACTGGCGTGTGATTGCCAATGGGGTTACCGATATTAACTCGAGAGAATTTCAATATGTTTTAAAGCATCAAAAAGAATTTGCTACTGTGGCTTCGCAAAACCGTGTTGATCGTAAAGTGGTGAGTATCGTTAGTGAATTATTGCGTCCTCTCGTAGATAATTTAGATACGGTAAACTATTACAAACAAAGGGAAGTTGCAAAATCTATCCGATTACAAAAAACTGATTCTTTGGTTTTTAAATTTGATCTGACTTTGGCTGAACGCACTGAAAAATGGAAGTTCTATAAAAAAGTGACCTTAGAAGATACTCAAAAGCTAGTTTGGAATGATGCTTCTTTTCTGAAGGATATTGGGCAAACCTATCTCAAACACATCGAGGATATTGATGCATTGAAAAAATCTATTTTTTGGGTCAATCATTCCTTAGAACTTACTGATTCTTATGATGGAAACTTACTTCTGGCCCGACTTTACAACAAAATAAAAGATAAAAAAACAGCCTTGAAATACGCAAAAAAAGCAAAGGTAATCTGCACTGAAATGACCTGGAGCACCAAAGATGTGGATACTTTACTGGCTGAATTAGGCACAAAATAGTGCTACAAAATTTAAAATAAATATGGACATTGTACTTAGACCTGCTACAACAAACGATTTAAAGAAAATTCTTGACATCGTAAATCATTCGATTTTGCATACCACTGCTAATTATAGTTATGACATTCAAACATTGGAGGTGCAAACCAAATGGTTTGAGGACAAACAGGCTAAAAATCTACCAATAGTTGTGGCTGATCTTGATGGCGAAGTTGTTGGTTTTGGCAGTTATGGCCCTTTTAGAGAGAAAATTGGATACCAATATACTGTTGAACATTCTGTTTACGTTGTTGACACTGTGATTGGAAAAGGAATAGGTTCTAAATTGCTAACAGCAATCATTCGATTGGCCAAAGAACAAGGCTATCACGTGATGATTGGCGCTATAGATGCTGATAATGCGGGAAGTATTGCTTTTCATGAGCGATTTGGTTTTGTAGCAACAGGAACGATTCGTGAAGTTGGGTATAAATTTGATCATTGGCTTGATCTTGTTTTTATGCAGTTGATTTTGGTTTAGTTGCGGACTGCGTTCGGGAATATCTGCTTAACCGCAAAGTACACAAGGGAATACGCAAGGTTCGCAAAGTTTTGGATTAAGTCCAAAGGTTGTGGAGCTACTTACGAGGCTTTACTTAGATCGTTATAGTATCGAACCGTCAAGCCTTATTTCTTGTAGTTCTGTCATTTCGAGGCACGAGAAATCACACAAGTAGATCGGCAAAGACTGGCAATTTCTGCGCGGAATTCCTTGTGTGATTTCTCGTGCCTCGAAATGACAAAAAAAGGGTCTGAAATTCTAATACTAAAATTCCAAATTCCAAACTTCCCCTAAATGTCACCCTGAGCGAAGTCGAAGGATTATCCCCGAAATCTCCTATATTTTAAACATAATGCCTCTAAATTCGAAATGACAAATTAAGTGTGTATTTTCTAAACAGGGTGCTTTTTCTTATTCTTTGAAACAGGGAAACTTTAATAAAAAAATCCACAAATCTGATTAACAAATTTGTGGATTTTATTTTTTGGGTAATTTCAACTATTAGCTTTTTATCCAATTGATGATTTCGGGATCTGTAGGTAAAGTTCTTGGCTTGATTACTTTTACCAATTCTCCTTTTTCATTGATCAGGTATTTTTGAAAATTCCATTCTACTTCTGAATCTTCTACACCATTTTTCGCTTTTTGCGTTAAGAATTTATAAACCTCACACATATCGTCTCCTTTTACAGAAACTTTGTCCATCATAGGGAAAGTTACTCCGTAGTTTTGCTGACAAAAAGCACCTATTTCTTCGTTTGTTCCAGGCTCTTGTGAAGCAAAATTATTTGCCGGAAAACCTACAATCACGAAGCCTTTATCTTTATACTCTTTGTAAATTGCTTCCAGATCTTTGTACTGAGGCGTTAATCCGCATTTTGAAGCGGTATTTACGATCATTACTTTTTTTCCTTTTAAAGAGGCAAAATCAAAAGGGTTTCCTGATAAATCTTCCACTTTAAATTGGTAAATAGTTTCTTTTGCCATGACGTTATCCGTTTTAGGAGTTTTTGTTTTATTTGTTTGTGCTTGATTTTGGCAACTAAATAGAAATAGTGCGCCATAAACCATAAATAATACTTTTTTCATTGTTCTAATTTTTTATAAAATTAATCAAAAACAGTTTTGTTGGTACTTTTTGCTCTCTATATTCTGTATTAAACATAAGTTAAATAAAAAAACGAAGCCTAACGTTAATCAGACGTTAGGCTTCTCCCCATACAAACAAATCAAACCATGAAATTTGAATCTTTTAAGCATCTCTGCTTTAGATTTTCAGGGAGTTCCGGGTGTTTTACTGAATTTCTTCAACACTTCCGAACTCGTTTTATATTATTCGATCTTCTTTCAAATAGCAGCTAAATAAGTCCTCTACTAAAATTCCGATTCTCTTTTTAAATAAAATCAGGCGCCATCGTAGTGTACTTTTCTCCTTCGGAAACATCTTCACTTTTAATGGCTTATAATCGGCGCCTAATTTTTCAGAAGTTAAAAAAATACAACCCTTCATAAATGTTGACCAGTTTAACTTCCGCCCCAAATACTCTTTGTTTACTAATTCAAAGTATTCTCTTTTATTTCTTATCTGCTTTGCTTTTACAAGACAACTGAAAAATTTAAATTCGGTTTATGCTCCTCTACCCTCTCTTGCCTAAAATGACTCTTATTAAAATTGGCAAGTGCTAAAACACTTGTTAATCCTACAATCAATATTATTAGATTTTTCGATTTTTGCATAACTCCGTTTTTAATGAGATTTACTTTACTATTTATTTATTAAAAAATGTAAACTATAATTATCTGTTTAAAACAAAACCACTGTCAGTCCATTCATTTTATAAGAAATCTTGACCAGTTTGCTATATGATATGATCTTTTTCACATGTCATAATAGCATTTACGTAATTGGTTTGCTTTTGGTTTTAAAAAAAGTAAAAAAAAATGATTTTTTTTATAAACCCCTTATTTTACTAAGGATAAGCCTGTTAAAATAATTACCGTTTACAGAAAAAAATAAATTACCTTTATCTCAGGTAATAAAAAAACGTTTTTAAAATTTTGTTTAAGCTTAAAAATCCAACCTATGAGTCAAGAAGAATTATTAGTTTTAATTTACAAGAAAGACGAAAGAGCTTTTACCCATTTGTACGATATGTATTCGAAAAGTTTATTTTCGGTCATAAACGTGCTAATAAAAAATCGTGAAGAAGCTGAAGATGTTTTGCAGGAAGTTTTTGTCAAAATCTGGAAAAACATTGATTCGTATAATGAAAGTAAAGGTCGTTTTTACACGTGGATCCTTAATATTGCTAGGAATACTTCTATCGACAAGCTGCGATCCAAAAATTTTAATAACAGTCAAAAAAACCTTTCCTCCGATAATTTCGTAAATCTGTTAGATGACAGTAATAAGTTAGTCAACAAAATTGATACAATTGGTATTCAGGAATTTGTAAAAAAATTAAAGCCGAAATGTATTGAGATCATCGATTTATTATTTTTCAAAGGATACACCCAACAAGAAGCTTCAGAAGAATTGGCAATGCCATTGGGGACTATCAAAACGAACAACAGAAACTGTATTAACGATTTACGTAATTATTTAAAAATATAATGGAAGCACAAGAGTATATTGAATCAGGAATTCTGGAATTATACGTTTACGGTTTATTAACCGAAAAGGAAAATCTGGAAATAGCAGAACTGGCTAAAAATAACCCCGAAGTAGATCAGGAAATCCTATCGATCGAGAAAGCGATTGTTGCTTTGTCGTCCAGTTTTTCTCCTTTCCATTCGGTGTCTAATTTTGAGAAAATCAAAGCGCGCCTAGAGCTTAAACATGGCAAAGTAGTCGAGATGAAACCGACTTCAAACTGGTCTCAATATGTGGGCTGGGCTGCTGCGGTCTTACTTCTTTTAGGTCTTGGGTACCAAACGTTACAATTGACTCAAACAAAAGAGGCTATTTCGACTGTTGGTAATGAGAAAACTAAAATCGAAAGAGAGTTTGCTTATTTAGATCAGCAAAACAAAGAAACAGAAAAGAGTTTGACTATTGTAAGAGACATCAAGAATACCGGAGTTACACTTGGTGGTCAGGCTGTTTCGCCAACGTCATTTGCAAAAGTATACTGGAATAAGGATACTAAAACGACGTACATTGATGCTGCTGGTTTGCCAAAACCTCCAAAAGGAATGGTGTATCAGGTATGGGCGCTAAAATTGAGTCCTGTATTAACTCCTACCAGCATTGGTTTGTTAAGTGATTTTGAAGGCAACAATCAAAAAATATTTGCTGTAGACCAAACCGTTTCAGCGGAAGCTTTTGGAATTACACTTGAGCCTGCGGGAGGAAGTTTAACTCCGACAATGGAACAGTTGTATACTTTAGGAAAAGTTTAAAAACTAATTTATTACATACTAAACGCATATTAATCAATTTAATATGCGTTTTTTTATTATTTTAGATTGAAAATTAACTATAACCACCAAACAATGAATGGAACTTTACTCTTAAGAATTTCGGTTGCGATTATCCTTCTAACGCATTCCGTATTTGGAATGTTTAACAACGGTATTAATGATTTTGGCAATTTGTATCTGAACCAAATTGGCTTTGCCCCTTTTGGTGTAGCATTAGCCTGGTCCATAAAACTATCGCATGTAGTTGCAGCGGTGCTGCTGTTATTAAATAAATATATAAAATTAGCCAGCTTTGTAACCATACTGGTCCTTATTATGGGGATAATTTTAGTACACTTCCAGGAAGGCTGGTTTGTTGTTGGAGGAGGCAGAAACGGTATGGAATATAATTTTTTACTCATCGTAGTACTTGTTGCTATTATGTATCCGAATGGTTTTAAAAAGAATAATGTTTAGAAATAAAATTAGTCCATTCCTTACACTTTCATTATAACTATTAAAATAATGGAGATTACCTGCAAAAACTGTCATCAAATTTATACTGGCCACTATTGTAATAATTGTGGCCAATCTGCTGAAACTCATTTAATAAATTGGCATTTTTTATGGCATGACATTCAGCATGGATTACTTCATTTTGATAAAGGTATTCTTTACACGGTCAAACAATTATTTACAAGACCGGGACATAGTATCCGTGAATTTATTGAAGGTAAACGTGTAAGACATTTTAAACCCCTTTCGTTAGTCGCTGTTTTGGCAACGTTATATGGGGTTTTGTACCATTTCTTCCACGTTGACTTAGTTCAAACTGATTCCGATAATCCCTTAAATTTAGTTAAGTTTAATGAATGGGTTTCTACTCATTTCTCCTGGGTTACCATTGCCTCCATTCCGCTTTTTACGATCGGAACTTACATCTGTTTTAGAAATCAAGGTCGCAATTTTGTGGAGTATTTTGTATTGAATACTTTCAAAGCGTCTCAAAAATTAGTTATTGGAATTCTATTATTTCCATTAGCCTATTTTTTTAGTGAAACTCCACAAATTAAAACCGTCACAGTTGTTTTGTATGCTATTGATCTCGTTTTGATTCTATGGACCAACATGCAATTCTTCAATAAAATATCCAAAACAAAAGTCTTCTTTTTGTCACTTCTAAGTCATCTCATTTTTCTATTTCTATTCTTTCTGATTGCAGCTCTTGTTCTGTGGATGACGGGAAATTTATAGGTGAGAAGTAATCATTTTTATATGCTGCTTTTCATGTTTCACGTTTCATGTTTCACGTTTCATGTTTGACGTTTCGTGTTTCACATCTTACTTTTTTTCATTCTTTCGGGATAAAAAACGAGTTGTATCAGATTGTACTCCAATTGTCTGAAACTAAACTTTTGACCATTGACATCAAACTCTGATAATGGATACCATCTTAGATTTGTTCTTAAAACTAAAACTTCATCCGTTTTTCCCGGGACAATATCCCAACCAAATGTGAGACCGGGCTCAAATTTTCCTTTAAATTTAATAGCGCTCTTTACGCCCTCAATTTCTTGTTCGTAACGCAGTTTGTCGTAAGAAATATTTAGGCCTACAAAGGGTGCAAAACCGGAATAATCCATTAAAAACTTGTTGACCTCCAATGCTAAAGCTGTCTTTTTTATCGTCTGCGAGCTCCCATACCCTTCCGTTTCAAACTTTGGATTTCTGAAAGACAATGCGGTAAATAGATTTGCTTTAGTAAAATGATAGCCTAAGGCCATATCAAAATAGTTTTTGGAAGCTATTTTATCATTTAAATAAGGAAGTTTCATCTGATTGTAATCCGATTTACTCAGAGAGAAAGAGAATGAAGGCCCAACCCCGATAAAAAAAGCTCCTTTTCTTCTGGCCTTATACGATAATTTGCTAAACTCAGGATAGCTGTTCCACCTGTCTATGTTTTCCTTATTAGTGTCTTTTGTGGAGTCAAAAGCATAAAGTAAACCTAGGGACGCAGTGATTTCGGGCGTTTTAATTTCTGCTTTTTTCTCTTTGTCTAAAGGATAATCCCATTTATTGTCAGCATTGTAATTTACTCCCAAACGAAGCCCAAAACTTTTGTAGTTATAAAGTAGTCCGGCTTCAAAATTCAATAAAAAATCTTTCGTTAATACCGTACTATTTTCATCGGAGTTGATGATTTGTTTAAAGTCCACCGCGCCCCAGTTGACACCAACAAAAGGTCTTGCCTTTTTATCTTGCATTGCCCAAGGATATATCCTTAAGCCCGTAACGACTGATTGATCTAATTCGTACGTTTCTACCGTATTTTTTTTCAGATTTAATTGTCCCAACGGAACAACAACAAAAAATTCGGCATGTCCCCAAAAATGAAATCCTCCCCATGTAAGGTATTGGTTTACTGTGGCGGGGTGATTAAACGTCGTAATTGTATTATCCTGAATTTGCTTTCCTTTAAAAGAACTCACATAAGTTCCTCCAAATTCAAAATACATCTTTGCAAAATCTAACCGTTGTCTATTGGTATTTCTGGAAATCGAATCTTGTGCATATAAGTGTGCTGTACAAGATATAAATAAACTAAATGCAATTTTTTTAAACATACTTCTGTCTTTAATTGTTTGAGACAAAAGTAGGTAGCTGAAAGCACGCAAAATATCGGCAATTGGTATGAAATATAATGCATTCCTAATTTCATACAAAAGTATGAGATCTGATTACTAAGCAGTTATCAATACCATTAATTCGTATTTGCTTTTTACATTACATTTTCTGTAAACATTTCCGGTATGTGTTTTTACAGTTGGAACTGAAATAAACAACTGTTCTGAAATAGATTGATAACTACATCCTTTGACTAATAATCGCGCTACTTCCACTTCGCGATCGGTAAATCCGTACTTGAAAAGATCATTTTGCAGATTTTGTACTTTGTTCTTTAAAATATGGAGACGATTTATATCTTCTATGATTTTATTAATTGCTAATAAAGTAAAAATAACAGGAAGCAAAAATCCTATCGGAAAATTTATGTGATAATTGCTAAAACCAAATTGTAGGATTAAGTATAAAGGAACAATTATAAGAAACGCAATTGCAAATAATCGATCTGGATTTATTTTTTGAACCATCTTAATTTGAGGTTTAGTAACTCTAATCATAACCATTGATACTGTAATAGAAAACAGTAAATACCCAATTGCGAAGCGTTCTGCAATTGGACTTATATTCAAAAGAGGACTTATAATAACAGCGCTAAAAATAAGCAAACCTATTCCGGCATGGATCTTTTTATATATTTTTTTAAGTTTATGCTTGCGTTCTTTTAAGGTGTTCAAGAAAGTAGTACATCCCACGATAGTCATATTTGATACTATCAGAATATTTGATAAATCATCGTATTTCAAGCTTTTTAGCAGTGGAGAAATTGATATCGAAACAATGAGTAACAATAAAGAAATAGTTAGTGCAATGGTTTCTTTGGGTTCTATATTTCGCTTATAACACACGATGCCAAACGCCAAAGAAACAATCAAGGCCGTATAAGCAACAATAAACAGAATAATTTCTAAAATAACCATAATTTGAGGGAATGATTTGTGTTACTCTTCAAAACTACAAATAATAATCAAACGGAGTACTTGTTTAAAAAATTGAAATAGAAAGGTTTGTATTTTTTTGATTTGAAAGTTTTCACGCAGATTCAACAGTTTTTGCAGATTTATTTACGCAGTTTTTTTTCCAATGAATCAAAAAAAATCTACTAAATCTGCGTCACTAAAAGAGATTTAAGAAACTTCTTCAAATCACTAAACTTATATTACTTTCTAAAGATTGCAAATAAAAAAGGTTCAACTCGCGTTGAACCTTTTTATTATTATTTACTGTTTTTGTAATACTTTCGATACTTCGGATATGTCACGGCTCCAATTACCGAAATGGTTCCTAAAGAATACCAAATCCAGCTTAGAGAATGTGCTTCTCCACTCGCGTACGAGTGCAAACCAACTAAGTGGAAGTTTACTCCGTAGTAGGTGAATAAGATCGATACAAAGGCAAACATACTCATTAGGTTAAAGAACCATTTTCCTCTTAATGCAGGTACAAATCTGGCGTGAATTACAAATCCGTAGATCATAATCGAAATTAAAGCCCAAGTTTCTTTTGGATCCCATCCCCAGTAACGTCCCCAACTTTCGTTGGCCCACTGTCCTCCAAGGAAGTTTCCTATCGTTAACATAATCAGACCAATGGTCAATGACATTTCGTTGATATAACTGATTTCTTTGATGTTCAAGCTCATTTTGGCTTTGTTCTTATCATTGGTAAAGAAAATTAAAACTAAAGCTACAAAGCCTAAAATCATTCCTAATGCCAATGGGCCGTAACTTCCCACAATTACTGCTACGTGAATCATTAACCAATACGAGTTAAGAACGGGCTGTAAATTGGCAATTTCCGGATCTATCCAGTTTGCATCTGCGGCAAAAAAGATCATAGAAGTTACAAAAGCGGCTGAAGCTACCGTTAGTTTTGATTTTCTATCAAAAGCCAATCCAAAGAACATGGTAGCCCAAGCTACGTATACAATCGCTTCGTAAGCATTACTCCAAGGTGCGTGACCCGAAATATACCAACGTGCAATTAAAGCAAGGGTATGTAATGCAAATATTCCTCCTATTAAGACATGAAAACCATTAACGGTTATGCGTAGAAACTTTTTATTAAAGAAAATACTCAATAAAGTAAAAATCAGCATGAAAATTCCTGCCATGGAATACCAATAAAGCATTTTTGGTAAAATATCATAGGTATTGTAAGCAATTTCAAGATCGATTTTTTCTTCGCTAGGACGCACTTTAGAACCAAATTTCTTTTGAAAACCGTTGATGCTTTCTACTAAATTATCGGCTGTACTAAAATCCTTAGAAATAGAACCATTGTTTAAAGCACTGAAATATAAGGGTAGAATTTGTTTTACATAAGTCGAGTCCATTCCTTTGAGACCGGCACTTTCACGTTCTAAAAAAGAAACCCATTTATTGTTTGGATCATTTGGAACCGGGAAAATTCTTAAAATACTTCCACTTAAAGCAGATTCCATTAAATTTACCTTTTTATCTGTCTCGATAAAATCCTTCTCAAAACTGTTCGGATTAGCAGCTTTATAAGCAGCATCTAAATAAGGAGAAAGTTTATAGTTTCCATTTTCATCAAAAAACTTCACGAAAGGAGCCAACTTTGCTTTTCTGTCAATACCGATAATTTTACGAATACTATCATCTTTGGTATTAATATAAATAAGAGGGACCTGAATCCATACCTGAGCGTACTGTGTCATAGACAAAAATACCTGATCTGAGTTCATGCCGTTATACTTATCACTATGACTTACTTTTCTAAGCAATTCAGATGAAAAAGTATTGATTGGTTTCATACGCCCACCGGCATCCTGAATAATCAAACGCCCAAATTTTGCGGCGTGTTCTTTCGGTGCTTTATAAATCGTCAATAACGAATCTAGTTGTTTCTGACTTGGTGGAGCCGTTACGTGATTGGCGTGATTGTTTGGATCTTCATTTTTATTATGTTCGTGGGTATGTCCCGGAGTATGAACGTGTGGCGCTTCTTGTGCAAAACCATTCAAACTAAACAGCAAAACGAAAATGGTAATTAGTTTCTCTTTTTTCTTTTTCACAACTTCTAATTTGCGTTTTAGATCGCCAAAACGGGAGTGTTTGGTGAACATAATAACCATTAAACCGAAATACAACATAAAATAACCCAAATAAGTTATAGAAGTTCCCCAAAAGTCATGATTTACAGACAATACAGTTCCTTTTTCGTCCGGACTAAAAGAAGACTGAAAGAAACGGTAGCCTCTGTAATCTAAAACGTGATTCATAAAAATATCTGCGTCAAATGTATCTGTAGAATCCTGAACGGTTACCTTACTTTTAAAAGCAGAATAACTTTTTTCTGTTCCCGGGTATTTTGTTGCAATAAAATCGTTTAGTTTTACTTTGAAAGGCAAAACATAAGCTTTACTTCCATAAAACAAGGAATATTCGATATTCCCAATCTTAACGGTTTTTGGTTCTCCAACACTTCCTTTAGAGCCCAAAAGCATCACTTCTTTTTCCTGTCCTTCTGCTTTTACTTTTACGACTAAAGCATCATGATGGTCTTTTGCTTTGTAATCATTATTCGATTCATAAGTAATACTCCCTTTCATAGCGGGATCCGGAAATACAATTCTGATATCGCCAATGCTATACAAAGAACGCATCATCAAAGGTTGTACATTATCTTTAGTGACTTTTCCTTGAAATTTATCCGCCATTCGCATAAAGTTCCCTTCAAAAGGGGTCTGAATGGTATATTTTTCACCGGTAGTATTAATGTTAATAGCACCTTCGGTTGGTTTATTTAAAGCAAACAAAACATTGTGAATGTTCTGCACTTCTCCTTCTTTCAGGAAATGCTCTTCACGTCCGCCCGAACCGGCTTCGACTAATTTAAGGTATAAAGTACCTTTTGGATCTGGTTTCACCACCTCTTTAGCGCCCATAATGTAATTTACGTACGTGATTTCAAAAGGAGTTTCAGAAAATTTACCTGAAATAGAAAAATCATTATTTGTAACGGGCGATAACAAAAGTTTTTCTTCAAAAACTCTTCGTTTCATTTCACCTTTATGTTCACCGTCAACAAAAGCAGTTAAAAATGTTTTATCAGAGTAAATTTGGTTTTCTGCTGCTCCTTCGCGAATTGGCATCATCCCTTCATAACTGATGTAACGGGTTATAAAAGCACCCAAAAGAATAAAAATAAAGGCAATATGAAGCAATAAAGTAGCCCACTTTTCCTTTCTTAATAGTTGATAACGTTTGATGTTTCCGATAAAATTGATCATAAAAAAGACCATTATCGCTTCAAACCACCAGGTATTGTAAATTAAAATTCGGGCTGTATCAGTATTGTACTTACTTTCGATAAAAGTTCCGATACCCATTGCCAAAGCAAATGTTAAAAAAAGAACAGCCATTAATCGTGTAGAAAACAAAAAAGAGAATATTTTTTTATCCATTTTTGAGGAATTACATTGTATAAAAGTGCGACAAAAGTACTTAAAAATGTTGAGTTCCAATATTTGTCATTTGTTAATTAAAACCAAAAAATAGATCAGATTACTCCCTCCTACTGCTTAAATCTGTTAATTCAAAAAAAAACATTCCTAAATTGAACCTGATCTTTGATTTTAGATGATCCTAAAATAGAACAATCAGCAAGGAAACGGTTTACAAAGTAGTTTTGAAATTCTAATTTAACTGTGCTATGAATTGCTCTTTTCTTCTAAAATATTAAAGAAGTGCGCTTTACTTTTCTTCAAATGACAAACGAATTAAAAGCAATTAACTTTAGAAAAAATAATGCTAATTTTGCGGTATGATTCGAATAACTGTAATTGGTTCGGGAAATGTCGCCCAGCATTTAATAAAGGCTTTTACTAAAAGTGACCTTGTTGAGATTGTGCAGGTATTTTCCAGAAAAAAAGAAGCGTTGTCTTCTCTAATTGGTTTTGAAAAAATTGTAAGTGCTTTAGAAGACTTAAAAGAAGCCGATTTGTATATCATTGCGGTTTCGGATAAAGCTATTTCGGAAGTTTCTAAACAATTGCCGTTTCAAAACCGAATTGTCGTTCATACTTCAGGAACCGCTTCACTTGCTGTTTTAGATGTAAAGAACAGAAATGGTGTTTTTTATCCGCTTCAAACCTTTTCTAAAACCAAAGAGGTTGATTTTTCAACCGTTCCGATCTGTTTGGAAGCAGAAAACCCTTATGATTATCGCGTTTTAGAGACGGTAGCCAAGAGTATTTCAACTGCGGTTTACCCAATTAATTCGGAACAGCGAAAAGCGCTCCACGTTTCGGCCGTTTTTGTCAATAATTTCACCAATCATTTGTATCAAATCGGACAGGAAATTTGTGAAGAACACCAAGTCCCTTTTGCAATCTTAAAACCTTTAATTCAGGAAACTGCCGAGAAAATAAAAACATTAAACCCTGTTGATGCTCAAACGGGGCCTGCAAAACGCAACGATTCGACCACAATTGAAGCTCATTTAGCGTATTTGACCAACGAAAAACAAAAAAATATCTATACTATATTAACACAATCTATACAGAATAATGACAAGAAATTATAAAGAAATAATGAATGACATCAACACCTTTGTTTTTGATGTTGATGGTGTACTTACAGACAGTTCGGTTTTTGTAACCAATGAAGGAGAAATGCTTCGCACAATGAATATTCGTGATGGTTACGCCATGAAAGCGGCAGTAGAAAGCGGCTATAATGTTTGCATTATTTCGGGAGGAAGCAATGAAGGCGTTCGTATTCGTTTGCGTAATTTAGGAATTAATGATATCTATTTAGGAACGCCTGATAAAGTAGCAACGTTCAAAGAATATACGGATATGCACAACATCAAACCGGAAAATGTATTGTATATGGGGGATGATATTCCGGATTTTCATGTGATGCAATTGGTGGGATTACCTACTTCTCCACAGGATGCAAGCCCTGAGATCAAAAATATTTGTCGTTATATCTCTCATGTAAAAGGCGGTAAAGGTGCTGCACGTGATGTTATCGAGCAAGTAATGAAAGTTCAAGGGAAATGGATGGAGCATTTTAGTGGGAAACATGATTAGTTTTCAGTCTCAGTTTTTAGTCTCAGTTTTTAATCACAGATTATAGTCTCAGTTACAATTTACATTAAAAAAAATGAAATTCCTCAAGCTCATTCGATATCAGAACCTACTTATGCTTGCTTTTATGCAGCTTTTATTTCGGTATGCATTTTTAGAACAGCAGGATATCCCGCTGGCTTTGGCCGACTGGCAATACGGATTATTGGTTTTAAGCACCGTTTTAATTGCAGCGGCGGGTTATGTAATCAATAATATTTTTGATGTTGCTACAGACACCATTAATAAGCCCAATGATGTTGTGGTGGGTAAAGGGATAACGGAGACAGCTGCTTATAACATTTACATTGCCCTTACTATTAGTGGTGTTGCCATAGGTTTTTATTTATCTAATGTTATAATGAGGCCTACTTTTGCTACGATTTTTATTCTGATCGCTTCACTGCTCTATTTTTATGCAACGTCCCTAAAACAAATCATGATTTTAGGCAATTTGATTGTAGCCTTGTTGTTAGCTTTTAGTGTAGTAATTATTGGTGTTTTCGATATTTTTCCGGCTACAAATACGGATAATCAGGCACAAATGGCAAGTTTGTTTTCTATCTTAATCGATTATGCTTTATTTGCTTTTATGATTAATTTTATTCGTGAAATAATCAAGGATATCGAAGATGTAAACGGCGATTACAATCAGGGAATGAATACGTTGCCAATCGCTATTGGAAGCACTAGAACGGCAAAAATTGCTTTAGGGCTAGCTGTTATTCCATTTATTTTATTGGTACTTTATATCAATAAATATTTTATAGAAAACAATCTTTTTATCGTTACTTTTTATGCTTTTGCGTTTGTTTTAGCACCTCTCTTGTATTTTATTGTCAAAATAGTCGGAGCAAAATCGCAAAAGGACTTTCATCATTTAAGTACCGTTTTAAAACTGATTTTGCTTTTTGGAATTTTATCAATTATAGTCATTGCCGTAAATATTAAATACAATGCTTAAAGAAAAACTTAAAAAATACACGCTGATTCTGGCTTCAGGATCTCCAAGAAGGCAGCAATTTTTCAAAGATCTGGATTTAGACTTTGAAATTAGATTAAAGGACGTAGAAGAAATCTATCCTCCCGAATTAAAAGCCGTTGAAATAACGGATTATTTAGCAGTACTAAAAGCAAATGCTTTTGAGGGTGAACTCCAACCGAATGAAATTTTAGTGACCAGCGATACTATTGTCTGGCATCAGAACAAAGCATTAGGAAAACCTAAAGATGCAGCAGAAGCCTTTGAAATGATAAAATCAATGTCAAACGACACACATGAAGTTTTTACTTCGGTTTGTTTTAAGACCAACACTGCTTCTACTGTAATAAATGATGTTACCAAAGTTACTTTCAAAGATTTGTCTGACGAAGCTATTTTGTATTATATCGCCAATTACAAACCTTATGACAAGGCTGGTGCTTACGGTATCCAGGAATGGTTTGGTTTTATGGCCGTTGTTAAGGTTGAAGGTTCTTATACCAATGTAATGGGACTTCCAACTGCTAAAGTTTATGAATATTTGAGTACTTTAGATTAAAAAATAAGTTTATGTTTACTTTTAAAGAGTATAGCCAAGAAATTATAACGACGGGAATTCTCCTTTTTACACTGATTAGTTTAAGAATGATTATTGCCAAATTAATCCGTCGTTATGCCAGTTCCAGTCAATTATTAGAGCATCGGACAAATTTGGTGATCAAATACATTCATTTGTTAATGAATATATTAGTAATCATCAGCCTGATTGTAATTTGGGGTGTTGATACGAAGGACATTTTTATCACTGTATCTTCAATTGCTACTGTAATTGGTGTTGCAATGTTTGCGCAATGGTCTATACTGAGCAATATTACTTCAGGGATGATTTTGTTCTTTTCATTCCCTTTTAGAATTGGTGACACTATAAAAATTCACGATAAAGATTTCCCGATCGAAGCCGAAATTGAGGATATTAGTGCCTTCCATGTGAATTTAAAAACCAAAGAGGGCGAGAAAATTATTTTCCCAAACAACTTACTACTACAAAAAGGAATTTCAATCATGCCGGTTCATTACGAAGAGAAAGAGTTTTTTGATTAATTAAAATTCCCTGCTCTCTTATCTCTAAAAATTAAAAGATTTGTTAAAGCATCATTTTGAATAGCCTCCTGCTTTAGCTAAATATCATTGAGTTAAGCTATTTTTTTACGCAGATTCCGCAGATTTTGCGGATTTTTTATTTAATACTACTTAAATCTGCGTGGCACTTTTTTAACCCTCTTTCCTCATCTCTGAATTATAATAATTTAAATTTCTAGTAAAAATTAAACTATTTGCAAAAGCATTATTTTGAATAGCCTCCTGCTTTAGCTGGAGGAATGCAATTAGTTCAAGATTTAAGGGCTTTAGCCGAATTATACCCCGATTCTTTCGACTAAAGCTAATATACCTCTCAACCATTTACCTCTATCTGAAACACAATAACATTACGTTAAGGATTATCAAAAAAGTCTCACGCAGATTTTAACGGATTAAAATAAAAAAATCCGCAAAATCTGCGTGAAAAACATCTTAACTTAATCACATAATAATTGAATGGGAATTTTATAATCTAAAGAAGAAAAGCTAAAACAATAGTATTAGAATAAAGTATAATATTTGTTAAGCAAACTTTTTAGTTTTATTTAAATCTCAAAAAAATGACGGAACCTGTACAATTGCCATTTTATGCTAAACTTCCCCTTATAATGGTAAGTCTGCTGTCTTTTGCCTTTATTTTTTGTATTGGAAAAGATGTAATTACTCCTGTATTAATGGCATTTCTGTTTTCAGTACTGTTACTTCCGGTATTTACACTTTTAAACACCAA
Organism: Flavobacterium sp. FlaQc-49; assembly: GCF_044005985.1. Classification (NCBI taxonomy): domain Bacteria; kingdom Pseudomonadati; phylum Bacteroidota; class Flavobacteriia; order Flavobacteriales; family Flavobacteriaceae; genus Flavobacterium; species Flavobacterium sp. FlaQc-49. The sequence continues at coordinate 54,924 of NZ_JBIPCS010000001.1, read as the reverse complement.
ATTCAAATTTCCAAGATATCTCGCTGCATTACTTTGTGTATTGCTTTTTGCTTTATTTGTTGCCGGAATTTTCATTTTCATTTCTTATGAAGTCACGGATATGGCAAATGATTTCGAGACGATCAAAAAGAACGCAAGTGCATTTATTACTGACATTCATAAATTTATAAAAGACAATTTTAATGTTAGCATTGGGGAGCAGAAAAAATACATTACGAATGTGACGAAAGACTCTGTTGCCAATGGAAATGCAACTTTAGGTTCTGCCATAATCTCACTAAGTGATCTCCTTTTAGATTGTACCATTATACCGATTTACACTTTCTTATTTTTACTGTATAAAGATCATTTTATACTCTTTCTGGCCAAACTAATCGACAGAGACAATCATTCCGTATTAAAGGATATCTTGACTCAGATAAAAGTTTCGATCAATAATTATATCGTAAGTTTAATTTTAGAAATGATCGTTGTTTCTGTTTTAACCAGCTTAGGTCTTTGGATTATTGGTGTAAAATATTTTATACTACTAGGACTAATAACCGGCCTCTTAAATCTTATCCCCTATATTGGGATCACAGCTGCAGGAATAATAACGATTCTGGCCTCACTTACCGGCTCAGCAGAAACATCGATAATACTGGGTATTTTAATTGTGAATCTTATTGTTCAGTTAATTGATAATAATGTACTAGTGCCTTTAATTATCAATTCTAAGGTAGAAATTAATGCCTTTGTCTCTATCATGGGGATTATAGTGGGAGGCGCGGCAGCCGGAATTTCAGGCATGTTTCTGGCAATACCGCTTTTAGCGATTTTAAAAATTATTTTTGACAGAATCGAATCGCTGGAACCCTGGGGGTATTTAATGGGCAATCACATGCCAAAAAGGTTTATTTGGAGAATTAAAAAAGCAAAGATTGAAAACTAAATTATAATCGATACAAAATATGAATAATATTTAGCTTATATTTCCTTTAAAAATCATCTTAAGCTATCAAATAGATCTGAATGTTTCGAAAAATAAAAATAGTTATTGTCTTACTCCTTTGTTTTAACCTGCAAAGCCTCTGTGCGCAGGATACGAAACAAAAAAAAGACAGTACCGAAATATATACCAAAATTCGAAACTATTCTAAAAAAAACAAATTTACCAAAACGTTACACAAACTCTTTTTCAGAACCAGCAAACCCCGAAAAAAAGAAACGGAACCGGTAGAAAAAGACACCACTGATTACAATGGTAAAATCATTCGAAAAATAACAATTGTTACTTTAGATCCCTTTGGACATTCTGTTTCAGACACCACTGCTATGCCTCGAAATTGGGGAGAAAGAACCGGTAACAGGCTTCATTTAAAAACAAAAAAAATAGCCATTTACAATTTATTGCTATTAAAAAGGAATGCACCTTATGATTCTTATAAAATGCAGGAATCGGAACGTATCATACGATCGCAACGGTATGTAACTGCTGTGAAAATTTCAAACAAATTAGCCGGCAAAGCATCAGATTCTATCGATGTTACCATCCGCGTTTTAGATTCGTGGAGTACTATTCCGAGATTTTCAATTTCGAGCAGTCGGGTTGGTATCGGATTAAAAGAAAAGGACTTCTTCGGAACGGGACAGCAATTAGATTACAAGTTCACAAATCGTTTTGCCGATGGTGCAGATGGGCATGATGGAACCTATACTATACCTAATATTGCACGCACTTTTGTCAGCACTGTACTGAAATACAATATAGACTTTGACAATAACTATAACAAAAGCATTGATATGGAACGTGCTTTCTATTCCCCTTTAACCAAATGGGCTGGCGGTGTTTACTTAGGTGAAAGTTATAAAAAAGACAGTTTGCAGGGGCCGGATCTAAAATTTGCTTTTCAGCCCTTTAAATACCGTTTTCAGGATTTTTGGGTCGGAAATGCTTCAAAAGTTTTTGAAGATGAACATCATGGAATAACCAATCTGATTGTCTCTACACGTTTCCTTAATATCGATTACAAAGAAAGTCCAACTATTGAATACGACTCTATTAATTTTTATTCAAATGAAAAACTCTTTTTAGGCGGAATTGGATTTAACACCCGAAAATTCGTTAAGGACAGTTATATCTTTAGAAATGGACGGACAGAAGACATTCCTATCGGGCGAATTTATGGTATCACCTTCGGTTATCAATACAAAAACACCATTTGGCGCCCTTATCTGGGTGCTCAATTTTCTTTTGGTAATTATTACAGATTAGGTTTTTTAAGTATGAATTTTGAGGCCGGTACTTACTTTCATCAATCTAAAACCTATCAAACCTCAATATTGCTCGAATCCAACTACTTTACAAAATTATACAGTATTGGTAATTGGAAATTAAGGCAATTTGTTAATCCACAATTGATATTGGGAATCAATCGGGCAGACAGTATGGGAGATCGCTTAAATTTAAACGAACAGAATGGATTAGCAGGCTTCAATGCCCCACTCTACGGAACAAGTAAAATGGTTTTGGCACTGCAAACCCAAACCTATTCTCCTTATGAACTTTTGGGTTTTCGTCTGAATCCGTTTTTTAATTACGCGATAGGTGTTCTCGGAAGCCAGAATGACGCCATGTTTAAGAATAAAGCGTACTCTAAATTGACTATAGGTTTATTGATTAGCAATGACTATTTGGTTTTCAGTTCCTTTCAATTATCACTATCCTACTACCCTACTATCCCGATGCAAGGCGATAATCTATTCAAAACCAACACCTTTGAAACTACTGATTATGGTGGTTTACAGAGTTTTGAACTCGCCAAACCAAGAATTGTAAAGTATAAATAAGCTGCAAGCTCCTATTTTGTATTTTGCTTTGCGTTGAACTTTTTTTTAGATTTTTTTTAAATTCGCAACACTTTAAAAATCAAATACTTTACAAATCATTAACAAAATAATATCGATAAAAAGCATCATTTATCGGTTAAAATGCATTTTGTTTTTATTTTTGGCACAGTATATGAATATTGCCTATTAGAGTTAAAATTAACAAAAAACTAAAAAAATGAAAACAGTTAAAATAGCAATCGCAGGATTATTACTTTTGGTTGCAAACGCCACGCAAGCCCAGGTATCTGTAAATGTTAACATAGGATCTCCACCAGCATGGGGCCCTGCAGGTTATGAACAAACAGAGTACTATTACTTACCCGACATTGAAGCTTATTATGATGTAAGAGCCTCGCAATTTATTTGTTATGGAGGAGGAAGATGGTCCAGAGTAAACCGTTTACCAAGACAATATCGCAACTACGATTTATACGACGGGTATAAAGTAGTATTAACAGATTATCACGGTAGAACTCCTTACACCTACTTTAACAGACACAAAGTAAGATATTATAAAGGATATCACGGAGCGCCACAAAGAAGTTGCAGACCAAGACCGGTTTACGGTTATAATGACAATCACAGAAATCACAAAAACTATGATAAACATTATAAGAAACGTGACAGAGATGATGACGATGACGACGATGATGATGACCACGATCACGATCGCAGACATGATGGCCCTTACCGCCCGGGAAGAAGGTAATTCTTTCCTAAATAAAAAGAGAGTATCAGGATCCTGATACTCTCTTTTTGTCTGTTTTAATAGCAAAAAAATCAACCGTTAACATTTCATTTGCACTATCTTCAATAATATAATTAGTATTTTTGAACTTCTTTCAAAAAACACCTAAACCAACCATGCGAAAAATACAGATACAAATTCTTCTTCTTTTTTTAGTCGGAACTTCCATTTCTTTTGCACAACAACCACAGAAACCAAATGCCGTAGAAATTTACAATCAAATCAAGAAATTAAACTTTCTGGGATCTGTATTGTATCTGGCTGCACATCCTGATGACGAAAACACCCGTCTGATCTCTTATTTCGCTAATGAAATGAATGCCAGAACCGGATATTTGTCTTTAACTCGTGGTGATGGAGGTCAGAATTTAATTGGTCCACAATTGCGTGAATTGTTAGGTGTTATAAGAACTCAGGAATTAATTGAAGCAAGAAAAGTAGATGGTGGAGAGCAATTTTTCTCCAGAGCGAATGACTTTGGCTACTCAAAAAATCCAGAGGAAACTTTGCATATTTGGGACAAAGACAAGGTTTTGGCCGATGTTATCTGGACGATCAGAAAATTCCAGCCGGATGTAATTATCAATCGATTTGATCACCGCACACCCGGTTCAACACATGGGCATCATACTTCGTCTGCTATGTTAAGTGTTGAAAGTTTTAAATTGACCAATGACCCCAAAATATATCCTGAACAACTAAAATATGTGAAGCCTTGGCAGGTAAAACGCCAATACTTTAATACTTCATGGTGGTTTTATGGAAGTCAGGAAAATTTTGAAGCAGCCAATAAATCTAAATTTGCAACCTTAGAAACCGGTGTTTATTATACCGGAATTGGTAAATCAAATCAGGAAATTGCTGCCCTAAGTCGCAGTCGCCATCAATCCCAAGGTTTTGGAAGTACAGGAGTTCGCGGAAATGAAACCGAATATTTAGAACTAATTAACGGAGAAGCTCCCAAAGATCCGAATGTTTTGTTTGAAGGAATTGACACCAGCTGGAATCGCGTTAAAAACGGAAAACCAATCGGTGAACTGATTTCTAAAATTATAACCAACTACAATTTCAGCAACCCGTCGGCAAGCATACCGGATTTGGTAAAAGCGTACACGATGATTGAATCTTTAGAAGATGAGCACTGGAAAAGTGTAAAATCTGCTGCCATAAAAAATATTATTGCGTCTTCTGCCGGTTTATATCTGGAAGCAGCTGCAAGCGAACAGGAAGCTACTCCAGGAAGTATTGTTAAACTAAGTCTTGAAGCGATTAACCGATCTGCTGTAGAAATGGTACTGACAAGTGTAACGACTTTACCGGAACATAAAACTACGGCTCAAAACACGGTTCTAAAAAATAATAACGATCAAAAAATAAGCCTGCAAACTCAGCTACCTTCCACAATCGAGTATACCCAACCGTATTGGCTAAAAGAAAAAGCTTCAGAAGGAATTTATACCGTATCCAATCAGGAAAATATTGGAATTCCTGATATTATAAGAGAAGTAAAAGTTCTTTTTAATGTAAAAATTAATGGTATTGAGATTCCGTTTGAGCGTACTGTTATTTACAAATACAATGACGGCGTAAAAGGTGAAATGTACAATTTTCTGGATATTGTACCTGAAGCAACCACTTCAATCGTAGAAAAAGTGCTGATTTTTAAGGATACCAAAAGCAAATTGGTCCCGGTAAAAGTTCGTGCCGGAAAAGACAACATAAAAGGAAACGTGCAATTAGAATTAGGAAAAGGCTGGTTGATTTCGCCAAACCAAATTTCATTTGCCTTAGAAAAAAAGGGAATGGAACAGACCTTTTATTTTGAAGTGACACCACCCGTTCAACCCGAAGAAGCCATTGCAAAAAGTGTCATTGCTATAGATAAAGAACGTTTTGACAAAAGCATAACGATCATTGATTACAGTCATATAACCAAACAAATGATCCTGAAGTCAGCGGAATCAAAATGCATCCGTATTGACTTAAAAACTTCAGGAGATGCCGTTGGATATATTATGGGAGCGGGTGATGAGGTTCCTGAAAGTCTTACACAAATGGGGTATAAAGTAACTCTTTTGAAACCTGAGGAAATTACACCTGAAAAATTAGATTCTTTTAATACGGTGATTACCGGAGTTCGTGCTTATAATACCGTCAATGCTTTGGCAAACAAGCAAAAAGTACTCTTTGACTTTGTGAAAAGCGGTAAAAATATGATTGTGCAATACAATACGTACGGCAGACTAGTAACCGATCAACTTGCACCATATCCATTGAAAATATCAAATGACCGAGTAACAGAAGAAAACGCAAAAATCACGTTTTTGGCGCCCAATCATCCTGTTTTAAATACACCAAATAAAATCAGTACTAAAGATTTTGAAGGCTGGACACAAGAACAGGGTCTCTATTATCCAGATCAATATGACCCTGCCTTCACTCCTATTTTATCGTCACATGATAAAGGAGAGTCTGCTAAAAATGGAGCCTTATTAGTGGCACCATATGGAAAAGGATATTACATTTACACCGGTTTAAGCTTTTTTAGAGAATTACCTGAGGGTGTTGCGGGAGCATATCGTTTGCTTTCGAATATTATCTCATTGAAACAGCCTATTGAAGCTCCTAAACAGCAATTAAAGCAATAAATTTTCAAAAATGGAAGATAAAAAAACAAAAAAATGGAAAAAAAGCTACACCTACGTTTTGGTGGCCAATGCCATTTACATTCTGATTTTTCTCTTAATCATGCAATTATACTCATAACCTATGCAACTATTTGATTGGATCGTTCTAATTGTTACACTTTTATTTATTGTTGGATACGGCTCTTGGAAAACCAAAGGAAGTAAAAATGTCGAGGATTTTATTCTCGGCAATAATGAAACGCCTTGGTATACCGTCGGACTTTCTGTAATGGCAACTCAGGCAAGCGCCATCACTTTCTTGTCAACACCCGGACAAGCTTATCATGACGGAATGGGTTTTGTACAGTTTTACTTTGGATTACCAATTGCCATGATTGTCATTTGTGTGACTTTTATTCCGCTGTATCATAAAGCAAAAGTTTATACTGCCTACGAATTTCTGGAAAAACGATTCGACCTTAAAACCAGATCTTTAGCCGCAATTCTTTTCCTTGTTCAAAGAGGTTTAGGAACCGGATTGACCATTTACGCACCGGCAATTATCTTATCGGCTCTTTTAGGCTGGAACCTGACCTTTATGAATGTTATCATTGGTGTGCTGGTAATTATTTATACATTTTCCGGAGGTACAAAAGCGGTAAACGTAACTCAAAAACAACAAATGTTCGTCATTATGACCGGAATGTTTATCACCTTTTTCCTCATTTTACATTACCTGCCAAATGACATGACTTTCTCCAGTGCCATGCATATTGCCGGAGCAAATGACAAAATGAATATTGTAGATTTCTCTTTTAATCCTGAAGAAAAATATACGTTCTGGAGCGGGATTACAGGAGGTTTTTTCCTTGCACTTGCTTATTTTGGAACAGATCAGTCTCAGGTGGGGCGTTATCTATCCGGAAAATCAGTTCGCGAAAGTCAGATGGGACTAATAATGAACGGGCTTTTAAAAGTGCCTATGCAATTCTTTATCCTGCTAACTGGAATTATGGTTTTTGTGTTTTTTCAATTTAATCCGGTTCCGTTAAATTTTAATCCAAACAATAAAATTGTAATCGAGAAATCGGCATTCAAAGAAGAATATCATACGTTAGAGAAAAAATTAAACACACTTTCTGAGGATAAAAAAGTAATCAATCTGTTATACATTGATCAGTTGAATCAGGATTATGATAACCCGATTCTGCGAAAAGAGTTGGTTGCTTTATCCAATAAGGAAAAAGACTTACGTGACCGTGCCAAAGAAATCATTTCTAAGGCAGACAGCAACAGTGAAACGAATGATAAAGATTATGTATTTTTTCATTTTATACTTCACTATCTGCCAAAAGGCCTTATTGGATTACTATTAGCCGTAATTCTTTCGGCTGCCATGTCTTCAACCGCTTCCGGATTAAATGCATTGGCTTCAACAACCGCCATTGACATCTACAAACGAAACTTAAAAACCGAAAAATCAGAGAAACATTATCTGAATGCAACCAAATTTTTCACCCTTTTCTGGGGAATTATCGCCATACTTTTTGCCTGTGTAGGAACATTATTTGAAAACCTCATTCAGTTGGTCAATATTATTGGTTCTATTTTTTACGGAACAGTTTTAGGAATCTTTCTGGTTGGTTTTTATTTGCGTCATGTTCAGGCAAAAGCCATGTTTTACAGTGCCATTATCAGTCAGATTACCATTTTTATCATCTATTATTTCATGATTCATATTTACCCGAGTGGTCAGGAAAAATTAGGGTATTTGTGGTTGAACTTTATTGGGGCAATTTTGACAATCGTTTTGGCTTTATTGATGCAATTATTTGTTTTTAAGCGAAATGAGCTTGAATTGAATGAGTTATAAGCTGATACTTATGTTGTCAAAAATTAAACTATTATATCAGAACAGATTATCCATTATTGGTACTTTTACGATACTACTTAGTTTGTATTTTTTTGCACCAACCGTTTTATTACCAAAGAATTTCCTGATGCCGCTTGAAGGAACAGTTAAGTCATCAAACGTTACATCAGGAATTGTTTCAAATGAAAAGAAATCCGGGCGTGAAATTAAAAGCAGGCAAACAACTTTGACTTTTTCATTAAATGAATTTGACAATCAGTTTATTTTATCAGAAGGCTCTTCTAATCCATTGTTTAATGGTTATAATGAATCTGATAAAATAGGGTCTTATTTAGAAAGTTCAAAAAAGGTCGTTGTGTGGATTAAGAAGTGGGATCTAAATAATTTAAATCCCGAAATTTTTCAAATTGACATAGACGGAAAGACAGAATTAAAATTCGAAACGGTCAGATCTAAAAACCAGACTTTATTTCTTTGCCAGTTACTTTTAGGCGTATTTTTTATTTATGCAGGAAATATGATTGAAAAAGCAAGAAAAAAATAAAGAATCATAGGTAGTTTCGTTGTACAATTTGTAGAGAATAGCGAAAGGAAAGTTTAGTTAAACTGAATATAATGTACGGCTCAGACTAGAAATCAAACTACTCCTTAATTTCAAGGTTATTTTTCAACCTCAAAATCTCTATCTTTGAAAAACTAACCATTCCAAAAACGCCATTATGAAAGACTTAAAAAAATACAGCAACAAAACCAAAGCGGCTTTCATTCTGCTTATTGTCATGCTTCTTATTATTTTGAGTAATTTCAACACCTTACTAAACTCCAAAAATGTTAACGAAAACATTAATGCGATTTATAAAGATCGTTTAGTAGTAGCGCATTATATTTTTCAATACTCCAAAGAGCTTCATTTTATAAAAACAGAAGCCGAAAAATTAAACCTCAGCGATACCATCAAAAAGAATGAAATCGCAAGTACCTTAAAGATTATCCAAACCATAGATGATCTATATGCCAAAACAGTTCTGACACCAAAAGAGAAAACTTATTTTCAAGCCTTTCTAAATTCATGCGAGACCATCCATAAACAATCTCAAGCTAAAAACTGGATTCAAATTTCAAAAGCAAGCGATGAAGCTTTAAAAACGTTAGAATTACTCTCTCAAATTCAAATTACAGAAGGAAAGGAAAAATTAAAAGCCGCGAATGCCATGCATAGCGGTAATAATAGCCTTGGGCAACTTCAGATTGCCTTACTTGTCATTTTGGGTGGGATTACTTTTTACCTGCTGATTATTAAGAAAAAGAAAACTGTAAAAATTCCTGAATCGCCTAGCTTGAATTAAACTTAGAGGGAGGGGGATTTTTTGTTTTTTTTGTTTCTTTTGTTTCAGGTTTGAAGTTTCAGGTTTCAGGTTTCGATATCCTAAGCCTCATCTTCGATTTAAGACTTTGTAGGATCGTAAAGTTTATTCCTGATTTTTCCTTAAAGTTTTACCTTTTTACGAGCTTACCATTCACTTTTTGTCATTTCGAAGAATGAGAAATCACACAAGAAACTCCATCCTGTTTGTCATTCTTGAGGAACGAAGGATCTACGTTTGCTGAATCGATACCGTTGAGCTTCACTTTGCGGAATTACTTGTGAAGATACTTCCTTTCTCAGTAGGACAAAATTGTAGAAAATAGAAACCACGTACAGTTTGTCATCCTCAGTAACGAAGGATCTACGTTTGCTGAATCAATACCGTTGAGCTTCACTTTACGGAGCTTCTTGTGTGATTTCTCATTCTTCGAAATGACAAAATTGTGGAAAATAGAAACTCCGTACAGTTTGTCATTCTGAGGAACGAAGAATCTACGTTTGCTGAATCGATACCGTTGAGCTTGACTTTACGGAATTATTTCATTCCTCAGTATGGCCAAATTGTGGAAAATAGAAACGGAGCAGCTAGTGCGATTTCTCATTCTTCGAAATGACAAGGTTGCAAGAAAAAATGCATGACTAAAAATAAAATACTATTAGCTAATCCATTCGATCAAAGAGAAAGAGCACACCAAAAAATCATATTGCAAAGCAATTTAAAACACAAAAAAAATCCCAAATCCCACTAAATTTGGAATTTGGAATTTTAAATATTTTGAAATTTAAAAAAGATTCAAAGAATCTTTTTTTATCTGCTCCACTCCGTGATGCTGTCTTTGTTCATTTTTACGTAATCCTGATTCTTGGCGGTTTCAGCAGCTGCTAAAGAGGCTTTTGCTGTTTCAATTGCTCCTTTTTTATCGCCTTGTTTTGCCTGAATTAGTGATTTTAATCTTAAAATGTAATATGGTTTTTCAGCACTCATGTCCAATGATTTGTCTACATAAGTTCTGGCATCGGCAATATTTCCGTTTGACTGAAATGTATATTGTGCTGCATCAAAGTAATCACCTGATGATGGTCCTGCTAATACTTTCTCGATACTTGCCGTAGCTGTTTTTGCAGTTGGAACTTCAAATTTTAAAGCAACATGTGAGTTTTCCCATGCAATTTCCAGAAAACCGAAATTAGGATCTAAACCATTAATACCAATTGTAAAAGTTTCAACCGGTTTTGGCAAAGCGTCCTCTTTCACTGTAGTTCTTAAGGCAACATAAGCATCGTTCCAATTTTCAGGCAATCCCCAGTTGTCAGTAGAAAGATAGAAAATCACTTCCCAGCTTTCTATTTTTGGAATCGTATAAATTGCATATTTCCCTTTTTTTAATGTTTTACCATCAATTACAACATCATCGCCGAAGTTAATGATCGTATTTTCATTAGCACCAGTTCTCCACAATTTTCCAAACGGAACTAAATTTCCAAATACAGCTCTACCTCTCGCTCCGGGTCTTGAATAGGTAACCTCAACATCGGTTAAACCAACCGTTTGTTTGATATAAGCTTTTGGACTTGCCTGTGGTGTTCTAACCTGTGCTTCTGAAGCAAAAGGAGCCATAAAAAGGGCTAATGCAATAAGTAGTTTTTTCATTGTTTTAGGTTTATTTGTTTTATTCAAATTTACAATTCAATCAGCTAACAAATGTTAAATTTTACATAATTCAAGCGCCTAATTGCGATATTTTTTTAGCATTTAATTCCTTGAAGTTGTTGATAATTAAATCCGAAGCTGACAAATCCTGCATTTTAGAATGAGGGCTGTTGTAACCTACACAAAAGATACCTGCTCCTTTGGAAGCCAGCACACCATTAGTACTGTCTTCAATCACGATACAGTTCTCTTTCGGTGCTTTTGAAAGGGAGGCCGCATGCAAAAAAATAGCCGGATTGGGCTTTGATTGCGGGAAGTCTTCCCCACTCACAAGATCCGTAAAATACTGATGCAAGTTAAATCGGCTAAAAACACGCTCAATGGTTACTTTCGATGCAGAAGATGCTAAAATTAACTGGATTCCGCTCGCATATAAATCTTTGATCAAATCTTCCACACCCTCCAACAGATATAAATCTTCTTTGGTATCGAAAGCATCGTTGAAAATTGTTCTTTTTCTTTGAATCAAATCCTCTACTTCGAGTGTTATAGTCGGGAAATGCCCTTTTAACGTCTGAAACGTATTTCGCGTCGAAAATCCGGTAAACGAAGTGTACATTTCTTCTGAAACCTCAATATCGAGCTCAGAAAATTGTTTGTAATAAGCATAACGGTGAACGGGTTCTGTATCGACAATAACGCCGTCCATATCAAAAATTACTGTTTTTATCATTTTTTTTAAGTCTCTGAGGTTCTGAGCTGCTAAGCTTCTGAGTTTTTTTAACTGTGTCTGTTAACTGTGTCTGTTAACTGTGTCCGTAAACTGTGTCTGTAAACTGTGTCTGTAAACTGTGTCTGTAAACTGTGTCTGTAAACTGTGTCTGTAAACTGTGTCTGTAAACTGTGTCTGTAAACTGTGTCTGTAAACTGTGTCTGTAAACTGTGACTGCAAACTGCAACTGTAAACTGCGACTGTAAACTGCGACTAAGCTTTAGTAAGCAAATATCTAATAACCGTCTCTGCAGCATGAAGACCAAATAAACCGGGCATATAACTGTTGGTTCCGTAGAATGATTTTTTGAAGTTTTTTCCGTCTGTTAATTTCAAACTTTTCTCGTCTTGAATTTCTGAAGAAAAAACGACTTTCAATTTATTGATTTTTGCTTCTTTCAAACGCTTACGAATGGTTTTTGAAAAATAGCAATTTATGGTTTTAGAAATATCAGTAACTTTTACTTTCGAAGCTAACATTTTTCCGCCAGCACCCATACTACTAATGATTTTCACTCTCTTTCGTTTTGCAGCAAATATTAAATTTAACTTCGGAGTAATACTGTCAATACAGTCCAGAACGTAATCAAATTCAGGAGTAACAATTTCAAAAGCACGCTCAGGAGATAAAAATTCCTGAACTCGCGTCAGTTTTAATTCGGGATTAATATCCATCAAACGGTCTCCTACGATCTTGATTTTTGGTTCACCAACTGTAGAATGCAAAGCCGGTAATTGTCTGTTTATATTGGTAATATCTACTACATCGCCATCCACAATCGTCATACTCCCTACTCCTGCTCTGGCCAAAAACTCAGCTGCAAATGATCCCACACCTCCTAAGCCAACTACCAAAACATTGGAGTTTTGCAAGTTTTCTAATCCTTCTTTGGTAAATAAAAGCTCGGCTCTTTCTGTCCACTCTGCCATATTATCTGTATTGTTTAAAAAATTAATATCTTTTGTTCTTTTGTTTCTTTTGTTTCAGGGTTCTTTTGTTTCAGGTTTCACGTTTCAGGTTTCAGGTTTTTTGGAAGACTGCTTTATAGTTGTTTGAAATGATTGCTTCCAATTCCTTACTGTTTAAATTCTTGTATGCTGATGCAAGCGTATATACTTCCTGAATTGTTTCCTGAGTAGTGTCTGTTTCCAGGAAAAAACGATCGTTTGGGACTTGTTGGAAAACCGTTTTTAATTCAGGATTTCTGAGTAGGTACTTTCCAAACGAAATATAAAATCCTTCTTTAACAAGTTGGTTCGCGATCTGACTGTTTTTCGAAAAACCATGCACAATCATCGGAACAGTGATTTTCATTCTTTTTTTGATTGCAATCACTTCCTGAAAAGCAGCTACACAATGAATCACTACCGGTTTTCTGTATTTTTCTGCAAGAATCAATTGTTTTTCAAAAACTGTTATCTGCAAGTCCAACGGAACTTCTGTACGTTTGTCTAAACCACACTCCCCGACAGCCAGGCAATTTCTCGTTTGCAATTTTTCTTCAATAATTTTCAAATCGCTCTCTAGTCTGTCTTCCGTAATGTACCACGGATGAATTCCAATGGAATAAAACGGAATGCTATCATCAAATTCTTGTGGATACTGATTGACCAATTCTAGGATATCAGATTGATTGGTAAACTGATGCGTATGAAAATTGAAGAATTCCATTAATGAAAGGTTTTCACACCTGCTTTAATTTCAACCTTCAAATCATTCTCCAACGGAACAATCGGACAAGAATATTTGTGATTATAGGCGCAATACGGATTGTAGGCCTGATTGAAATCGATAGCAATTGTATTGCCTTTCGGAATTTCTAAGTCAATATATCTTCCTCCTATATAACTTTCTTTGCCACAGGTTAAATCTGAAAATGGCAAGAATAAATGATTCTTATACTCGGGATTTTTAGAGAGTTCTATATTTCGATACACATTCAACTGACAGTCAACTCCATTAATTTTAAAGGTAATTGTTCCGTATTTAATGTATTTCGGTGTTCTTGTTCCGGTGGTTTTCATTTCAAAAACCTTTTCATTTACTGCTTTTTCAAAAACAGCATTCACAAAAAAGGCTTGATTTACAGGATAAAAATCTAAGGCTTTAAAAGTTTTAAGATCCTCCGCCATTAACGGACTTGTCTTAGCATCAGCATATTCTGAATTAATTTTCTTCTGAAATTTTTCAGCATCGCTCTGCTTAAATTTCTTTTGGCTAAAACCTAAAGCACAGGTCAACAACAAAACAAATGCAATATATTTTTTCATCTTTAAAATTTTATGCAAAAATAGTTTAAAAGTAACAAAGCAGCAACCGCTCTACGTTACAAAGTTTTCTAACTTTGTTGTAAATAACCAATTTACAATGCTCAAAACTGCTTTTACCCACTACATCAATAATTTTAAAGGATTTTCAAGAGAAATTTGGATACTTACACTAGTTACTTTTATTAACCGTGCTGGTACTATGGTGCTTCCCTTTTTATCAAAGTACTTAAAAGAGGACCTGCATTTTTCATACAATCAGGTAGGTTGGATTATGGTTTCATTTGGTTTAGGATCTATGTTAGGATCTTGGCTCGGAGGAAAATTATCCGACAAAATTGGGTTTTATAAAATCATGATTTTTAGTTTATTCACTAGTGGAGTATCACTCTTCTTTATTCAATATGTAACCACTTTCTGGGCACTCTGCGCTTCCATGTTCGTTCTAATGGTCATTGCAGATATGTTTAGGCCGGCTATGTTTGTTTCTTTAAGCGCTTACGCAAAACCGGAAAACAGAACCCGAGCCTTAACATTGGTTCGTTTAGCCGTAAATCTTGGCTTTGCTGCCGGACCCGCTTTAGGTGGTTTGATCATTATGGGAATCGGTTATTCAGGTTTGTTCTGGGTTGATGGAGCGTCTTGTATTGTTGCCATATTGATTTTTGCTTTATTGGTAAAAGAAAAGAAAAAAGTTCCACATAACGACAAAACTGAAAGTCCTGTGGCTATAAAATCTGTTTTTCATGATAAGATCTTTTGGGTTTTCTTGTTTGTAAGCTTTGTAACAGGCATGATTTTCTTTCAGCTTTTTACGACCTTACCTTTATATCATAACGAAAAATTTAGTTTAACCGAATTCCAAACCGGATTATTAATGACGTTAAACGGACTTATGATTTTTGCTTTTGAAATGCCAATAGTCGGTTTTATGGAGCGAAAAAGTTTCCCTAAAATAAAAATCATCTTACTGGGTTCACTTGTAATGTCTTTAAGTTTCTTCATGTTACTTATTAATGTTTGGGCCGGAATACTGGTCATTAGTATGATTTGCATCTCTATTGGAGAAATCTTAACCTTTCCTTTCTCTAATGCTTTTGCTTTGAGTCGTGCTCCGCATGGTCAAGAAGGCCGCTATATGGCGCTTTATACCATGAGTTTTAGCTTGGCACATATTATGAGTTCCAAAATTGGTTTTGAGATTATTGCCAGACTGGGCTATCAAATAAACTGGTTTTTCATGGCTTCTATCGGAATCATCGCTACTCTTTGTTGTCTGTGGATCAAGAAAGCTTTGATTGACGAAAAGGTTTCTTAACTACACATTCTAATTATAGTAAACGCATTTTCAATTTAACACTACTAAATTGAGGCTTTTGCGTGCTTTAATTTTAACACATAGAGACATAGTTAGCAAAGCTTAAAAAGAAGTTTCACTTATAATAGATCATATAAACTATGTGAAAAAATCATGATTTTCTAAAAGCTTCTCAAATTGTAAATTCAAAATCTATGTTTCTATGTGTTAAAAAACATTTAGCTCAATTACGCTCTACAGGCTAATTTGAGAGGCTTTACAGCGCTTCAAACACAATTCAAACGTAAAAAATAGTTAAATAACTATTTTTATAGTTGCGTAACTATAAAAATAGTTGTAGTTTTGAATTAAAATTAGAAAACATGCAAAAGCTAACGAACAAAGAAGAGGAAATCATGCACATTTTATGGAAGCTAAAAAAAGCGTTCGTAAAAGAAGTTCAAGCCGAGATTACAGAAGACCAACCGCACTACAATACGCTTTCGACTATAGTACGTAATCTGGAAGAAAAAGGATATGTAAATCATAATGCCTTTGGAAACACCCATCAATATTATCCGATTGTAAGCATCGAAGATTATCGCAAAGGTTTTATGAGTACTGCTATCGATAATTATTTTAATAGCTCTTATAAAAGTATGGTGTCCTTTTTTGCTAAAGAAGAGAAAATTTCTGCCGCTGAATTACGTGAAATCTTAGCCATGATCGAAAGTCCAAAAGAAGAAAAATAATCATTTTATGGAAGCACTATTCATTTATATCGCAAAATCAGGTGGATTGTTACTCTTGTTTTATACTGCCTATTATTTTTTACTGCGCAAAGAAACCTTCTTTACCAGTAACAGATGGTTTTTATTGACCGGTTTAATCACTTCTGTAGTATTGCCCTTTATAGTGTACACCAAAAATGTATGGGTTGCCCCTGCTTCAACACAAAATCCGGATTTTCAACCTGTTTTTACGCAAACAATTGAAAATCCTCTTTTTGAAATCAATTGGAATTATGTGCTTCTAGCCTGTTATGGCATTGGCTTCATGGCTTTGCTGATAAAATTCGCAATAGATTTTTACAGTTTAAATGCTATTCTAAAAGGCAAAAAAGTAAAACAACAGGCCGATTTTAAATTTATTGATGTCAAGGAGAATATAGCTCCGTTCTCTTATTTTGAATACATTGTGTATAACTCATCACTTTACACGGCTACAGAATTAGAGAATATTATTGAACATGAAAAAGTGCACAGCGATCAAAATCATACCGTAGATGTTTTGATTGCCAGAATCTTCAGTATTTTGTTTTGGTTCAATCCTCTTGTCTGGCTTTATAAAAAAGCGATTACTCAAAATCTCGAGTTTATTGCAGATAATGAGGTAGCAAAAAAACTTTCCGACAAAAAAGCGTATCAGTACACGCTTTTAAAAATAACAACACACGAAAATTGTGTTGCCATCACCAATCATTTTTATCAATCATTAATCAAAAAACGAATCGTTATGTTAAATCAAAATCAATCAAAAAAGCGGAATTACTGGAAGTATTATACCGTAATTCCGGCACTTGTAGCGTTTGTACTTCTATTTCAGATTGAAGTCGTAGCCCACGAAAAAGAGCAAACTCAAAAAAACAGTGCTGCTGAAAAAGTAAAAGGAATGGATGTTTACGAAATCAAAAAAACAACCACAGATCAAGAGCTTGCAACAATCACCGAAAAGTTAAAAGCGGAGCACAATGTTGATGCCGTTATTTCTGAAACAAAAAGGAATTCAAATAATGAATTGACCTCTATTAAAGTTGATCTTAAAAACGGTAAAGAAGAAACGCAGGCCCTTCATATTTCGGGTTCTGATGCTATCAAAGACTGTGGTATTATCATTAAAACTGAGGAAAACGGGTCTAAGAAAATAATTGTCGTTACAAAAAACGAATTTCAAAAGGACACAACCGAAGGATCAAAGATAAAAATCAAGAAAACTCAAAAAACTAATACCAATACCGATGTTAAAACTAATACTACTACTGGCAAAAGTGATCTTACAAATGGTACAACAAATACTCATGTAATCACAACCTTCAAAACCAATGTAAATACGAACGTGAATGTAAGTACTGATGGGGACAAAAACGAAACTACTTCTATAACCTATTACAATCAATCTAAGCCAAAAGTTATCGTAAAATCAGGCGGAAGTTCTGCTAAACAACTCATAATCGTAGATGGTGTTGTACTGACAGATGGTACTTCTATGGATGATATTGACGCACTTGATATAGAAAAAATGAGTGTTTTTAAAGGCACTCAGGCTATAGAAAAATATGGCGACAAAGGGAAAAATGGTGTGATTGAAATCACAACCAAAAAGTAAGCACTACAGCTAATTTACAACCTTAAAACTATGCAAAAGCTAACCAACAAAGAAGAGGAAATCATGCACATTTTATGGAAGCTCAAAAAAGCATTTGTAAAAGAAGTTCAGGCCGAGATTACAGAAGAGCAACCACATTACAATACACTTTCGACTATAGTACGTAATCTGGAAGAAAAAGAATATGTGAGTCATACTACTTTTGGAAATACCCATCAGTATTATCCAATTGTAAGCATCGAAGAATATCGCACAGGATTTATGAGTACCGCTATTGATCATTATTTTAATAGCTCTTATAAAAGTATGGTATCCTTTTTTGCTAAAGAGGAAAAAATTTCTGCAGCTGAATTACGTGAAGTTTTAGCTATGATTGAAAATTCAAAAGAAGAAAAATAGTCGTTTATGGAAGCACTTTTCATTTTTATCGCAAAATCAAGCGCATTAGTTGCTTTGTTTTACCTTGCTTATTATTTACTATTACGCAAAGAAACTTTCTTTACCAGCAACAGATGGTTTTTACTAGCCGGATTGATTACATCGGTAGTACTTCCTCTTATAGTGTATACCAAAATTGTATGGATTGATCCTGTACCGGTTTCAAATATGAGTTACTCTCCTGCTTCTATCGTCCATGCTATAGAAGAAGAGTCTTTCGAAATCAACTGGAATCTGGTTTACATTGCTATTTATACCATTGGTTTTATTGCGTTCTTAGTAAAATTCGGATTAGATTTTTACAGTCTGAATACTGTTCTTAAAGGTAAAAAAGTGCAACAACAAGCTGATTTTAAATTTATCGATACAAACGAAAATATTGCTCCTTTTTCTTATTTTGATTATATCGTTTACAACTCATCACTGTACACGGCATCAGAGTTAGAGAGTATTATTGAACATGAAAAAGTACACAGTGATCAGCATCATACAGTTGACGTTCTGATTTCAAGACTATTCTGTGTACTGTTTTGGTTCAATCCAATCATCTGGTTTTATAAAAAAGCCATTATTCAAAACCTTGAGTTTATTGCGGATAACGAAGCTGCAAAAAAACTTTCGGACAAAAAAGCGTACCAATACACGCTTTTAAAAATAACTACACATGAAACTTGTGTAGCAATCACCAATCATTTTTATCAATCATTAATCAAAAAACGAATTGTCATGTTAAACAAAAATCAATCAAAAAAGAGAAACTATTGGAAGTATTACGCCATACTTCCGGCACTTGTAGCTTTTGTAGTTTTATTTCAAATCAAAACAGTAGCGCAGGAAAAGAAACAAATTGAGACAGTCACCAAAGAAAAAGAGCAATCAGTTGAGATTTACAAAATCAAAAAAAACACCACAGATCAGGAATTAAAGGAGCTTTCTGAAAAATTAAAAGCAAATCATGATGTAGATGTAGTAGTGTCAGAAGTAAAGAGAAATTCAAAAAACGAATTAACCTGTATCAAAGTAGCTCTTAAAAAAGGAGCCGGAGAAGCACAAACGATGCAGATTAATGGTGATGAAGCCATTAAGGATTGCGGAATTGCCATTACAACAAACGATAATGGAACGAAAAAAATCAAATTAATCGCCGATGGACAACTCGATGGTTTAACCGATGAAGAAGGTCCTGCACAGGTTAGAGAAACTAGAACCGTATATCAAAACGGCACTTATACGACACCTCCTACTCCACCAACACCTCCGGTTTTCCCGGCCGGCGCAATGCCATCACCTCCAACTGCTATGGCTAATATGCCAAAACCTCCCGTTCCGCCTGCAAATCTAAATGATAAAACGGCTATGAAAAATTACGAGAGAGAAATGGACGAATTCGAAAAGAAAATGGATGCCTTTGAACCGCAAATGGCTGCTTACGAAAAGGAGTTGAATGAAGTCATGTCAAAACGTGAAGCTATTTTTGAAAAAGAAATGGAAAAATACGAAGTAGCCATGGAGCAATTCAATGCGGATATGGGGAAATACGATCAGCAATCGAATGTTGATATGAAACAACATGAGATCGACATGAAACAGCATGAAAAAGATATGCGTCAACATGAGAAGGACATGAAACAATATGAAAGAGATATGAGACAACAAGAGCGAGACATGAGACTGCAACAAAGAGCGATGATTCAGCAACAAAAGAATATGGCTAAAAAACAGCACTAATTACTACTCAGAAAGACTTTGTTAAATGACAAAGTCTTTTTTTATATCTTTGAAAAAAAATTAACCTACTATGTATAAAATTTTAGCCAAACTAAATAAAATTCTTTTACCAAGTTTGACCAAACAAGGTTTAGACATTACCAAAGCAAAAAAATGGCAAATGGCACTTATAGGGTACCGCTACTTTGTAACTAAACGTGCTTTAGATTAATTTTTTAAACTATTTCTCGCGGAAACGCGTAACTTTTCACATACTACCTGCCGAATGTGTTGACTGTGATTGAGCTAAATCAATTTAACACATAGAGACATAGATTTTGACACTTATAATTTGAGGTGTGTTAAGAAAATTTCCATTTTTTTACATAGTCTTATACTACTTAAGATGTCTTTTTTAGGCTTTGGAAACTAGGCCTCCTCCCAACGGGTTAATTTTATACTATCCAAAAACCTTTTGTGCTTACTTATTTGTAGTTTTGCGTTTCAGCATAGACTTTCAATGAAAAACAAAGAATTCAACCTCCCACCGGTTCCGGCTGTGTTATTAGCCATTATAAGCGTGCAATGTGGCGCTGCTATTGCTAAAACAATATTCCCGTCTCTTGGTGCTGCAGGAACAGCTTCAATAAGAATCGGTATCTCTGCCCTGATCTTATTTGCTGCTTATCGTCCGAATCTGTTTAAAATTACGAGACAACAATGGAAAATTGTAATTCCATATGGTTTGAATTTGGGTGCGATGAATTTAATATTTTACTTGGCAATAGAAAGAATCCCGATTGGGTTATCTGTTACTTTAGAATTCATAGGTCCTTTATTACTCGCCATAGTCGGATCGAAGCGTTTACTTGATTATTGCTGGGTTGTACTCGCTGCAATCGGAATCCTTTTAATCGCCCCATGGACAAATAGCAGAATAGATACCTTAGGAGTAATTTTTGCCCTTTTAGCAGGAGGACTTTGGGCCAGTTATATTGTTCTGGGTGGCAAAGTCTCCAAAATTATGAACAGCGGTGAGGCTGTTTCGGTCGGAATGCTTTTTGCTTCACTTTTAATTCTTCCTTTTGGTTTTTATGAAAATGGACTCATTAATCTTACTCCAAAACTTTTTGGATTAAGCATTGCTTTAGCCCTTTTATCAAGTGCTATCCCTTTTACACTTGAAATGAAAGCTTTAGGACAGCTACCTCCGCGAACGTTTAGTATACTAATGAGTTTAGAACCCGCTGCGGCCGCTATTTGTGGCTTTATATTTCTTCAGGAGCGTCTAAACTTTTATGAAATAATAGCGGTAGCCTGTGTTGTTATTGCTTCGGCAGGATCAACTTTAATGGCTAAACGATAAGATTCTTAGCCATATAAAATAAAAAGAACCGTAAATAGTCATTTACAGTTCTTTTTATCTTGGCATTTAAGTGCTGTTAATTAGCTTTTTGGCAATAATACAGTATCTACTACATGAATCACTCCATTGGATTGATTTACATCTGCAATTGTTACTTTAGCTTTGTTACCACTCTCATCGCTGATGTATAACGTTTTTCCATCCATCCAGGCTGTTAATGTGCCACCGCTTACGGTTTTTAGGGTTGCTTTACCTTTACCCATTTTTATCGCTTTTGCAATATCCGAAGCGTTCATTTTTCCGGCCACAACATGATAGGTTAAAATTGTTTGAAGCATTTTTTTGTTTTCCGGTTTCAACAATGTTTCTACTGTTCCTGCCGGTAATTTATCAAACGCTGCATTTGTTGGGGCAAAAACGGTGAATGGTCCTTTACTCTGTAAAGTTGCTACTAAACCTGCTGCTTTTACGGCAGCCACTAAAGTAGTATGATCTTTTGAGTTTACTGCATTTTCAATAATATTTTTGTTCGGATACATCGCCGCTCCACCAACCATTACTGTTTTTTGTGCGTTTGAAGTAAATGCAAATCCTAAGACTAAAACTGCTGCTGTTAAAAATTTTCTAGTTTTCATAATTAATGTTTTAAGTTATAAAGGCATTTACGCTGTAATAATCGTTTTGGTTTTAGGAAAAATTCAAAAATGTGAATATTACATTGAATATTCTTCAAAACACGCTAAACAACAACGCTTTAGAAAAAGAATTAAATTTTAAAAATCGAATTCTTTTTTTCTTTTAACTTAAATCGCAGACTCTGTTTTATGAAGTAATTTAAATTATTGGTTTGTTTATGTTTGAAATCAGATAGCATACACTCCATATTCTGAATTAGAAGAGTATATTTTTTAATGGTCAAAGCATTGAAAAAGCAATTTAATTAGATGGGATCCATTTAAATTGGCATAAAAATATTGTCCTTTTATAAAGAATAAAAGTATTATTTTGGATTGCCTCCTGCTTTAGCTCAGTGTCATTAAGTTTAGAGATTTTTTCACGCAGATTCTGCAGATTTTGCGGATTTTTTTATTACATTCTGCTAAAATCTGCAGAATCTGCGTGAGACTTTTTTTAAACGATCCTTAACTTAATGACATTGTGCTTTAGCTGGAGGTTATAGTTTGATGGAAAAGTTAATGGCTTTAGCCAAAATAAGCCGCTAGTTTGGCTAAAGCCTATTATGCCTATCCGACTATTTAGCTTCAGCTAAAGCGCAATGCCATTAAGTTAATGCTATTTTTTCACGCAGATTCTGCGGATTTTTTATCAATCCGCTAAAATCTGCGTGAGACTTTTTTTTACAATGCTTAACTTAATGATTATGGCAAGTGCAATTCCCCTATATCATGTATTGAATGATAGCCCAATTTGCGATAGCTCTCAAACTGTGCTTCATCAAAAAACTGATCTGCTGTAGACTGCTGTGGAAAATCGGGATTCGCCAAAGCATATTCTCGTATATCAATAGGTTCATTTCCTGTCAAACTAGCTTTGATATAAATTAATGTACCTGTACTTTTTATACCCGGATAAGTGATCGTTCCTTTAATAATATGCTCCTTCGACATACCTTGATGTTTTGTAATATCTTTAAAATTATCAAAGGTAATTTCTACACCAAAATCAATTCGACATCTTCTAATGGCGTTTGCTAAACCTTCGCAAGCGACGTCCTGATCCTGCTCACCATCTCCTAATATAATGTAGTGACAGCGTCTTCTGATGAGTTCGTACAAGCCCATATTATCGAAGTGACCTCCATCCGAAAGACAAACATAATCCATATTGATATCGGATTTACCGGTCAAATCATGAATTAGGTACAACAAACCACCTCTTGGATCAGAATCCTTCCACCTTTTAAGTCTTGTATTGCCAATCCACCATCCCAGACGAACATTAAAGATTGTCAATAAAAAAGCCATAGGTGCTGAAGAATGATAGCCCCAATTAGGATTTACCGCTGCTCCGGATATTGCCATTGCAGTCCCAATAGTTGGCCCACCTTTTTCATTAGAAAATTTATTGGTAGGACGATAGCCGTATTCATAAACATGATCAACATCGTATGTAGACGGACGCGTAGGACTAAAATCATAGCCACAATATAAGGGTGTAAACACGAATGATTCTGCTTTTCGATCTTGTCGGTCGAGAGCTGAAACAACAGTTGCATTAAGGGCTGTATTAAGAATAGGATACGGACCAAAATAACCATCATCAACCTTCATAGACGATAACAATATGTCGTCATTGGTATCAAAACCCGTAAATGCATTTGCTGTTTTAATACGATCTTCCCTGCTACGCGTAGCGCCCATGAAAGCTCTTATAAGGCGGTTGCGATAAAAATGGTGAAGGGAAAACTCATTAACCCCCACACGCCAGCTAAGAAAAAGTGTTATCAAAAACAATCCTCCCGTTGTCAGGCGATTTATAACATCAGTATTACCTTCCCTTATGAAATTTATAATCCCGGAACCTATTAGTAATACCCCAATCATGAAAATAAAGGGTACCACCTTAACAACGATGTTCACAATGTTACTAGACTTATTAGGGTCTTCATCCCCTTTGGATGCAAATGCTATTTTTACTCCCCAAGCAACTATACCGGCCCAACCACCCCAAGCGACAGGCAAAACAATTGGTGTATCAGTCCATAAATCTGGCATAATGAATACAGCAAAACAAATAATGACCCAGAAAAGCACAAACCGGTTGATATAACCTCCCGTTCTTCCCCACCACTCGCGACGGTAATCGGGAAACATTTTACCCAATATTGCCATTCTGGTTATTATCGCAAGCGAAAAAATTTCAAGAACAATAGGAAGTCCAAATAACAACATTACTTTATCCGAACATATAGTTCCATTGAAATTTCTGATTGAGATCAATATCAATTCATAGTTTTTCCAAAACAAATATAACAATAGACTTAAAATCGCCGCAGCTGAAGCTGAAGATACCGTTAGTATTATTGGAAACCAATTGATAACTCCAACTTTATGTATTTCATTTTTTACCTCTATTTTTTCTTCGTCAGACAATTTTTCCTTCACTACATTGGCCTTTCCTAACTGAATAAGATCATACCTTTTGTGATAATTACCCAGCAATGCGACTAAAATCAATGCGATAAATGCCGGCAATGAGACATTAAGACCAAACCATACATACAGGTTTTCACTCTTACGACAAATTTCATCTATACTTATATTAAACATAAATGTACTGACTAAAAAAGCGCAAATAATAGTCCATACGATAAGCAAATAAGGCAGAACACTTGTGATATTGGTAAGAAAGGGGATGTCAATATTAAAAATATTCCAAATCTTGGTAACCCGGGCAACTTTTCTCTTCTGTTTTACTTTATAAAACGATCGCATGGCAAAAGCAGCTGTAAGCGCTCCAAAAATCAGCATTGCCGTATTCAACCAAAAAAACGGAATTTCATCCTTCTTCTCCAATCCTTTAAATAGGAGTCCGAGAATTTCCCATCCTTTGTAAAGATCCAAAATGAAAGAGAAAACGGTTAATAACACCAGTAATAACAAGGTCTGATTGACTAGAGTATTTCTTAACCAAGTCATTCCGGACGTCCAGGCATCGGGAGACATCATACCTACGTTTGGAGAAAGATAATTACTGAACATTCTAAGCCATCGAATCGGACGGACTTCATCGGCAAACGGATCGGATGATTTCTCGGGACATAACTGATCCGTAACTTTACTGAAAGAACCGGATCGTTTTATCCACGATGTATACCAGGTACCGATATAACCACCTCCAGATACTGTCGATATGTAATCAATTTTTTCTAAAACGTCCAGACTTGCCAGTCTTTGCAGTATACCAAGATTAAATGTGGCTGAACGAATACCTCCTCCGGAAAAAGCGATACCGGTAAGCTTCATATCTGTAGCCCGTACCATCGGATCGTATATTTTATCTCCGTCAGAAGTTACTTTTAGCAGATTCTCATTTGTACTTTCATCAACAGTTACGGATGCCTGCCATTCCTCGCCTCTCTTCTTACGGGCTTTATTAATTTCATCCAGTTCGTCATTAAATAAGGTTTCAAACGGCAAGGGAAACTCAGTTCTGATTTTCCTTTCCGAACTATTATTTAGCAATTGTCTAAGAAGTACTCTATCATCAGTGAGATACTTTATAGCATCATCCTCGTTTTCATCCCACCATGTTTTATGATTTTTAAGATCGGTATCATTTAGAATATTTGAATAATCATACTCCTTCTCTTTTGCTGCATAAAATTGATAGAGACGAATATCATATGCTGATTTGTGCTGTCCGGTAATGGCCTGAACCACCTGTACCGGCATGTATCGAAGTACCGTTGCCAATTTTTTTCGCTCCTCTAAATTTTCTTTATAAAGTGCTGCCCGTATTCGCTGCCTCCAAAAAAAAGGCACCCTAAACAATAAAAGTTCACTGGATTCGGTCTTATCCATATACTTTTTATCAATATTGGTGGCAAGCCATTCTAAAAGATCATAAACGATGTCTAAATATACTTTTGTCAAATTCTTTTCTCCATCTTTATCAATACTGTGCCAGACCAGGTCAGTTATTTCGTCTATTTGACCGGGAGTCAATTGATTTATACCATAATGGTTTTTGTCTTTATTTTCATCCTTACTTACAAGAGTGCTCCAAGAATCTTTTTTAAGAAATGCTTTAGGAAAAGTATTCTGAGGATTGCTTTTTAATATATCCTGAAAAAGGGTAAGATAGGATATCGCTTCAGCGGTGAGGTCGGTTACAATGTCCATAACGAATAAAATTAGGTAATTACTATACTATAGATTCCAGGAGAAAATTCAAACTATTTAATCCTCAATAAAAAAGGAGAATTAATTATTCATTCCAATTATTAGTATTTCAAAAACCGGATTTTCCAATTTTGAAAACCACATCTAAATTACGTCAAAAGCCCATTTAAAAAACGAGTATAATTACCTGTTTAGAAACCGTTTACTATCATTAAATTAAATACTTTACAACTATCATGTTAAACCACGTATAATCTTATATTTTTTTTCTACTTTAACAACAAATTCATCAAATATGCAGCAACTCCCTAAAAAAGTCAGAAGTAAAAAATTAGGCCCAAAAATAGACTTAACTGCTATGGTAAGTGTCTCTTTTCTGTTGATAATATTCTTTATGGTTGCTACTGAATTGGCAAAGCCAAAAACACTGGATTTAAGTATGCCTAATTGTGGTGATACTTGCGGTCTGGGTTCTTGTGGTGAAAATCGTTCGGTAACAATATTACTGGACGATAATAATAAATTGATAGTATATATAGGACTTCTGGCATATCCAATTATGGCTCCAAAAGAATTAAATTATGGAAAAGAGGGAATTCGCAAAGAACTTTTAATTAGAAATAAAAGTATGCTTGAATATTCTTCCCGTCGCGGGAAACCCGGAAGTGGAATTACAGTAATTATAAAACCTACCAAAAAATCTAATTACGGCAATCTGGTCGATATTCTGGATGAAATGAAGATAACAGGAATTAACTCCTATGCAATTGCAAATGATTTTACTCCTGAAGAAACTAAATTATTAGCCTCTAACTAGTTTTGTCAACTTACGAAATCGCAAGTACATCTGATTTTAAATAAAAATGAGGAAACCGAAATCTCCTCATTTTAAAAAAGAACTTACTAAATAATCTGTTAATTCTCAGAACAGATCAAAACCTAGAGCAAATATCTTTCTTAAATAGACTAATTTTTATCCAAAAACGCTTTTAAAATAACAGTATAAGGTTTTTTCCAGCTATTATTTGAATAGTGAGTCTTCTGAAACCTAATTCTAAAAATTAGAACATAAAAAAAAGTCCCACATTGCTGTGGGACTTTCTATATTTAAAAAAATCAAGAATTATTTTTTCTCAGTTTTTTCCATTTTAGCTTTTAATGCAGCTAATACATCATTGTTATCTCCTAAAGTTGCAGCTGGTGCATTTGTAGAAGTAGATGAAGTATTTTCAGTTGCAGTTTTCACATTTTTCTCTTCTTCTTCACGGAAGATAGCAGTGTGAGAAGCAACTACTCTTTTGAATTCTTTGTTGAATTCGATTACTTTGAAATCAGCAGTATCACCTTTTTTCAATTTCTTTCCGTCTTCTTTTTCAAGGTGACGAGTAGGAATGAAAGCAACGATATCATCTCCGAATTCTACAGTAGCTCCTTTGTCAACGATTTCAGAAATCTCACCATTGTGGATAGTTCCTACAGCGAAAGAATCTTCGTATTGATCCCAAGGATTAGCAGTAGTTTGTTTGTGACCTAAAGATAATTTACGTCCTTCAACATCTAATTCTAATACTACTACATCAAGTTTTTCACCAACATTTACAAATTCAGATGGGTGTTTGATTTTCTTAGTCCAAGATAAGTCAGAGATGTAAATTAATCCATCAATTCCTTCTTCTAATTCTACGAAAATACCAAAGTTTGTAAAGTTTCTAACGATACCTGTATGTTTAGAACCTACTGGATATTTAGAAGTGATATCAGTCCATGGATCTTGAGTCAATTGTTTGATACCTAATGACATTTTACGGTCATCTCTATCTAAAGTTAAGATAACAGCTTCAACAACATCTCCAACTTTTACGAAATCCTGAGCAGAACGTAAATGAGTAGACCATGACATTTCAGAAACGTGGATTAAACCTTCAACACCTTCAGCAACTTCGATGAAAGCACCGTAATCAGCGATTACAACTACTTTACCTTTTACTTTATCACCAATAGTTAAATTAGCATCTAAAGCATCCCATGGGTGAGCGTTTAATTGTTTCAATCCTAATTGAATTCTTGTTTTCTCATCATCGAAATCAAGGATTACAACGTTTAATTTTTGGTCTAATTCAAGAACTTCACTTGGGTGGTTGATTCTACTCCAAGAAAGGTCAGTAATGTGAATTAATCCATCAACACCACCTAAGTCAATAAACACACCATAAGAAGTAATGTTTTTAACAACACCTTCTAATACTTGTCCTTTTTGTAATTGACCGATGATTTCTTTTTTCTGTACTTCGATATCAGCTTCGATAAGCGCTTTATGAGATACAACAACGTTTTTGAATTCGTGGTTAATTTTTACCACTTTGAATTCCATCATTTTGTTTACATATACATCGTAGTCTCTAATTGGCTTAACGTCAATTTGAGATCCAGGTAAGAAAGCTTCAATACCGAAAACGTCAACGATCATACCACCTTTAGTTCTGCATTTTACAAAACCATTAACGATTTCTCCTGTTTCATTTGCAGCAATAACTCTATCCCAAGATTTGATAGTACGTGCTTTTCTGTGAGATAATACTAATTGACCAGTTTTGTCCTCACGGATGTCGATTAATACTTCTACTTTGTCACCTACTTTTAAGTTTGGGTTGTAACGGAATTCGTTTAAAGAAATAACACCTTCCGATTTTGCGTTGATATCAACGATAACGTCTCTATCTGTAATTCTAACAACTACACCTTCTACTACTTCTTCTTGATCTGTAGCGATGAAAGTTTTTGAAACTAGTTCTTCGAATTCTAATAAGTTTTTCTCATCTACTGCATCAATTCCTTCTTGGAAGTTATGCCAGTTAAAATTTGCTAAAAACTCTTCTTGTGATTTTAATTGTTCAGACATGCTGATAAAAAATTTGTATTCTGTTTTTCTTGAGTTTCATAAAGCGATAGAAAAAACAGAAGTTGTTTTACATAAATTGTTGATACCTAGTGGAAACTCTACTCTGCCAAAAGGACTGCAAAATTACTACATTTATTTGTACTGACAAAATAAAATACAAATGATTATCAGGCTAGTCTTTCTGCGGTAGTACAGTTGATGTTTTTTAAGTTCTAAAACCTTAAAAAATAATTAAACCCGACAGGTTTTAAAAACCTGTCGGGTTTGAATAAATTAAAATCAAAAATGACTTAACATTCTATTTCATTTAATCGCTAAAATTAATCTTATTTAATGCCTTAAATTCTCAACCTCCTTTGGATCGTGTTTATACTTAAAAAGAAAAGCAAACAAAATTAGAATTACAAATGCATAACCAGCAAATGAAAACCAAACATTAGACCATTGCACTGTATTTCCATCAGTAAAATAACCTACCGTTCTTCCAGCAAATTCACCTCCTAAAATTGCTCCAATACCATTAGTCATTAGCATAAATAATCCTTGAGCACTTGATCTAATTTTGCTATCCGTTTCTCTTTCAACAAATAATGAACCTGAGATATTAAAAAAGTCAAAAGCCATTCCGTAAACGATCATTGATAAAACAAGGAAAATCACACCTGATCCAGGATTTCCGATACCAAATAAAGCAAAACGCAATACCCATGCAATCATACTAAAAACCATTACCTGTTTAATACCAAATCTCTTCAAAAAGAAAGGAATAGTCAGAATAAAAAGTGTCTCTGAAATTTGAGATAATGAAATAATAAATACGGAGTGCTCCACTCCAAAGGTTCCTTGATACTCAGGATTAGAACCAAAACTTCTTATAAAAGTATCACCAAACATATTAGTAACTTGTAATGCAGCACCTAAAAGCATCGCAAAAACAAAAAATATAGCCATTTTCTTTTGCTTAAAAAGCACAAAACTATCTAATCCAAATCTACTAGAAAATGATTGGTTTGTGTTTTTATTTTCAGCAGGAACATCAGGCATAGAGAATGAATATATACCGGTAATAATCATGGCAACGGCCGCAAAAACAAACTGATTCGTACTTGATTTCCAATCAGTCAAATCAGTTACCCACATTGCTATAATAAATCCAACTGTTCCCCATACACGAATTGGAGTAAATGCTTTTTGAACATCAAAACTAAATTTATTTAAGACCGCATAACTAACGGAGTTGTTTAAGGCTATTGTTGGCATATAAAAACAACTTGTTACAAAAATAATCCAATACATTTCTGTTGAATTAGTCGCTTTAGTTGCAAAGAAAATTGCAATTCCCGCAATAACGTGAGCAATTCCCAAAACTTTTTGCGCACTAAAATATTTATCAGCAATGATCCCAAGTAAAGCAGGCATGAATAAACTTGCCCATCCCATAGAAGCATAAGTTCTTCCTATAGACAAGCCAATACTACCTCCTTCTAAAGGACCAAAAACCTGGCCCATATATCCACCTAATGAAATCAACCATATTCCCCAAACAAAAAATTGGAGGAAATTCATAATTGTCAGCCTTAATTTTATAGTCATATAATAAAATTGTCTTTGTAAAATAATAAATGAAGCGGTAAAACTACCATTAAAAATGATATCTGCAAAAAATTAAACCGTTTTAACAACATCATTTACTAATTCAAGAACAGCTGAAAATTGTTCTTCTCTATTTAAATAAGAATTATCGATTTCAATTGCATCATCTGCAATTACTAATGGAGAATCTGCACGATGTGTATCAATATAATCTCTTTCGACCACATTTTTCAAAACCTCTTCATACGAAACAGCATCGCCTTTTTCCTGCAATTCATCAAAACGCCTCTGCGCACGCGTTTCCGCACTTGCAGTCATAAAAATTTTAAGCTCAGCATTAGGAAAAACTACAGTACCTATATCTCTGCCATCCATAACGATAGCTTTGTTTTTACCCATTTCTTTTTGTTGCTCTACCAATTTAGCACGCACTTCTGAAATTTCAGCCACTTTGCTTACATAGCTGGACACCTCAATGGTTCTAATCTGTTTTTCAACATTTTCATCATTCAGATACATTTCTGCAAATCCTAAATCTGCATTGAATTTAAACTCTAATTGAATTTTTGGAAGGAAATCCACAAGGCCTGTTTTATCGAAGAATTCAGGTCCTATTAATTGATTTTGCATTGCAAATAAAGCTACCGCTCTGTACATTGCTCCCGTATCGACGTATACGTATTCTAATTCTTTTGCCAATTGTTTTGCTAAAGTACTCTTTCCTGTTGACGAAAATCCGTCAATTGCAATGGTTATTTTTTTCAAAATAATCTTTTTGATTTTATAAATTAATAATAAGTGTGGACGATTTTTTAGTAGTAAATATCTAAAATAATTCTTGATCTGGAAGTATCAATTATTTTTTCTATTCTTTTGAAGAAGGCTTCACTAACCATTGGGCAACCCTGGCTACGTGAAATATAATAATCCTGCTCGTTTTCCGGAACAGCTGAATATTGATGTAAAACTATAGCTCTTTTCAAAGCGTTATTATTGGTTTCATCCAGACCAGCAAGTCTGTAGGCCTTACCAAAAATTCCTTTATAACATTTTTCGATGGAGTATCTTCCTAATGCAGTTGCTTTAGATTCCGGTGTATTGCTAAATTTTAACTCCCCACCAATTCCTGTTTCTGATCCGGATCCGTGGGCAACAAGTCCTTGATCTATAATTTTATCATTTTCAATGTCGTACACAAAAAAGCGATTTCTACCGGATTTGATTTTCATATCAACCAGAAAAGCAATTTTTTGATTGTAATTAGAGCTAATCGCAATCTTTTCCTTTACCTCATTGATATGGGTATTTATCCTTTCAATATCTATAGCAGTCAATACATCCTCCTCTTCCAAAGCAATATTCGAGGTATTAAAAAAACCTGCAGTTACCAAGAGAATTAAATAAAATAGCTTCATAAAATCACCTATTGAAAGTTAAACATTAGTCCAAAAAGACTAGTATTAGCCGCTAAAGTATATTTTGAATATGAGTAATTAAACTTTAATCGATTCATTTTTAAACCAAACCCTAAAGAAACTCCCGAAAAATTACGTTGTTCTTCAATTCTTAACTCCTCACCTCTTCTAAAATTATACCCCAATCTGATATTAAATGCTTTTTTAGGAAAAAGCTCGACACCAACAATAACATGTCGTAAGGCGTTGTTTACAAAAGAAACTTTCTCTTTACTCGCCGTACCGTCTAAGTTTGTTTCGCCACGAACCGGATTCGAGAACGAAACATTCCATTGTTGCAAATTCTCTAAAGTAAGATGCCAGCGAAGCGGCACGTGCTCTAGTTCTTGCGACACTCCTGCAATAATTTCAAGGGGCAATTTTTCCTGTATTCCGGAATAAGTTGTGAACTGAGTTCCAATATTTCGAATTACAAGAGCCAAATTTAAATCATTTTTTTCAATTATATACAAAAAACCTAAATCAATTGCACCTCCAATAGAATTATAAGTTTCTAACGTTGAAGTTATTAGCTTCACATTTGCTCCGACATGAACATCTGTAAAAGGAATATTATATGCATACCCTAACGAAAGCGCTCCTTCATTACCTGTAAAATCTGAAGTCGCCTGACCGTTTTCGTCATACCCTTCAAATGTACCGTAATTTACATAACTTACTCCGGCATAAAAAGTCTGCAAGTGCCTGTCATACGTATAAGCGTAGGAAGCCGTCCCGTAAGAGGCCTGCCCGTAATAACTTCCGTAATTCATAGCCAGATGATTGTCCATATCTTCGTTTAAAGTCGCCGGATTAAACATAACCTGATTCACATCGTCGTCGTAAATTGTAATCGTTTTTCCACCTAACGCTGCCTGCCTTGGTGAAGTCGTTAAATTAAGAAACTGATACGTGTAACGTCCCCCTATTTGCCCGAAAGAAATCGAACAAATCAATAACATAAAAAATACAACAAGTCGTTTTAACATGCTTTTTGAGGCGTTCCTATAGGGAGATAACGCAACTGCGAAGATAAAATTATAAACTTATAAAAATAAATAAATCCCAAAAATATAAATTCCAAATTCCAAACTAAAAAAGCATCAGTTTATTGGAATTTGGAATTTATATTTTTGGGATTTTATATAGAAATTTATTTCAGCGTTTTAGCGTTTTTAACATTTTGATCTGTCAATGCCAAAGCCAATACTTCACTCATTTCTTTTACATAATGAAAGGTCAGCCCTTCTAAATATTCCGCTTTTATTTCGTCAATATCACTTTTGTTTTCGTGACATAGGATAATCTCTTTGATGTTGGCTCTTTTTGCTGCTAAGATTTTCTCTTTAATTCCACCTACCGGCAAAACTTTTCCACGAAGTGTAATCTCTCCCGTCATAGCAAGACTTTTCTTTACTTTCTTTTGCGTTAACAAAGAAACCAAAGAAGTCAACATGGCAATACCGGCACTTGGACCGTCTTTTGGTGTAGCTCCTTCCGGAACGTGTAAGTGAATGTTGTATTTCTGGAACAACTCAACACTAAGACCTAATTTCTTAGCATTTGCTTTGATGTATTCTAAAGCAATTGTAGCCGATTCCTTCATTACATTTCCTAGATTTCCTGTAATGGTAAGAGCTCCTTTCCCTTCAGAGATCAAAGATTCAATAAATAAAATATCTCCTCCAACACTTGTCCAGGCCAAACCTGTTACAACTCCTGCAACATCGTTATTTTCGTATTTATCACGTTCTAATCTTGGCACACCTAAAACAGTTACGATATCTTCGTCTGTAACTTTTTTATTGTATTCCTCTTCCATTGCAACTGCTTTTGCTGCATTACGAATGACCTGAGCGATTTTATTCTCCAGATTACGAACACCGGATTCACGTGTATATCCTTCTACAATTTTCTCCAATTGTTTTTTACCAATTGTCAAATCTTTAGTCGTTAAACCGTGTGCTTCTAATTGCTTTGGAAAAAGGTGTCTTTTTGCAATTTCTACTTTTTCTTCAATCGTATACCCTGACATTTTAATCACTTCCATTCTGTCACGTAACGCCGGCTGAATGGCTGACATATTATTTGAAGTCGCAATAAACATTACTTTAGACAAATCATATCCCATTTCAAGGAAATTATCATAAAAAGAATTGTTTTGCTCCGGATCTAAAACTTCTAATAAAGCAGAAGAAGGATCACCGCTGTTTCCGCTTGAAAGTTTATCAATTTCATCTAAAATAAAAACCGGATTTGATGTTCCTGCTTTTTTCAAACTCTGGATAATTCTTCCCGGCATGGCACCGATATAGGTTTTTCTGTGTCCGCGAATTTCTGCTTCATCACGTAAACCACCTAACGAAATACGCACATACTCACGTCCTAAAGCCTCGGCAACAGAACGACCAATAGAGGTTTTACCAACACCCGGAGGTCCTGTTAAACAAATAATTGGCGATTTCATATCGTTACGAAGTTTCAGTACAGCCAAATGTTCTACCATTCTTTTCTTAACTTCTTCAAGTCCGAAATGATCTTTGTCTAATATTTTCTGAGCGTGTTTTAAATCAAATTTATCTTTAGAATATTCACCCCAAGGCAATTCTAAAAACAACTCTAAATAGTTACGTTGAATCCCGAAATCAGGAGATTGTGGATTCATTCTACGCATTTTCGACAGTTCTTTTTCGAAATGTTTTTGCGTTTTCTCGTCCCATTTTTTAGTTTTTGCTTTCAGCCCCATTTCGTCCATTTCCTCTTCCTGCGAAACGCCACCCAATTCTTCCTGAATGGTTTTCATTTGCTGATGAAGGAAATACTCGCGTTGTTGCTGATCTAAATCAAAACGAACTTTTGACTGAATGTCATTTTTCAATTCTAATTTTTGCAACTCTACATTCATATAACGTAAAGTTTCAAGGGCTCTGTCTTTTAGTCCGTTTATCGATAATAAACCTTGTTTTTCTTTTACCGATAAATTCATATTAGAAGAAACAAAATTGATTAAAAACGATTGACTTTCAATATTTTTAATCGCAAAAGTAGCTTCGGAAGGAATGTTTGGACTTTCTTTTATAATTTGAATAGCCAACTCTTTAACAGAGTCCAAAATCGCTACAAATTCGGTATCATTTTCATCGGGACGTTCTTCTGAAACTTCTTTTATAGTAGCTGTAATATAAGGATCTTCTGAAACGACTTCGTCAATTTCAAAACGTTTTTTTCCTTGTAGAATTACAGTAACATTCCCGTCAGGCATTTTCAGAACACGCAGAATTCTTGCTACCGTTCCGATTTTATGAATATCATCTTTAGACGGATCTTCATCTTCTTCATTAATCTGAGAAACAACACCAATGATTTTTCCACCGGCATTCGCATCATTAATTAATTTTATAGACTTATCCCTTCCTGCCGAAATAGGAATCACAACACCAGGAAATAAAACAGTATTACGCAAAGGCAAGATAGGTAACGAAAGCGGAAGCTCTTCGTTATTCATTTCTTCTTCGTCTTCTGGAGTTAATAATGGAATTAATTCTGCCTCTGAGTCAAATTCTTGAAGTGACAGATTGTCAATAGTAAGTATTTTATGGTTTGACATAATAATATATAAGTCGTTTTGTCATTAAAAGTTCAATCCTAACTGTAGATATGGTCTTAGATATGCTAGTTTTTGGTAAAACAATCCTAAGTATATCCTCCACAAGATAGACCGTAAAAATAGACAATCATTGTGCCAAAACAAATTTATACCTTATTTTTATTGTGTGGATAATCCTAAACCTTCTGACGGCTTTAATAAAAACACAAATCAGGAATAGACAATCAATTACAACCACTCCTACTCCCCAATGAACAACGACTATCAAACAAAAAAAGAATATTTCAGAAAAAAAATAAATTAATTTTCATTGAAACTGTAACAAACCAAAAAAAGCAAAGTCCTTATTAAAAACTAGCAACCATTACTTGAATATAACAAACCAAAATATCGAAGAATTAATCACGCTTTGTAAAGAGAACAATCAAAAAGCACAATTCGAAGTTTACAACCGTTATTGTAAAGCCATGTATAATGTGGCGTACAGAATTGTAAAAGACGAACATTTTGCACAAGACGTCATGCAGGAAGGTTTTTTGAAAGCTTTTACAAAAATTAACGACTATAAGCAGGAAGTTGCTTTTGGGGCGTGGTTAAAAAAAATAATTGTCAATTACAGTATTGATTTTTATAGGAAGAATAATGCTCTTCAAATCGAGGATCTAAGCAAGACACTTTACAAAATTGAGGAAGATGATAGTTTCTTTTCTGAAAGTATTGATTTGAACTCCTTAAAAGTAAAACAGGTCTTAGATGCCATTTTAGGATTAAAAGACAATTACAGAATGGTTTTGACCCTCTTTTTTATTGAAGGTTATGATCAGGAAGAAATTTGCGAAATTTTAAATATCAGCTATGCCAATTGTCGTACCACATTAAGCAGAGCTAAAGAAAATTTACGAAAAAAATTAGAGGAAATATGAAAAAGGAAAATGACAACTTAGAACAATTGTTTAAAAAATTGGAAAATCAGTGGGATGTACAGGAAATAAATCCGGATCACCAACTTGATTTCCTGAATAAACTAAACCATCAAAAGAAACCTAAGAGAAATAATTATGCCGTGTGGGGAATTGCAGCGTCTATTGCCTTACTGATTGGAATATCTGTTTTTTATAACAATGACACGAAGCCAAAGCAGTTTCAATTTGCGTCCAACGAAACCAAACGAACCGATTCTATATTCAATATTTTAATTGATAACGAACTGGTTAAACTAAAAGAAAAAAGTTCGCCTGAAAATGAGCAAATTATAAATGACGCTTTAAAACAGATGAAAGTTTTTGATGCCGATTATCAGAAAATCATAAACGAATTGCAGAAAAATGGTGAAAACAAACAGATTATTTACGCCATGATTAGCAATCTTCAAACCCGAATCTCTTTTTTACAAACGGTTTTACAACGAATAGAAGAAAACGAAAACTTAAAAAATACGACAAATGAAAAAACACTATAACCTCCTGATGCTCTTTCTTTTGATTCCTTTCTTGGGATTTTCAAACGATGAAGGCTACATTTCAAAACAAAAAACAATCAAAAAAACCTATATCGTCAATTCCAATGCCGGAATAGATATTGACAATAAATACGGCAACATCACTGTAACAACCTGGGATGAAGATAAAATTGATCTGGACATTACCATCAAAGTAACCGGAGGGAATGAAAATTGGGTAAACGAAAGATTAAATAGCATAACGGTAGATATTACGGCTTTAAAAGCAATGGTTAGCGCTGTTACGTCGCTTGGAAGTTCTTCTTTTAAAAGCAGAGGAAGCAGTAATAGTTTTGAAATTAACTACGTCATTAAAATCCCGAAAAACGGGACGGTAAAACTTAGTAACAAATATGGAAACATTGTTACAGGAGATTTGGCTTCTACTACTGATATTTTTTGCAAATACGGCAAAGTAGAACTTAGTAAATTAAACGGAAATGCTAATAACATTCAAATCGAGTACTGTCAAAATTCAAGCATTGATTATATTAAAAGCGGAACTATTGAAGCCCGATATTCCGGACTAAAAATCAATGATGCCGGTAAAATTACCCTCGATACCAATTATACAGACCTAGTGATTGGTGATGGACAAAGTGTTAAATACGATTGTAATTACGGTAAATTTAAGTTTGAAAAAATAGGCTCTGTTGCCGGTTCCGGAAATTACCTTACAGTCAATGTCGGCGAACTTTTAAACAGCTTAAGCGCCGATCTGACCTACAGTAAACTAAATGTTGGAATCATAAACGAAAAAGCCAATAACGTGACTGTAACCTCCGAATACTCCGATATTTCGTTGGGTTATGATACCAACTTCGCTTTTGATTTTGATATCAACAACCGATATGGTGGTATTAAAAATGATGGTTCATTAGATATCTCATCTTCAGAAACTAAAAACAGTAGTAAAAGAATAAGTGGCTTTTATAAGAAAAAAGGACAAAATAAAATCGCTGTCAATTCAAGTTATGGCAGTGTAACGTTAACTAAAAAACAATAACCAAAAAAAGTATAAATATGAAAAAATCAATTCAATTATTAGTTTGTGGTGCATTTCTTTTAAGCTTAACAGCTAATGCACAGTCGTCAAATAAGGTAACAGGAAACGGTAAAATAAGTACCGAAACCCGAAATACAAGTGATTATGACGGAATAAAAGTCTCAGGTTCTTTTGATGTAGACCTGGTTTCCGGAAAAGAAGGAAATATTACCCTCAAAGGAGAAGAAAATTTACTGCCCTTGGTGCAAGTTGAAGTTTCAGAAAATACTTTGAAAATTTCCATGAAGAAAAACACCAATATTCGTTCCCGTCAAAAAATACAAATTACGATTCCGTTCGAAAAAATATCTCAAGTGACTTTATCCGGTTCAGGAGATATTCAAACTAAAAACAATATCAAAAACGATAAATTTTCGGCTAAACTTTCGGGTTCAGGAAACTTTAATTTAGGTATCGATTCTAATGATCTGGATCTTAATTTAAGCGGATCAGGAAATGTACGATTGAAAGGAACAGCCAATAATTTTACTACTAAACTATCAGGTTCAGGAGATATAGATGCAGCGGACTTGAAATCAAAAAATGCTGATATCAACATTTCAGGTTCCGGCAACGGTCGTGTTAACTGCAATGAAACTCTAACAGCAAGAGTATCCGGATCCGGTAATATCAAATATGAAGGGAATCCAGAGAAACGTGATGTAAAAGTTTCGGGTTCTGGAAACATTTCCAAAGCATAAAAACAGCTAACTAAAATCATAAAAAGCAATAATTAATAACGTAAAAATCATGAGACATTTAATTATTGCTTTTTTATTAAGCATCGGTTTTCCATGTCTAAGCCAGCAAAAAGCAAACCCAATTAGCGAAAAAGAAATTTTTGCTTCTCTCGATAAAAATGCCGCTACATTACTAACCAATTCAAAGTCTTATTCTGTCTCTATTGGTGTTGTAATAGACGATAAAGTCTACACCAGACATTATGGCGAAATCGACAAAGGAAAAGGAAACAAAGCTACTGACGAGACTCTTTTTGAAATCGCTTCTACCACAAAAATTTTTACAGGGACACTTGTTGCAAATGCAGTCCTGGACGGGAAAATAAAATTAGACGATGACATTCGGAAATATCTGAACGAAGAATTTTCAAATTTGGAGTTTCAGAAAAACCCAATAAAAATTAAAAATCTGGTTACCCACAGAAGCGGGATATTAACTCCTTTTCCGGATACCAAAGAAATTAGACAGGAATACAGCCCTGACAGCTTTCTTGTTCACAAAAACAGACTTGATAAATCGTATACCAAAACCGATTTTTTTACTGCTCTGCGACGTGTAAAAGTGGACACTCTTCCGGGAACAGCCTTTAAATACGGAGCACTGGGCCCTGAATTGTGCGCCCATATTCTGGAGAATGTTTACAAAAAGAACTATCAGGATTTATTACAGCAACATATTTTTGACAAAGCCGGAATGAAATCCACAAAGGTTAAATTGGCTGCTACCGATGTACTTGCCAACGGCTATAATGCAAGCGGATTACTAATGACTCCTTTATCCAGCAATCTTTGGGGCGCTTCTAAGATGCTCAAATCTACTATGAGCGACCTAATTAAATTTATAAAATTTGAACTGGACAGAACTAACAAGGTTGTTACTGAATCCCATCGAAGAATTTATACAAATGGCGATATGGGTTATTTTTGGGAAATTCAACAAGCTCCCGATAAAACTATTGCTTATGCCAAAGATGGAGGCTCTAATGGCACACAAAATATACTTAAAATACACTCAGAGTATAATTTAGGCTTTTCAATTATCATGAATCAAAGTGATAAAGATTCAGGCACACATCTGGAGGCTGCTGCCGAAGGTCTCTTGGCAGATTTAAAACCTGCTACTAAAAATGTTACGCCTTAAAAAATGCAAAGAATTAGCGTAATCTAAAAACCATTCCTTAAAAAAACCGATAATAATGAGACGGACAATTTACATTTTCCTTCTGGTGCTTTCTTGTGCCTTATCTTTTGGTCAGAGCAAAGAAAATACAGTTGAAATAAGTGCTTTAAATAGTTTAAAAGCAAGTACAACATCACTTATGGCCCAACACAATCTAAAGGGCTTAAGTGTTGCAGTATTTGAAAATTACAAAATAATCTGGACAAGCGAATGGGGAATTAAAGCCGCCGATTCACAAGAAAAAATCAATGCAAATACAGCTTTTTCAACCGCCTCCATATCAAAGCCCATTACGGCAATAGTTTGCGCTATTCTGGAAGAAAAAGGTTTAATTAATCTCGATGATCCTATTTCCAACTACCTTAAAAGATGGAAATTACCCGAAAATGACTTCACAAAAAGCAGCAATGTAACCTGGAAACAGCTTTTAGCTCATACAGCCGGAACAAGTCAAGGCGGTTTTGAAGATTATTATCAAGGTGATTCAATTCCAACAATTGTGGAGAGTCTGCAGGGAAAATTATTGCCCAGATCCAAAAAGGAAATTGAGTTTCTTTTTAAACCGGGAACCAATTGGGAATACAGCGGCGGTGGATATGTGATCCTTCAATGTGCTCTCGAAGACCGTCTTGGAAAGCCGTTGGCCCAAATTGTAAAAGAACAGCTGCTTGATCCTTTAAAATTGCAAAACTCAACCATGGTTCAACCTAATGAAAACGGCTTTCTAAGCAATATAGCAAAAGTGCATAATTCAAAAGGAGAAATTATCAAAACCGGAATTCCGATTACGCCACAAGTAGCTCCTTCGGGTTTGTGGTCTACTCCCACTGATCTGGCCACTATTGCCATCGAAATGCAAAAGGCTTTATTGGGAAAAGGAAACACTGTAATTTCCACGGCCGTTGCTCAAAAAGTGACCCAAATCGTGACGTTAAACGGTCCAAGAGGCTGGAGTTACGGCTGGCAACGAAGTTTAGGTTGGGGCAATCAGGATTGGTTTACGCATGATGGCTCTAACACAGGCGTTGGCGGAGAACTTTTAGCCACTATGAAAAAAGGGAACGGAATTGCGATTTTAGCCAATGGTGACAAACCTAATCGTTATCCTTTAATGAGTTATATCACTAAAGAAGTTATAAACAAACTCAATTGGACTATTCCGGTCGATGAACAAACAACCAAAGAAACTCCCTTCGCACTACGTAATGCCATAAAAGGATATTACACCGAAATTCTTTACGGCTATAACCGTCTCGGAACGACAAAAATCTTCGAAGAAAACAAAAAACTATACCTCCATTCCCCTTTCTTCAAAGAAAATTTTGATACCGAAAAAAGCAGAATGTACTACCTAGGCAATAATACTTTTAAGGTTGACAATTACCCAAATAACATTCAATTTAACTTGAATAACAAAAATGAGTTAAAAGGAATCACCATTTCCCGCCAAGGTGATGCGGTTAAAAAACTGGAACTTACATTAGATGAAATCAGGACTCCACAAACTAGGATGATTGAAATTTTTGATAACTCTAAATTTGAAACTGCCGTTGTTGCATTCAAAAAGTTGAGACAAAAATATCCTGATTTTAATTTTGAAGAGGCCATCAACAATTTAGGATACAGTGTTTATAACAAAAAGCAAACCGCTCTTTCTATACAGTTATTTTCACTTAACTGCAGCGAATACCCACAATCTGCTAATGTTTACGATAGTCTGGGTGAAATCTATGAGCTAACCGGAAAATTAGAATTAGCAAAACAAAACTATAAAAAATCATTGGAGCTAAATCCCCAGAACAACAATGCCAAACAGATGATTGCAAAAATTAATACCCTAATGAATCCGTAAAGGATTTATCAGGGTATTACTCTTTATTAAAATAGATTTACAACTGGTCTTTGACCTACTAATTACTTTGAAGTTGCATTTTTTGGAACTCTTCTCAAAAGAAAAATAGATGTTAAGAAGAAAAGAGCTAAAATAACGATTGCCGCACGTGGACTTCCGGTAATTTGATCAATAATTCCGTAAACACACATTCCGATTACGATTCCGATTTTTTCCGCAACATCGTAGAAACTAAAAAACGAAGCTGTATCTTCTGTTTCCGGCAATAATTTCGAATAAGTAGAACGAGACAAAGACTGAATTCCACCCATTACAAATCCTGCCATGGTTGCCATTACATAAAACTCAATTGGTAAAGTGATAAAATAGATCAAAGCACAAAATGTAGCCCAAATACCATTAATTACGATCAGGGTTGGGATATTACCCCATTTATTTGAAGCTTTTGAAGTACAAATTGCACCCACAACGGCTACCAACTGTATGATCAAGATACATTTTATTAAACCAATAGTACCATCTTCTTCTGTCTCCCATTGAATTTCCTGAGCTCCAAAATAAGTAGCAACTAACATAACGGTTTGAACTGCCATACTTGAAACAAAAAACCCTCCCAAGTAACGTTTCAATGGAATATTCTCTTTCATAAGACCCCAAACTTTTTTTAGCTCTTTGAAACCATTAAATATAACATCACGTGATAATTTCTGAGTAGTTTCTTTACTTCCTTTAGGCAAGAAAAAGTAAGTATATTGACTGAACAGAACCCACCAAACACCAACCATGATAAAAGAATATCGCATTGCTTGCATCTTTGCTGCTCCATTTTCTGCCCCCATAATCATCACCAAATTAATAATTAACAAGAGAACACTTCCCACGTATCCTAATGAATAGCCTTTGGCGCTAATTTTATCTTGCTGTTCCGGAAAAGCAATATCCGGAAGATAGGAATTATAGAAGACCAAGCTTCCCCAATATCCTATCAATCCTAAGAAATAGAAAGCCAACCCAACATAAATATTAGCAAGATCGAACCAATACAATC
Organism: Flavobacterium sp. FlaQc-49; assembly: GCF_044005985.1. Lineage (NCBI taxonomy): Bacteria > Pseudomonadati > Bacteroidota > Flavobacteriia > Flavobacteriales > Flavobacteriaceae > Flavobacterium > Flavobacterium sp. FlaQc-49. The sequence continues at coordinate 11,774 of NZ_JBIPCS010000001.1, read as the reverse complement.
CCATACAGGATAATGCTCCAACATAACAAAAGAACTTCATAAAAGATTTTTTGTTTCCAACGTAATCCGCAATACCGGATAAGAAAGGGGAAATAAAAGAAACAACCAAGAATGCTGCAGCTGTAATAAAGCTAATCAAAGCAGAATTTTTTAAGTGCATCCCAAAAACATCTATATAATGGTTGTCATCTGAGAATAAGCTGTCGTAGAAAATTGGAAATACTGCCGATGCAATGGTAAGTGTATAAACAGAGTTTGCCCAATCGTAAAATGCCCAGGCATTTAGCAATTTTTTATCTCCTTTTTGTAAGTTCTTCATAAAAATGGGTTGGTTAATTAAGCTGCGAATTTATCTCTTTTTTATTAAGAATTCATTATTACAGTATTAAGAACATCATTTTTTATAAAAAAAGAAACGCATCGCACCTTTCAAAGATCAACAAAAATAATAGGGAAAGGCTTATTTTGTTTTAAGTGTATGGTTTTAAGTTATAGCTGTAGGGGCTTCGACTTCGCTCAGCCTGACAATCGGTGCAAATAAAATGGAGACTGAAAACTGAAATGTCCTGTTGAGCAAAGCTGAAGCGCTTCGCTCAACAGGACAATCGTTATAAAAAAAGCAAAGACTAAAAAAACAACCTAAAACCTAAAATGTCAGGCTGAGCGAAGTCGAAGCCCTATTTAATAACTCCTACCTTAAGTGCTGTAGCTTTTGCTTCAGGTATCAATGCTTTTATATTAGCAATCCTTGTAGCGTCAGACGGGTGTGTACTCATGAACTCGGGAGTTGATGCTCCACCTGATTTAGCAGACATTCTACTCCAAAATGCTACTGCATCATCCGGATTATAACCGGCAATTGCCATAAGTGTCAGTCCAATTTTGTCTGCTTCGGTTTCGTTTCCTCTGCTAAATGGCAGCATAACGCCAACCTGCGTACCAAGTCCGTAAGCTTGCGAGAATATTTGTTGTGTTTGTTGTGTTTTTCCGCTGGTAGCTGCTCCCAGAGCAACACTTCCGATTTGTTGCAATTGAGCCGCACTCATTCGTTGTGCTCCGTGATTAGCCAAGGCATGCGAAACCTCGTGTCCCATTACGGTTGCTAAACCTGCATCGTCTTTGGTGATCGGCAAAATACCGGAATACACTACAATTTTACCGCCCGGCATACACCAGGCATTAACTTCTTTATTGTCAACTAACTTGTATTCCCAACGGTAGTCTTTTAAATATTGTGTTTGTCCTAAATACGTCAGGTATTTTTCTGCAGCAGCTTTAATTTTCATACCAACAAGTTCTACCTTTTTAGCATCTGCTGTCCCCGTAATCACTTTATTTTCAGTTAAAAACTGGTTGTATTGCTGAAAAGAAGACGGAAACAATTCACTGTTTGAAACAAAGTTCAAATTTTGCTTTCCTGTAATCGGATTTGTTGCACAGCCCATCATAAGAATAACAGCTGTTCCTCCTAACCAATATTTTTTCATAATTCCTGATATTTAAAGTAACAAAAATACGATTATTATGAAATCCTCATTTACATAATTCAATTAAAATATATCAAAATAGTACTATTCTCCTGTGATGTGGAGTTCGCTGAATTCTTTATTTACTATTAAAAATTGATTTTCTGAGAAGCCAACTTCATCAAATGCTACTTTTTCATTATCAATTTCAATTGCCGTCACTTTAAAAGGCAATCCGATTAAATTGATTTTATACTTGCTGTAATTTGTTTCGAATTTTCCTTCTTTGTGCAACTGCACAATCAGTTCTTTTTCTTTTCCGATTGTTGTGAAAGACAGAAAACTATAGCGTCCTTTTTTATAATCGTAACCGTCTTGAGAATCTTCGTATACAAACGATTTTTCTTTTCCGTTTTTGAAATACAAATCCAATGTCAATTCATCAAACTCTAACTCTCCGACATATTGCTGAACAGGGTATTTTGGAATGATAGCGCCTCCTTTTACAAAAATTGGAATCTCATCAAATTTAGTATCTACCCACACTTCTCTTCCTCCGTTTGAGAACTCATTGGTCCAGTAATTGTACCACTCTCCTCTTGGAATGTACATACGTCTGCCTAACGAATTAGGTTCCAGTATCGGGCAAACTAATATCTGATTCCCAAAGATAAATTCATCATTGCGATAATGGGTTTGTGTATCCTCCTGGTCGTAATAAACAAGCGGTTTTAACATCGGAATCCCTTCTTCAATATACTGCCAGAACATGGTGTACAAATACGGCAATAACTGATAACGAAGACTAACAAATTTTCGGGTAATATTGATCACTTCTTCGTCAAAAGCCCAAGGCTCCTGATTCCCGTGGTCTCCCGAAGAATGCGTTCTGCAAAACGGATGAAATACACCTAATTGAATCCAGCGTGCATACAATTCTCCGGTTGGTTGTTCTGCAAAGCCGCCAATATCAGAACCGGTAAAACCCATTCCTGAAATCGACATTCGTTGTACCTGAATATTAGCAATCCACAAATGTTCCCAAGTGGCAACATTATCCCCAGTCCAGGAAGAGGTATATCGTTGTGCACCGGAATAGGCCGATCTTGTAATCACAAACGGTCGTTTTGGATAAGCAAATCGTTTTACCCCGTGATACGTCGCTCTGGCCATCTGTGTACCATAAATGTTATGCGCTTTTCTATGACTACACGGATTCCCATCATAAACATGACGAACATCCATCGGAAAAGTTTTATTTGGAACCTCCATTACGGCCGGTTCATTCATATCATTCCAAACTCCTTTTACACCAAAGTCCGAAATTAATTCTTTAAATAATCCCGCCCACCATTCCCTTACCGCAGGATTTGTATAATCGGGAAAATTACATTCGCCGGGCCATACTTTTCCTTTCATATAAGGACCATCGGCTCTTTTGCAGAAATAATCTTTCTCTAATGCTTCTTTGTAAACCCAATAGTCTTTGTCGATTTTGATACCAGGATCGATAATTACCACTGTTTTAAAACCATCTTCAGCCAATTCGGCTACCATACGTTTTGGATCCGGAAAATAGTCTTTATTCCAGGTAAAACAGCGAAAGCCTTCCATATAATCAATATCCAGATAAATCGCGTCACATGGAATTTTGAGCTCCCTAAATTTTGAGGTAATTTCTTTTACTTTGCTTTCCGGGTAATAACTCCACTTACACTGATGGTATCCCAAAACCCACAGTGGTGGTAATTCGGGTTTACCAGTCAAATCGGTGTAGGTCGTCACAACATCCTGCATTTGGGGACCATAAACGAAGTAATAATTCATCTCTCCTCCTTCTGCCCAAAAACTCGTAACATTCCTTCTTTCCTGACAAAAATCGAAAAAAGTTCTAAAGGTATTGTCAAAGAAAATCCCGTAGGATTGTTTGTTATGTAAGCCAATATAAAATGGAACTACTTTATATAGCGGATCTTGTTCTTTTTGAAAAGCATATTGATCTGTGGCAAAATTTTCTACTCTTTTGCCTTTTAAATTCATCTGAGTTGCTTTATCTCCTAAACCATAAAAACATTCTCCATCTTTAGAAGACTTACTCATTTTTACGATGTTGCCACCATATTCATAACTTTCTTCCCAATGAAAACCAAGTTCGTCTTCCAAAATAAGAAAATCACTTAAATCATAAATTGACAAACGAAGATCGGCCTTTTGAATTTTGCATTTTACTTTGCTGGTTCTGATTTGAAAATAAGTTGCTTCTTCTGTTAATTCAAGGAAATTATATCCATGTAACTGTGTTTTATCAATTGCATATGAAAAATCAGTACTAAAATACCCTTTTGTAGTAAAGCGAAACCGAATTAAACTGTCCCTGAGAATGGTAACTTTTAAGATTACTTTATTGTCTGTGTGAAAAAAAATGGAATCTCCTTCATGTTCATACGAGACAATTTTTGATGGATATAAATCGCCTTTGTATTCTAATGATGTGTTTGTAATCATATCGCTGATAAATTAATTATAACAATTCTATCTCTTTCAAACATACAAAAAAACTAGTTAAACCTCTATAAATATGAGGTTTATTCACGAAAACGTTTTCTCTGTGGGAGTGAACAATTCCGTCTTAAAAAAGCAAAAAATCGATAATTTACGAGCCAAAAAATGACAAAATCCCATCGTACAAAAACAGACTGATTTTATTCAAAAGAATAAATCGTTACACTCAAAGGTGGCAAGGTCAATTCAATCGAATAATCTCTTCCATCGTAAGGTGATGCTTCTATTTTTAGAGATCCCGGATTACTGATTCCGCTTCCTCCATAACTTTTATCATCACTGTTAAATACCTGCTTTAGTTTCCCTTTCTGGTGAATTCCGATTCGGTACTTTTCCCGTATTACTTGCGTGAAATTGCAAACGACAATCAAATTTTCTTTTGCAACATTTCCTTTTCGAATGTAGGCCAACACCGCATTTTGATGATCCGAATAATTAATCCATTCAAAACCATCATTGTCAAACTGTTTTTCGTACAATGCCGGATGTGATTTATAGAACTGATTTAAATCTGTAATTACTTTTTTTATTCCCGAATGATAATCGTATTGCAATAAATACCAATCAAGGCTTTTTTCGAAATTCCATTCATCACTTTGCCCAAATTCACAACCCATAAACAACAGTTTGGTGCCTGGATGTGTAAACATATACCCGTACAACAAACGTAAATTGGCAAACTTTTGCCATTCATCACCCGGCATTTTATTGGCAATTGATTTTTTTCCATAGACCACTTCATCGTGCGAAAACGGCAACATGAAATTTTCGCTAAAAGCATAGGTCATCGAAAAAGTCAATTCATTCTGGTGGTATTTTCTGTAGACGGTTTCTTTTTGAAAATATTTTAAAGTATCGTGCATCCAGCCCATCATCCATTTCATTCCAAACCCCAAACCTTCTGAAAACACAGGTCTTGACACCATCGGAAAAGAAGTACTTTCTTCTGCAATGGTCTGAACTCCTTCGAAATTAGCGTAAATAACTTCATTAAATTCTTTCAGAAAACTAATGGTCTCGAGATTTTCTCTTCCTCCATAAATATTGGCCTCCCATTCACCCTCTTTTCTGGAATAATCAAGGTACAACATCGAAGCGACGGCATCGACTCTTAGACCATCTGCATGGTAATGTTGCAGCCAGAAAACAGCATTGCTAATCAAAAAGGCCCGAACTTCATTGCGTCCGTAATTAAAAACCAGACTTTTCCAATCCGGATGATAACCTTTTCTGCGATCCGGATGTTCGTATAAATGCGATCCGTCAAAAAAGCCTAAACCGTGTGCATCATCAGGAAAATGAGACGGAACCCAATCTAAAATCACCCCTATTCCGGCCTGATGCAATTTATCGACCAAAACCATAAAATCCTGAGGCTTTCCAAAACGGGAAGTTGGGGCAAAATATCCGGTTAATTGGTACCCCCACGAAGGATCATAAGGGTACTCCATAATCGGCATAAATTCTACGTGTGTAAAACCTGTTTCTTTAACATAAGAAACTAAATCTTCGGCAAGCTCCAAATACGTCAAAAAACGATTGTTTTCTCCCCTTTTCCAAGAGCCTAAATGTACTTCGTAAACCGAATAAGGCTTATCGAGACCATTATGTTCCTGACGCGATTGCATCCAGTTTTCATCCTTCCAGTCATAATTCAAATCCCAGACAACAGAAGCGGTATGCGGTGGTTTTTCGCAGTATAAAGAGAATGGATCAGCCTTTTCGGTTACCACCCCATTTATATTCGATCTAATTTTATATTTGTAAAGTGATCCTTTTTCGATATTGGGAATAAAACCCTCCCAGATTCCGGAAGAATCCCATCGAACCTCTAGCTGATGCTCGTCCTGTGTCCAATAGTTGAAATCACCAACAACAGAAACGGTAGCTGCTGTAGGTGCCCAAACCGCAAAATAAACTCCTTTTACTCCGTCAACTTCTGTCAAATGTGCTCCGAGCTTTTCATACAATCTAAAATGCTTTCCGGCCTTGAACAAATCGATGTCAAAATCAGTAAAAAGAGAGTGCGTAATAACTTTATTCATAATTGGTTTTTAAAGGCAACAATTAGATTCTTTTTTATTCTATTCTAAAATTATCAGAAAGTATAACATCTTTTTTAATGACCACAATTCCGTCTTTGATGCTGTATAATTCATTACTGAAGTTGTCCAAATGTTTTCCTCCGTTAATATGAACATTGTTTCCAATACGTACATTTTTATCGACCAGAACATTTTTTATAAAACAATTTTCTCCAATTCCGACATGAATTTTATTCTTTTCAGTATCCTCTTTCAATTCATCAAGATCCTGATAAAAATCATTCCCCATCACATAACAGTTTTCAAGAATGGTTCCTTCGCCAATTCTGGAACGAATACCAATTACTGAACTCTTAATTTCTTTAGCATTAATAATACATCCCTCAGAAATCAAAGATTGATTGATCGTTGAATTTCGAAATTTAGACGGAGGAAGTAACCTCGGACGTGTAAAAATCTTATTGTCATTATCAAACAAATTAAACTCCGGAATATCTGCTGTCAAGCCAATATTCGCTTCAAAAAACGATTCAATATTTCCAATATCGGTCCAATATCCTTCGTACTGATAACTCAAAATTTTATGTTTACCAACGGCTTGTGGAATAATTTCTTTTCCGAAATCTTTCGTATCCGGATTGGCCATTAACTCTTCTAATAATTTTTTATTAAAGATGTAAATCCCCATAGAAGCCAGGTATTTTTTTCCTTTGGCCTGCATTTGTCCGCTTACTTCCGATTCCCACTGTGGCAAGAGCGAAGCTTCGGGTTTTTCAATAAAAGCTTCAACGCAACTTTCATGATTGGTTTTAAGAATACCAAATTCAGGTGCGTCTTTTGCGTTTACAGGCAGTGTGGCTATAGAAATTTCTGCATTACTGGCAATATGGGCTTCTAACATTTCATTAAAATCCATTTGATACAACTGATCCCCTGACAAAATCAAAGCATGCTCGAAATCATGTTTTTGAAAATGAGCCATACATTGACGCACAGCATCTGCCGTTCCTTGAAACCAAGTAGGATTATCAGGCGTTTGTTCAGCGGCTAAAATATCAACAAAGGACTGACTGAAAATACTGAAATTAAAGGTGTTTTTAATGTGAGCATTCAAAGATGCTGAATTGAATTGTGTCAATACGAATATTTTAAAAATATCAGAATTAATACAATTTGAAATTGGAATATCAACCAATCTGTATTTTCCTCCAATCGGAACAGCCGGTTTTGATCTGGTTTCTGTTAAAGGGAACAAACGTGATCCTTGTCCTCCTCCTAAAATAATGGCAACTACATTTTTCTTTTTAAACTTCATTTTTCTGAATTATTAAGTTGTAAATTTCGATGTATTCCTCACACACCCTTTCCCAGGAATGGTCCGTCCGCATTCCTCTTTCAATTATTTTATTAAAATTTGATTTATCGGCATAAAGTTTAACCGCCCGATTAATCGAGTAACAAATATCCCCCACAGAAGCCTGATCATGACAAATTCCGTTTCCATCATCACCAAAATCAATTACGGTATCACGCAATCCTCCGGTTCTTCTAACTATAGGCACCGTCCCGTAACGCAGCGCATACAACTGATTTAAACCGCAGGGTTCAACACGGGATGGCATTAAGATAAAATCAGAACCCGCATAAATCAAATGCGCTAATTCTTCATTATAACCAATAAAAACATTGTAATACCCTTTATAATCATTCCTCAATTGAACCAACTGAGCTTCTATATCTGAATTTCCGGATCCCAAAATCAGAATATTGATACTTTCAAAATTCTCTGATAAAGCCAACGCCGAAGCCTGAGGCAATAAATCACCGCCTTTTTCTTCAAACAGCCTTCCAATAAAGCTGAACAAAGGTTTTGATGGATCCAATTCGAACTCCTCGCATAACTTTTCTTTATTCTTCTGCTTTCCTGCACCAAAAGTTTCGACCGAATAGTTTTCTACAATCATCTGGTCCTTAGACGGATCCCAGATTTCAATATCAATACCATTTAATATGCCTTTTGACTTGTCCCGAACCTGGTTAAATAACGCTTCCAAACCATTTGCAGAACGGTTAATTTCATCCAAATAACTTGGCGAAACCGTAGTAACCGCGTGTGCACATTTAATACCAACAGCCAAAGAATTTATAGCAGTATTCCATTCTAAAAAGCCGACATGAATTAAATCAAACTCAGGCAAATAATGCAGCTTATCAAAACCAAACCAGCCCTGATACAAGCCGTTATGAATGGTAATTACCGTTTTAACGTTTTTTAATCGCTCATACTTATAGGCATATTTTACTAAAAAAGGAATTAATCCCGTATGATGATCATGACAGTTTATTACATCCGGAACCGTTTCTCGAGCTGTAATCCAATCTAAAGTAGCGATCTGAAAAGATAAAAACCGCTCAATATCATCCTCATAACCATAGATATTTGGGCGATCAAATAATTCTTTGATCTCAATCAGATACAGCTCATAGCCTAACTGCTCTGTTGTCTCTTTTAAAACACTGAATGGAAAATCAAAATTCCCCAATTTAACATTTCCCCAATGAACACATTCAAATTCATTTTCTCTTTTAAATTTAGTATCATAACAAGGCACAACCACACGAACCTGATGACCGGCCTTATTTTGATATTTGGGTAATGCTCCTACAACATCTGCCAGTCCACCAACTTTTGCCATAGGGTAACATTCTGCACTTACATGAAATATTTCCATCCTAAAATTTTAAAAACACATTTACCAAACTAAATTCTTGCTGTTTTTTAAAGCAAAAATTTATTAATTGTACTACTTTTATGTTCTTTAAATTTAAGGAAAAATAACCGAAATCTGCGCTTGAGACAAAATTTACCAATATGACAAAAAAGGCTTCCAATCCTATTCAATCTTTAAAAATTCCCCAGTTTATTATTATATCCTGCAAAATTTGCGCTTTTTTCTCTACAAAATTGACCGTAAAGTATGCTGCAAAACTTTTTACAACCCCCATAAAACACAAGGTTCCTAAAAGAGAACTCGATATGGATCACAAAAGCATTCAACGCACCATTCTTGTTCCGGCAATAAATAAAAACATTGTGGTGTATGAATACGGAAAAAGTGATCGGAAGGTTATACTTGTACACGGTTGGTCGGGACGCGGTACTCAATTATTCAAAATTGCCGACGAACTTTTACGAAAAGGGTATGCTACAGTAAGTTTTGATGCTTCCGCACATGGAAAATCGGATGGAAAAACAACTATAATGTCTGATTTTATAGAATCTGTTTTAGAAATTGAGAAGCTGTATGGCCCTTTTGAGTTTGCTATTGGACATTCATTAGGCGGAATGTCTGTTTTGAATGCAATAAAAGACGGACTAAATGTAAAAAAAGCTGTCGTTATCGGAAGTGGAGATATTGTACAGGATATTTTGGATGATTTTACTTCAAAAGTTGGGTTAAAACCTAAAATGAGTACCCTTTTACGCGATCATTTTGAAAGCCAATATCAGACAAAAATGGATGATTATTCTGCTTACAGAGCTGCTTCTAAAGTTAAAATTCCGGTCTTGGTAATTCACGATAATGATGATCCCGAAGTACCGGTAAAGGCTGCAATTCATATTCACAAACATTTAGAAAACGGAACTTTAGCGCTTACAGATGGTCTGGGGCACCGAAAAATCCTTGGAAATCAAAATGTTATCAAAAAAACAATAGAATTCATCGAAACTACTTAATTTTGTGATAGTTATAATTTTTAATTAGTCACTTTTAAAGAAAAACAGAAATGGATTTATTTGAAGAAACACCAAATTGGGAAGTAAAACTGGAACCAATTTTAAAGAAATACAAAGGTAAAAAGCATCCCTTGGACTATAAAAATACGTATCAGTTACTTGTAATGGTCGTGCTGTCGGCCCAAGATTCTGATGCCAATATAAACACAATTTCGCCCGCTTTATTTGAAAAATTTCCTACACTTGAAAGTTTAGCGTACGCAGATCCCGAAACATTTAAATCGTATATAACCAAGGTTAGAAATTATCCAACAAAATTGCAATGGCTGCTTGATATCGCTAAAACACTACAAAAGGATGATAATATCCCTTTGAATATGAAAGAATTAACAGCTTTAAAAGGCATTGGAAGAAAATCTGCTAATGTGATTTTAAGGGAAACCAACAAACCTGCGGAAGGTATTATTGCAGATTTACATGTTATTCGTGTAGCTCCCAGAATCGGAATAATCAAAGAAGCAAAAGACGGGATTAAAGCAGAAAAAGATCTTATGCTTGCGATACCTAAATCAATTTGGTCTGAAATTGGAATGGCAATTTCCTTCCTGGGAAGAGAAACCTGTAGGCCAAAACCCAAATGTGAGGATTGTTTAATAACTGATTCTTGTCATTATTATACAACTCAAATACAATAGGTCACTGCTATTTCCTTCTTGTATCAATTAAATAAATAATTTTCCAAGTCTCTTCTTTAAACAAAGTAAATGTATTTACTCCTGTATGACTCAATTTACCATTAAGATAAAACTCATAAGGAGCCCAAACATGAGCCATAGATCCGTCTATTTGAATGTTATAATCTAAAATTTTCTCCTTAAAATTGACACTGGCAGGAATTGATACGATCGATTTGTAAAAATCTTTTGCTTTTTCATCAGATAATTTGTTTCCTTTCAGAGAATTCTCACTGATAGACTGCAAAATAATTTTATCCGAACAAACAGACTTAATTTTCATTGAATCTTTTTCATGAAAACCTTCAAAAAATAATTCAATAGACTTTTGGACTTCTTGTTTTTGTGCATTCGTTATTAATCCAATAAATAAAAATACAATAAGGACATATTTTTTCATAAACCGTTCTTTTTTCTTAAACCCCAAACTGAGTCAGATGATGATCCAGATGTTTGGCAAACAGATTATTCCACTCTTTCGAAGTCAGTTTTCCAAAAGAATGTGATTCTTTACCATCAAATTCACTTTCTCCCAATTCCTGAGTTTTAATCAAATACGCAATCAATCTATTTTTTTCGGCCTGAAAATCACGATTCCCTGCAATTATAAATTGTGGCGCTGTTTGATTATTTTTTGAAAAAGGCTTATCACTGACTACTTTATTCTTTACCAATGTCTTAAGAATAAATTTCACAAAGCCACTAGGTTTCGGATGAATCGTATCATAGACCATTTCATACGCTACATTGCAATGAGCAAACATCTGATCTATAGACATTTTACCCCAAAGTCCTTTTGAATCCAAGTTCAACTGATTAATTCGATTAATGAATTGATCACAATCTTCTCTAAGAAAAATATTTTGCATAATTCTACTGTTCTATAGTTAAGTAAAAATATAAAATTTATTCCCAAAATAGTAAATAGGGTTTTAAAGTTGCCCTAATTTTTGCAAAAACTTCTATTTAGCAAGAAAACAAGGTTGCAAAATGGTGTCATATGTACTGTTTTTTACCGCAAGGATCGCAAGGGGTTTACGCAAGGCTCGCAAAGTAAGTCTAAACTGAGCTTACATCACTTATATGGTTTTAAAAAAAAAGTATATAAAACAAAAAACCCTATCCGATTTGGATAGGGTTTTTAAAAGAAAGGCGACGACATACTCTCCCACATAACTGCAGTACCATCTGCGCAGGCGGGCTTAACTACTCTGTTCGGGATGGGAAG